>URQQ01000016.1 GCA_900549995.1 uncultured Lachnospiraceae bacterium | reverse complement strand
GACTTGCAATTACCACCTCTGCCTCTTTATATTGTCTCTGCCCAAAAACCGCATAATCCATGACAATTCCTTCATCCGTCGTCCCGATATAGCGTTTTTCCAGGTTTCCTTTCGTGGCAAAATGCCGTATCAATGCGATCTCCATTCTCTTTCCTCCCATCATCAGCCCAACACATGTCCCGCGAGAACCACTCCCGCCAGAATGAACAACTCACATATCTGGAGGAAATATCCCGCCAGGTCCCCTGTGATCCCTCCAAATACGTTCCTGCAGTTATGCACATGCAGGGAAAATGCGGCACCTGCACAGACCACTTCTGCCGCAGCCATCCAGGGGTTATAAAACATCAAAGCCCCGATGACAAACACAGCGTATCCTGCCATCGTGGCTTTTACAACATTCCGGTGGGCACCGTTGTGAAACGTGGATGCAAGCCCGCTGTCCCTGGCAGGTGTAAATGCGGCAACCGCATATCCGCTCATTGCCCGCGAGAGAATATATCCTGCCGCTGCCGGAAGCATAGCGTTCTCTCCTGCCTCACTCCACAATGCCGCCTGAAGCATCAGGTAACCGACCGCACCAAGCACTGCGAACGCGCCCGTATGGGGATCTTTCAGTATTTCCAGTTTTTTTTCTTTGCTTCCGTAAGAGCCGAGTGCGTCAGACGTATCCATGAAACCATCCATATGGATTCCCCCTGTCACAATGACCGGGAGCAATGTAAGCGTGACAGAGTAAAACAGGTCAGATACGTTAAAATACAAAAGAATCTTCGATACGAAAAGGACAATTCCCCCGATCACAGCCCCCACCAGCGGGAAAAAACACATCGCGTATTTCATATTTTCCTGATTCCATTCGGTTCTCGGCATCGGTATCCTTGAATACATCGAAAATGCAATGCTGCAGGACTGTAACAATTTCATCATTTTGTCTCCTTTTCCCCGCACACGCGGATAAAACGGGCCGCAAACTCCCGGTTAGCGTAAAAATGCAGATGCGGATACCCTGCGAACAGACTCCCTCTGACATGAACACATTCCCAGTGCCGCTTTCCATCCGGTTTCACAGCATGGTAGCTTTCCCCGGAATCTGTGCTGTCCCAGTAGTGAAACTCATGTGCTTTCAGCGTCTCCCCGGTTCTCTGGTATGTATGGCTCCTGTTCGAAGTGAGCGTGGCATAGCCAAAATGTACCAGATGACCGGTCCGAAATGCCGTACCTTCAATGACACCGCACATCGGGTACTGTATCCCATCCTCTCCCTCCATCTGGTCATGCAGATACATAAATCCTCCGCACTCTGCGATACATGGCATTCCCATCCCGAGAACCCTCTGCATCTCCTTTCGCATCTCTGCGTTTTCAGACAGCTCTTTTGCGTACACTTCGGGGTACCCTCCGCCGATGTAAATCCCATCAACATCTTCCGGAATCCTATGGTCCTTCAAAGGGCTGAATGTCAGAAGTTCACAGCCTGAACGTTTCAGAAACTTCAGATTATCTGCGTAGTAGAAGCCAAATGCCCGGTCTTTTGCGACGGCAATCCTGATACGTTTCTCCCTTTTGCCAGTGCCCTCCGAAAGTTCTTCCGCGCACAGATCCGGGGCTGTCTGGGCGATCGAACGGATTTTTTCCAAATCAATGGTTTCCCTTGCTTTTGCCCCAAGCAGTGCCATCTGCTCTTTTAAATCCAAAATCTCTTCCGGCGTCACAAGACCCAGATGACGGCTTTCGATTGACAGATCGTCCATCACAGGAAGATATCCCACAACCGGAATCTTCAACTCCTTCTCCAGCATCTCTTTCATGCGCGGATAGAGCATGGGGCTGATGCCATTCAGAAGAATCCCAGCGATGCGGCTGTCCTTTTGAAACTCCACGATCCCTTTGAGCACCGCAGCCAGCGACAGTGCCATTCCTCTGCACCTTACGGCCAGCAGTACCGGCGTCTGTGTAACTTTCGCCACCTCATAGGAACTACCTTTCAGGGAATCCATAGACTGCCCGTCATAATAGCCCATCACTCCCTCCAGCACTGCCAGATCTGCTTCTTTGCCATGGTCGGCCAGGAGGCTTCTGGTCAGTTCTCTGGAACAAAAATAAAGATCCAGGTTATTAGAAGGAACTCCAAGCACTGCCTCATGAAACATAGGGTCGATATAATCCGGGCCGCATTTTGACGATACCGGGCGGCAGCCGCTTTCTTTCAGCGCCTGTAAAATGGCACATGTCATCATTGTCTTTCCGCTTCCGCTGCCCGGCGCCGCGATCATAATCCTTGGTAATTTCATCCGTTCCCTCCCGTCAGCAAGTGACAATATAGATCGGGTTTAACCCGGTCATCATATGGTAAGCACCAAGCTTTCTGCTTCTTGATGCCGCAATCTGTGTGATTTCCAGATGCTCTTCCTTCAGAATTCCTTCCTGGGCCATCTGGCAGACGGTGCTTAAGTTCTCCAGTGTGATCAGATTCATGACAATTTTTACCTCCGGATTTTTCCTGCGCACACAGTCAACGATCTCACGGAGGTTCCCTGAACTTCCCCCGATAAATACATGGGTAGGTTTGGGAAGTTCTGAGAGTGCCTCCGGCGCCGTGCCTTCCACCACCCTAAGATTATCAGCATAAAACTTCTTCTTGTTTGCCCGGATCAGTCCAATGCCCTCCGGGTTTTTCTCCACTGCAAAGACCCTCCCGCCGGGAATCTGGAGTGCCATTTCCACAGAGACAGATCCGGTTCCGGCACCGACATCATATACGACATCGTTCTTAGAAAGCCCTAACTTGCCGATACTGACCAAACGGATCTCTTCCTTGGTCATCGGTACCTCTCCCCGTAAGAATTCTTCGTCTCTGAGATGGATGTGTCTCTCTTTTGTCTCCTCATTTACAACACAGGCAATACACAGCCCTTCCAGATCTTCCGGAGTCAATTCTGAAGCCTTCCTGGACACCACAGTCTCCTCCGGCCCTGACAGGTTCTTCCCAATATGAAAGATCAGATGTGAAAGCCCGTAATACCGGAGTTTCTCACATACTTCCTCCGCCTGTTCACGGCTGCCGAATAGTACGAATGTCTTTTTCCTGTGAACGACTGTGTCAATAAAATTCTGGCTGATGCCGTGCATGCTGAGAAGCGCCGCATCTTCCCAGGACTGCTGAATCTTCGCCGCAAAATAAGAGACAGAGGAAATGCCCGGAAGCACAGTAACATCGAAGCCTGCAAGTGCAGCCAACAAATTCTTAGCCCCGCTGTAAAACCCGGAATCCCCGGATAACAATACTGTAATCTGCCCAAGCTCTTCGTGGGAATCGATATAGTTTCTGATATCCTCCGGCTTATATGCCGCCACAATCTCTTTCCCCAGATCCAGGTATGGCTTTACAAGCCTTGCGGCACCAATCAGGCAGGAACTCTCCTGAATCAGCCGGGATACCTCTGCTGTCAGGGTATCTCCCATGCCCATGCCTGCACCTGCCAGATAAATTCTTCTGTTTCCTGTATTTGTCCTGCTCATAAGACCTCCTGCACATCTGTTTTTACCCGTCCTGTACGGTTACACACCCCTGTATCCCCGCGGAGTTACCATTTTATAATCGATCTGCTTCGTCCGGGAATTGCCGATATAGACTGTCGTGAACATATCAACTTCTGTTTTCTGCAGTTTGGAAAGTGTCATCACCTGCATGTCTTCCCCTTCCCGTCCAATATTGCGTACCATCCCGCAGACCGTCTCAGGACTTCGAAACTTCAGAATCTGTTCACATGCCTTTTTGAGATAATCATGGCGTTTTTTGCTGGACGGGTTGTAAAGACAGATGGCAAAATCCGCTTCCGCAGCTTTTTTTACCCTCTCCATAATCAGATCATACGGCGTCAGAAGATCGCTTAGGCTGATGACCGCAAAATCATGATTCAGCGGCGCACCAAGAACTGCCGCCCCTGCATTTGCAGCCGTCACCCCCGGAATCACCGCAATCTCTACCTCCGGGTATTTTGGCTTCAGTTCATACATCAGGGAGGCCATCCCATAGATGCCCGCGTCACCGCTGCAGATCATAGCTGTATGATTCCCATTTAACGCCTCTTCATACGCCATCTCACACCGTCTGACTTCCTGCGTCATCGGCGTTGTAACATATCGTTTCCCTGGAAAATACTCTTTGATCAGGTCAATGTATACCGTATATCCAATCAGGACATCGCAGTGCTTCAGGACATCATATGCCTTCATTGTCATCTGCTCATACGCCCCCGGCCCGATGCCTACCACATAAACATTTGCCATGCTGCTACCTCTCTTCTTTCTTCACTGCTTCCCTGAATCCGGTCGAAAACTCCGCCGCATAAAGTCTGGACAGTTCATATTCACCTTCAAGTACCCTGCCCACGATAATCAGGGCTGTCTTTGTGATCTGGTTCTCTCTGCCAGATGCCGCAAGACTTTGAAGTTCACATCTTACAACTTTCTCATCCGGCCAGGTTGCCTTATATACAATCGCTGCCGGCGTATCTTTTGGATACCCGCCTTCAATTAAGGCTTCCTGCAGTTTCGGAAGCATCCCGGTACTCAGAAAGATCACCATCGTCGCCTGATGCGCTGCAAAACCTGCGATGGATTCTTTTTCCGGCACCGCAGTCCTCCCCTCCATCCGGGTAATAATCACTGACTGGGAGATTCCCGGCAGTGTATACTCCGCATGAAGGGCAGACGCCGCGCCGCAGAAGGAACTGACTCCCGGGCACACTTCATAGGCGATCCCCAAAAGATCAAGCGCATCCATCTGCTCTCTGACTGCCCCATACAGACACGGATCTCCCGTATGAAGCCTGACAATCTTTAAGTCTGCGGATGTCTGATCTTTCATCACATCCAGGACCTCTTCAAGCGTCATATAGGCACTGTTATAGATCTGGCAGCCTTCTTTGCATAAGCTTAACAGTTCCGGGTTCACAAGTGATCCGGCATAGATGACAATGTCTGCTTCCATCAGAAGCCTCTGTCCCCTGACCGTAATCAGATCTTCTGCTCCGGGACCTGCCCCGACAAATGTAATCATTTAAACTTCCTCCTTTACAATCACGAGGGAATAGTATCCGGCATCGTCCGGCATCTCTTCCACTCCCTGGTAAACCTTCTCCCCGGGCATTCCACAGTTCGTAACCATCATTGCCTGCCCTCCGCTCTTTCGGATACTCTCCTTTACCAGAGGCATTTTCTTTCCTGCTTTCATCAGCACCTTGGTTCCCTGCAGGGAAAGTCCCTCTTCAATCTGATAGGAGGCCGGAAGTATATGGAGTTCTTCCACATTTTCCGAAAGCCCGGTTCCAAGCCTGGCCGCCGCTGCGCAGAACGACGGAACTCCCGGAATGATCACCGTCTGAAATCCCCTGGCTTCTATTTTCTTCCTGACATACAGATACGTCGAATACACGGAAGGGTCTCCCAACGTCAAAAATGCAACATCCCGGCCTTTTTTCAACTGTTCTTCCACAAGTATTGCCGACCTTTCATGTGCTCTCTCCAGCACTTCCTTCTCTTTTACCATCGGCATCGGCAGATAGATTTTTTCCTTCTTCTCCATCTCTGGAATCTCTTTTTCCGCAATCTGATACGCCACGCATTTCCGGCAGTATTTCTTCTGTGTCTCCTCATCCGGGAGCCCTTCCTCACTGGCATATTCCCTGTCTGAGACCGGAACCGCAATCACACTGCAGTCCCGGATTTTTCTGACTGCCTTCAGTGTCAGAAGTTCCGGGTCTCCTGGCCCTGTGCCGATTCCATATAATATTCCGTCCATATGCTTTTCCTTTCCTTTGGCCTGGAATCTGTGTTTCCTCTATGATTCCTTCCCGATCTTGTCAAAAAGTTCTTTCGACCCGTCCGTCGCCGCTGTCACTCCATACTCCTCTGCGTAAATCACGATCTCTGCCTGAATCTTTCCCTTCGTCCTTTGAGAGACATGAAATGCCGCCCTTTTGATCAGACTCTCCATCACTGCACAGAAAAGTTCTTTCTCTTTTTCAAGCTCCGCCAGAGCCTCCTGGGTCGTCACACTCTCCATGATCCGGCACACCATCTCCTTCGAGGCACCATTCATGGCTGCGTGGGCTGAGAGTATCTCCATTCTTGCATCGGCCACCCTGGAATGCGTGTTCATGATTCCGCCGGCAAGTTTCACGAATTTGCCGATGTTTCCGATCAGAAGAATCCCTTTCATCTGAAGCTGTATTGCATCATCGATTGTCTCTCCGATATAATTGCTGCATTTTACGGCCTTTTTTTCATCCCCGTGCAGCTGGGTTTTCAGAAATTCAATGCCATAATTCCCCGGCACTACATAACAGTATGGATGGCCATTCTCTTTCAGCATTTTCATTTCCAGATAAATGGTATCTGTCAGCGCTTTCTCGCTCATTGGTTCCACAATACCGGTGGTCCCGAGGATCGAAATTCCGCCTTCAATCCCAAGTCTGGGGTTGAATGTGTGAAGTGCCCGTTTCGCGCCTTCCGGTGCAAAGATACAGATATCCAGTCCGCCTTCATAACCAAAACGTTCCTTTACCTCCTGCATTTCCCTTTGAATCATTTCCCGGGGCACCTTATTAATCGCGGCCTCCCCGATAGCTCTTCCAAGGCCAGGTTTCGTAATGCGTCCGATTCCCTCTCCGCCGTCGATGGCAATCCCCGGAAATTCGCTTCTTGATACGGCTGCATAAATGAGGATTCCATCCGTCACATCCGGATCATCCCCCGCATCTTTTCTGACAGCACAGGTAACCTGCGATGCCGTCCTTGTACATTCTCTGATTTCCAGATGCAGGACAATCCCCGCCGGGGTACCAAGTCTTACTTCTTTTACGTCCTCCCCGGACAAAAGCATCGTCGCTGCGGCTTTTGCGGCCGCCGCCGCACAGCTCCCGGTCGTATAACCGCACCTTAATTTTTTCTGGTTTTTATATACTACATGTTCCTGCATTCGATCAATTCCGCTTCCTTTAAATGTTGGAGGAACAGTTCCCTGATCTCCTCCATCTCTCCCAGCCCGCGAAGTACTGCTTTTACTTCATAGCCTCTCTCTTTAAGCATTGTAAGCCAGGAATCCTCTTCCCCTGCCATATCATTCTTGGCATGGTCACCTGCGACTACCATAAAAGGCATCAGAAGAATCTGTTTCTTCCTGCAGTCAGAGATTCTTGCAAACGCATCCTCAAATGCCGGAAATCCTTCGACAGTCCCAACAAATACCTGGCGGTATCCCATCGAATGAAAGGTATATTCCAGTGCCGGGTAGGCAGAGTTGGCAAAATGCCCGGTTCCATGTCCCATCAGTAACAGAATCTCATCCTCTGCCAGACAAATATGATTCATTACCGCATTCACACATTCTTTATAATCTTCAGGGTATCCAAGCAGAGGCCTTGCAATCCGCATCTCACTGAACTTATCTTTCATAAGAGCCGCTTCATTTAAGACTTTTTCATACTCTTCTCCCGGAATCACGTGGGTCGGCAGTATCCACACCTTCCCGATTCCGTCTTTTTTCATGCGTGCCAGTGCATCCCTCACATCATCGGTCAGAATGCCATACTCTTCTTTTAATTTCCTGCGGATCATGCCGCTTGTAAATGCCCGGTACACCTCTGCTTCCTCATAGGCATTTTTCGTCTCAGCTTCCACTGCCGCAATCGTTTTCTCCAGGGTATCTAAATGGCTCGTTCCAAAACTGGCCACAAGAATGCCCAGACGTTCCTCCTGTTTTTTCATTTATTTCCTCTTTCCCACAGTAAAATAAGCCCTGTGCTTCTTTCTTACTGTCTGCATCAATGATCATTGTAATTATGGATTTTTACAGCCGGATTTTGGCATCTCATGATCTGTCTATGAAGCCGCCTGTACCTGCCTGGGATATGTAAAAAAGATTCGTTCTTTTATGGAAAATCAGCCGCGCAGTCTCCACTGCCCGGTTCTGCCTGCAAAAATACCGACAGAAAATAGACATTCATCAATCATAAAAGAAGATGATTGAATGCATACTCTGGCTATTATCCCGTAACCTTCAGATCCATTTACTAGCGGGTGTTCTGACTTAAGGATCATCACCATCATTTCGCCTTCCCATGCATATGCACAGTGACATCATGAAATGCGGCTCCTCTAATACAGCAACGGGTATTGTACAGGATTCCCACCTGTTTCCCCTGACACATAAACGTCTGCCGGATCTGAATCTACACTATTTTATCCTATTTCCTTCTAAAATTCAATCCCTTTCCTCGCAGTCACCTGTCTGTCGAAGGGATGTTTGATTTTTTTTATCTCAGAGATATAATCTGCGTATTCCATCAGCTCTTCTGACGGATTTCTTCCCGTCATCACAATTTCAAGCTTCTCCGGTTTCGTCTCCAGGAACCGGTGCACCCTGTCATTTAACAGGATTCCGTAATTATATGCTGCCATAAGCTCATCCAGGACAAGCATGTCATACTGCCCGCTTCCGGCTCTCTGCTCCACCTCATCCCAAAGTCTCCTGTACATCGCCGTCATCTCTTCTTTCTCCCGGTCACTCAGGCTTTGATAGAATCCGTAAGATTTCTCCATGTGTATGACTTCGATCTGCGGTATCCCATCCAGAATATTAAGTTCGCCGGAAGTTTCATTTTTTAAAAATCTGGCAAATAATACCTGCATCCCTGTTCCTGCGGCCCTCACAGCAAGCCCTGTCGCCGCAGTCGTCTTCCCCTTGCCATCCCCGCAGTAAATATGAATCAATCCTTTCACTGTAACACCTCCTCATACTGTCTGATCCCTTTATGGCAAATATCAATTCCATAAACCGTCTCTATAAAAATGTCTGCCTCTTTGGCAAGTTGTTTCTGCACTTCTCCCAGAATCTTAAGATAGTGTGCCGATTCCTCATATTTTACCCTCTCGGAGAATACGTCATTGGCAACGACCACGAGATGCTTTGACTGACGCATCACATGGAGGATCCCTTCCACGGCATATAAAGCCACGCCCTCTTTTACCCCCAGCGGATCATACATTTCATTCGCCACAAGGTTCGAGAGGTCATCCAGAAGTACGGTCGTTTTCTGGTTCAGATTCAATCCCTGGAGATTTGTCCCTCTTTCTATGGTCCGGTATTTTTTTCCTTCCCGGCGTTTCCGGTGACGCTCAATACGGTCTCTGCATTCCCCGTCACCTGCAAACATTGTCGCAAGATAGATTTTCCCAGAGGGACAAAGCTTTTCAGCCATCCGCTCTGCGGTCTTTGATTTTCCGCTTGGGCTTCCGCCCGTAACTACGATCAGCATCGGTATCTCCTTTCCAGATATGACAGCATTTCCAGTAGACTTTCTCCGGTTTCTTCCGGCCGTTTTACTACGACAAGCAAAGCCCCGGCTTCCCTGGCTGCCCAGAGTTTTTCCATGTATCCACCTTCGGTCCCGGATTCTTTGGTCACAAAATATGCTGCCCCAATCTGGCGTAGCACTGCCAGATTCATCTCTTTTGAAAACGGTCCCTGCATGGCAAAAAGATGCGCCCCCTCAAAGCCAAGATCAATGCTTTTCATCACAGCCTCCCGGGTGGACAACACTCTTGCGTAACACCGTTCTTTATAACCGGGAATGGACGTATAACACTCCAGTTCCTTGCTGCCGGTGGCAAGGAAGATCTTCCCGTTTGTGCCCTTCAGATACTCTGCTGCCTCCTGTACAGATTCCCTCAATATAATGCCTTCGCCCCGGTCATTTCTCTCTCTCAGAAGCCGCCGGTATTCCACTCCTGCCTCCTGTGCGGCACCTTGTATATTCTTAGTGACATCTCTCGCAAATGGATGTGTCGCGTCAATCACAAGCGCCGTCTTTTTCTGCTTCATAAACTCTGCCATCTCGCCTTGGTCCATCCTTCCCGCGATCACCTCTGCGGCATCAGATGCCATGTTCTGTACCACGCATTCTCTGCCATACTCGGTTGCGGTGCACACAGAAAGCTTCGCCGGATAATTGTGTTTTATCATCTCAGATGCCAGCATTCTTCCCTCGGTTGTTCCTGCAAATAATAAAATATGTTCCATATTAAAATCTCATCTCCAGCTTCTTTTTTACAACAGCATACGTAACTTTGTCCACAATTGTCTTCTCTGTCACAATTTTTCCCCCATTCCCTGCCAGCAACGCAGCTCTCTCACAGACATTGTCTACCCCCGTCGTCTGCTCTACAAACGCAGAAGGACAACTGACCTTTCCGGTCTCCTTCAGCCTCCCGGCAGGATATGTGAGAAACGGAACCCGCAGTTCCTCCGCAAGTCTGATCAGCCCGGTCTCATCCTTCTTCAGGTCTATACTTGCGATACAGGCGACATCTGAAACATCACTTTCGATACGTTCCAGAATCTCAAAAAGCCCGGCCCTGATTTTTTCCTTCCCAGTTCCCCGTCTGCACCCGATTCCAACTGCAAGCGTTCTGGGTTTCAGACAGAGGATCCGGCTGTGCTTTGACAAATCCACTTCTCCTGTCACCGCCAGTGACAGGTCATACCCGGGAAGTTCCTCCCTGCTGTTACATCTGCACAGCTGTGCAGGCCAGCTCCCTGACACGGGATATTCGCTGTAGAAACCTGCTTTTCCTCCATCCAGAAGGTATGCGGATACTTTCTTCGCAAGTTCTCTGTTCTTTATAATCAGCTGATTCTTCTTCGCAAATACATCTACGGCAAATATTTCATTTAAATCCGTGGCTGTCGTAATGACAGGCACTCCCCCCGTAATCTCTGCAATCTGCTTTGACAGTTCCACGGCACCTCCCACATGCCCGGAAAGCAGAGGAATCACGTATTGTCCCTTTTCATCCATGCACACAACCGCCGGGTCACTGAATTTGTCCCTGACCCAGGGTGCGATGAGCCGGACCGCAATGCCCGCTGCCCCAATGAACAGATAGTCCGCCGTTCCCCAGTCTCTGCCAATCCACTCCTTGAACTCTCCCGGCAGACTTTTTATTCCCGGCTCCATATATTTCTCCGGCGCAAAGCATATGCATTCTGTCTCTTCACACGCCAGTCTTTTCAATAGTTCCTGTCCTTTTTGTGTCCCTTCTGCTGTAAAACTGATGATTCTAACCTGTCTCATTCCCCGTCCTTTCACGTTCAAGAAGAAAAGCAGCCTCAAAAGACTAACACTTCCCCGTCCCTCAAGGCTGCTTCCTTTATTTTATTTTTTCTTTACACCGACTGCCTGCGAATGCTGGGCATAGTACCGGTCAGCCACAACCTCTTTCGGATAAGCCGTAACTCCGTTATTCTCATAGGGATCATTAAAATAATAGTGATCCTCATCATATCCCACAAGAAGCATGCAGTGCTCATTCGATATCCACTTGAACTCTTTCCCCGTTCCGTAAAGCTGCCAGTACGGACCGTCCACCGGCTCCCGCATATTGATACAGGCCCACAGAATGACCGGCATATCCTGGTCTATATATTTCTCCGTCAGTTCGGAAAGTTCTGCTCCCGTTTCGTCGACCACATCATATTCTTTGCCGATCGTTTTCTCAAGTGCTTTACAGATGACCGGCGCATAACATCCGTAGGAGTCCGGATCATAAGGACTTCCCACAAAATACTGATACGGATCAGGCCCGTACAACCTGCCGTCTTTTTCTTTGAATCCTTTTTTCTCAAGCTTCTTCTCAATAAACTCATCCACTGTGATGTCATATCCGAGATAATGAAGCAGCATTACCGTGCTGACACTCTCACATCCGGTCGGATATTTCACACTCTGGTTAATATAAGGAACATCGATACTAGGCATCTTTTTTCTCCTCATAAACAGGCTGGCCATCTGATTTTTTCTTAATGATACTCAGCACAACGATCAGTACCACGAGGCTGACAGCCAGAGTAATCATCCAGTTCTTCACAATTCCTGCCAGCAGATACCCTGCAAAACAGATGACTGCGACAACGGCCGCATACTGCATCTGTGTCGTGACATGATTGATGTGGTTACACTGGGCACCGGCCGATGACATGACTGTCGTATCCGAAATCGGTGACACGTGGTCTCCGCAGACAGCTCCTGCGAGCACCGCAGATACAGCAATGATCATCATCTCCAGATTGTCTGAACTCTCAAACATCGCAACAACAATCGGAACCAGAATTGCAAAGGTTCCCCAGGATGTACCGGTTGAAAATGCCAGGAAAATAGCTACGACAAACATAATCGCAGGTACGAAAATACTTGCGGATGCATTGTTTCCGACGATGTCTCCGACGAAATCACCGATACAGAGTGCATCTCCCATCCCTTTCAGTGTCCATGCGAAAATCAGGATTGCAACCGCCGGGATCATCAATTTAAATCCCTCTACAAAACTTCCCATAAAGCCTTTAAATGTAATCACTTTTCTTGGAAGATATAAAACAAGCATAAAAAATACAGTGACCATCGTCGCAAATATCAGGCTTGTCTCCGCATCGCATCCTGCAAATGCATCGATTACGTTGCCCGCGCCTCCAAGAAAACCGGTATAAATCATTCCTCCGATCGCACTGACAATTAAAACAGCAATCGGAAGTATCAGGTCAATGACCGCTCCCTTTGCAGAAGATTCTTCAGGTTTAATATCATCAAATTCTTCTTTTCCGCTTGTAAACAGATCCCCGTGTTCTGCGTTGTATTCATGTTTTTTCATTGTGCCGAAGTCTACTTTTCTTACAATGATGAAAAATACCATGAACAGCGTGAGAAGCGCATACAGATTATAAGGAATGGTCCTTAAAAATAACTGAAATCCCGTAATGCCTGCGTTCTTTGGCACATAGGAATTCACCGCAGCCGCCCAGCTGGAGATCGGTGCGATAATACAGACCGGCGCAGCCGTCGCATCGATAATGTACGCAAGTTTCGCTCTCGATACCTGATATTTATCCGTGACCGGACGCATAACCGATCCAACCGTCAGGCAGTTAAAGTAATCATCTACAAAGATCAGCACTCCCAGAACTGCCGTTGCCAGAAGAGACTGTTTCTTGTTCTTAATCTTGCTGCTCGCCCACTTCCCATACGCGGCTGAACCGCCGGATTTTGACATCAGCACAATGATCATTCCAAGCAAAACGTCAAAGATGAGTATGTTAAGATTCATACTGCTCTTCATAATATCAAACAGCGATGTGAACGCTGTCCATGGGGCAAACCCGGAATACAGCAATGCCCCCACAAGAATTCCGATAAAAAGTGAACTGTAAACTTCTTTCGTAATAAAGGCGAGTATAATCGCCAAAAGCGGCGGTACCAGCGACCATGCGGTACCAATAAATATTGAACTGTCCATATGCAACGTGCCCTCTCTTCTCTCTTTTTTCTTCTGTTTCTCTGCCGCGTTACTTCCCCGGCATCCCTTTTCACCGTCATTTCGACATAAAAAGGTATATTTATTCATTATTTTAATTCACTTTTGCATACTTGTCAATGTTCCTCAGTTCCATTGTAAAACTTTACGTTTCCGCCTGTATAACTTCCTCCCCTTTATGTTTCAAGCACCGCATGGATTTCTTTCTTCAATACTGCCGCACTCAGCGGTTTCGCCAGATGCCCATTCATGCCGGCTTCTCTGGCTCTTAGAATATCCTCTGCGAAAGCATCCGCCGTCATGGCCAGTATCGGAATACTTTGTGCATCTTTCCGTGGTAATTTTCTGATCTTTTGAGCTGCCTCATACCCACTCATCACAGGCATCTGGATATCCATCAGAATCAGGTCATAATATCCCGGCGCAGACTGCGAAAACATTTCTACTCCCGAAGCCCCATGCGCGGCGCAGTCTACCACCGCTCCGCTGGAAGCAAGAAGTTCCTGCGCGATTTCCCTGTTTAATTCATTATCTTCCACCAGAAGAAAATGCCTGCCCGCAAATTCGCTGATATTGGTCCTGTTCTGGCCGCTGTCTCGTACTTTTTCATGCAAGACATACTGTCTGAGCGCCCGGCAGAGCGTAGAGACAAACAAAGGCTTGGAGACAAATCCATTGACCCCCGCCGCCATAGCCTCTGTCTCAATGTCGCTCCAGTCATAGGCAGAGACAATCAGAATCGGCGTCTTACTTCCCACCTTGCTGCGGATATTGCGGGCTGTCGCAGGTCCATCCATATAGGGCATTTTCCAGTCCAGAAACACAGCATCATAGTCCTCCCCGAGATCATGCGCCCTGCCAATTCTCTCAAGCGACTCCGCCCCTGTATTTACATAATCTACCTGGATTCCAATATTCAGCATTGTCTGTGCCATATGTTCGCACATAATATTATCATCATCTACCAGCATCACTTTCAGGTCAGAATAATTGCATGGCACTGACGGACAGTCCTCAATCTGCATAGGAAGCGTCACTGTAAAAGTTGTCCCTTCTCCCAGCCTGCTCTGTACTCCTATCTCCCCTTTCAGCAAATCCACCAGCTTCCTGGTAATCGCCATGCCAAGACCGCTTCCTTCCGTTTTATCTACCCTGCTGTCCTTTTCCCTCGAGAACGGTTCAAAAAGATGTTCCACAAATTCCGGCTTCATCCCCATCCCCGTATCTTTCACTACAAATCTGAACACCGCTGTCTTATCGCTGCTTCCGTTTAACTCTTCCACACTTACATCAATACTGCCGCACTCCGGAGTGAATTTCGATGCATTCGATAAGATATTAATCAGAATCTGGCGCATTCTGAGCGAATCCGAATAGAGATATTCATGCTGAATATTCTGCAGACGGATCGAAAATTTCTGATCCTTCGCCTTGATCACCGGCTGCATGATAGCCACAATATTTTCCAGGAATTCTGAGAGCAGCATGGTATCTTTATTGATTGTCATATTGCCGCTCTCAATCCGGCTCATATCCAGCACATCATTGATCAGCCCCAGAAGATGCTGGCTGGACAACGAGATCTTTTTTAAGCAATCCTGAAGTTTCACCGGATCATCCAGGTGATCACCGGCGATATCCGTCATCCCGATAATGGCATTCATCGGTGTCCGTATATCATGGGACATATGTGACAGAAAATCTGTTTTGGCCCGGCTTGCATGTTCCGCCAGTTCCAGCGCCTTTTTCAGCTGGCGTGACTGTTCCTCCAGCTGTTTCTGCATCTGCCGGAGTTCTGTTTCATTCGTAATATCTATGTAAAGTGCCATGTAGACTGGCTGTCCATCCCTCCAGTCAATACAGGTCGCGTTCACTTGCAGCCACGCATCATCGCCATATTGATTTTTCATCCGCACGGTAAAATGCACCGTCTCCCCTGCCAGTATTTTCTCCTTCTGTGCTGTGATGACTTCTTTGTTTCTTCTGATATTGTCCGCAAACAGAGGATCCTCCATGTTCTTCCAGCACCCTTCTCCAAAAAAGCCGACAAAACGGTCGCTTGCATCCAGCAGAGTAAACTGAAAGTCCCGGTCGACCAGGTATTTCCCAACAAAACCGGGAAGATTATCATAAGTGATCGACTGCTCTTTCTGAATCTGCATGATATCACTGATATCTGTCATCGCAGTGTATGACATCTGGTATCCGTCAATATATTCATCGACAAACGCTGCCGTAATCTGAACCCACTTAAAGCTTCCGCCTTTCCTTGGCATACGGGCAACCATCGTATAGCCGTCTTCCCCGTTTTTGATTGCATTTTCTACCGCACTGCCAAGAATCTCCCACTCTTTCGGATAATTTTCATAGTAAAGATCTGGTCTGTTCTGAAACAATTCCTCATACTCCTGTTTTCCGTATCCTATCAGATCATAATAAAAATCATTTGCCCACACCAGGGTGAAATGTTCATTCAGCAGATGTTTACTGACACTAACATGCAGCATATTCATCAGTGTCGTATATTCGTAGTCTTTCTGAGAATTCTCCATACAATTACTCCTTCCATCATCGGCAGCTTTATCTTATTCCTTTTAGCTTTTAGATTCTTCTTTTATTATAGCTTATGTGAATGTCCTGTACAAGCAGCGTTTATTTTCTTTGTTTCTCATGCTATAATAAACAAAAATCATTACATGAATCAGGAGGATTCTATGAAGAGTGAAATTTCATTATATGAATATCTTTACCAGCTGCTGCTCTCTCAGCTTCACTGCGGTATTCTCCGATATGGACAGAGCCTTCCCTCGCAGACAGAACTCTGCCGCAAGTATAATGTCGGCATCACTACCGTCCGCAGAGTCGTACATATGCTGGAAGAAGATGGTTATATTAAAACCGGCAAACGCCGGCGTTCCGTTGTCACCTATCAGGTAGACACAGAGACTTATATCCATTCCCTTTTGCAGAAGAAGCAGATGGTTCTTGACGTCTTTGATGGTTTTAAACTGATCCTGCCAGTGCTCCAGCTTGAAGGAGCCAGACAGTATTCGGATTTGGAAACACTGGAGAAACTGGTGGCCGGTATCCACAGTTCCATGGAAGAGCATGAACTGTATACCCGGGCATCCCACTTTTTTATGGAACTTTTAAGTCCGTTTGACAATCAGGTGATGTACGACCTTCATACAGACTCGGTAAATTTTACTTATCTCCCGTACCTCCCAGTCTCAGAACTTGACATCACCTGCAGCATCACCCCGGAATTGATCCAAAGCAGCCTTATGTCCATACTGGATTCGCTGCGCATGAAAGACTATAAGACATTAGAACTCCGGCTGAACGAAATCTATGATTACGGCCGTGATCACGCCAAAGATTATATGAATGCCATAGAATCCTGCTGTACCTGTTCAGAACCTGAAGCTCCTGTGCCAGACTATCTCCCCAAAAACCGGGCCTTCCTTTATACGGTGATCGCCCGTCTGCTTTACCGCCGCATTCAAAATGGTGAATTTGATCACTGCAAATATATTCCTTCCATCCCTGATCTGATGAAAGAGTATTCCATCTCACAGGTCACTGCGTTCCATGCAGTAGACCTTTTGAATGATATCGGTGTCGTTCAGACGATTGACAAAAAGGGAACTGTCATCGCTGCGCCCCAGTCAGAACCGTCACCGCTCCGTATAGATCAGACCGCCATCCGCCAGAATCTGTCTCTCTTTCTCGATTCGCTGCAGATTCTGATGCTCTGTTCCAGACCGCTTGCCTCTGCCGTTTTATCAGAACTGAAGGTCCAGGACATCCGCGAGGTACTCAGCGTCTGGGAGCAGATGGATCTTACCTCCTCCGGGAGCATCGTCCGAACGGTTCTGAAATTTTTGAAAGATTATGCGCCGCAAAAATGTCTCTGTACTTTATTTGAACAGATGGATTACCTGCTGATCTGGGGACATTACCTGCAAAGAGACCTTTCCCGGATCAGAGAGATCGATGACAGAATCCCACAGTGTTTTCCGCTTTTGTGTGATGCCCTGTCGTCCCAAAATATCCCTTTATTTTCAGATTATGTCCACAGTATCTTCACCTCTGCATACGAAATGTCGCGAAAACTGATGTTATCTTAAGAACATGAAAAATGCTGCCCTCTCCGGCAGCATTTTTCATTCTGATCCTTATTCACCTTATCCTGGCTGATTTACAGCCTTTAAAAACTTTTCTCCGTATTTTTGATACTTTGCCTCTCCGACACCAGAGACCTCCAGCATCGCCTCCTTTGTCTCCGGCTTTAAAGCACACATCTGTATGAGTGTCTTATCAGAAAATACGATATAAGGAGGCACCTTCTCCTTTTTCGCAATTTCCATGCGAAGTGCCCGGAGCTGTTCAAACAGTTCTTCTTCTGTTTCATTCAGAACTGCACCGGCAGCCTTGTTCTTCTTTGCTTTCTTTTCTTTCTTCAGCTTCGTTTCTTCCCGCTCTTTTGCCACTTTCATCATCAATGGTTCATCCCGGGAAAGGATCTCCTCCGACTGCCCGGAAAGTTTCAAAACCGGGTATTCATCGTTCGTTAAAATCAGGTACTCCCTGAGTGTCAGATAATTCATAATCTGCCGGAGACGATGAATGGGCGTCTCTTTCAGACTTCCATAAAATTCATTCTCCTCCATCCGGCACCTCTGGATTCTTGCGTTACTGCTTCCGTGTACGGTATCAACAATCATCACGATCCCATATCTCTGGTGGCTTGTCTTCACACATCCGATCAGTTTTTTCGCCGCATCCGTAATGTCGGTCTCTTCAAACTGGGTCAGACAGTTGGAACAGTTTCCACAGTAATTTGACGATCTTTCCCCAAAATAATTCAAAATATACTCCCGGAGGCATTCATTTGTAAAACAATAAAATGTCATCTTCCTGAGACGTTCCCGCTCTCTCTCCTTTACAGCCTCCAGCGTACCTGCATCCATCTCTTCCGCTGCTTCCTGCTGCCGGTCGATAAAAAACTGGTTCGTCACCACATCCTGTCCCCCATAGAGCAGAATGCATTCGGAGGGCAGCCCGTCACGCCCGGCCCTTCCGGCTTCCTGATAATAGCTTTCTATATTCTTTGGCATATTGTAGTGTATGACGTAACGCACGTTCGATTTATCAATTCCCATCCCGAAAGCATTTGTGGCCACCATCACCATCCGCTGATCGTAGATGAATTCATCCTGATTGCGTTTCCGCTCCGCGTCACCAAGCCCTGCATGGTACCTTGTGACGCTGATCCCATCCTTCTTTAGACGTTCTGCCACCTCCTCCACAAGTTTTCTTGTCAGACAATAGATAATCCCACAATCTCCGATGTGCTCTTTTACATAATTGTACGTCACCTGATAGCGGTCTTTTGGATGCTGCACAGAAAATTTCAGATTCTTCCGGTCAAATCCTGTCGTGATAACCGTTGGATCTGAAAGCTTCAGAAGACTGATCACATCATCTCTGACAGTCTTTGTCGCAGTCGCTGTAAAGGCACTGATCACCGGACGCTTTGGCAGCCTTTCCACAAAATCAATGACTTTCAGATAGCTTGGCCTGAAATCCTGTCCCCACTGGGAAATGCAGTGTGCTTCATCCACGCTGACCATCGACACTTCCACCTGCATGACTGCCTGCAGAAATGACTCTGTAAGCAGCCGTTCGGGCGCAACATAGATTATCTTATAGCGGAGCTCTTTCATGTATTCCAGCGCCTTAAAATACTGCCCCTGCGTCAGTGAGCTGTTCAGAAACGCTGCATGTACCCCTGCCTCATTCAGCGCAGACACCTGATCCTTCATCAGAGAGATCAGCGGCGAGATTACAAGCGTAATCCCGGGAAGCATCAATGCAGGGATCTGATAACACATGGATTTTCCTGCACCCGTGGGCATAATCCCAAAGGTATCCCTCCCCTCTAGAATGCTCTGAATCAAAGTTTCCTGTCCGTCCCTGAATTCACTGTATCCAAAATATTTTTTTAGAACTTCTTCTTTTGTCATTCCTGTCCTTCCTTTTTGTTCATTTATCCTGCTGCCCATGATCAGTTTTATCCGTAACATATTTGTATCTCTCCCGGAACTTATCGAACAGCTCCCGTTTTACCGCATGCTTCAGTGTACTTTTCTTTGCAACCAGTTCCACCGGCACATGCTCATCCAGAGGCTTCAGCATCACAACCCGCCCCTCCCTGAGTTCTTTCTCATAGCGGGCTGTTCCAACCACACCGATACTTCCATAGTTCAGGACGCTTTCATAGATCACCTCGGGGCTGTTGCATTCCACCACATGCGGATGCAGCAGTTCTTTTTGAAAAAAGTGGTAATTCAGCTTGCGGAAATGATGGACGAAGATGGGGTACCGCTCTAAAACAGTCGCTTTATCCAGATCCTTTTCATAAACTTCCGCCGACATCAATATCCCAACATCTTCATAGCCAAGCAGGCACTTTTCATACTCATCCGAGATGAAATAATCCGCAATGATCGCAAAATCCACATTATCCTCGTGGATCTTTTTATAATTCTCTTCCATATCGGAAGTACTGATTGTCACCTTCAGTTCAGGGTACTTGTGATAAAGACTGTGGAATACCGGCAGAAAATAACTGTAGCAATGCTGTTCCAGCCCCGCCACACTGAGCGAACTGTGATAATAATCCTCCATCTGCACCTGTTTGCTGATATTGTCATAATCAAACAGCACCTTCTTTGCGTAATGATACAGACATTCTCCGGCCGACGTCAGCTGGCTTTTATTATTCTCAAAAAGCTTCACCTGAAATTCCTTTTCCAGTGCCTGTATATGCTTTGTCACAGATGACTGTGAATAGTTCAGCTGCATGGATGCCTTAATGACACCGCCCCGCTCCGCCAGAACCACAAATGTCTGTAAATGCTTAATATCCATCTTTTCTTCCCCATTCTCTGTTTCAGCTTTTTATAACGTATGACTATTATACTTGCAAACAATATGAATTTCAATCTTCAACTCTTTTTCGAAGCATCCGATACCGGAAATTATGAATCCGATATTCCTCAATGGAAACGCTGTTTTATTTTTTGGAAAATCATTTTGTAATTATCTCATTATAATAAGTAACGAAATCAATACATGGAGGAATGAACTATGAAAAATACTGAAGATCTGAAAAAGATATTTGATGAGAAGATGACTGCCAATAAAGAAACAGCCCATTCTCTGAATCATGAGCTGGCTGCTCATCCGGAGATTTCCGGGCAGGAATATGACTCCTGTAAAAGATATATAAAGCTGTGCCGTCAGAAAGGAATGAAAGTAGAAGAGAATTTTTCCGGCCTTCCGACTGCTTTCAGGGCCGCTGCCGTCCGCTGCACCAGGCCTGCGGCTAGGTTCGCGCTGTTAGCGGAATACGATGCTCTCCCGCACCTTGGCCACGGATGCGGACACAGCGCCAGCGGTTCCTTAAGCCTGCTTGCCGCTTTCGCTCTCAGTGACATGGCACACGAACTGAATGTGGACATTGACCTGATCGGAACTCCGGACGAAGAACTCCACGGATTAAAAGCTGCCATGGCTGACCGCGGTGTATTTAAAGAATATGATTTTGCCATGATGATCCATATGAGTTCCGATGTCACTTACCCGGCCATCGACTTCCTCGCACTCGGCGGCTACAGAGTGAAATTCCACGGCCAGAGCGCCCACGCTTCTGCTTCACCGTGGGAAGGCCGCAATGCACTCAACGCAGCCGGCCTGACACTCCACGCATTGGATATGATGCGCCAGCAGGTAAAGCCTGACACAAGGATTTCCTACTATATCGTCAATGGCGGCGAGGCTTCCAATGTCATACCAGATGAAGCTGAAATAGAAATTCTTCTCCGTCATACCAGACGTGACTACCTCAATACAGTGATCGAAAAAATGCGAAACTGCGTAAAAGGGGCATGTCTTGCCACCGGTACAGATTATGAAATCGATACGATCGGCTATGAGTTTTCTGATATGCTTCAGAATCAGCCCGGCATTGACGTCATCCGCAGCGTCATGAATGAACTTCATGTTCCATTCAGAGAAGATGACCACGAAATGCAGGGAAGTTCCGATATCGGCAATGTCAGCTATGAATGTCCTGCATTTTCACCGATGCTTGCCATCTCCGACCGGCACTTCGCGCTACATACACAGGACGTAGTCGACATCATGAAAAGCCCCAGGGCAGATGATATCATCGACCTTGGCGCCAGAATTACCGGATACACACTTCTGGAAGTCATGTCTTCTCCAGAGAAACTCTCTGCAATCCGGGAAGATTTTCAAAAAAATCGGAATTAAAATAGGAAGGAATAGAAATTATGAATAAGAAAATAAAAAGCATTATTACCATTTTTGTTCTCGGTATGGCAGGAGGGGCAATCTACTGTCTTCCTTATTTGAAATATGTATTTTATGACCAGATGATCGATACCATGCACATCTCAGATGCTCAGCTTGGGCTGATGATCTCCGCCTATTCCCTTGCCTGTACAATTATACAGATTCCGGGAGGCATTATCTCAGACAGGGTGTCTTCCAAACTGTCCATCTTCTGGTCCCTGCTCATTACCTCAGGGCTTACCATTCTGTATGCCTTCATGCCGTCCAACTATCTGCTGTCACTTGGGATCTGGTTCGCAATGGCATTTACAACCATCTTCCTCTGCTGGCCTGCCATTATGAAGACGATCCGGTTTCTGGGTGAGAATATCGGCGGAGGAACAGCCTATGGGATCTATTATGCCGTCAACGGTCTGACCGGCGGCCTGATTAATATGCTTGCTTTACACGTCTATGGACGTTTTGCCTCCAAAGATACCGGATTCTTCTGGGCTGTCATTGTCATCGCCGCATTCACGCTTGTCATCCCATTCATACTGATGTTTTTGCTGCGCGATTACAAAGAACCATCTGCTGCCTCCCCTGCAGAGAAGCCAAAGGCGGCAGATGTCAAGGCAGCGCTGATGAACCCGACAGTCTGGATTATATCACTGACCTTGTTCTTCGTATATGGTGTGTACATTTCCGTCACTTATTTTAATCCATACCTGACCAGTGTCTTCGGTGTATCCGAAAGCTTTTCAGGCAACCTGACTATTATCAGGCAGTTCCTGTTCATGGCTCTTGCCCCTCTGACCGGACTGGTTGCTGACAAGCTCTTCCACTCCACACTGAAATGGTTCCGCGTCGGGCTTGTACTGGTGTTTCTTACCATCGGGGCAATCTTCATCTTTGGTAACTCTGTATCCGTATCCATCATGATCTCTCTGACCCTGCTTGCTTCCTTCTTTATGTGCGGACTTTACAGTGTGATGTTCTCGATCATCGGCGAATGCCATGTCCCGGCGAAAGTCGCAGGCACTGCAATCAGTATTGTCTCCGTGGTGGCCTATATCCCGGACATGTTCATCCATACGATGTACGGCAACTTTATCGACCGCTTTGGAAAACACGGATACTCCTATATCTTCATTATCATGCTGGTGATGTGTGCTCTCGGGTTCCTTGGCATTGCCTATCTGGCCGGCCGCATCAAGAGATTAAGCAAAACTACAGAAACCGGGAACACCCACGCCGCACAGGCTGTTTAAACAATCCCGTATTAATAAAACGATTATTCTTTTCCGTTGAAACAATAAGTACACAGTTTACACGGAGAGATTCCAATGGATTCCACCAGGTCATCCAGTCTGTGATATCTCAGTGTCGTAAAGTTCTGCTGTTTTCTGATGGCTTCAAGCATATCTTCGTATCTCTGGCTGCACGGATCTGCGTACTCAGAAAGGACGTTGACTGCATTGTCTCCTTCTCTCTCCTGGATAATTTTCCGTGTGATCAGATCCAGTTCTGATTTGGAACGTGAGAAGTTCAGATATTTACATCCAAAGAGAAGCGGCGGACATGCCGGGCGGACATGCACTTCTTTTGCTCCGCTTTGATAAAGGAATTCTGTCGTCTCACGCAGCTGCGTTCCGCGGACAATAGAGTCGTCAATTAACAAAAGTTTTTTATTTTCAATCAATGCCTTTACCGGGATCAGTTTCATCTTTGCGATCAGATTTCTCTGGTTCTGGTTCTGAGGCATGAAAGAACGGGGCCATGTCGGTGTGTATTTTATAAACGGGCGGGCATATGGGATTCCTGACTCATTGGCGTATCCAATCGCATGGGCAATCCCGGAGTCCGGAACACCTGCAACCACATCAGGGTCTACGAGGCCTTCATCTCTTTTTGCCAGCATGCTTCCGCATTTATAACGCATCTCTTCTACATTCACGCCTTCGTATGCCGAAGTCGGATATCCATAATAAACCCAGAGGAAGGAGCAGATCTTCATCTCTTCTCTCGCAGGACTCATCACTTCCACACTCTCCGGTGTGATAAACACGATCTCTGCCGGTCCAAGTTCCTTGTAGTCGGCGTATCCTAGATTAATATATGCGAAACTCTCAAAAGAAACACAGAAAGCATCTTCTTTTCTGCCGATCACAAGCGGTGTTCTTCCATAACGGTCTCTGGCTGCATAAAGCCCGTTTTCTGTCATCAAAAGAAGTGTCATGGAACCATCGACAATCTCCTGCACATACTGAATCCCTTCCACAATCGTATCCTTCTTGCAGATCAGCGATGCCACCAGCTCTGTCGCGTTGATCTGTCCGCCGCTCATTTCCTGAAAATGTGTATGCCCATTCTCATATACACTTTCAAGCAGCTCGTCCATATTGTTAATCTTTCCGACTGTCGTAATTGCGAAACTTCCAAGGTGCGACTGTACAAGCAGAGGCTGCGGTTCATAATCAGAGATACATCCAATCCCCAGATTGCCGACAAGTTCATCTACATCCCGCTCAAACTTTGTACGAAACGGTGAGTTTTCAATGTTGTGAATTGCTCTGTTAAATCCGTTTGCCCCGTGAGTTGCCATTCCTCCTCTTCTTGTCCCCAGATGGGAATGATAGTCAACTCCGTAAAACAATTCCAAAGTACAATTCGTTTTTGAAGCTACTCCAAAAAATCCGCCCATGTCTATTCTTCCTTTCTTATCTCATCTCTGTGTTATCCTGCCCCGCCAAAATGTGCACCTTTAAGCGCCGTCTTTGCCGAGGCTGTCAGTATTAGTTTAGCACGATACACCAAAGCCCGTAAAGAAGGAATTCATTGAAATCCCTTCGGAAAGCTGATATGATAATACCATAACAGATTACGATCCTAATATTGGAGGTACAAAAGATGTCGGAAATAATCAAAGAAGTTATTCCAGAAGATACTGACCATACACCGGAAGCAATCCCTGCCGGAAAACAGCCATTCATACTCACAGAGACTCCTTCCATTTCAGTCTGTGAAGATCCCTCTGATCCGTCAGATATAAAAAACGGGGAATTCACCGAACTTAAGGAAACAGAGGCGCCTGCGGACAACATCGGAGAACCTGAAAAAGAAGTACACATTCCCGTCCACCGGCATTTTACCGAAGAAGAGAAATCCGAAGCTTTCCACGCTGTGAAGAAAGATCTTGCTGAACATTCCAAAGCCTTTTCACCGGCGGACGAAATCGCGTCCAGAATAACGGAGGATCACATCACAGAATATCTGGAAGGCTCCAGAGAGGCAAGAACGCAGCATTTTAAAGAGGAACGTGAAAAACGCATCCTGACTGCATTTGAGCTTGCGGCAGCACTTGCCAGTGTCGTTCTTGTTGTCTACTTTCTGAAAGACAATCCGGCAATTCTCGTGAACATCCTGTATATCATCGGTGCCCTGGCGGGCCTGTGGCTCTGGAAAAAACCGCATAACCACAGCAAAGATGATAAAAAAGACGAATAACGTAAAAGTACTGCAGGCACTATCATCACTGCCTGCAGTACTACGGTTCACTGACTGTCATCTCCGATCTGTATTTCTTTAACTCTGTCATCTTCATCTTGCGTTCATCTCATACATTGCTGCCAGAATATCTACGATCTTATCCCTTCCAAGCATGCTGGCATTGAGAAGAATCTGATGAGAATCTATGCTGCCCCAATCCATTCCTGTATGTGTCTCATAATAATATCTTCTTTCCCTGTCAACTCTCTTGATCTTACTTGCTGCCTCTTTTTCCGTCATGTCATAAAGTCTTACAATTCTCTTTACGCGGTCTTCTTTGGATGCGCAGATAAAAGCGTTGATACAATTCTCATTATCCCTGAGAATGTAGTCTGCACACCTTCCTACAATGACACATGGTCCCTGTTCAGCCAGCTTCCTGATAATCTCTGTCTGCACCCGGTACATCCGGTCACTGAGCGGACGGGCAAAATCTTCGGTGTTGACATATACCATGTAGTCTGTCGGTGCCACTACATAAGATGCAAGGAACTTATTCAGCGCCGTCTCATCTACAGATTGTGCCTCTTCTTCACTGATTTTCATTTTTTCTGCCGCCATCTTTACCAGATTCTTGTCATACAGCGGAAGGTTGAGCCTCTCAGCCAGACAATTGCCAATCTCGTGACCGCCGCTTCCAAATTGTCTTCCGATCGTTATAATTGTATGATTCGTCATCACAAACAACTCCTTTCCTTTGAATTTCTTTTCCGTATGTTCTTGTCTCCATTATACATTGTTTTTATATCTTTTTCCACAAAATGTTGGTCAAATTATATATTTTTTTATTATTATCAGAATAATTTTGTGCTATTTTTCTATTTTCACTGCAATCCTGAAAAAGAAAAGCCCCAGAATAAACATCACGGACAATGCCCCGACTCCCAGATTCACACTCCCTGTAATCTGGCTGACCGCCGATACAATCATCGTTCCCGCGAAAGACGCTCCTTTCCCGCAGATATCATATATTCCAAAATACTCTCCGGATTTCTCTGCAGGTATAATTTTCGCATAATATGACCGCGACATCGCCTGGACAGTTCCCTGAAACATCCCTACACATACTGCAAGAATCCAGAATTCATACTGCTTGTCAAGACCGATTCCATACAGTGCAATCCCAAGATAAGCTGTTACACAGACAGTAATCAATATGGACGGTTTCACTTTTCTGGACAGTCTTCCAAAGAACAATGCAAAGGGAAATGCGACTACCTGTGTCAGAAGGAGTGCAAGAAGAAGCCCGGTAGTATCAAGCCCAAGCGCTGTGCCGTAAGCAGTCGCCATATCAATGATCGTGTACACGCCGTCAATATAGAAGAAAAACGCAATCAGAAAAAACAGGACTTTTTTATTTTTCTTCAATTCTCCAAATACTCCCGCAAGCCTCCGAAAGCTTGCACTTACAGTATTATCGCCTGACTCAACATAATAGGTCTGACGGTAGGATCTAAGAAGCGGAACCGTAAAGCCAAACCACCAGGCCGCAATGATGATAAACGCGGCACACATTGCCATCCTCATGCTGATTCCGATTTTATCGTAAAAAAGTACAAGCAGAAGACTGATCACAAAAGGAACACAGCTGCCGATATATCCCCACGCAAATCCCTGGGAAGAAACCTCATCCATCCTTTCCTCGGTTGTCACATCCGTAAGCATGGAATCATAAAGTACAAGGCTCAAAGAATACGCAGCTTTTGCGAACACGAACAGAACAAGGAACCATACCCATGAACTCATCAGTCCAAGTACCACACATCCGATCACACCGGCAATCAGAAAAAATGTAAAAATCTTTTTTCTCGCACCTTTGTGGTCAGACGCCGTCCCCAATACCGGGCCCAGGACCGCAACAATCACAGTGGCGGCAGAAGTCGCATATCCCCAGTATGCCAGATAATTCACATCTGAAATCCCTGCATGTCCTGCAAGATAATTAAAATAAATCGGCATAATTGTAGCAATCAGTAACGTAAATGCAGAATTTCCCACATCGTACATGACCCATTTTTTCTCAAGCGCAGTCAGTTTAAATTTCATATCCGTTCCTCCTGTTTTTCTCTGGCATTTCTGACAGCTGTTCTATATTTATTATACCTGGATTTCGGAAGTGCCACAACTGATTTCCGTTAAGCCTTATGTAAATATATGTAAAGAAACAAAAAAAGACAGTTTCAATCAAACTACTATTGAAACTGTCTCTTCTATACTTATTCTCTCCAGAATATTAAGCTTTTTCTACGCTCTCTTTTTTCGCTTCGTATCCGCCTTTTCTTCTCTGATAAAGTTCTGCAATTGCTGTGTAAAGTACATCTGTAGAAGAGTTCAGGGCTGTCTCACAGGAATCCTGAATTACACCTACGATAAATCCTACACCAACAACCTGCATTGCAATGTCATTCGGAATACCAAACAGACTGCAGGCAAGCGGTACTAACAGAAGAGATCCTCCTGCAACTCCGGAAGCCCCGCACGCGCTGACTGCTGAGAGCACACTCAGGATAATTGCCGTTGCGATATCTACCTGAATACCTAATGTATGTGTTGCAGCCAATGTCAGAATGGAAATCGTAATCGCCGCACCGCCCATGTTGATGGTCGCTCCCAGAGGGATCGATACTGAATATGTGTCTTTATCAAGTCCCAGTTCTTTACACAGGTTCATATTCACCGGGATGTTCGCTGCGGAACTACGTGTAAAGAATGCTGTAATACCGCTGTCTTTCAGACATTTTAATACCAGTGGATATGGATTCTTTCTGATTGCAATGTATGTGATAATCGGATTAACTACGAGCGCTGCAAAAAGCATTGTTCCGACAAGCAGCATGATCAGACGTCCATAGCTTAATAACGCATCAATTCCCTGCTCGGAAATTGTCTTGAATACAAGGCCCATAACACCAAATGGTGCACAGTTGATAATCCATCTGACAGCCTGTGAGATAGCATCAGAAATATTTCCAATTGCTCTCTTTGTTCCTTCATTTGCTTTTCTCAAAGCAATTCCAAGAAGAACTGCCCATGCAAGAATCCCGATATAGTTTGCTTCTGAAAGAGCTGTTACCGGATTCGAAACGACGTTCATAAGTAAAGTGTTCAGAACTTCTCCGACACCGCCCGGAGGAGTGATATCACTGACACCCTCTGTTAATGTTAAAGTCATCGGGAATAAGAAACTTGATACAACCGCTAATGTTCCTGCCAGGAATGTTCCCAGAAGATACAGGAAAATAACCGTTTTCATATTCGTCTTCTTGCCTTCCTGATGCTGTGATAATGCCCCGATTACAAGGAAAAATACCAACAATGGTGCAACTGCCTTCAATGCCCCTACAAATAACTGTCCCAAAAGTGAAATTGGTGTTGCCTGCGGCACCACAAGCCCCAGTACAATACCAACGGCAAGCCCCATAATAATTCTTTTCACCAGACTGATACTGTTCCATTTACTCACAAAATTTTTCATTCTTCACCGACAGAAGATACCCTGGTCCGGTTCTTCTGTTCCTCCTCTCTCTGCGTCATAGTTTACATGATACCATTACTCTGTTTTCCGTTCTTTCGTAACTCCTCCTTCCGTCATGAATGAATGTTAAAGTAAAATTCGCCAGTCTTACACATCCATGAATTTCCTCTGCTTTCTCTTGTTATAATTATTGCATATCTTTTGTTATAAATCCAGTACTTTTTTGTGCATTTTGTAATCAAATTTATTTTTACATTGTTTTTTTTTGTTTATTTCTTATAATTTTTCTTGTTTTCACCCTATCTTTGTTATAATTTTATCTTACTTTGTTTTATTTTTGTCAATATCTTTATCCCTCTGATAATCACAATTAATTCCCAGAATTTATACTTTTTTTATATTTCAATCATATATCTTCAGAGAAAGTACGCACTGCATTTCCAGGGACAGTTCCATCCTCACGCACAGATGTATTCTTGTGTAGTACGCGATTGTTACAATTAAAACAAAGGATTGTACTGAAAAAAATACAATAAAAAACGAAATTTATATCCATCCTTCCGAAGAATTCTATGTAAAGGCCAAACCAAACCTCTGCGCTCCCGACATCACTATCAAATACATTTGCAAGGAATTTTCTTACCAGTTAGGAAGAATATCCTGCCAAGTAGGAATACCCTCTTTTTTTATGGGTGATTTTTTTGTTAGGATAGACTTATGTCAAAGGAACACAGACAGGAAAGAGAGGAACAATATAACACATGAATAACAAAAAGAAACAGGTAGCGGCATTTGTAATGGCAGCCGTGTTGATTGTTTTCACTGTAGTGAGCCCTGTCACTGTCAGGGCTCAGGAAAATGAACCACCCATCACGCAGGGCATCCCACAGGAAAGCGGAAACGGACAGCCGGAAACAGGGAAAGAAACTGCCCCGGCCATCACACTGCCCCAGAACCTGCAAGCAGCGGCAGGTACGCCGCTAAGGGAAATCGAGCTGCCGGAGAATTGGACATGGGCGGATGAAAGCACAGTCTTGTCGGCAGACACTACCGAATATCCGGCATATGTCGCGGTTGATGATGAAACCTATGATTATGTGGAAGTAGAGGGGTATCACACAGAGGGACATTATGTGGAAGTCCAGCTTTCTGTCACGGTAGAACTACCGGAAGAAGGCCTGTTATCGAAAAGTGCAGCTCATGCCCCCTATGCTGCTGATGATGTGGAAATCAATGAAAAAAATTTCCCAGATGCAGCATTTAGAAATTATATATCGCAGAGCATTGATAAGGATGAGAATGGTTTCCTGTCAGAGACTGAAATCGCCGGCGTAAATTATATAAACCTTTCGTATATGAGCGATTTAGAATCATTAAAGGGGCTGGAATATTTTACGTCCATGACAGTTTTGAACTGCGGCGGCACAAGCATCAAGGAGCTGGACATCGAACCAAATGAAAAATTAATGGGATTGTACGTATTCAACAATATGAATATTACGAGCCTGAATACAAGCGCCAACGCGAATTTGGAGGGAATATATTGCTACAACACAGGAATCGAGAGCCTGAATATCAGTGAAAATGAAAAATTGACCGCTTTGAATTGCTCCGGCACGAAACTGGAGACTCTGGATGTAAGCGCAAATACAAAGTTGGCAGGCTTGGATTGCCACGGGACAAATATAGAAAGTCTTGATGTCAGTAAAAATGTGGACTTAACCTATTTGCGGTGCACCAATACAAAAGTCAAAAGTCTTGACGTCAGCAATTGTACAAAATTACAAGAATTGACGTGCAATGATACGCCGCTTGCGTATCTGAATATAGGAACGAATGCTTTATTAAATTTAACGGAATTGAATAAGCCGGAGCCATCTTCGACCGAACTGAAAGAGAAATCAAAGACCTTTAATATTACAGAGAAATTCCTAGGGATCAATCCTGAGAAAATAACAGTTACAAATGGTGCGAAGTACGATTCAACTACCGGAATTGTAAGCGAATATAGCGATCAGGCGCCTATTGAGTATTCTTATGATTGCGGGACTTACAGTGACAATCCGGTGACATTAGATGTCAAATTAAAGGTAATTCAAAAAGAGAAAAGCAGCATAAAAATTACTGACAATGATTTGGATAAGAGTTATAACGGAACTGCAGTCAGCAGCGAACCGGCTGTTACAAAGACCGGCAGCACCGGTGCCGTAACCTATACCTGGGAAAAGCAAAATGGGACTATGTCATGGGAGAAAATCTCAGGCGCTCCGACAGACGCAGGAAATTACAGAGTGACAGCCCATGTGGCCGCGGATGACGATTATAAGGCCGCGGACTCTTCGCCAAAGGAATTTACAATATGGCGAGCGGACAACAACTGGATCAGCGGACTTGCGATTGGCGACTGGACTTATGGAACGCCAGCGAATAAGCCATCGGCAACTCCAAGATTCGGAACAGTTTCTTATACCTACAGTAATTCCCAGACCGGAACCTTCAAGGAAAACGTTCCGACAGCGGCGGGTACCTGGTATGTGAAAGGGGCGGTTGCCGGGACAGACAATTATACAGAGTTGGAAAAGACTGTCGATTTTAAGATTACCAAAGCAAACGCTCCGGCAATTACGCTTCCGAATAACCTCAGCGGTATACAGGGTGAATTGTTGTCAACAGTGAAGCTTCCATCTGGCTGGGTATGGGAGGATGACAGTCAAACTTTGGCAATCGGCAATAACGGTTATAAAGCTCGTTTTGCGGTCGATGATTCCAATTATGACTATATGGGTGTAACTGACTATGATGCGTCAGGACATTACGTGGAAAAGGTATTATCAGTAACCTTAGCACTGGAACAAAATAATTGGACCGTGACACCGTCGATCGCAGACTGGACATATGGGGAGACTGCCAGCATACCGGCTGGCCGCGCAGCGTATGGTACAGCCACCTTTACTTACAGCGATTCAGAGACCGGAACCTTCAGTAAAGAAGTTCCAACGGCTGCCGGAATCTGGTATATGAAAGCCAGTGTGACTGCAGCTAATGAATATACAGGATTGGATACAATTGTAAAATTCACGATAATGCCAAAAGATATGGAGACAGACAATCAAATCAAAATACCGGAAATATCCGCCGATACCAACCTTAATGAGTTGACCCTGATGGACGGCGGCAAGGTTCTTGTACAAGGCAAAGACTACGACGTGGCAAAGGAGCAGGACGGCAATAAGGTTACAGTGACAATTACCTTCAAAGGCAATTATACCGGAACGATTACAAAAACCTTTACGGTTGATGATAAAAAGCCGTCCGGGAACACGGACACGGATAAAAAGAATCCATCCGGCAAAGGGAATGATAAAAACAATTCTGTGCAGACAGGAGATACAGCCGCACCCGGACTATGGACAATTCTTATGGCCGCCGCAGCTGCACTACTGAAAGGGAAAAAACGTAAAAAAGATACAGTGGAATAAAAGGTTATACCCTCACAATTATAAGATGGCGAATTTTATCAAGTTATAGTAAATTAAAGCCTGCCGGTTTTTATATCGGTCAGGCTTTTTTAGTTCCGAAAATTTTTGTGGAGCAGCCTGTGCCCTCTCCATATCTTTCCGGCTGCTTTCCGCAAATCAGTCAAATTCTATCAATCTCGTCTTGCTTTCCTCCAGTTCCAGCCCAAAGTGCTTCATTCTGCGTCTCAAATGCTCATAGCTATTACTAACGGATCACTAAATCCGCGAATAAAACGATAATTGGTATCGCAATCACCGTCCGTTCCAGGAAGATCAGGAACAGTTTCCAGAGATTCAAGGGAATCTCACTTTTAATAATAATTGTACCGACTTCCGTCAGGTAAATGATCTGGATCAGAGATAATACCCCGATGATGAATTTTGTTTTTACAGATGCAACTCCTGTAATGAGAAGCGCCGGGATAAACATATCTGCAAACCCTACCAGGGTTGCCGGTGCCACCGTGAATGCATCTGCAACACCTAACACCTTCAGATACATTCCCATCGGATAGGAAATCCATTGAAATACTGGCGTAAACGTAGCAATCATCAGGGCAATCGTTCCCCATGACACAACGATTGGAATCAGATCAAACAGCATTCCCATCACAACTTCCAATCCGCTCGATAAGACTGCCTTTAAATCGAATTTCTCTGCCCTCCTGCAGCTCATCTCGAGCGCATGTCCAAAGATTCCCCGTTCTTTTGGAACCTCTTCGTTGATCTGCTTCCCGGTATTTTCTCTATAAGTATCCGGAATACTGCGAATCGGAGGAATTCTCGCTATCACCACCGCAAGGATTACTCCCACCAGGCAGATACACAGATAAAAAGCGGGGAACAGAGAATCAATCCCAACTGTGTTGGCTATCATCAGGCAAAATGGAATCGAAACAATAGAAAAGTTTGTCATAATATATCCCGCTTCCCTTTTCGTATAGAAGCCTTTCATATACTGTTCCCTTGTGAGAATCACAGCGGCATTCGACGCACCGAACCAGGACGCCATCAGATCCACAGATGCTCTCCCCGGAACATGGAACAGCGGACGCACCACCGGCTTCAGCAAAACACCCATAAACTCCATAATTCCGCAGTCGGTCAGAAAGGGAAGAATAAAGCTAAATGACAGCACAATACAGAACAACGTACCGCATAAGTCGATGATTGTTGCCCCCGTATCCGCGGATATGACTGCCTCCGGCCCAACGCCAAATACCACCATACATCCAACTGCTGCCCCCACAATTTTAGAAACCAGATACAGCGGTGTTGTTGAAAATGCCTTTTTCAGATAATGATTTTTCCGGATCAGATCCGGCTTTCCCAGAAAATCAATCAGACTTACAACCGCCGAAATCACAAGCAGCGCCACAACAATATAGATCAGGCCTTTGCCCAGCAGGTTCTTAAGCCATGTCTTCAGAAAATCCAGCAGTGTCGTGAACGATTCCCCCTGCGGAATCGGTACAAGAAACATGAGTATCCCGAATCCAGAACAAATCAGAAATTTAAGCATATTTTTAAAGTTTACACTTGACTGTTCCATTTTTTCTCCTTTACAAACATTCTACTTCCAGTATCGCATCATAGATCATATCTTCCGTAATCTCATATGGAATATGCTCCATATCCGGGCCATTGGCAGTCTCACGGAGCACTTCATCAAGCGCCTCCCTCTTTGTATCTACTCTCATCTCCCTTAAGGTGGATGGGATTCCAAGTTCCTTTAGAAATGCTTTTAATTCTTTCGCCGCACCCTTCTGTCCATCAATGGCAAGCTGCACAAGCACTCCATATGCCACCACATCCCCGTGAAGATACCGATTTTCAAATCCGGGCAGAAGCACAAGCCCATAATAAACGGAGTGCGCGACTGCACAGTTATAGTCATCAACCACCAGCAGCGAAACCAGCCCGGTACTGATAATGTTCGCCAGAACTGCCTGTTGAAGTTCATAGGTGGCTTCATGTTCTCTGCAGTCATTGAGTGCTTTTACACCATGTTCCACAAGCGGGGCATAACACAGATTACTGATTTCCCGTCCAAGCAGTGAACTGTGATCCAGCTCATCCCCTCGGGCTGCAAAATGACATTCAAAATGTTTTCCAATGGTATCTCCCATCCCGGCCCTCAGATATTCGCAGGGCGCGTTGGCAATTACCTGCAGGTCAATGAAACAGTGGCGCGCCGGTTTATCGAAAAAATAAAAGCTGTCAAAATTGCCATCTTCTTTATAGACAACCGACAACGCTGTAGATGCCGCGCAGGTTGCCGCAATTGTAGGAAATGTATACACCGGAAGTCCGGCCATCTCAGCTGCACCTTTCGCTGTATCAAGCGCCTTCCCTCCGCCCATGCCGAAGATCATATCAGCCTTGCATTCCAGGGCATACGCTGACCATTTCCGTATGTTTTCATAAGTACAGTCTGTTCCATATACCACAGTGTCAACAATTTCGAGACCGCTGTTTTTCATCGCGGACTTCAACCTGCTTTCCGCCGCATTTAACGCTGTTTCCCCGCCGATCAAAAGGACTTTGTTTCCATCATGGAGACAGATATCAGCCACTTCCTGATAGACGTCTGTACCGATTGTATAGTTCGTGAAAAAAACGGAATAATTTTTCATGATAAAAGCTCCTGTAATCCTGCAAGGCGCGAAAGTGCCTCATCCATTGTTTTTTCTTCTCTTGCAAAGTGAAGCCGGATCAGATGATTGACCTCTTCTTTAAAAAAGCTTGATCCTGGCACTGCTGCAACTTTGATATTTTGAATCATCCACTCACAGAATTGAAGATCTGTATATCCAGAAAACTGCGGAAGATCCAGAAATTCCTGTATATCAATCAATACAAAATACGTCCCCTCCGGTACATTATGTTTCAGGCCGATGCGGTCAAGCCCCTCCAGAAAGTAGTCTCTCTTCTTCGTATAGATCTCAAGCAGCCGGTCGTAGTAAGACTGCGGAAAGTTCAGCCCAGCGACAGCAGCCTCCTGAAGCGGCGCCGCGGCACCTACGGTCAGAAAATCATGTACTTTCTTTGCGGCCTCAATGACCTGTGCCGGTCCAATCAGATACCCAAGCCTCCATCCGGTAATCGAATATGTCTTCGAAAGTGAATTACAGGTAATTGTGTGCTCATACATTCCCGGAAGCGACGCCATGCAGGTATGATGATTCGGTGCATACACCATATGCTCGTACACTTCGTCTGTCACAACAAATGCATCATACTTCACAGCCAGATCACCAATCTGCATCAACTCTTCCCTGGAGAATACCTTGCCGCATGGATTTGACGGATTGCAGACGATGATTGCTTTCGCCCCTTCCCTGAAACCTTTCTCAACCAGTTCCAGATCAAAGTTATACTGTGGCGGTACAAGCGGAATATAGACCGGTTCCGCCCCCGACAGAATCGCATCAGCTCCATAGTTTTCATAAAACGGAGAAAATACCATGACCTTATCCCCGGGATTACAGATGGTCATCATGGCACACATCATTGCTTCCGTCCCCCCGCAGGTGACAACAATCTCACTCTCCGGATCAATCTTTCTTCCAATAGCCCTCCCCTGCTTTACAGCCAGGGCTTCCCTGAAATTCTCTGCCCCGAACGTCACCGAATACTGGTGCGGCCCCTCATACGCCGCTTTCGCAAGTGCATCCATAAGCTCCCTTGGCGGATCAAAATCCGGGAATCCCTGTGAGAGATTAATCGCTCCATATTCATCGCTGATTCTTGTCATCCTGCGGATAACAGAATCTGTAAACTTATCTACTCTGTCACTTAATGCCGGCATTGTTTTTCCCTCTCTTTTCAACATATTTTATCGGATATATAAAATGAACCTTCGAAAATCCGCTATTGCTTTCGCATTACAACGTCATTATAATAAAGTATACCGTAACGTTATAGTCAAGGAGAAAATGTATAATTATGCAAAAATTACATGATCCATGTATAAAAACAGGCGATTTTGCCAATTTATGCAATACGAATAAAAGGACTTTGTTTTATTACGACGAAATCGGCCTTTTTTCCCCCGCCTGTACAGACGAAAATGGCTACCGGTTCTACAGCGAAAGCCAGTGCGATGTGTTTTTTACCATCACATGTCTGCGTGAAATCGGAATGCCCCTGAAAGAAATCAAACATTATATTGACCACCGGAACCCGGAAAGCCTTCGTTCCCTTCTTCATGAACAGCAGGAAAAAGTCCGGGCCGAACTCGCACGCCTGAAAAGAATTGAACAGGTCATCCGTACGAAAACAGAACTTGTCGACTTAAGCGAGACTCTGCATTTTGAAGAAACCTATTCGGATGTCAGCCTGGAATCCGTACCTTCAGAGTATCTGGTTATCAGCCCCCGGATAGATTCTGCCAGCCACGACATCGTCTTTTCCACACTCTGTGAGCACATTGGATATTGCAACCACAACGGGCTGAATGCCGGACATCCCTATGGCGCCATGCTTTCTACGGCTTCACTGTGCAGCCGAAAGTGGGATGTCTATGCTCATTTTTTCACCAAGACAGCAGAATATCCACAATCCCATCCCTGTCATGTGAAGCCGGAAGGCCAGTATGCCGTCACCTATCTTCGGGGCAATTACTATGACGCAAAAGATGCTTACGAGCACCTCTTGGCATTTATAAAAGAAAACAGCCTCCATATGGGAGAATTCTCCTATAAAGAGGCTGTTCTGGACGAACTTGCGGTTGCCGACGCGAAAGATTATATCACCAAAATCTCCATAAATGTATGGTGAATTTCTATGGATTGCACTGTTTACACGGAGTATATCCTTCGCTGATCAGTTCACTTCGCTTTGTTTTGGCTTTTTTCTTATTTTTATCCGAAATTTTACCAACACTTTTGCAGGATGGTTTGTGAATTTTTTTCGTATTTGTATTCAATACATATGTCTGCCTGCCATCTGACTGTTTACTCGTTGTACTGCTCTTTTCCTCGTCCGATTTCGACTGCTCCCCTGACTGCCAGCTTTCAGATGGCTGGCAGTTCCAGGTAATGGAAGTGCCGTCACTCTCGGCTATGATCGTCCCCTGTTCGTCCGTCCGGAATACTTTGATTCCCATCTGGCGGAACCTGTTCAGTACTTCTGAATGCGGGTGTCCGTAAGAATTCCCCTCCCCGCAGCTGATCACCGCATACTGTGGATTCACTGCATTCATAAACTTCTCAGTGGACGCACTCCGGCTTCCATGGTGGGCGGCTTTATACACATCTGCGTGCAGATCAATCCCGCTCTCTTGCATATCTTCTTCCGATGCTTCTTCCGCATCCCCGGTAAATAAAAATCTTTTCTCCCCGTATTTTAGAAGAATCCCTACGGAATAGTCATTGTTGTTGTCACCATAGTTTTCCTTTGCCGGAGCAACAATGGTAAATCTTGCGTCACCAAGCGCATACTCTTTTCCAACTTCGGGCGCAGTTTTTTTGATCCCTTTATACTTCATCGCCTGGATGACATCATCATAAGTCTTTGTCTTATTTTCACGGTCAGGCATAATCACGGTCTCACATTCAAACTTCGTCAGGACTACGTCAACTCCCCCGATATGATCCGCATCCGGGTGTGTTCCGATCACATAATCAAGTTTTTCTATCCCCTGTTTCTGAAGATAATTCTGTACATAAGTCCCCTTATTATTATTGCCTGCATCAATCAGCATGGCATGCTCTCCACTCTCAATCAGAGTGCAGTCCCCCTGCCCGACGTCCAGATAGTGTACTTTCAGGCCGCTTTGATTTTCTGCTGCTGAATCAATCTGTAAAAAGGCTGGCTGAAAAAAGGCGGCCAATATCAGGAAGACGGATAATAACCAACAGCCTGCCCGCCGTTTTTTCTTAAAACTCATAGTTTGTCTCTCCTTTTACTTCCATATAATGTCAGCTTCTTTTCTCGGCGCTGTTCTTCTGTAAGACACTGCCGGATACCCCATAAGCATACAACAGTGCGCATGCTTATCCTCCATTCCAAGCCACTCTTTCAGAACCGGGCTTGCTTCGATTACCCGCATCATATATCCGCTGTACAAAACGCCTAAGCCTTCCGCCACCGCCATATTCTCGATGTTGGCCGCAGCAAGCCCTCCGTCTAACGCACGATGGGAAGCAACCACGAGAAATGCAGGTGTGTTAAAGAAAAACGTATCATCCTTTGGATCACGGCTCCATTTTCTGTAGAAATACTGAAATGCCGAAGCATAGTCAGGATGCGATTCCTTTAAAGACTCAATAATTCCCGGCATTTCCTTCCATACGAGTTCTTTCAATTCCGAAAGTTTCTCCTGAACGAAGATGAACGTACATTCCTGCAAATTCTTTGCAGTTGCAGTATAGCGCCCGGCTGCCAGTACCCTCTCTGCCTTATCCGCCTCAATCTTCTGTTCCCTGAAATTACGGATGCTTCTTCTGAACTTCACTGCATGAAGAAAGTTTTCCGGACAGACATGAAACGTATCTGCTTCATACTCTTCCACGTCCTCCATCTCATATTCCGGAATCGAGACAGCTTTCACCGGACAAATTGCCACACAATGCCCGCATTGAATACATTTTTTTACAACCTGCGCCTTGTTATCTTCCATTTTAATCGCGTTCCCCGGACAGTCTGCCGCACAGGCCTTGCAGCCAATACATAAATCCTGATCAATATGAACCATGTTATCTCTCTCCTCATCTATCTGTTTTATGTGTATACTTTTAATAATACGGTTCTATTATATCATCACAGAACCGAAATACAACTACCAGAATTGTATACCGGCAGGCGTTGTATGACCATTTTCTCCCAGAATCATACAATATACTAATAAGAATTTGAGGTGTTTTTATGAGTCTTTGTAATTGTAATCCCTGTGACCGCCCTATACATCCCCGTCCCTGCCCCTCCCGGGAAAAGATCGATTTTTACGCCCAGTACGGAGTTTTGGGGGATCCACCGTCTGGTTCAGACTTACCGTTTTTAACACTATTTCAGGAGACAGATAAAATTCATCTAAATGGCGATACAGAGATTGTTCTTGCACCGGGATATCTCTATCTGATAGATTATATATTTTTAGCTGTTCCGGAAGCAAATGGATACATGCAGATCGTTCCCAGGATCAACGGTGTACTGAAACTGCTCTATTCGTTCTTTGCCCCCGCTAACAGTCAGGAAAAAGTTGCGTCAGCTTCCGGAAGTTTCACAACGAACGCTGCATCTGAAGCGGAAGCGCTTCTGTCATTTCATCTGACCTATCCACCCACTGTGAGAAATATTGATATTTCTGGTGCAGTGTCAGTGACACCGCTGCTTAAAATAGGCTGATATATTGCCAACTACAGTATTATGGGACTGTCACTGAATTACGTTTTCAGGACAGTCCCATAAGGAAAATTACTTTTATTTTTTCTTAGGAAAAGATTGTAAATAAATAAGTAGTTGATCATACTCATGTTTCGTTATAAGTTCAACCAAGTTTTCTATATCAGCATTTTCCGTGTACTCATCTAAAACTTTGTAATAACGGTGCCGTTCTTCAACCTTTATATTAACAGGTGCAAATCCACTTTCCATAAGCAGATAATTCATAATTAACCGGGCTGTTCTTCCGTTTCCATCCGGAAATGGATGTATTCTGACAAATTCGGCATGAGCCCATGCCGCCAGTTCAACTGGATTCAGCATCATTGACTTGGCAGGTAAATCTTCATAAAACTTTTTCAATTCAAATACCATGCTCTGTGGATCAGGCGGTATCGTTGATGCACCAGTAATATATACCTGAACAGTACGATAGATACCACCAGGAAAGATATGTTCCGTTAACAAACGATGAATTTCTTTTATAATTCCTTCGGAAATCGGAACTCCCTTTTCTATTTTTCCCTTGACATATTGAAATGCCCTATCATGATTTTCTACCTCATAGATTTCTCTGAGAGGTTTTCCTCCAACTGAAATCTGATCCTCAAGAATCAACTTTGTTTCCAGTAAAGTAAGAGTGTTTCCTTCGATCGCTGTAGAATGATGAGTATACTCAATATCGAAAACCTTTCGATACTGATTCAAACTGCTTTCGACTGGATTTGACAGATTGGTTGTCTCAATTTTATTCTGAACGATATTTTTGATCGCTTCTAACTCTTCATATTTCATATCTCCATCTCCTTGACCGGTTTCAGGCATCCCTGCTATGAAATTAATTATATCACATCTTAAATAGCATGTGAATGTGAAGCACTGACCGGGCACTCAACATCTTCTATCAATAAAGTGTTTCCATATGGAAATTCTCTACACAATCACACAGTTACAGCTAATCAAGCATTGTCCTCAAATCCTCCTCCGGCGTCGTGACTGGTGCAATTTTATAATTCTCCACAAGCAGGTTCAGTACATTCGGAGAAAGGAACGCCGGAATTGTCGGGCCGAGACGGATATTTTTAATTCCCAGATGAAGGAGTGTCAGCAAAATGCATACAGCCTTTTGCTCATACCAGGAAAGCACCATGGAAAGCGGAAGTTCATTTACATCACATTCAAACGCATCCGCAAGTGCAGCCGCAACTTTGATTGCACTGTAGGCATCATTGCACTGTCCCAGATCCATCAGTCTTGGCAGGCCGCCGACTGTACCAAGATCAAGATCATTAAAACGGTATTTTCCGCATGCCAATGTCAATACAATGGTATCCTGCGGTGTCTGTTTTACAAACTCTGTAAAGTAATTTCTTGCTGTTCTTGCGCCGTCACATCCTCCAACAAGGAAGAAATGTCTGACCGTACCAGACTTCACTGCTTCTACCACCTGGTCTGCAATGCCAAGCACTGTTTTGTGTCCAAATCCCGTCGTCACCTTGTTTCCGCCGTTGATTCCGGTGAATTTCTGCTCACGGTCATATCCTCCAAGTTCCAGTGCTTTCTCAATCACAGGAGTGAAATCCTTGTTATCATCAATGTGAACCATCTCAGGATAAGAGACCACTGCAGTCGTAAATACCCGGTCACGGTAGCTGTCTTTTACAGGCATCAGGCAATTCGTCGTAAACAAAACCGAGGCGGGAATATCTGCGAATTCTCTCTGCTGATTCTGCCATGCCGTCCCAAAATTCCCTTTCAGATGCGAATACTTCTTCAGGAGCGGATACCCGTGTGCCGGAAGCATTTCTCCGTGGGTATAGACATTGATGCCTTTTCCCCTGGTCTGTTCCAGCAGTAATTTCAGATCATGAAGATCATGCCCTGTCACAACAATAAATGGACCTTTTTCTACTGACAACGGTACCTCCACCGGAACCGGCGTTCCGAAACTTTCCACATTGGCCCGGTCCAGAAGTTCCATACAGATCAGGTTCATTTTCCCTGTCTCCATCACGACTGGCAGAAGCTCATCTACTGTCATGTCGTAAGAAAGGACTGACAATGCTTTATAAAAGAAATCATTCAGTTTGCTGTCCGTATATCCAAGAACCATCGCATGATAAGCATAGGCCGCCATTCCCCGGATTCCAAATAAAATCAGGGATTTCAAAGACCGTATATCTTCTTCTGCGTTCCACAGTTTCTCCATATCGAATGGATCTGTGTTCCCGCACCTTACAGTACATTCCAGACATCCGGGAGCGATACAGGCCTTTTCCTCATTCACTTTACGGATCATCCGCCTCATTGTTTCCTCATTAAAGTTTACATTGGTTACTGTTGTAAAAAGACTTTCCAACACCAGCCGGTCTGTCTCCTCTCTTTTGGGCTGACTGCCGCACGCACATGCAAGCCCGATCAAAGCACCCGTCAGTTCATCCTGCAGATGTGCCACATCTGCTGTCTTTCCGCATACTCCCACACTCTCTGTACAGCCTGTGCATCCTGCGGTCTGTTCACATTGAAAACAAAACATTTTATTTGCCATAGTATAATCTCCCTTCTGTTTTACAAGGTCAGTATACTATGTGAATATTACGGTGTATGTTGTAAATACAACAGATTTGTAAAAACTTATGACTTATCTGGCATTTTCAGAGATACATAGTTTTTAGGCCACGTATACTGCATGGTTGTAATCCAGCTCTCTGGAACTTTCCTTCCATCTGCCGCCTCTAAGTCATCTGTACCATTGATAGAATCAGTAATAATCAATTCCTCCGTTGTATCCGTCTCAATCTGCAGCAGCTCATGGCTTTCTGCGTCAAACCAGTAACTGGACTCTTTTTTCCCTTCCCGGTTCTTTTCTACCGCTTCTTTTAATTTCGCATTACCGTTCATCTGTTCCTCGCTCAGTATTCCTTCAGCCTCCAGCATACCGGCAAGTGTCTCCTCTTCAGGCACTCGGAAAGTTCTTTTCAACTTTATAGCAGCCTGTCCATCCAGCTGCTCCATCCCAACATACTCAAATTCATTCGCAGAGACATTCAATTCCCATTGCGTCATAAGCGCTGAATACATTGCATATTCAACCGGATGTTCCTGATCCAGCGGATATCTATTCTCTTCTCCATCAGACCCCAATGTCACACCGACATACTCTTCCATCTGAAAATAATATTCGCTGCCATCTCTGGATTCCAAATGAATCACATTCTCTCTTCGATCAATCTGTGATTCATCTTTTTGAGCGTTAACACTCCCATCGCTATATGCCTGAGTGTTCTCTACAATCTGTTCTCCATACTCAGCCTCATTAAATTCCCTGATTGACTGATCAATCCAGGACAAATCCTCTTCCGTCGATGCGGCTGTTTTCGCACACCCACCCAGATTTAACGTCAATCCTATTGCAGCAATTAAAATACCTCTTTTTAATCTACTTCTGCTTAACATCATAAATCCCCCTTCATATTGCCAGTTTTACTTCCTGATTTTATTATACAGGATTTTACAAACTGTGTCACAAAAAGGATTGACTTTCTTCCTTTCTGATGTCATAATTCAAGATAATTTTTCAAGGAGGGCTGAAATTATGGACGCATTTTTAACAGGATGTGATGAAGAGAAAGTACTGGAGGCAATCGGACAGGAACGGTATGAAGATGGGAAAATAAGCGGCAAAATAGATTCTATTTTCGAGTTATTGGGTGACCTTGGAACAATTCCAGATGAACTAAAAAACACAATCCGGAGAGAAACTGACCTTCTTACCTTAACAAAATGGCTGAAACTTGCCGCAAAATCAGATTCTATTGATTCCTTTATTTCTCAGATGTAACAGTATCATCCGTTTCATCACAAAAGGATACAGCTGCGCGCCATGCAACTGTATCCTTCTTTATCTCAGGGGAAATCTTATTCAGTTTTTAAAATAAACTCTCGGCTGCTTTTACTACATTTTCCACCGTGAATCCAAAATATTCAAACAGTTCTTTATACGGACCGCTTGCGCCAAAAGTAGTCATTCCGACCATTTTACCTTCAAGCCCTACATAACGATCCCATCCGAAAGTAGATAACGCTTCGATGGATACTCTCTTCGTCACAGCTTTTGGAAGAACTGCTTCTTTATATTCTTCTGACTGCTCTTCAAAGATATCCATACAAGGCATGGATACTACACGTACCTTTTTGCCTTTTCCTTCTAATACATTTTTTGCTTCCACTGCCAGTTCTACTTCAGAACCTGTCGCAATCAGAATCAGATCCGGAGTTCCGTCACAATCTTCCAGAACATACGCACCTTTCAGTGCTTCTTTACTGCTGCCCTGCATCGGAGCGAGATTTTGCCTTGTCACAACGATCGCGGTCGGTGTCTCTTTAGACGTCATTGCACTATACCATGCCGCTTCTGTCTCAACTGCATCACACGGCCTGAACACATGGAAATTCGGCATTGCACGAAGCATCGCAAGCTGCTCGATCGGCTCATGCGTCGGTCCATCTTCTCCAACTCCGATACTGTCATGAGAATAGACGTATGTCATCGGAACTTTCATGATCGAAGACAGGCGGGCCATCGGTTTCAAATAATCACTGAATACAAAGAATGTTGCTACGTAACTGTGAATTCCGCCATGCAGCATCATACCATTTCCAATTGCACCCATTGCCAGTTCCCGTACTCCGAAATGCATATTTCTGCCGGACGGATTCTCTTTTGAGAAATCTCCCATATCATTCATATACGTCTTGTTGGACGGTGCCAGGTCCGCAGAACCACCCATCAGAGTCGGCAGAATGTCTTTCATCTGGTTGATCAGCCTTCCGGAAATATTCCTTGTTGCTTCCGGCTTCTCGCCTCTCTTCCAGAACTCCTCATTATCGTCAAGTACCTTTGCAGCATCACTGTTAAAATACTGGTCAATCTTTTCTTTCATCTCCGGATATTTTTCACAGTACGCGGCAAACATCTGATCCCACTTTGCCATGGCTGCTGCCTGGTTTTCACGCAGAGATTCGAAGTTCTTATACACTTCATCCGGTACATGGAATGGATCCTGAGATGGATAATTCAATGTCTCTTTCATTGCCTTGACATTATCCTCGCCGAGTGGCTCTCCGTGTGCGCTTGCTTTGCCCTGTTTTGCAGGGCATCCATATCCAATCTCTGTGCAGATCTTGATGAAGGATGGATGTTCCTTATCTGCTTTCGCCTCTTCAATTGCTCTGCCGACTGCATCGATGTCATTGCCGTCTTCTACCGTTAACGTCTGGAAACCAAAAGCTTTCATTCTGGCTTCTACATCTTCTGTAAATGCAAGATCCGTCGAACCTTCAATGGAGATTTTATTAGAATCATATAAAATGATCAGTTTGGACAGTCCCAGTGTCCCCGCCAGTGAAAATGCTTCTGAAGAAATTCCTTCCATCAGACAGCCGTCACCGCCAAGCGCAAACGTATAGTGGTCAATGACCGGATAATCCTCTTTGTTAAATACAGATGCCAGATGCTTTTCTGCAATCGCCATACCGACAGCCATACCCATTCCGGCTCCCAGCGGACCTGTCGTCGCTTCTACACCCACCGTATGTCTGTACTCCGGATGACCCGGAGTTTTTGAATTCAGCTGCCGGAATTCTTTCAGATCGTCCATGCTTAAATCGCCGTATCCATATAAATAAAGCAATGAGTATAACAGCATCGATCCATGACCTCCGGAGAGGATGAAACGGTCTCTGTTGAGCCAGTCCGGATGGGCCGGATTGTGGTTCATGTGGCGTGCCCATAACTCATAGGCAATCGGTGCACATCCAAGTGGAAGACCTGGATGGCCTGATTTCGCCTTCTGAATCGCATCCGCTGAAAGTACCCGGATCGCATTTATCGATAAATTATCAATCTGATTCATAACTTTACCTCACTTCTCAATTTATGAAAGCGGATCGCTACCATCCGCTTCACTGTTTTTACAGACACCCGCAGCCATGGCTTTGCCAAAAGCCAGTAACACCATGCCTGAGGGCGTTTACCATATTGCGTTTTGACTGACGCAGAAAAATTACATCTCCGCCAGACGGTCAAACTGATTCTTTAATGTCGGAACCATATCGCAATAAATATGATACATCTCTTCATATTTTTCTTTATTCCCTGCATTCGGCACATTTTCAGTCACCACTTTCATGGTCGCACATGCCTCATCAAGGTTCTTCCAGATTCCTGCACCTACTCCGCCTACCAGACATGCACCATAGGCTCCGCCTTCTTTGGCTCCGCTTACGGTATATACCGGCAGCTGGAAGATATCACTTAAAATCTGCCTCCACAGATCACTGCGGCTTCCGCCTCCCGAGACGATGATCCGTTCCATTTTTAATGGTTTCAACTTCAATATCGCCTCACCGATCTGCTTCATTCCATACCCGATGCCTTCCATCAATGCTCTCGTCATATCACCCTTATTGTGACTTTGTGTCAGTCCAATAAAGCACCCTCTCAAGTTCGGATCCGTGTACGGCGCCCGTTCACCTGACAGATACGGAAGATAGATCAGACCCTTTGCCCCCGGCCGTGAATTGGCCGCCCCGATATTGAGCAGGTCGTAGGGATCTTTTCCCTGGCTTTTCGCCTGCATCATCTCATCTTTGCAGAGGGTATTTCTGTACCACTGGTAGCTGCCGCCGCATGCCAGCATTACCCCCATAACGTGATACAAATCCTTCTGGTTGTTACAGAAAAACTGCAGTGTCTCATCGTGGTTTTCCAGATATTCGGACATACCCATGGCGACAATTCCGCCGGTACCCAATGTAAGCCCCAATACGCCTTCTCTGATCAGACCCATGCCTGTTGTCTGAATAACACTGTCTCCTCCGCCTCCGACGACAGGAGTTCCCTCTAAAAGTCCGGTAAGTTCTGCCGCTTCTCTTGTAATTTCACCGGTAATCTCACTCGATTCTACTGCCGGAGGGAATAACTCCCGTGGAATCTGAAGCCGGTTAAGAAGCTCAAAGCTGTATTCGCGTTTCTTTACATCGAACAGCCCTGTACCAGACGCGTCAGACACATCCGTAAAGTACTCACCGGTTAACTTATACCTCAGATAGTCTTTTGGCAGTATCGCCTTTGTCATCCTGCGGTAATTCTCCGGTTCCACTTCACGCAGCCACAGAATCTTTCCGCCCTGATATCCGGGCAGTAAATTATTATTGGTATAACCGCGTAATGCCTCAAATCCTCCAAGATCCCGCAATACATCCTGACACTGTTTTGCACATCTCTGGTCATTCCACAGGAAAGCCCTTCGGATTACATTTCCGTCTTTATCCATCGCAACCAGCCCGTGCATCTGTCCGGAAAAGCTTAACGCTTTAATGTAAGCAGGGTCAATTCCGCTTTTGTCAATCGCTTTATGGAGACTTACATAAGCCCCCTTCCACCAGTCTTGGGGGTCCTGTTCATTCCAGCCCGGTTTTGGTGAATATAAAGGATATTCCTCAATTACCGATGATACTACGTTTCCTTCCTCATCTACAATAATTGATTTGCATCCGCTTGTACCTATATCCATTGCCGCTACATATTGTTTCATCTCAGTTCACCTCATGTACGTACAATCTGTCTCTGTTACTCCTCGTCTCCATCAATCAGACAAGTATTCCATACAAATGCCAGCGGCAAGATTCCTGTCTGGATTGTCGTATGATACTGTCCAGGCGGAACATAACATGCATCACCGGCTTTGACCGGGAATTTATCATCACCTACTACCATGATTCCTTCTCCTGACATGAAATAATAAATTTCTTCCATATCGTCATGGGAATGTCCTGTCGTTGTACCTGTCGGATAAATCACCGTATATCCGCAGGTCAGACGTTTGGAAGGACCCTCTTTACGGTCAATCAGATAATATGTATCTCTTAATACTTCTTTCTCTCTTGGAAGAACTCTTGCCCGTAAACTTCTTGCATCTGTATCCGGTTCTCTTCCTGCTCCTACGTTGACAACATGTTTCATAACCAAACACCTCTTTCTCTTATATTTTTATTATTTGTGGGTGCAAAAGCCATACTTCCTGACACAGATACAAATCATATGGCTTTTGACCCTTGTATCACATCATTACTTAAATTCCACAACTACTTTGACAGCGGATGGATCATCCGACGCAATCCGAAATGCCCGCTCCACGCCGTTCAGTGAAAATGCCACCCTGTGGGTAATCAGCTGCATCAGTTTTTCCTTATTATCCACCAAAAGTTCGAGTGCTGTAGGGTATGTATTCGAATAACGGAAGGACGGAATCACCGAGATTTCCTTACATACGTAATCCACCATCGGCACCTGCTGAAGCTCCGGCCCCATCCCGATCAGTGCGATACGTCCGCCAGGCTTGATACATTTTGCCGCAAGCCCGTAACACACATCAGCCCCGGTCGCCTCGTATGCAAAATCATATGCATTCTCCGGAAGTTTTTCATCCCTTGTATTGATCACTGTGTCAGCACCCATTTCTGCGGCCCATTCCAGACGGTCATTGCGGATATCTGCCACCGTGATATGTTTACATCCGGCTGCCCTGGCTGCCAGAAGGCAGGTAATTCCGATAATTCCTGCGCCGAAGACAATTGCACGTTCGCCAAGTCCGGGAGAGATTCTCTCCGTCGCGAATACTCCGACCGACATCGGTTCTGCCATGGTGGCCAAACCGAAATCCGTGATTTCATCCGGTATTTTAAAGACGAAATTCTCATCGTACGCAATGCTTTCCACCAACACTCCGTCATCCGGCGGTGTCGCAAAAAATACAATATTCTGACAAAGATTATAGCGTCCTTTCAGACAGTGCTCACATTTCATGCATGGGACTCCCGGCTCCAGTACCACTCTGTCTCCGGCAGAGAACTTTGTAACTTTGCTTCCGACAGCAGTGACCACACCAGAACATTCATGACCAAGAATCAGAGGATCATTGACAACAAACTGCCCAATCCGCCCATTTTTCCAGTAATGTACATCCGAACCGCATACACCTACCGCTTTCATCTGAACAACAACCTGATGTTCACCGCACTCCGGTGAAGGCAGTTCCTTTTCTGAAAATGTCTTTACCTTATCTAAATAAATAGCTTTCACGCTGCTACCTCCTGTCTTTCGTTCATCCTACTCCCTGTTTGCGAGACGGATTCTGAACGAGTCAATAAGTACCGCCAACAGAATGATTAAACCTGTCGCCATCTGAACATAGTAGGAATCCATTCCAAATACCTGTAAGCCTACCTGTACGAAGTTCAGAAGCAAAACGCCTCCCAGGACACCGGAAACTTTTCCGATACCGCCTGCCAGCGAAGTTCCTCCGATAACTGCTGCCGCGATAATATCCATAGAGTAGGAAGAACCAAATACACTGTTGATCGATCCCATCTTGGAGGAAAGCATCAGGCCGGCAAGCCCTGACATCAGTCCAGAGATGGTAAATGCCATGATACGGATCTTATCCACGTTGATACCAGATACTTTCGCACATTTGGCATTGCCTCCGACTGCAAAGAGACTGCGTCCCAGAGGAGTTCTGTTCCATACAAAGTACATCAGAATATAAACGAGGATGAAAATGATTACCAGATAGGGAATTGTGTTGAACATTCTTCCCTGTCCCATAAAGGTGTACCCCTTCTCATTGATGGTAATGGTACGGCCCCTCGTGATCGCAAGGACGACACCCGCCAGTGTTGTATTCATCGCCAGTGTCTCAATCAGCGCTACCGCTTTCAGCTTCGCAATCAGAACTCCGTTGAGAAATCCTAAAAGTCCTCCGAAGATAAGAATCAGAATCATCGCAACCGGAATCGGTACAATGTTTGATTTAAACAGCAGGATCCCGCTTGCCGCTGATACCGACATGATCCCCACACAGGAAAGATCAATATCTCCCAACAGGATGGTGCCCGCAAGCCCGATCGTCAGAACTCCCATAACAGATGCCTGCATAGGAATATTCAGATATAATCTGGCATTTACAAATGGATTAAAATATGTTGGTTTGAGAATGATAAATACGATAATACCAATGAGCAGTAATATCCAAACCACGTTATTTATAAGACTTAATTTCAAATTACCCACTTTACTTTTCTTTGTTTTTTCCATATCTTATACTGTCCTCCGATCCCGAATATTCACTACCATGTCAGGAGTTAGATTTTCATTCTGTAAGTCTCCGACTATTTGTCCTTCGTTGAATATAACTACACGGTCAGCAATACGCAGAAGTTCATCAAAATCGTTAGTCAGATAAATTACGCTCATACCCTCATTTGTCAATTCCTTTATCAAGCCCATAATTTCTTCACGGCTCTTAATATCAATACCGATTGTAGGCTCATCCAAAATCAGCAATGTTGAATTCACTGCCAAAACTTTTGCCAATACTACTTTCTGCTGGTTTCCACCCGACAGACTGCTGCTGGATGCATAGATAGACTGCATTTTAATGGCAAGCCGTTTCGCATAATCCTCAGCTAATGTAATTTCTTTTTTCTGATCTAATAATCCAAACTTCCCCAATAAACTCGTATGCAGACAAGACAAACCAATATTTTCTTTGATATTCATGATTGGTACAATTCCTTCTGCATGCCGGTCATTCGGAACCAGGCATATTTTATGTCTCAACGCATCTGTAGGTGTTTTAATGTCTGCTTCCTTGCCGTTGATGGTTACTTTTCCGCTCTTTTTCTTCATTATTCCATAGAGCGCCAGACACAATTCACGTGCACCCGAACCCGAGAAGCCAACGAATCCTACAATCTCACCTTTGTGAATTTCAAAATCCGTCGGTTCAAGGAATTTCGCACTGATTCCCTCACACTTTACAACAACTTCTTCACTGACCTTTTTATCTTCATCGCGGTAAGTCAGTTCCACATCTTCCCCTGCAATCAGTTTTGCAAGTTCCATCTGTTTATCCCCGTCATTATCCGCCTCAATATTTCCCGAGTATGCGCATCCATCTCGCAATACTGTAATCTCACTGGAAACCTGCAGGATCTCCTCCAGATAATGCGAAATCAGGATAAACGCAAGTCCATTCTCCGCATGTTTTCTGACAAACTTGAACAAATTATTTCTGTCTTCAATAGAAAGTGATGTTGTAGGCTCATCCAGAATGATCAGTTTCCCGCCGCCGAATAAAGCTCTGATGATGTTTAACTTTCGCTGTTCCACAGGAGTCAGTTTGCGTACGAGCTCATAGGGATCGACTTTCAAACCATATTCATCCAGTATTTTCTGCGCATTTTCATGCATCAGCTTGCGGTTAATCAATTTTGCTTTATTCTTAGGCCAAAGTCCCAGAAAAATATTCTCTGCCACATCAAGATCAAGTACAACACTCGCATGCTGCGTCACAAGCCTTATACCGAGATCCTGCCTTTCCTTAAAACTCAAATGAGCAATATCCATCCCCTCGAAAGTAATCTTTCCGCTTGTATGTTTGTATACACCTGCAATAATATTTACAATCGTACTTTTGCCTGCACCATTCTTGCCGACAAGTGAATGAATAGATCCTCTCTTAATTGAAAAATTTACATCTTTAAGCGCATGAGTTTCCCCAAATCTTTTATCAACATGCTCAACTTCCAATATTACGTCTTTTTCCATATGAAAGGTTCTCCCTTCTTTTCAACCTGGCAAAGTATGGTTATACTTTGCCAGATTGATGCTCTAACTATTGACCCTGTTTGTATCGTACTCTAGTTTTCAACAGCTGACATATCGTACTCGATACCCAGCTCTTTCTCTGCAACAATTCCCCAGTGTCTAGGGTCTGTACAGTTATCAGGATTGATTTCATAAGCAGGAACTTTTACGTATGGGCCGGCATCAGAATCGATGATTTCACATTTCTCCCAATAGTAATCCTTGTTCTCGTATGGCCCTAACGGCACATCTTCACCCTTCATAGAATACTTCTCAAGCATTTCTACTGCGATCTGTCCATAAGAATAACCATCCTGCGCGATACAGTAATCATAGTAACCTTCTTCGATAAACTTGTTGGCAATCGGCTCTCCATCGATCGTAACAACGATGACATGATCTTTATCATCACGTTTCACCCATTTGTTCTGCATTTTAAGAGCTGCAACCAATCCCTGTCCAGGATTGTCAGACGGTGTATGAAGCGCATCGATCTCAAGACCTGAAGCATACTGGTTCAATACTGCATCCTGAGTTGTTGCGATTTCACCTTCTGCAGGAACAGCAACATAATTTACATCCGGATATTTCGCAAATACTGCATCCATACCTTCTTTTCTTAATCTCCAGGCTTCAGAACTCATAGCTCCGTAGCAGTTTACAACCGTTCCTTTTGCCTCACCGTATTTGTCTTCCAGAGCCTTAATGATAGACTCTGCTGCCAGTGTTCCGGCATCATAGTTATCAAATGCTACTGTAACTGCGATGTCTCCGCCTGTCAGAGGTGTATCAACAATACCAACCGGGATTCCGGCTGCGACTGCCTGATCCGCTGCCGCAATCAGACCTTCTGAGTCATTTGCATCTGCGATAATTGCAGCCGGTTTCTTGTTGATAAAGTTAACGAACTGATCGAATTGTTTCGCACTGTCAAGTTTTGCATCAGATGCTTCGAAATCCCAGCCTCTGTCCTTACAAGCCTGTTCTGCAGATTTCTGGCATACGGTCCAGAAATAATAGTCTAATCCCTTATTAGAGAAAGCTACCAATGTCTTGTCTGAACCACTGTCACTTTTTGAGCCGCTGTCTTCCTTTTCTGTGCTGTCACTTTTTGCCGTGGTATCCTCTTTGCTGCTTCCACATGCCGGCAAAGAAAAAATAAGTGCAGATCCTAATACCAACCCTATAACCTTTTTCATTCTCTTCATTTTTTTACCTCCTTCGTTTTTTGCTGCATCCATCAGACATATATTACCTGCGAAAAAACAGATCCCCCTATGGCGTACGGTTCCCTTTCTAAAACTCTTTCCAATTTTCCTCCTTTCTGCCAAAAACAAAACGATAAGTGCAATGCAGATGTCCTTTGGATTTTGCCATATATGTATGGCACTTTGTTTAATTTCCCCGCTTAATTTTTCAGCGAAGATATAAAACGCTCTACCTCATTCCGGTCAATACAGGCAGCTGCTGCCTGCCCAAGATCCACCTGTACCAGTGCTTCATTGTCTGGCACCGCACGGAATGTCAGTATCTGTGTATATGGAGGCGACAGGCGGTTCACGGTCACTGTTCCCAGAACATCCCCCCGTGTGTCCACTTCATTTACCACCTGTGTAACCTTTGTATTTAAAAACCATTCAGTGATCGTATGATACCTGGCCCCTGTAATGCTGTTCCCATTTAAGAAAAACCTTTGTCCGCGGTTTCCTGCATCATCTGCGTCCACCCATTCGGCATTCAGCCTGTAGGTCTCTCCCTGCCATTCTACTGTGCAGTCTTCCACGGATGCTGTCTCATAAAAGTAAAGTGCCGGATCAGCAATATCATTGGCCGTCATATCCAGTAACTGCCAAATCTCCTTCTTTATCAGATAAATTCCCTCCAGATAGCTGGTCTTGCAGTATACATACTCATCATCCTTCTCGTTTCCGAGATAGACAGTCATCTCACTGTCATATGTATCATAGAAGGCAAAAGACGGAAGCTGGTCTTCCTCTCCTGAAAGCCCGCATTCTTCTTCAGAAAGACCCTTGTCAGTCCTCTTAAGAATCCCGTTTTCTTCTACTGTATTTATCAGTTCCTCTACTTTCTTCGTATCTGCAGTCCATGCAAACGGTTTAAATATATTCCAGTAGAAATCACCGTCTGCCCTGGGTGCCTCTGACCGGTTCATGGATATCATCCCACTTTCCGGGCGATACAGATGAATGCCCCGTATTTCGTCAAACTTTACATTCGAAAGCCGTACATCATACAACGATGTCACCATATCTTCCATTGCCTGTGCCCGCTGAAGATCAATCAGATATATATTTCCTTCTTCTCCCATGGAGATGTATAACCCCAGGTCATCTACGAATCTGCCAATCTGATACGTAAACTTTTCTCCGTCATCATAAGATACTTTGACCGTATATGACGGCTGATCCAGCCCGTACTCTTTTCTGGCTTCACCTTTCGCCTCCAGCTTCTCTTCCATTCTCATGTAACCAAGCACTGCAATGTAAGGTGCAAACCGGTTATTATCGTAAGAGCTTCCTTCCCCGCCTTTCCAGTCTGTTTCCTCTTTTGTAAAGGTCAGCTCCTGCTGATCTTCACTGCTGCTGATTGCGATCGATGTGATTCCTTCAAATCCTTTTGTACAAATCCATTCCTTCTGATCAGACAGAGCGCTTTTGTCCTTCGTTAAATACCAAAGTCCTGCCGCAATTACTGCGATAAGCAAAAGACCGGGAATCCATAATTTCCTTTTCTGCTTCACCTTGCAAGCCTCCTCCGCCATACGACTGCTCCGGATATCAATATGATGACAGGTATCACCACGATCACCAATATCATCAGGCGGTAGCCGGCTGCCGTACTCTTAATTTTCAGGGGTGCCGATACAAGTGATTTCGGCTGTATTACAACAGAATCTTTCTTCTCTGATGCCCACGCCACTGAATCCATGAAAAGAGCAATATTTCCTTCGAATTTGGCATTATCCACCGTCGCGACAAAATCGCTACTTCCAATCAGAACAATCCTGGACTGATTTTCAGTATTTACGGCTGTCACACCTAATAAAAACGGCCCGTCTGTATCTCCGTCTTCCTTATCCAGCGTTTCTGTGTAAGGATTCACTTTTCCATAACTTGATTTGGAACTGTACAGCATCGGATTTGTCTCTATGTTTTCTTTCTTCGTACTTTCGATTCCTCTGCATCTTGGAAGTACAAGTCCGGCATCAGCCTCCGTCACTGATTTCAGAACCGGATGTTCCTCATTCATCTGTGGACGGATCATCACCTGGCTGTTCAGATAATGGTTGTCATCTGCCTCTACAATCAGATCATCTGCAAGTGTAAGTCCATAGGAATCAAATAATCGGTTAAACTGCGGAAGGCTTCCGGCAAGCGGGTTGATCAGAAATACCGCCTTTCCTCCGCTTTCCATAAATTTCTGTACGATCTGACTCTCCTCTTCTGTGAGGTCTGTGCGCGGAGATAAAAACAGCAGACAATCCTCCGGAGTCAGTTCTGTATCGTTATATACAAGGTTATAGGATGCCACTTTATATCCGTCACTCTCTAACGTATCTGACAGATAATACTGCTCTGTCACATCCATCTCCCCATGTCCTGTTACGAAATATGCAGTCTGCTGTTTTCCCCCTTCAATAGAGGCAACCGCAGAAGTAATTCTCTGTTCCGCAATCATACCGGTCGCATAGACCTGATCCTCTTTTAACTGCCACTCGTATAAATCTTCGGCATTGATCACACGGTACTCTCCGCTTTCGTCTGCCTGTATAATCAGCGATGACGCTTTGATCTGTGCATCATCCGTCTCAAACTGTTTCGTAAAGAAAGGATTCGTGACAGGATCTATATTGACCACTTTGATATGCGGATTTTCCTGCTGATATTTTCTTAAAATCTCAGATATTGTACGGTCTTCACTGCCAGATTCATAGACTGTATAAACCGTAATATCCTGATCAAGCTTTTTTAACACTTCTTTCGTTGTACTGCCGATGGAATAAATCTGGCTGTTTGTCAGATCCCATCTTAATTTCAGTTTCATTTCTGCTTTCTCCGCCACCAGAGTCAGTACAACCGCACACACAATAATTAAAATAAGATAACCCAAAAGGACAAGATTTTTAAATTTCGCTGTTTTTTTATGCTCCATCACTTTAACCTCCTGTATTTCATTACTGCAACGCTAAGACTCAGAAACACGAAAGAAAAAGAAATGTAATAAATAACAGACGCAATGGAAAATGTCCCGTACTGATAGGTTTTAAACCTTTCAAACAATGAAAACCACTGAAGGAATGATGCAATCACCCCGACATGGATCTTTGAGATAATCAAATCCATGCAGAGGAACAACAGCAGGATTCCATAGGTACAAATCGCTGATGTCAGCTGGCTCTCCGTGATAGAAGATGCGAACATTCCCACCGAGATAAATGCCATGCCAAGCAGGAAAAATCCAAGATACCCATTCAGAATCAACGGTACTGAGATGGAACCATAGATGAATATAATCACCGGATAGACCAATGTACAGCAAAGTGTCACAGCAAAGACACTTAATGCCGCCAGAAATTTCCCGGCAATAATTGACGTCAGTGATGCTTTTGCCGTCAGAAGAAGCTGATCTCTTTTTGTCTTCTTTTCCTCAGATAAAAGTTTCATCGTCAGAAGAGGAGATGTCAGCAGAAATACGTAGATACAGTCATTTAATGTAGTGTTGAATTCTGCATTTAAAGCATTGATGTTGTTCACCGAAAAAAATACTCCGGCCAAAAACAGAAAAGCACTGACAAACACGTATCCCAGCATTGTATTAAAATATTCCTGAAATTCACGCACGAAGGTTGCTCTCATAAGCCTTATCCTCTCTATCTGGGATAGCTGACTGATGTTAAATCCAGAAATACATCTTCTATCTCTGTGCCCGCCGGGTACATTTGAAGCAGATTCAGTCCGCTTTCCACGACAGCACGAAATACCATTTTACGTATATCCTCCCCACAGGATAAAAGACTTAATTCCCAATCACTGCATCCTGGCTCACCCGATCCCTTATAAACATATCTGCAGTTCTTAAGCTTCTTTAGAATGATACTTTCGAAATATGACTTCTCGGCCTCTACACGAATGAAAAGATGATTTTTCCCTGTACTTCCAAGTTCTGATACAGCGCAGTCTTTAATCAGTTTTCCTTCATTCAAGATGACGATCCTGTCACAAATTTCTGCGATTTCTGATAAAATATGTGAACTAATGATAATTACATGATCCCTGGCATACGCTCTCAGCATTGCTCTGATCTCAACTACCTGGGAAGGGTCAAGTCCCACCGTTGGTTCATCCAGAATTAAAACTTCAGGATTCCCTGCCATTGCCTGTGCAATTCCTACTCTCTGCTGATATCCTTTTGAAAGATTTCGGATCAGTCTGTCCTTCACACTATAAAGACCTGTCTGGCTGATTACCTGATCCACCGCAGAAGAAACTTCCCCTTTCGGAACCCCTTTTAACCTGGCTGCGTAGCACAAAAACTCATGCACTGACATCGTGTCATAGACCGGAGGTTTTTCCGGCAGATAGCCGATTTTACTTTTTACCTCCTGTGCCTCTTCATCGATGGACTTTCCATCCACAATCACATTGCCGGACGTTGCAGGCAGGTACCCTGTGATAATATTCATAAGTGTACTTTTGCCTGCCCCGTTTTTACCGAGCAATCCAATGATACATGCGCCGTCCACTGAGAAAGAGACATCGTCAAGTGCCAGCTTGCTGCCATAATATTTTCCAATACCCTGCAGCTCTATCATATGTTTACATATTTCTTTACCAGATTGTATATCCGCCATCACACAATATGACTGACCCTGTCATATATGTTGAGGCATCACTTGCAAGATAAACTGCCAACGGCCCCAGTTCCGCCGGTCTTCCCGGACGTTTCATCGGTGTCATGGAATTCCAGCGTCTTGCCCATTCCCCGTCAGCCTCATATGTCTTATGTACCAGATCTGTATCCATGTATCCCGGTGCGATTGAATTCACCCGGATTCCATATTTTACCCATTCTGCCGCAAGTGATTTTGTCATATGCGCCACACCCGCCTTCGATGTGTTATAAGAAACCTGGCCCTGAGGATCGTTTACAATAAATCCCGACATTGAAGAGATGTTGATAATATTTCCATACTTTTGTTCAATCATTATTCTGCCAACGGCCTGTGACATATACCAGACACCGTTCATGTTGATGTCTATCACTTTATGCCAGCTGTCAAGAGGTACGTTTTCAGCATCCTCATTGATACAGATTCCTGCATTGTTCAAAAGAATATCAATATGTCCCCACTCTTCATACACTTTGTCAACTGCCTTCTGACACGCCTCTGCGTCAGCTACATTTACCTGAAATGCTCTTGATTTGACACCGTATGTCTCCTCGATATACTTTGCAGTCTCTGAAGCCTTGTCCTCATTCAGATCCAGCACCGCAATATCTGCCCCGCAGTCAGCCATCGCCTCTGCCATCGCCTTTCCAAGTCCCTGTGCCGCTCCTGTGACTACTGCCAGTTTATTATCCAGCTTAAACAAATCTAAAACATGCATACCATTATTCCTCCTTATCCGCCGTTTTCATGTCATTGCCGTAATAAATTCCATCTCCCAAAGAGCGCAGTGTCCTGTAACCGTCGATCTTTGTCGTAATGACATCTGAATCATTTGAAATGCTGCCTTCCATTGCTTTATAACCGACTTCCAGCGAAGATCTCAAAAGGTTTTCCCTGTCCCAGTAAAAGAAAGCATTAATTGTGCCGTCGTCAACAGCAGAACCCAGCACTTCTTCGGGTCCTATGCCTACGGCGATCAGATCATTTCCTGTATTCTGTTTCCATTGTGAAATTCCAAGACCATCAATATATGAGAAAAACAAAATTCCCTTCATGTCATATGCTTCAGATAATGCATCTGCCATATGGTACACTGATTTTATATCGCTGCCCTCCTGAAGCCTCGAGACAGCCATCATCCTCTGATATTGATTCTTCTGCTGCGTAATGCAGGCAAGTTCTTCCTCAAGAATCATCTCTGAATCTTTCGTCGGCACTACGGTTACATAGCTGCCGGCGTTCCCCATTTTTTCTGCGAACAGATCCATCATAGATGTCCCCAGTTGTTTGTAATCACAGGGCTGAATGGTATAATCAGCATGAATTTTCGGAGATCCCTGTACCGCTACGACCAGACTACCCTGCTGTTTCGCGTAATCTAAAACAGGATATAGTTCACCACTTCCCAGAGGCTCGATCACAATCAGGTCCCACTTATTTTCTCTCATTGAATTTTCCAAAACTTTTTGCTGCTCATAGACCGTTGATAATTTGGGAGCAACAACCTGCAAAGATATGTTCTTTTCCTCCGCCCACTGTTTTGCAGCTTTCTCTGTATCCTTGTAAGTCACATCGCTCTGGCTGCCCAATACCACCAGAACGTTCTGTTTTTCCTTACTGCTGCCACATCCCATCAAACCAAATAACATCAATACTATACACAGCACTATCAAAGACCGTGACTTCTTCACCATACCGCCTCTTCCTAACAATAGTAATTGATTTTATCTCTGCCAATACAGCAGACTGGGGGAAAGACTATTTAGAATTTATTTGATTATATACAGACATTTATCAACACTCCACAGTGATACATTCTACCCCTGCTTCTGTGATCATCTTCCGCCATTCATCCGGCAGTTTGTCATCCGTGATAATCTTGTCAAAAATACTGAACTCACAGATGAAATTCTTGTGTATCTGCCCAAACTTACTTGAATCGGCAAGAAGTATTTTCTCCATACTCGCTTTCAATATCTCTCTTTTGCTTTCAAGCTCATAAGTGCTGGTACATGTCACTCCCAGAGATTCATGCACGCCCGCTGCAGAAACAAATACTTTTCTCGCTCTTGTGCGGCGGATCAGTTCCAGGCTTTCTTTGCTTTCAAACATCAATGTCTGAGGATGGAAATAACCTCCGCCAAAAATAAGTGAAACATTCGGCAGTTTATACAGATGATTCAATATGTTGATGTTATAACATAAAACCGTAGCATTAATATCATTTGGAAAATGTGCCGCCAGACTTTCTGTCGTCGTGCCATTGTCAATAATCACAATGTCATCATTTTCTATTAATCCGGCTGCGTAAAGACCAATCGCATTTTTCGCACTGAAGTTTTCTGCTCCGGCAATATTTAAATTATAGATCTTGCTATCCCTGTCTGATTCATTCGCAAATACAATTCCCCGTACGTTCTGAACAAGCCCCTGCTGCTCCAGAATCTGAACATCACGCCGTATTGTTAATTCTGAAACCTCGTACATTTCAGCTAATTCTTTAATAGAAATTCTTTCCCGTGCTTTGACCAGATTTAATAATTCCCCTCGTCTTTTTAGTTTCTTATCCATAGAACCATAATCTCCTTTTTATATGATAAATTGGTTTGTACTGAACCTTTTTTCATTATCACACAAAAAATTGATTTAGCAAAGATGTTCATTTCCATTATTTCCCAAATTACCAATCCTGATTTTTTTTACGCAATGCCTTTGTAAGCAAGGATACCAATCCTTAGTATAACATGTTTAGGCAGTCAAAGAACTGGTATCCTTTTCCAGCAAATCGTTTGCTTTTATTAGTATTTTATCTCTTATCTGCAGTATTATTTACAGCATTCAAAAATCTGCGCTGATAAGTAATGATCTGTGGTGATGATGTATACTGTGCAAAATATCCAGGTTCTGTTGTAATAACAATTTTATCAAGAACATCCTTAAACTCATCTTCTACAAGCAGTTTATCAAGTTCCGGATATTCTCTTGATCCTGCAATTGAGCAGATAATAAGTCTTGTATCTTCAAGATTACTGTCCCTAAGCATCCTGAGATTGTGCCGTACACCGTCAAGACCGTCAAAACCACGTACATTATCAAAATCTCTGTAAGTCAGTGTCTCACGGGCAATTTTTTCCACCTCTGCCAGATCAGTATCTTTTGCTGACTCCGGAAGGAAATCAACATCTACAAAATAGCTTCTTAAGTTCTTTAAAAACTGAAGGTCTCTTGTGGAATCAAATGCAGAAATCATTCCTTTGACATACGTACTTGTGAGCATCCTCTTATTAACAAAACTGTTGATAAAATAAGGATGTGCCTGCAATGCCATACCTGTCTGCCAAGGCTCGAACATCAATGTATAGTTCACTCTGAATCCACGCTCTTTTAAAGCCAATGCCAGATTATGGCTATAGAAATAATCTTTTGTCTTACCTTTGTCATGCGCAATCGGAAGTCTCTTATTTCCTTCCAGCAGGTGATGTGCATTTTCCGCTGTCACAGCGCCTGTATGTGGAACTTTGATGACAACTCTGTACTCAGAAAGCATTTCTTTAAAGTGCTCTGCCTCTTCCAGAAGCTGGCTCATATCTGCGAACGGGTCATTGAATTCCACACTGATATCACATCCAGGCCCCAGAATCCGTCCGATCTCTTCCATTACTTCATCACGGTTTTTAAACTTGTTGCCGACATTTTCTTCCGGATTGTTAATGAATAAATCATAGATAATTCCAGGATTACATGTCAGGTTGGCAATCATATCTTTCATCGGCTCTACTTCGTATGGATTCGCTGTATCCGCTGAGAACAAAAATGGTGTAGCCCTCTTGATGCCGTTCTTTCCATAAGATATATTACGCCGCAGATCGATCATTAACTGTTTGTTTTCCGAAAGTTTATACTGTACTTCGAATCCGGCCGGTGTCTCACCTTCCGGAACTTTGAACATGTCAATTACTTTTTTAAACTCAGGAGTCACGCCAATGTATTTGACTTCTTTTGAGAGGAATTTGTATTCTTCAAAATCCAGCTCTTTATTGATGGCACGGCTGATATACTTTTCATCACCGTTCATACATTTTATGTCATCACCCAGAAGAGAATTTAACTGATAGTGTACGTTATACATTTGTTGTTTCCTCCTTCAATTAATCTAATGTTTTCAGATATTTTTCATACTGGTCAGTCAGGATACCTGCACTTCTTGTACCGCATAAGCTGACTCCCATATGTTCAAACATATACAATGTTGCAGGAAGAGCAAATGTTCTTGGAACACCTGATACTTTGATTTTCGTGTCACCGGATAAATTCGCTCTCATAATTTCAACATGTTTGATATCCGGGAAAGCCTGGGTTCCGGTTGCTGTCTTTACATATGTAATGTTGTGTTCACAGCAGATTTTTGTTAATGTGGCAATCTCTTCATCACTTAAGAATCCAACTTCGAAGATCAGCTTGCTGTCGCAGTTCGCTGAATTACACATATCAGCAAAAGTCTTCACTTCATCTTCCACCAGCTTTAAGTTATTGTCCTTCAGAGCTCCTACATTGATGACCATGTCACATGCAGAGCATCCAACTTTTAACATTTCATCAACTTCCAGATATTTAACTTTGGAAATTGCTGTGCCATAAGGAAATCCAATGACTGCACTATGTCCTACGCCTGTTCCCGCAAGTTCTCTCCGTGCCACATCAATCCAGCATGAATTTACATTGACTGAATTTACCTGATATTTTGCTGCTGTTGCACAAGCTTCCACAACTGCTGCCTCCTGCACATTTGGTGCTAAAAGTGCCAAATCAAAATGTTTCGCAAACTCTCTTACTGTTAACATAATCGCCCTCCATTTGTAAATTACTGTTCATCTGTTATGATCGTATATTATCATAATATGTGGATTGTGTCAATGTTTTTTGAACATATATTATCATTTTAATGATATAAAAAAGTATTTAGGCCATTTTTGATCGTATATTATCTTATTTTGTGTATAGATGTACATAAAAACATGAAAATATATAATACTTCTTCATTTTCTTTGATTTGACATCATTATCTTCTTATGTTATAACATAGTTATGTAGTAACTATTATATCTTTATGAAAGGATGATACGTATGAACAATTATTCCAAAGCACCGACACCAACTTTTTATTTTATCGGAGTTACCACTGCCAAATCTTCGATTATGAAGGTATTCCCAAAATGGGCCAAAGCACTCTCTCTGGATGCATGTATCAAAGGATTTGACTTTGCTCCGCACTCTGACCCTGACGCTTACCGCGAGGCAGTAGAATTTATCAAAAATGATCCCAATTCCCTGGGTGCTCTCGTAACCACACACAAAATCGATCTCTACAATGCATGTAAAGATCAGTTTGACTATCTCGATCCTTATGCACAAAAACTGGGAGAAATCTCTTCAATCAGTAAAAAGGACGGCCTCCTCTGCGGCCATGCAAAAGACCCGATATCCAGCGGCCTTGCCCTGGAACATTTTGTGCCGGACAATTACTGGACCGATTATGACGGCGATGTGCTCCTGATGGGTGCCGGAGGTTCGTCTCTTGCGATGTCTCTATATTTCAGCCAGGAGAAATTCGGTGATAACGTCCCGAAACACATCATTCTGGCTAACCGGAGCCTCCCAAGGCTTAACGCCGCAAAAGAAATCTTAAGCGGACTGAATCCAAAAATTACGTTTGAATTTGTACATAATCCGACACCTGCAGATAATGACAGAACGCTCGCCGCCCTGAAACCGCACTCTCTCATTGTCAATGCCACCGGTCTTGGAAAAGACGGCCCTGGTTCTCCGCTGACGGATGCCTGTGAATTCCCCCAGGACAGCCTTGTCTGGGAGATTAATTACCGCGGAGATCTGCTGTTTAAAAGGCAGGCTGAAGCACAGGCACAGAAGAAACATCTCTATATAGAAGACGGATGGATTTATTTTATTCATGGATGGACGCAGGTAATATCAGAAGTCTTCCATCTTCCAATCGATCAGGAACTGATCGAACACTTAAGTGAAATTGCACGTTCTTAACATATTCCGTAAGGAGGCGTATGATGAATCACATTCAAACTGTTACAGGACCTGTACATCCTGACTCACTGCTCTACTGCCAGTGCCATGAACACCTTCTGATTCTCAGGGGCACCTCCTGCCTGATCAACAAAGCTCTCTGTATTGATCACTATGAAAAAACCCTGCTTGAGCTGTCAGCCTTTTTTAAGGCTGGCGGCACAACGATTGTAGATGCCCAGCCTGTCGGCTGCAGCCGTGCAGGCGAATCTCTTCTCAGACTGGGTAGGGACTCAAATCTCCAAATCATCGCTTCTACGGGTTTCCACAAAATGATTTTCTACCCGGATGACCACTGGATCTTCCGGTACAGTACAAAGGAGATGTCCACCGTGTTCCTGCATGAATTGGAACATGGTCTGTACGTGGACTGTGATCAGGCCAGGCCTCATAGAGACATCAATGCCAAAGCAGGAATGATCAAATGTGCGCTGGATGTCTGCGGACTAAACTCTCAATATCAAAAACTCTTCGATGCCGCAATTCTTGCCGCGGCCAAAACCGGCGCACCCATGATGGTCCACATCGAAAAGAATTCAGATCCTCTGATGCTTGCGTACTATCTGAAAAAACAGCAGGTAAATTTACGCAAGGTTATCTTCTGCCATATGGATCGGGCCTGTGAAGATCTTGACATTCACAAAGAGCTCTGCCGTATGGGGATCTATCTGGAATATGACACCATAGGGCGGTTTAAATATCACAGTGATGCCCACGAGGCCAATATTTTCCTTAAAATGATCCAATCCGGCTTTGAAGATCAGCTGCTCTTTTCCCTTGACACCACAAGGGAACGCATGAAGTCCTATCACCCGGAAGGAGTCGGGCTTGCCTATATCCTGGAAACCTTCATCCCGCTGCTGAAAACATGCGGCATCACGGAGACACAGATCCACAAAATCTCGTGCGAAAACTGCAGGAAGGTACTCTCCATCCCCGACAGGCACAACGAAACAAATTGATAAATGAAAGGAATAATGATTATGAGTATTTTAGAAAAAATCAAACAATACCAGCTGCTCCCCGTCATTAAACTTGACCATTCTGAAGATGCCAGACCTCTTGCTGAAGCGCTCTGCGCCGGCGGCCTTCCTGCCGCAGAAATAACGTTCCGCACCGACGCAGCAAGCGGCTCCATTCGGTCAATGAGAACTTCCTTCCCCCAGATGCTTGTGGGTGCGGGAAGTATTTCAAATGTTTCACAGGCACAGCAGGCCGAAGACGCCGGTGCACAATTTCTCGTGTCTGCCGGCATCAACCGTAAGGTCATCGAATTTGCCATTGACCATCGTCTGCCTATTTTCCCCGGGATCTGTACTCCGACTGAGCTGATGACTCTGATGGAATATGAACTTCCTGTAGCAAAATTCTTTCCCGCCGAACAGTTTGGAGGCCTGAACACAATCAAGGCGCTGTCCGCACCATTTCCATCCATGCGTTTCATGCCTACCGGAGGGATCAACCCGCAAAATATCATGACCTATCTCTCCAATGAGAAAGTCATTGCATGCGGCGGAAGCTGGATGGTGAAAGACGCATTGATTCGTAACGGTGATTTTCAGAAAATCCAGATGCTGACACAAGAAGCCGTCGCACTAATGAAAGGAGAATGACCGCAATGAAAATACTTGTTACTCCAACCTCCATGACACCGGACCATAATTCCCGGGCACTCGAGCGCCTGAGAGATTACTGTCCTGACCTTGTCTTCAATTCATACGGACGGCCTCTTGAGGGGCAGGAGCTGATGGACTGCCTGAAAGGCTGCGACGGTTACCTTGCCGGACTCGATTTCATTACTTCGGAAATACTGGAAAGCTGCCCTACATTGAAAGCCATCTCCCGTTACGGTGCCGGTTATGACCGCGTTGACCTAAAAGCTGCCAGCAGACTGGGAATCCAGGTCTCCAACACACCGGGAGCAAACGCCCAGGCCGTCGCAGAACTTGCCTTCGGAATGCTTCTCTCTCTTGCCCGCGGCATCACACATCTACATACGGAGACAATCCATGGAAAATGGGTCCGCTCAACCGGGGAGGAACTGTTCGGCAAGACACTTGGAATTATCGGTCTCGGAGCCATTGGTAAACGCCTTGCCCGCTGCTGCAAAGGATTTGATATCCGTATCCTTGCATATGATCCTTTTATTCAGGAAGATTATTGTAAGGAACATCAGATCACACCTGTAACACTTGAGACACTGCTAACAGAATCTGATTTTATTACCCTGCATCTTCCCCTCAATGACAGCACGTACCACCTGATTGACCAGAAGGCAATTTCCATGATGAAACCTTCCGCAATCATCGTCAATGCCTCCCGGGGCGGGATCATTGATGAGGACGCTGCCTATGAAGCGCTTGTATCAGGCCGTTTGGGAGGGTTGGGGCTGGATGCATTTGAAAAGGAACCCCCAACAGATTCTCCGCTTTTTACTCTGCAAAACGTCATCGCGACACCACATACCGGCGCCCATACGAAAGAGGCAGCCGAAGCCATGGCTGATATGGCTGTGGACAATCTGATCACCATGCTTGACGGCGGCGCCTGCAGATACCTCCTGAATAAATGACAAAAAGATCCCCTGCACTTCAGCTTAAAATGCAGGGGATCTTTTTGTACCTGTTCTTATTTCCATTTCGGATTGTCCAGAATTGCAGGTTCTCCATTCAATTCAACCAGCAGTTTCCGGTAACCCTTTGTCTCTATCGTTCCATAGTCGTGCCCGGCGTCAGCGCGGAATACAAAAAATGTCCGGAGCGGTTCTTTGGGATCCACGTTCACACTGCGGTGGGCATAACGTTTCGGGACATACAGTGCCTTTCCAGGAGTCAATTCATACGCAAGCCAGTCTCCTTCCGGGTTCTCCATCAGCATATATCCGTGGCCGCTCATGCAGTAATATACTTCCGAAGTATCAAGGATCGTATGAAAATGCCCTTTTGTCATAAAATATTCATTGCCGACCTTCCCCGGATATGTAATACTGCAGCCAAAGGCCAGGTTCCCCGGCTCTTCGGGAACTCCCATCTCATGAAATTCATAGACAAGAACATCCCCCTGTTCCTTAAGGATCGCCTCATAAGCTTCATCATCTGCGAACATCCCCCTCATCTGGCTCAGATAACGCTTTGATGTTTCCTTTTTCTCAGACAGTCCTGTTTTCATATCCAGGTCAATCGTATAACCTCTCACATAATCAAATTTATCTTCAAATACATTAAAATCTGCCATTGTTTTTTCCCTTTCCTAGTAAATCAGAAAATCAATTCCGTTTAATATAATCTTATCAGCTCCAGCCTCCAGTACACACTCCACTTTCTCTGGCGTGTCAAATGGACCAAACGCGATGGTTTCCAATTCCCCGCCTGCGAATTTTCTAAGTCTCCTGATCTCCTCCACAGACGGCCGCTTTATATCATATGGCATGAACGCAGTTGAAACTACAATCCCTTTCACACCTGTCTCTTTTGCTGTACGGCATACGGTCTCCATATGCCCCTCCTCCATTTCTGCTGCCTCGATGAAAAAATAGACCGGGCTTTTCGTCGCTTCCACGCACATCTGCATCTCCTGCACCAGATTCTCCTGATGCCCGCTCATGAAATACCCCACTGCTGCCGTCACATAATAGGCATCTGCCGGATTGTTCTCCTGTTCGTAAGACCGGATCTCCTCCGCTTTTACTTCCGGGTATGCAGTTCCTGCCGGATAAGAGACCGTGATCCCCGTTTCGATACCTTTCCCATGAAATCTTTCTGCAACGCAGCTGCTGGAAGGTCCGATCAGCACCTCCGGCACCCCGTTCATCAATGATTTATAATACAGATTTTCACACTCTTTATCCGTCACATAGTAATTCGGAATATTTGTTGCAATCACTCTTTTCAAGATCTCTTCCCTGTTCATACTTTAGATTCCTCCATACTCCTTTAGTTTCATTCTGATAAATGCATCCGTTATCTCAAGTGCCGCAGCCGTATGGATATTACTGCACCCCATTTCCCGGTAGCGGAGGACATCAGAAAGCGTCCGAATATTCCCGGAAGGATGAATATCAAAGCGGTTCGGAAATACCCTTTTGATCAGTCCTACCTCTTCAAACGTCACCCCAAGCGTCGCGCCCGGATTGACCTTAATAGAGACAGTTCCTGCCTGATCCAGAGCCTTACATGTATCTATGATCTGTGTATCACTCATTAATGTGGCCGGTATGACAAGTGCAAGGCGGTAAAAGTCGTTCTGGAATTCAGTTACCATGGCCTCTGCTTCCTTTTGTATCTGCTGGTATCGGCCGGAAAATATTGCCTGCCAGTCCAGGCATACACATACGTCATCCACCCCCATGCTCCGCAGCTTGTGAAGCGTATTCATTTTCGAAGTGAGCGTCAGCCTGCCCATCGGATACGATACGGCACAGTGAAGTCTGACTTTACAGCAATAATCCTCGAACAGCTCTCTCACCATAGGTACGAATTCCATCTCGGTATCAAAAGCGAGCGGTGCCATGTTCGTCTCTTTCAGTTTATTTACAATCTGTCTGACATCCTCTTCTGTTCTTGTAATCCCCTGAAGCCCAAAATGGCACAGTGCTAAAAATTCCTTTGCTTCCTGAAATACTCTGCGCGCAATCTGCTGATCTTTTACGGTACTTAAATCATACATAGTTTCTCTGCCTTTCCTTTATTTTATATAACTATTCTGCATAGTCTTACTGATCTTAACATCACTTGCACAGATATCCCCCGTCGACAGGTATCGTGACACCGCAGAGATAATCTGAGGCACTGGAACACAGAAAGAGCAGTGTTCCTGCCAGATCTTCCGGCGTCCCCCACCTTCCATATGGAATTCTGCTTCGCTTATACTCATATACCTGAGGATTCTCTTTCATATCCTGTGTCATCGCAGTCTCAATGAATCCCGGTGCGATTGCGTTTGCGTTGATCCCATATTGACTCCATTCATTTGCCACCGCTTTGGTCAACTGTACAATGGCACCTTTGGAACTTGCATATGCGGGCACATTGGTACCTCCAAAATAACTGTTCATTGATGCAATATTAATAATCTTCCCATATTTTTGCGGAATCATATACTTGCCGGCCAGCCTGGTCATTGCAAACACCGCATTTAAATTCACTTCCATCACAAAATCCCACATCTCATCTGTGAACTCTTCGATCAGCCCTCTCTTTTGGACTCCTGCTGAATTTACCAATATATCGACTCTGCCGCCGAGTTTCTCCGCAGCCTCATCAAAAGCCCGGTTCCGGTCCTCCCGGTCAAGAAGATTACAGGCAACAGGAAATGCGTGATCATTGTCAGCAAACGCTTTCTCAAGCAGCGGTATCTGGCTTTCCATATCCAGCATGGCAACCGATGCTCCCGCACCGAGAAGGGTTCTGGCAAACACACCTCCAATTCCTCCTGAAGCTCCTGTGATGACTGCTTTTCTTCCTTCGATCCCGAACATATCTGACATAACATCTCCCCCTTAATTCACCGTAAGTATTGATTTCTCCATAATGATATCCTGCGTGACGTCTGCTGCGTTGAAGTATCCTGTCTCCATTCCGTCTCTGAGTACTACAATGTTATCCGCACATCCGAGCAATTCAGGCAATTCTGAGGAAATCAAAATAACAGCAAGCCCCTGTCTGGCGATCTCTCCAATCAGCTGATGGATCTCAGCCTTGGCGCCGACGTCAATTCCCCTTGTAGGCTCATCGAGGATCAATACTTTCGGATGCATTGCCATCCATTTCCCAAGAATTACTTTCTGCTGGTTCCCACCTGATAATTCCAGAACATTCTTCTCATCTGAAACAGTTTTTACATTCAGCTTCTTTACATATGTATCGGATATTTTCTTTTCCTCTTTCCTGTTGTATACACCGAACCTGCTGATCCTGCGATAAGACGGGCATGCCATATTTTTCCGGATGGACATGAACGGAACGAATCCTTCCGCCTTCCGATCCTCTGGTACGTAAGCAATACTGGCATCGATCGCATCCTTCGGGTTTCGGATATTCAGTTTCCTGCCATCCATATAGATCTGGCCGCAGACAGCTCTGTCCAGACCGAAGATACATTTCATGACTTCTGTACGTCCGGCTCCCATCAGCCCGCTGAAACCGAGCACTTCCCCTTCTCTTACTTCAAAAGAAATATCCTGGAACTTTCCGGGACAAGTCAGATTCTCCACTTTCATAATCGTTTTTCCCAGCGGATTCCTTTCCCGGTCAAATATATTATTCAGTTCTCTTCCAACCATCATCTGTATAATGGTATTCTCTGTCACTTCTTTTGTCGCCCTGCTTCCGACATACTGTCCGTCTCTAAGTACCGTGATCTGATCCGTAATCTCAAAAATCTCCTGCATTTTATGGGAAATGTATATAATTGCAGTTCCTTTTTCTTTCAGCTGGCGTATAATTTGAAACAGACGTTCTTTTTCGTTCTCTGTCAGGGACGAGGTTGGTTCATCCATCACAATCAGCCATGCATCGGTGGATATTACCTTTGCGATTTCAACCATCTGCTGTTCGCTGACTGTGAGATCTTTCACTGTCTTTCTGACATCGATCTCCACGATTCCAATGCTTTCCAATGCTTCCTTTGCCTTTTCCTGCATTCCTTTCGCATCGACAATGCCCGGGATTTTTGACTTCAGTTCTTTTCCCAGAAATATGTTCTGATAAACGCTGAGTTCAGGTACAAGTGAAAACTCCTGATGAATCAACGCAATTCCTGCGTCCTGTGCTTTCTGCGCACTGTCTATATTGATCACTTTATCATTTACAGTAATCCGGCCGCTGTCTTTTTTATACTCACCGGCCAGAATTTTCATCAGTGTCGATTTTCCCGCGCCATTTTCCCCCATCAAAGCCAGGACTTCCCCCTTGCTTACAGAGAGTGATACATGATCAAGCGCAATCATTCCGGGAAATGCTTTCGAAATACCATCCATCTTTAATGTGAGGACTTTCTCATTTTTACAGTACTCCGTAATATTATTCTCTTCTTTTTCTTCGGTACCTTCTGATTTTACTTCCGGTGTCAGCCGCTTTTCTTTCATAATTACAAAGATGACGTCTACTCCTACCGCGATCAGAATTAATGCCCCTTTGACCAGGTAGTCCGTAAATGTCGAGACAGACATCAGTGACAGTCCGTTTGTGATAACACCTACCAGAACCACTCCAAGTGCGGTTCCGCAAAGAGAACCGATTCCTCCCACCAGACTGGTACCACCAAGTACAACCGCCGTTATCACATCAAATTCAAGATTTTTCCCGGCATAAGGCTGCGCACTTCCAAGCCTCCCCATTGTAATCAGTGATCCGATTCCGACACAGACCCCCGTAAATGCATAGATTCCCAGAAGGTTCATTTTCACATTGATTCCCATAGCCTTCGCTGCACGTTCATTTCCTCCGATTGCGTACAGATATTGCCCGAACGTCGTGTGGTTCAGCGCCCACCAGCCAATCAGATACATCGCCACCACCAGCCAGAATAATATGGGAACACCCAAAAGTTCTCCCTGGCTTAACATCTTAATTGCAGGCACCTCAATCTTAATGGCAGATGCATTGGAAATCATCATTGTTGCACCGCCTGCGACGGACTGCATGGCAAGTGTTGCAATGAAAGGCGGCATATTCATACAGCCGGTCAGTACTCCATTGATGACACCAACCAATATACCTGTCATAAGTGCCGCAATGATCCCTGCTGCCACACTCTGCGTGGCATCCACAGTTTTGGCAGCAGCCACGCCGCACAGTGCCACTGAAGTGCCGACTGACAGATCAATTCCGCCGGTCAGAATCACTCCTGTCATGCCGATGGCAACGATCGCCAGGACGCAGGTCTGCCTGATAATATTCATGAAATTGGCAGTCATTGCAAAGTTTGGATTCGCACCAGCGAAAAAAACTCCTACTGTCAAAATAATTACAATCAGCGCAACATATCTGATATGCTTAAGCAAAGTACTTTTCACCGTTTTCGCCATGCGCGTTCTCCTTTCAAAACAGCCAGATATTTTCCTGTCAGTTTTTAAGCGGCTGCACCTTTTGTACGGTGCAGCCCTTTTATGACTTCCTGTTACTTAAAATAATCTGCAAATTCTTCTTTGTAACCATCACATAAAGCAATTGCCTCATCCGGTGTCGCAGTAGGGATCCAGGATAAATCAACGTTATCCGCTTTCATCTTATCCAGGACTTCCTGGCTGGATACCAGATAAGACGGGATATAGATTTCATGCTCTACATCGTTCCCTTTCAGAATCTGATCTGTGTACATAATGCTGAGCCATCCGCCTCGTTTGGAACTTAACAGTGTATCTGCCGCAACTTTTCCTTCCTTCATCAGTTCAAGAACTTCTAACTCACCGTCATTTCCTCCGACCAGTATGTCTTTTCCCGAAGCCTCGATCACTTCAGATACACTTGGTGTTGCTCCGTCTGTCATACAGATCACCGCATCAATATCATCATAAGCAGTCAGCCAGTTCTGTACGATTTCCACTGCTTTTGAAGGATCCCAGTCACAGGACTGTACATCCACCAGTTCGATATCCGGATAATCTTTTAATGCTTCTTCCATCCCTTCGGTTCTCTGATCGCTTGCGAAATTCCCGACAGCCCCCTGGATTGCACAGATCTTTCCTTTGCCTCCCAGCTGCTCTGCGATGGACATTGTTACAGACTTAAACCCGATTTTATGCTCATAAGCACAATTGTAGATTCCGTCTGCCTCTGTCGGATTAAAGATAGACATTGTCGGAATCCCGGCTTTGACTGCTTTTTCCGCCACATCGATCAGCCCTTTCGCATCAATCGCATCGAATAAAATTGCATCTACTCCCTGCTGGATGTAATTTTCTAAAATTGCCACTTCATTTTCCAGACTGTCTTCTGCACTATTTTTAATAATCTCATACCCGAACTCTTCTGCTGCTTCTTCTGCAACATCCAGATAGGTCGTATAGAATGGATTAACATAATTGATCATACAGATGCCGATCTTTGGTTTCTCTGAATCGGACTTCGCATCAGACTTTTTCGTATCTTCTTTTTTCGCAGAGTCCTGTTTGGCGGTATCCTCCTTTCCCGATGAGCAACCTGCCAAACATCCAACGGTCATAAGTGCTGCCATAAGTGCTGCAATCATTCTCTTTTTCATAATTTTTTCTCCTTTTCTTTTATAATTTAGGCATGTTCTGCCTGGCGCCCGTGTTGTGCTGCTTTTAAAGCACTTCTTTTTTGTATCAGGGAACTGAAAATACTAAGAGCCAGGGCCAGGATTATAACCAGTCCTTTGAAAAAATCCTGTGCCACAGTTGGTATCTTCAGAAGTGTAAGCATATTGCCGATCATTCCAAGTAAGATCACTCCAAGAAATGTTCCTGAAATCTTTCCGGAACCACCTGACATGCTTGTCCCTCCGATCACGACAGCTGCAATGCAGTCCATAAGCTGCGCGGATCCCGCACTGCTCTGCATCACGAGGGTCAGCTTGCTCCCCAGAAGTACCGAAGCCAGTC
>URQQ01000015.1 GCA_900549995.1 uncultured Lachnospiraceae bacterium | reverse complement strand
TACAGGCTGGTTCCGAGGTTTCCGCCCTTCTTGGACGTATGCCTTCAGCCGTAGGCTATCAGCCGACACTGGCAACAGAGATGGGAATGCTTCAGGAGCGTATCGCGTCGACGAAGAATGGTTCTGTCACTTCAGTACAGGCAGTGTATGTGCCTGCGGATGACCTGACTGACCCGGCTCCTGCGACGACATTCTCCCATCTGGATGCGACAACTGTATTGTCCAGAAAGATTGTTGAACAGGGAATCTACCCGGCAGTTGATCCGCTGGATTCCAACTCACGTATTCTGGAAGCGGATGTTGTCGGGGAAGAACACTATGAGGTAGCCAGAAGAGTCCAGGAGATTCTTCAGAAATACAAAGAACTGCAGGATATCATCGCAATTCTTGGTATGGAAGAACTTTCCGATGAAGATAAGACGATTGTAAACCGTGCGAGAAAAGTGCAGAGATTCCTGTCACAGCCATTCTCGGTTGCAGAAGTATTCACCGGAATCCCGGGGAAATATGTTCCGATCAAAGAAACTGTCCGTGGGTTCAAAGCAATCATTGACGGTGAGATGGATCAGTACCCGGAAAACGCATTCTTCAATGTCGGGACAATCGATGAAGTCATTGAGAAGGCAAACGCAGAGAAAGCCCAGATGGCTGACTAAAGGAGTGTTGTAGATGGATACATTTTTTCTGAGGATCATAGCAAGCGATAAAATCTTTTTCGAAGGAAGATGTAAAAATGTGATTCTCCCGACGACGGATGGTCAGATGGGGATTCTTGCACATCATGAAAATATGATCATAGCAATTGAGATTGGTGAAATCCGCCTTCAGACAGCAGAAGGTGAGTGGATGAATGCTGCTGTGTCAAAAGGATTTGCCGAGGTAATCAATAACCGTCTGTCTGTTCTTGTCAATACAGCGGAGCGTCCGGAGGATATCGATATCATCAGGGCGAGAGAAGCAAAAGAGAGGGCAGAAGAACAGTTACGGCAGAAACAGAGCATTCAGGAATACAATATCTCTCAGGCATCGCTGGCGAGGGCGATCACGAGGCTTAAGACATCATCGCATGGGAAAAAGTATATATAGGACCGGAAAGGTTAAGAAGAAGGCAGTGTGAACGTTTAGAGGTTTTACACTGCCTTTTTTGAATAGGTATGAAAATATTTTCTAATATGATGTAAGTACTTTAACCGGGCCTCTGATTTAGAAGTTTCACCACATATTAAAAATGGCTGGCTACTTTCTTCCATTCTTTTTGCTCCTGGTGTAAAATAGAGATAAAGGAATTGGAGGGAACATATGGATGAGAAAAAAACAGCTAATACAACCGTGATTGAACTTATGATTTTTTTCCTGACGGCCTATGGCATTCAGTTTCTGTTAGGGATGCCGTTGATGATACGTCAGTACATAGCCCCAGTAGTTTTCGCCGGATTTATGGGAGTGCTGCCGGCGGCAGGTGCGCTGCTTGCAAGGCAGTATAAGAAAGAAGATATCAGCGAGAATAAACGTGTCAGAAATGTTGTCATTGGAGTCGGCGTGATCTATCTGGTGATGATTTTGCTCCATATTGTTGGAATCATAAAGAACTCTGATGATAAGATGACTTACTATATAACTCAGGCGGCAACGATGATCGGGAGTATTATGATTGTGGGCAGAGCACGGGTAGATAAGAAAGAAGGGAAACTTTTTGATCAGTTTGAATCTGTGAAGAAGGTCATTTTTCTCTGGGTACTTTTACTGGCAGTAAGCAATCTTGTAAGTTCCTTGTCATCATTTTCAACTACGTTCACCACCATGATTCTTTTTCTGATTTTAATGCCGCTTCAATTTATATCAAGTGCAGTCGGATATTTTGGTGAGGAATATGGATGGAGAGGATATCTGCAGGAGAAAATGCAGCATCAGTTTGGCAAAAGGCTCGGGGTAATTCTGCTGGGAGTGTTGTGGGAACTCTGGCATATGCCGCTTTGGTTTACGGCGTATGACTTAAAGCTGTGGGAGATACCGTTTCGGTTTGCCGCGGCAATCAGCATGTCGGTATTTCTGGGATATATCTTTATGAGGACAAAGAATGTCTGGATATGTTCTCTGGTGCATTGTATATATAATATTTTAGTTTCAACGGTACCGACTGTTGCAGCAACAGTGCAGACAACTGTTGCGAAAAGCCGTATTTGGACAGGAATTCAAGTGAGTCCGTCGAAGACAATTATAATTAAGGCCGTGATGGAAATTATGCTTATTATTGTAATGGCCTCCTTTTTATTTGCCAAAGAGTATCGGCGTGATGTGAACAACAGCGAACAACTATGCCGGGATTCAGCTGCATTGCCTGAGGATTTTGGAGTTAATGTATGCAACGCCGGAAAAACCGATGATCAGGATAAAAGGAAGCAGAGAGAAGAATAATTTTAAATTAAATAACAATACGCCCAGGAAAAAGCAATTCATAAAAAGCATAATAAATGACTGGATGGGGTGGGAAAAGCAGGAGATGCAGGCCGACTTAAGGGTATGGGCTACAGAAGCAGAGCACAGGCTTATGGTTGGAAAAAGCCAGCTGGAAATGCAAAGAAGTATCATGAAAATGACAGTGATCAGGATGCCAAAGACATATCCAGGGGCAGACGGAAGTAGTCCGATATAATAATAATCGAAGTAAAATGTGCATATGAAAAGGAGAAATAACAGCCAAATGATAGTGGCTATTTTAAAATGTATTTTACAATTCTGCAAAAAAGCTTTAGCGATATAGGATTCTTTCTTTTCTGTCATCTGCAGCGTGAGGCTGTATAACGCGGCGGTTGCCGTGCCAATTGTGACAATGGGAATGCAGCAGAGGATATACAAGATATTTAAGAAGAACAAGTCTCCAATTTTATCCCAGATAGGGAGAATTTTTTCAGTCCATTTATTCATACGGTACACTCCTGACCAATTCATTTATAAAGATAATAGCATGTCAGAATCTTTTTTTCAATCCTTGTATGGAAACGGTTTCATGTTTTTGTGGAAAAAAGAAAAATGATATGATATAATGCTCGCAGTTGGAAAATGCACAGTATTCATAAATTTAGTATTTATGGTATATGAGGGGGAGATGAAATGGCAAGTATTAAAGATGTAGCGAAAGAAGCCGGAGTTGGAGTGGCAACAGTTTCGAGAGTTTTAAATGAAAGTGGTTATGTTTCGGCAGATACAAAAGATAAAATCCTAAAAGCGATGAAAAAACTGAATTATACGCCGAATGAGCTTGCAAGACAGTTATACCGCAAAAAGGTAGGAACGGTAGCGGTACTTATGCCAGATGTTGCACATCCACTTTTTGGTGAACTGACGAGAGATATAGAGACCTTCCTTTATGAAAAAGGATATAAAACGATGATCTGTAACACATTTAAGGCTGAAAACAGTGAGCAGGAGTACCTGAGCATGCTGGATAAACAGATTGTAGATGGGATTATTACCGGAGTACATTCGCTGCAGATAGAGGCATATCTTAACATTGACAAGCCGATTGTTGCATTTGACCGCTATCTGGGGAAAGCAATTCCGGTCGTCGGAGCAAATCACGTGGAAGGTGGAAAGACAGCGGCAAAATTATTAGTGGACAGCGGCTGTACGAAGGTTTTACAGTTTGTCGGATCAAAATCAGTGGATGCACCTACGCATGACAGGCATATTGAGTTTGAAAAATACATGAAAAAAAATAATATTGAAGTGATTTCCATTGAATTAGAGTGGAATAAGCATAATAGTGAATATTTTGAAAGTACCACAGAGAAAATCATGAATCAATATCCGGATGTAGACGGAGTTTTTGGAACAGATATGCTGACGATATATGCAATGAAAACTGCGCTGAAACAGAATAAAAAAATACCGGAAGAACTGAAGATCGTGTCATATGACGGCAGCTATATTACAGAAGCGATGACGCCAAGCATTACGTCTGTGGTGCAGCCTGTTCGGCTAATTGCACAAAATTTAGTAGATATGATCTGCAAAATGATCGATGGTGAAAAATGTCTGGAAACAAGAATACAATTGGCAACTACGGTAAGAATTGGAGAAACAACAACCTGCAGATGAATCTAAAAAAATATGCATAATGCACAAAAATACATAAAATGGAACGGTTACCATATAACGGAAACGACAAAAAGGTGTTGACAGATAGCAATAAGAGTAATATACTAAACATAGTTCAAGATGTGGCCGCATACAATGGAATTCCTATTTTAGGAATTCCAAAAAAAGGAACGATATGGAACGGGTTCCATATAAAAACAAAATAAAAAGAAGAATGGAGAAGGTTATGAAAACACGGTTAAAAAAGATTTTGGGTTTAGGGTTAGCTGTCACAATGATTTGCTCATTAGCCGGATGTGGGAACAATAAAAGTTCCGGTGGAAGTACCAGTGGAGGTACAGAACAAAAAGATTCAGGGAAAACAACTTTGAGGGTTCTTAATTGGGGAAGTACAGAGGAAGAGAGCATTGCAAATGATGCAATTGCAAGATTTAACGAGGATCATCCGGATGTAACAGTGGAACAGACCTGTGTTCCAGTTGAAAACTGGTCGGATTTTATTCAGAAATGGATTACGATGTCAACATCAGGAGAGGCGCCGGATGTTATTAATCTGGGACTTGAGGCAGCGCAGATGGCAGTTGATAATGATCTGCTGATGCCGCTTGACGAAGTGATTGCAGGTGATGAAGATTTGACGGTGCTTCAGGGTGAATATGCGCAGTCGCTGCTGGATGGTTTTAGCGTAGACGGAACGTTGTATGGATTGCCAAGCGGCACACAGACAATGGTTATGTATTACAATAAAACAATGTTTGATGAGGCGGGAATTGCTTATCCTGAGGATGGCTGGACATGGGACGAGTTTCATGAAGATGCGAAGGCATTAACCAAAGCAGATCAGTCGGTATATGGGTTCGGCTTATCAAGTTCGTATTTTCAGTTAACGCCATGGTGGGTTACAAATGGGGGATATCCGGTAAGCGATGATTATAAAACACCAGCTTTAAACAGCGACGCGATGATCGAATCAGCTACATTCTTAAACAGTTTAGTTACAGAAGGCGTCACACCAGATCCGATCTCATCAGACGTTTATACAATGTTTGCATCAAAACAGCTTGCAATGGTAGGAGCCGGAAGATGGGTTTTAAATACATGGCAGGATGCAGGACTTACAAATGATGATTTTGACTGTGTACAGTGGCCGGTCAATAAAAATGAAGGGACCGTATACGGAGGTTCTGCATGGTGTGTCGGAACATCTACAAAGGAGAAAGAGTTATCAGTGGACTTATTAAAAGCAATGGTATCAACGGAAACTCTGACCGCGAATGCGGCCAGTGGACAGCAGATTCCTCCGACCAAATCTCTGGCAACAGATCCTTCTATTATGGGAACAGTACCTGAAAATGTAGGCGGATTGTGGAAGGCAATTGAAGCAGGAAGTCCTGTAGCGGCTCCAACTTTTTACGGTGATCTGGAACAAACTTTGCAGCGTGGCCTGGAAGAACTGTTCTCAGGCAGCAAGGATGCAAAAACTGCATTGGATGATGCACAAAAGAGTCTGGAAGATACAATAGAATAGAATTGCAGGCAATACCTGGCATGTGGCAGATTTTATCTGCCACATGTGGGTATATGGAGGTGAATGTTGGTGAAAAAAAGTAAAAAAGTAAAGGATCATAGAAGAGAAAAAAGAGCGGCCTATTTATTTTCACTTCCCTCATTCTTTGGATTTCTGGTGTTTGTGATCATACCATTAATATGGGTAGTTGTGATTTCGTTTCAAAAATACAATGTCTTCACGGGAGCGTCGCAATTTACAGGTCTGGAAAATTATATGAAGATTTTAAGCGATACAAGATCGATGGCGGCATTAAAAAATACATTGTGGTATACCTTGTTCTGCGCAGTTGGAAATACAGCGTTTGGGCTGCTGCTTGCGGTTATAGTGGATGACATATTGCCGAATAAACTGAATGTTTTTTTCAGATCTGTTTACTTTTTCCCATCATTGGTAGGACTGACGTTTGTGGCAATTATCTGGCAGTCTTTCTTTCAGACGGATGCAGGTGTTATCAATTATTATCTGGGAATGTTACATATTGATAAAATTGGCTGGCTGAGTAATCAGCAGATGTCTAAAATAGCGGTTCTGATATTAGACATATGGAAAAATGCAGGAATGTCCATGCTGCTTATACTTGCAGGACTGCAAAATGTGGACAGAGGCTTGTTAGAGGCCGCAGAGATAGACGGTGCAAATGCAGTTCAAAGATTCTCCAAAATCATTGTCCCGATTGCATCTCCTCAGATATTTTTCGTGCTTATTATGAATGTGACAGGAGCCCTGAGAATATATGAATCTATCTATGTCTTAACGAATGGAGGCCCGGGAGATTCCTCAAGAAGTCTGGTAATGTTAATTGCAGAGAAGGGCTTTACCTCATTTGATTATGGTTTGGCGTCAGCGTTATCAGTTTTGCTGTTGTTTTTAATTGCGATCGTAACAGTGATACAGTTTGTAGGAAGTAGATGGTGGGTTCATTATGAGTAAGCGGATTACAATATTTGGAAAGAAGATAAAAATCAGTCACATGATATTGGTCGTTGTAATGACGATCATAGCGTTTATCATGATTGCGCCATTCCTCTGGGTATTCTCGGCATCCTTAAGGCCATACAATGAGGCAATTGCCCTGCCGCCCAAATGGCTGCCGCCGGCATTTCGTGATTGGAATTTAAAATATTTTGCAAAGCTATTTTCTGATTCGATCCCCTTTTTTACATTCATGAAGAACAGTTTATTCATGAGTACAATTATTACAATTGGGATGGTAGCACATGGTGCACTGGCAGGGTATGCATATGCAAAGTTTAGTTTCAAAGGGAAAAATACGATGTTTTTTCTTATGATGATTGCAATGATGGTTCCTACCCAGGTTACAATTGTTGCTTTATATAAAATCATGACGATTTTAGGCGTTGTCAATACCTCGTGGGCAGTTACATTGCCATCGATCTTAGGTGCAACGTGTCCGGGACTTGCAGGAGCATTTGGAATTTTCATGATGAGACAATTTTTTCTGGGGATACCGAAGGATATGAATGAAGCAGCGGCGCTTGACGGCGCCGGACCAATCAGGACTTTTTTCTCGATCATGCTGCCGATGGCAAAGTCGACATTGGCGTCTCTGGCAATCATTGTATTTACATTTTCATGGAATGACTATTTTACAACTTTTATTATGATTAATGATACGCCAAAGCTGTCGTTACCGGTCGGGATTTTATCAATAAGACAGCCATACGCGACAGGTGATAACGTTGTGTTTGCAGCGGTTGTATTATCAATTATTCCAGTTCTGATTGTATTTATCATTGGACAGAAATGGATCGTAAAGAGTATGACACATATAGGGGTAAAAGGATAAAAAAGGAGAGAGAAATCATGGATACAAAGAAATTACATTCAAAAGCAGATTTATATAAAACAGGAGGAGAAATCTCGTATGGAGGAGAAGCTACAGTTGCCAAATTTTTATTAGGAGGACTGGGAACCGGCAATATTTCTGTTGGATCAAGAGGTCAGCTTTGTGATTGGGAAATATTCAACTGGCCAGGGAAAGGACAATTTGTTCCATTTTCATTTTTTGGAATATGGGTGAAGGAGAATGGGAAACAGCCGGTAAGCAGAATCCTTGAGTCAAAAATTCAGCCGCCATTTTATAAATCACATGGTTTTTTGAATGGAGAACTTGCAGGAATTCCCAGATTTGAGAAGTCAAAGATGGTTGGAAAACAACCATTCGTATATGTAGATTTAGAAGATAGTAAGATCCCGGTTATGGTGCAGATGGAAGCTTTCACACCATTTATTCCGTTGAATTCAGACGATTCAGGAATTCCGACGGCTATTATTAAATATAAAGTGAAGAATCCGACCGATCAGCCCATTGATGTCTCGGTGGTTGGCACTTTGGCGAATGTCGTTGGATTTGACGGCTACGACGTGTTTAATAATGTGAAACTGGTGGATGAAGTACAGAATGAATATAAAGAAGAAAATGGATTAAAAGGGTGGTATTATACAGCGAAAAACCTGAAAGAAACCGATATGAAATTCGGCAGCATGTCAATTGCGACGACAAATAAAAATAATATTACCAGGAAAAAATGGCTTCATGGACAGTGGACAGACAATGCCCAGGATTTTTGGGATGATTTTGCAGGCGATGGCAAATTAGAGGAAGAAGATGAGATTGAGTCAAAGGGATGTGATCTCCTTTCACACTACGACTTTAGTTTTCTGAATTTGAAAGAGAGAATCAGCTCGATCAGCAGTTATGAAACAATTCTTCCCAACGAAGAAAAGGTTTTTGAATTTATGATTTCGTGGTATTTCCCAAACAGGCCGAAAGGATGGATTGAATACGATGAAGATCTTAAAAGATACAATGAAGGCGGATATGACAGCATCAGGAACTATTATGCCACAAAATTCGATGATGCGTGGGATGTCTTAAAATATGTAATTGAGAAAAAAGAATATTTGGAAAATACGTCACATGCATTTGAGGATGCATTGTTCTCGACATCACTGCCGGGTTATGTAATTGACGCAGTTGCATCGAATATCATGTCAATGAAGAGCCACTGCTGTTTCCGGATTGAAGACGGGAACTTCATGGGCTGGGAAGGAATCCGCGATTATGTCGGCTGTGGACAGGGAAATGTAAATCATGTATGGAATTATGCTACGGCAGTGGCAGGACTTTTTCCGGACCTGGAAATGACAATGAGAAACGTAGAGTTTAATGTGGAACTTGATCCGGATGGATGTATGCCATTTAGAGCCAGAAAGTGTCTCGGAGAGAGCAGATGGGATATGATTCCGGCATGCGATGGTGAGTTTGGTTCTATTCTCCGCATCTATCGTGAGTGGAAATATACCGGAGATGATAAGTTCCTTCATGGTATCTGGGACAGCATGATGAAGGCATTAGAATATTCCATAAAAGAGTGGGATGTCGATGGAGATGGAGTACTGGATGGGAAACAGCATGTAACTTATGATATAGAATTCTACGGGCCAAATACAATGACAAATACCGTTTATCTGGGTGCGGTGAAAGGTGTGATAGAGATGGCAAGGCATCTTGGTAAAGATGAGATTGCTGACCAATATCAGGCACTCTATGACAAGGCAGCCGTACGTTTAGATGAAAAATTATTTAACGGAGAATACTATATTCAAGAGCTTGATGATGTGGATGAATACAGATATCAGTATGGAAAAGGATGTCTGACAGATCAGCTGCTGGGCCAGTTCATGTCACAGACAGCAGGGCTTGGTTATGTGTTGCCAAAGGAACATGTCAAGGCGGCATTACAGTCCATTTACCGATATAATTTCAGGGATTGTATGGAAGATGTTCCAAATGTGCAGCGTACATATGCGTTAAATGATGAGGCTGGTTTGGTACTTTGTTCATGGCCAAAAGGAGAAAGACCGAGATTTCCATTTGCGTATTGTGACGAAGTATGGACTGGGGTAGAGTATCAGGTAGCCGTATGCATGATTTACGAAGGGATGCTGGAAGAATCACTGACAATTATTCGGGCAATTCGTGACCGTTATGATGGCATCAAGCGTTGTCCGTGGAGTGAGACAGAAGCCGGACACCATTATATCAGGCCAATGTCCAGCTTTTCATTAATCCCGGCATTTGCAGGCTATCAATGTGACCTGGTTCATAAGACGATGTCGTTCCAGCCAGTATTTCATCAGGATGAGTATCAGACATTCTGGATTAATGGAAAAGCATGGGGAACATACAGACAGACCATTGACGATCATGGAGAAAAGGTAACAGAACTTAAGGTACTTTATGGAGATTTGGAAGACATTAAGGTGAACTAGTATGATCGAGGCATTTATTACAAATCAAAGAGAAAAGAAGGAAGGTGTAAAATGGCGGCCTGACTACCATTTTACAGCTCCGTATGGCTGGCTGAATGATCCAAATGGCCTTATATATTATGCAGGATGGTATCATTTGTTCTATCAATATAATCCGAAACATTGTGAGTGGGCATCTATGCATTGGGGACATGCAGTAAGCAAAAATATGGTAAATTGGGAAGATCTCCCAATTGCACTGACTCCGGATGAAGCATATGATGATGATGCAGAAGGCGGTTGTTTCTCGGGAAGTGCGATAGAAAAGGATGGAATATTATATCTTTTCTATACTGCAACACAGCATGAGAATGGCAAGGTCGTACAGACACAATGCATGGCATCGTCAGAAGATGGTGTTCATTTTAAAAAATATGCAGATAATCCTGTGATAAAAACTCCTCCGGAAGGTATTACGGAAGCCTTCCGTGATCCGAAGGTTTTTTCTTATCATGATAAGTGGTATATGGTCGTAGGCGCATCCGTTGGAAATCCTGAACTTGATGGGGACGGGCGCGTATTGTTATATGAATCAGAGGACTTCTATCATTGGAATTATAAAAGCAGTATATTGGAATCAAGGAATTTGCTGGGTACCATGTTTGAATGTCCGGATTTCTATCCGCTGGGTGATAAGTGGATCTTAACCTGTTCACCGATGAAGCATCCGCATAATAATAAGGCGATGTACTGTGTTGGAACAATGGATTTCGAGAGTGGGCAGTATCAAGTCGAAACTTATGGTAATATGGATCAGGGATTTGATTATTATGCACCGCAGTCTTTTCTGGACAGGTATGGAAACCGAGTGACGATTGGCTGGCAGAATGGGTGGCTTTGGATGCCGTGGTGTGATGGGTTTGGACCTACAAGTACGGAGAACTGGAGGGGGGCTTTAAGTATTCCGCGAAGGGTAACACTTACCGAATCAGGGCAGCTTAAATTTTACCCGGTAGAAGAACTGAATGTCCTCAGAGAAAAAATATCTACATTATTGCAGGTTCAGCTTAAGGAAAATCAGAAAATAGAACTGCCCACGAACAGGATGAATTCCTATATGCTCAAGGTGATGATAGATGAAAGAGAAGTTGGCGCAAAGGAGATCAGATTCGGATTGATGAGCCATGAGGATGAAGAAGCCGTGATAACTATCGATATCGCAAAGAAAGAGTTAATCTTTGATAAGAGCAATGCGGATGTCTATGGAAGAGGAACGGTAAGCTGCGCTGTAAGATTTGTGAAGCATAACCTGGAACTTCTGATTGCCGTAGATAAAAGCAGTATAGAAATATATATCAATCAGGGAGAAACATGTATGACATTTAATGTATATCCAGAAGAAAAACAGGTAAAATGCTGGGTTCAAAGCCCAGGGGAAACTGGAACTGTAAAGCTGATTGAAGTCATGGATATGTTGAATTTCAGGGAAGAGAAGCAGGTATGCAGAAGTGGCATACAGTAAAAAAGATGGTTTATAATAACCATCTTTTTTTATTGGAGCCGATCATTGGAGAGTTCAAAGAAGTGTACCGATTGCCTGTGGCTTAAAAGACAAAAGGACGCATCATTGACGTTCCTGCCAGAAAATTGACGTTCCTGCCAGAAAGTGGATTCCTCCCAATCTGTAAAGGTATAATTATAAAAACAGCCTGGTGTGCTGTACCATTCATATTTTGCTGGATTGCATGTCTGCAGTACACCCATGAGGAAAGGGAGAAGTTGATGAACAAGAAAATAATAACAGGCATTTCAATGTGTGCAGCATTAACGATGCTGTGCAGCGGGTGCTCCAGCCAGAAACAGTCGTCTGCGGAACAGAAGAAAGGTTCCTCGCAGGCAGAAGTTATTGAGAGCGACGCGCTTGTACCGAGATGGACAGATGCAAATGAACTGGTACCTAATCCATACCTGTCTACAGAAGAGGCGAATATACATAATGATATTTATAATTCGGATGTGACAGCTAAAACAATGCCGCTTGGAATCCATCCGGAGTTGTTTGAGGGTGTAGCTAAGGACAGCCCTAACGCACCTCCGGCTTTTTTTTATGATAATAATGGAAGGGCAATTGCTCCGTACAGTCAGTTGATGGAGGATGGAACTGTGATTTCCGGGGGAATTGCCATCCGGGATATGGACAGTCCTGAGCTGAACATGGAAGGGAAGTTCCAGCCGTATTTTGATGACAATGGAGCAAAATATGGAATTCAGATATCGTATTCTTTTGTGGACAAAGATAATTACCTTGTCGGCCCGACCACCCATGGACATGTCGTTATGATCCAGACATCAGATGAGAACGGAGAGGTACTTCCGGTATTTCACAAGGCATTGGATGTAGATATTGTATCGGGGGCTGTGAAGGCTCTGGGGGAAGAAATTGACCAGAATCTTCTGAGTCTTGCTTATGATTATCAGGGGAATCTCTGGTTTGTGACTGGCGGATTTCACAAGAATCCCGCATACAGTAAAGCGGGATTCTGGGGATATCTGGATCGGGAGTATATAGAGCGGTACATGGCAGGGGAGACGAATTTGAACCCGGAGGAGTATCTCCATTATATGAAGCTTGCAGAAGGAGAGAACGCAGAGAATGGAATGGCAGCGCATCCGGAAGGCTGTGTCATACTGACGAACCAGGCGTGTTATCTGCTGGAAGCAAAAGAAGGCACAGTGAATGTCCGGTGGAAAGTGCCTTATGAAAGTTCCGGAGGGAAAGCGGCACAGGAGGATTCACAGATCACTGGGGCAGGGCTTGCCTGGGGCGGCGGAAGTTCTCCGACGCTGACCAATGATCTTGTTCTGTTTACTGATAATCAGGATACAGTGGAATTGATTGCGGTGGATGTAAAAACAGGAGAAACGGCAGTTACAATGCCCGTACTGGAACTGGGGGATCAGGTAACTGTCTCGGTGGAGAATTCTATCAGTGTATATTCGCCGGATGAGCAGAAAATTTCAGTTCTTATATGCAACTGGTATGGAGCGGGGAATGCGGATATTTTCAATCCGGATGCGGATTCGTCGATCCAGTCATTTAATAATCTCTATGATGATAATTGGAGAGAGAAGGGATCTTCTTATCTGATGCCCGGGGTAGAGCGGGTGGATATTATAAAGAAAGAAGATGGATCCTATCAGGCCGAGAGCGTATGGTGCCGGGAGGATTTGAAAGATACCTGTATGATTAAATACTCTACGGGTACAGGATATTATTATGGATACACGCAGGATGAGTCAACCTCAGAATGGGGATTCTTTGCGCTGGACTATGATACCGGAGAGACGGTTCTGTGGGAACCGGTGTCTGATGAGGAGAAATATAACAATATAGCGGTGGGAATCATGCAGGGAGACAATGGAAATTCCGTCTACTGTCCGACCAATTCGCAGATCCTTGTGCGCCTGCAGGATCGATTTGCCTATCTTCCGGATGAGCCTGAGAAGAAGCTTGATATTACGAAAATGACAAGAGCGGTTCTAAGTGATGAAGAGTTCAGAACTGCGTCCGGCAGCGAGGGGACACCCGCCACCTATCTGCAGTCTGTTACGGTAGAAGATGCAGGGGATGAAAGCACGGTTGCGTTCTGTGTCAACGGGCTTGACAAAACAAAGGGAGAGTATGTCGGATATTACATGAAGAGTGACAGGACTCTGGAAAGAATAGACAATCTCGTTCTTACAGATGAAAAAGGCCGTGAAGTAGAAAAGCAGGAGAAAATGAATGAAAAAAGCATTTACGAACTCCGTGTCACGGCAGATGCGTCGGGGGATATGAACCTGGCGGAAGAAGAAGGCTGTATTACAGTGGCTGTAATTCTGGCTGTAAAATAAAGGAGAGAATATGATGAAAAAGAAGATGATGGGGATCCTGCTGTCTGTATGTCTGATCCTTGGCATGATGTCCGGCATGGTTTATGCCGGGGAAAATGATACAGATACTTACAGTACGGATGCAGAGGCAGGAGATACTACAGAGTTTCTTGTGAATGTAGTGCATACGAATGATATCCATGCGAGAATTCAGGAGGATGACTGGAATCAGGTCATCGGACTTCCGAAGGTGAAAACTTATATTGATGAAGCTTCCGATGGAATGGATTTGTCACTGGTGCTGGACGCCGGAGATACGTTCCACGGGCTGTCGATCGCGACGCTTGTGAAAGGGGAGTCTGTGGCAAGGCTTCTCGGTGCCTGTGGATATGATGCCATGACAGCGGGAAATCATGACTGGAACTATGGGAAGGACCGGCTTCTGGAACTGGAAAATATTGTGAGGGGAAACGGAAGCGGGCAGTTCTCGATTCTGGCAGGCAATGTGGTCAATGAAGATGGAAGTATGTTTTTTGATCAGGAGTATCTGACAAAGGAAGTTACAAAAGATGGGAAGACATTGAAAATAGGTGTCTTCGGGGTGATTGACCCTGCCATTTACAATGCGACTGCTCCGGGCAACGTGGAAGGACTGGAATTTACAGATATGGCAGAGTATTCCCAAAAAGCAGCCAGTGAGCTGAAGGAGCAGGGATGCCAGATCGTGATCGGCATGGCGCACTGTATTGACCCAAAAGGTCTGGCGTCTGTGACGGATGGAGTAGATCTGTGGCTTGCAGGGCATGAACATACGACGGTGAATGAGGCGGTTACAAGGCCCGATGGGAAGACAGCTTTGGTAGTGGAGACAGGATACAACCTGTGGAATTTCGGAAATGTAAAGATAGAGTGCTCTCTGGATGCGGATGGCAATCTTGCTGGGGACGCTAAAGTTTTAGAAAATCTGATTGATTATGATACAGGCAAAGCGCTTGGAGCAGATCCGTCGGTACAGTCGCTTCTGGATAGTATCGCAGAGGGACAGAAAACAATGCTCTCTCAGCCGGTTGGCTATGCGCCCGAGGATCTGGACGGAGTATGGGAGAATATAAGAATTGGCGAGACGACGATGGGGCGTGCAGTGACGGAAGCGTATCTTCTTTCAACCGGAGCGGACATTGCATTTGAGAATGCCGGAGGGATCCGTGCTTCGATCCCGAAAGGTGAGGTTACCTATCAGAATGTTCTGGATGTGTCGCCTTACGGCAATTATATTGTGACAAAAGAGCTGAGCGGGAAGGAAATTCTGGAGATGTTGGAAACTTCCCTGGAGATTATGAGAACGAACATAGAGGCGAATGAAAAAGGGGATTATGACGGCTGGCCGGCGAACAGCGGGAATGTACTTCAGGTTGGCGGAATGGAGATCAAATATAATCCTTCTCTGGAAGCAGGCAGCAGAATCATCAGTGCGCTGGTGCAGGGAGAAGCAATAGATGGGGACAGAACCTATATGGTTGCAATGAATAACTACCTGCCAAATGATACGGAAGATTATCCGCAGTTTGAAGGAAAATCAAATGTTCATGAATACGAGGCATGTGAAGATGCGCTGGGGTCCTATTTAAGCCAGCCGGAGGCGGTGGTGCTGGAAGGAATTGAGAGAGCGCGCCTGCTGGAAACGAATGAAAAGCATAGCCAGGAAGCGCTTATGATCAGTGGCGCAGAAGGCCCCTTTGTCTACGGGGGGACGGGGTGCACATTAGCTGTATCCGGAGGAAGTACGCAAGGAGCTGTTACTTTTGCAAGTTCTGATGAGCGGATTGTGTCTGTGGATGGTGCGGGTGCCGTATCAATTAACGGTGCAGGAGAAGCAGCCATTACGGCTGTGATGGCAGGAAATGAACAGTATGAAGAGGTTTCTGCCCAGGTTTCCATACAGATACAAAAAGCGGAAACAAGCCTGGAGCTTACCTATACCGCAGAATCAAAGCCGGCGGTCAAAGCAGCAGTTTCAAAAGAGGGTGCCGGTGTAACCCCGACAGGAAATGTTCAGTTTGTAATAGATGGAAAGACAGAAATCAAAACAGAGCTTGACTCAAATGGACAGGTGCTGGCAGAGCTGCCAAAGCTGTCCGTGGGAAACCACACAATATCTGCCAGTTATCTGGGAGATGGCAATTACAATGAGAGCAGCAAAGAGACGGCAATCAAGATCACGGCGTCAGAGAACAATGTGAAGACAGATGGGACAAAGAATGGTACTGTAAAAACCGGCAGTGTCAAAACAGGAGATGAGGCAAATGTTGGATTCTATCTGCTTCTTTCACTGGCTGGGATCAGCGGTGCAGTGGTCGCATTGAGAAAAAGGAAAAGCAGCAGATGAATATATTAGTATGTATGAAACAGGTGCCGGAATCGAATCAGGTGACAACAGATCCAAAGACAGGCGTACTCAGGAGGGAGGGGGCTGACAGTAAGCTGAATCCATATGATCTGTACGCAGTTGAACTGGCGCTCACCTTGAGAGAACGGTTTGGCGGAACAGTACAGACACTGACTATGGGACCTGCGCAGGCAGAAGAAGCGGTGCTGGAGACGATTTATATGGGAGCAGATGAAGGATGGATCATCAGCGGCCCGGCATTTGCCGGGTCCGATGTCCTTGCCACCAGCTACGCATTATCACAGGCTGTGAAAAAGACCGGAGAGGCAGATCTGGTTATGTGCGGCAGGCAGACAACGGATGGAGATACAGCGCAGGTCGGTGTAGAGCTGGCGGAATGGCTGGACCTTCCTCATACGACGCATGTAACGTCGGCGGATATTGTGGAACCAGGACAGATCGTTGTAAGGACGAGTACAGAAGAGCATATCCGGGTGGAGAAACTTCCGCTTCCCTGTCTGTTATGTACCGGGGATCGTATCAATACGCCCCGGCTTCCGTCTTACCGGAGAAAACAGCAGTATCAGGAGAAGAGGCTTCACAGACTCACCATAGAGGATCTTGACGATCAGAATCCGGACCATTATGGGTTGGAGGCATCTCCGACGCAGGTCGTACGTATCTTTCAGCCGGAGAGGAAAAAAGAGAAAAAACTGCTGACAGGAACAGCACCGGAGATGGCTGATACATTGTATCATCTGTTAGAAGAAGTAAAGCTGGTATAGGAGGGAAAAAGTGACAGAAATCATAATAAAACAGGAACGTTTGACAGAAGAAAAAATCGAACAGCTGGTATCCCTCTGCCCCTTTCATGCGCTATATGAGGAGAAGGGAGAACTGTTTCTTGACCGGGAAAAATGCAAAATGTGCAGGGCGTGCTTAAAGAGCAGTGACGGTGCATTGATCTTGCAGGAGACTGGGAAGACAGCGGTAAAGAAAGAAGAGTGGAATGGGATTGCAGTCTATGCAGAGCAGTACGGGGGCCAGCTTCTTCCGTCCGGACCTCAGCTTTTGACAAAGGCCGGAGAATTAGCCAAAGTAACCGGGCATCCCATCTATGCAGTTCTGGTGGGATATCAGACAGAGAAAGCAGCAGAGACACTGCTTCAATATGGAGCGGACCGGGTATATGTGTATGACTATGCTGAGCTCAAAGAATTCCATGTTGATACTTATACGAATGCCTTGGAAGATTTCATACGGAAAGTACAGCCGTCTTCGGTTCTTGTAGGCGGCACAGTTCAGGGGAGATCGCTGGCACCGAAGGCAGCGGCCAGATTTCGGACAGGGCTTACGGCAGACTGTACAAGTCTTGAGATGAAGGAAAATACGGATTTACGCCAGATACGCCCCGCATTTGGCGGAAATATTATGGCAGAGATCATAACACCAGGTACCAGGCCGCAGTTTTGTACTGTCCGTCCTGGCATTTTTAATGCGGTATGCAAAAAGCCAGCCAGTGATGCAAGGGTGATTCATATGGAACTTGCGAGTGAACAAAGAAAAAGCAGGCTGGAACTTCTGGAAGTGACAGAGAAACCAAAGGAAATAGATATTTCGGATGCGGAGATTATTGTTGCGGTGGGAAAGGGCGTCAAAAGCCAGTCGGATCTTTCGGTGATTGAAGAATTTGCAGAACACATCGGTGCACAGATTGCCTGTACGAGGCCGCTTGTGGAGAAAGGGTGGTTTGGGCCGAAGCGGCAGATCGGCCTCTCCGGCAGAACGGTCAGTGCCAAAGTGATCATCACACTGGGAATCTCTGGGTCTGTGCAGTTTACAGCAGGAATGAAAGGGTGTGACATGATCATTGCGGTCAATACGGATAAAACAGCACCTATTTTCGACATCGCCAACTATGGGGTTGTGGCGGATATCTATGAGATTCTGCCCCGGCTTATGGAGAAAATGAAGGGAGATATGCCGCATGTATCATAAATTAACAGAAGAAGACGTCAGGTTTCTGGAAACGGCTGCCCCGTCCAGAGTGATGACGGGAAAAGAGATCCAGGAGGAATACTGGCATGATGAGATGGGGCAGATTGAAGGGGCCCCGGAAGCTGTGGTAAAGGTACTGACAACCGGGGAGATCTCCAGTATCATGGCATATGCAAATGAGAAAAGAATTCCAGTTGTGGTGCGCGGTTCAGGTACAGGACTGGTGGGAGGTGCGGTTGCAGTATACGGCGGAATTGTGCTGGATATGACTGGAATGAACCAGATTCTTAAGCTGGAAAAAGAGACAGCTTCGGTGACCGTGCAGCCAGGGGTTCTGCTGATGGACCTGGCAGAGTTTGTGGAAACGGAAGGATTTTTATATCCGCCGGATCCTGGAGAAAAATCAGCGACAATCGGGGGAAATATCAGTACAAATGCCGGGGGAATGAGAGCGGTAAAATATGGAGTGACCAGAGATTATGTCCGCAGCCTGAAGGTAGTCCTTTCAGATGGAACCGTACAGATGCTGGGAGGAAATGTGGCAAAAAACAGTACGGGGTATAGTCTGAAAGACCTGGTGATCGGAAGTGAAGGGACGCTTGCGGTGGTGGCAGAAGCAACACTCAGGCTTGTTCCGCTGCCGGCCTGTTCGATGAGCCTTCTCGTGCCGTTTGCATCTATGGATGCTGCAATCCAGGCGGTTCCGGCGATTCTTAGGTCTAATCATACCCCCACTGCTGTGGAGTATATGGACAGGGAAGTCATCCTGTGCGCGGAGAACTATCTGGGGAAGAAATTCCCGGATTCCGGGAGTGATGCGTATCTTCTGCTGACGGCAGACGGAAGCAGCAAAGAGCGTACCGGACAGGATCTTGACCAGCTTGCACAGCAATGTCTCTTGCAGGGGGCACTAGACGCCTATCTTGTAGATACGAAGGAACGGAAAGATTCTGTCTGGTCTGCGAGAGGCGCGTTTCTGGAAGGAATCAAAGCTTCTACGACGGAGATGGATGAGTGCGATGTGGTGGTGCCAGTAAACTGTGTTGCCCGTTTTCTGCATTTTGTACATGACATGGCAGAGGATACGGGCATACGGATTCTGAGTTTTGGACATGCGGGTGATGGGAACCTTCATGTCTATCTATGCAGGGATAGTATCCCAGATGGAATATGGGAAGAAAAACTTTTGGACTGTTTTGAGAAAATGTACCAGAAAGCTGCATCTATGGGGGGACTTGTATCCGGAGAACATGGGATTGGATGGGCGAAGCGAAGATATATGGAAGAACAGCTTAAGGATGTGCAGCTGACTTTGATGCGTGGAATCAAAGCAGTTTTCGATCCAAACCATATCCTGAATCCGGGCAAAGTGTGTGACAGAAAGAGAGAGATTTGAGATGTATATATTTTTAGCTTCGCTGCCGATTCTTCTGGCAGTCATATTGATGCTGTCTGGCAGATGGAAAGCCTATACTGTGATGGCGGTTTCTTTTATCGTCTGCAGTATCCTGGCTGTCTGTGTCTGGAAAATGGAGTTCCATGTTGCGTTCGGTTATATGATGACGGGGGTTTTTAAGACGATAAATATGGTATTTATCTTCGGAGGAGCAATCTTCCTGCTGAATGTCATGAAGGCGGGAGGAGCCATCGATGCGATCAGCCGCGGGTTCTCCAGCATTTCGAATGACAGGCGTATCCAGGCAATTATGATTGCATGGCTCTTTGGGGCTTTTCTGGAAGGAAGTGCAGGGTTTGGAACACCGGCAGCCCTTGCGGCGCCTCTGCTGACCGGACTTGGGTTCCCGCCTGTAGCTGCCTGTACGGTGGCGCTGATTGCCAACAGTACACCGGTAGCGTTTGGGGCGGTGGCAACACCTGTGACAACAACGGTAACTCTCATACAGGAGGGAATTACAGGGACAAGTGTACAGGCATTTGAAGAGAGCATGACGTCCAATCTGGCATTCCTTCTGGGAATCGGGGGAATTTTTATACCGCTTCTCATGATTCTTATGCTGGTTTTTGGGTATTCAAAGAAGCGGAGACTTCGCTCTGTGCTGGAAATGATTCCTTTTACGCTGTTGGCGGGGCTGGCATTTGTGCTTCCTTATGTACTGCTGGCAAGATTTGTGGGAGCGGAATTTCCGACGGTGATTGGTTCGCTGATTGGAATGGGAATTGTAATAGGGGCCGCGAAGATGGGGATCTTTGTACCGGAGTATGTGTGGGATTTCCCTGAGAATCAGAGAGAGACTGTCAGAAAAGAAGCAGAGTCTGTATCTTTCATACCGGAAGAAGGACGCGTGCGGGAGATGACGCTTGTCTGGGCATGGATGCCCTATATCTGTATTGGTGTCATCCTTCTGATTACGAGAATTCCAGCACTTAAGATAAAAGATTTTTTAAAGTCACTTGCTTATACCAAAATATCGGTTCGAGGCGTGGAAGGGATCGATTATACATTCGACTGGGCGTACAATCCCGGGATTATTCCGTTTCTGCTGGTGGGGGTTCTGCTTATTTTCTTCTTCCGTCTGAATAAGAGGCAGACAAAATCGATAGTGAAGGAGACTTTTATCAAGATAAAACCGCTGACACTGGCGCTTTTATTTGGGATGGCGATGGTACAGCTTTTGTCCAACACGGATTATAACCACTCAGGGATGGAGAGTATGCTGTCTCTCATTGCCAATGGAATTGTGGATGTCACAGGAAGCTATTATCTGCTGGTGGCGCCGCTGATTGGAGTACTGGGAGCCTTTGTATCCGGGTCCTGCACAGTATCCTGTCTGATGTTCGCACCGCTCCAGTTCCATGTAGCACAGACGCTGGGGCTTGATCCTGCATTGGTGATTGCACTGCAGATAGCAGGGGGCGCTTTGGGAAATATGGTCTGCATGAACAATGTGGTGGCTGTAACTTCAGCAACCGGAGCTGCCGGTAATGAGGGGAAGATTATTGCGTGGAACATGATTCCGCTTGCAATATATGTTCTGATCATCATGACAGCCCTTCTCTTTTATTAGTTTGGAAACATATACGGAAATACAGGGGAGATTATTTCTTTTTATGATGCTTTACACATTCCGTAAGCAGGTACTCGATCTGTCCGTTGACAGAGCGGAAATCGTCCTCAGCCCACTGGGCGAGATCATTCCAGAGGGAGGCGGACAGCCGTAGAGGTACCTGCTTTTTTGGTGCACTTTTACCAGTGTTTTTATTTTTTTCGTCCAAGGTTATCCATCGCCTTTCTGCAGATTTAGTGAAATATCTTTTTCTGATACCGGAGGCAAACTGTCTTTTGCCCCCTGGTTTTTTCGTAAAGACGTCTTATCGTAATTAGTAAAGGGAACCGCTGTTTACGATAGGCTGAGCGTCTTTGTTGCCGCAGAGGATGACAAGCAGATTGCTGACCATTGCGGCTTTTCGTTCCTCGTCGAGTTCGACGATATTGTTCTCATTTAATTTATCCAGTGCCATTTCTACCATGCTGACTGCACCTTCTACAATTTTCTGGCGGGCATCGATGATTGCCTCAGCCTGCTGTCTCTGAAGCATTGCGGAAGCGATCTCCGGAGCATAGGAGAGGTGAGTGATGCGAACCTCTATAATTTTGATTCCGGCATTTATCACTTTTTCCTGAAGTTCAGTGGACATTGTGTCTGCGATCTCCTGGCTGCTTCCTCTTAATGATTTCTCATCTCCGGCCTCGCTCTTGTCGTAAGGATAACGGCGTGCGGTATTACGGATAATGGAATCGCACTGAATGGAAAGATAGCTTTTATAATTCTCCACATTGATGACGGCCTTTGTCGCATTCTCTACTTTCCAGATGACAACTGCGCCGATTTCGATCGGATTGCCGAGTTCGTCGTTCACTTTCTGTTTCTCATTGTTCAGCGTCATCGTCTTCAGGGAAACTTTTTTGGCAGAAGTTTTCACACCACCGCTTGGGACACCGTTTTTATTAATGACCGGTGCGTAATCTTTGACGGTTGGGTTAATTGCAGTACAGAATGGATTTACCCAGAAGAAACCGTCTTTCTTCAACGTTCCATAGTAGTTACCGAATAATGCAAGTACAAGCGCTTCGTTCGGATTGATGACATGCAGGCCGCAGAAGCCGATGATGGAAACTGTGATCAGTACAATGGCCAAAAGCTCAATCAGGATGGTAATTCCGACGGAGTAAAAGACATTATCCAATCCGGCAAAACCAAAAATGAAGAGAAAAACACTTACAATTATCCCCAGAATCCCAAGAATCAGCATACCCATTCCACTTTTTGGTGTCAAGATTTTTTCTTCTTTAAAATTTTTATGTTCGTTTTTCATAGCAGTACCCCTCCTTTGGGATGTGTAATAAAATGATATTATTTTGATATCATTATCATATTCCTTCCGAAGACGAATGTCAATATAATTATGTGCAAAAGGACAACTGGCAGAAACCGGAGTTTTGCATATATTGTAAATAAGACAATGTGAACATAACTGGGAGGGAATAATGATCACATTTTTAATCGCATTTGCAGCACTGATTCTGGGGTATTTTACGTATGGAAAACTGGCAGAACGGATTTTCGAGCCGGATGACAGGGAGACGCCTGCGGTTGCGCAGGCAGACGGGGTGGATTATGTGGAAATGCCGACCTGGAAGGTATTTCTGATCCAGCTTTTGAATATTGCCGGAACCGGCCCGATTTTTGGTGCCCTGATGGGAGCAGTGTTTGGGCCGGTTGTTTTCCTGTGGATCGTATTTGGATGTATCCTTGGAGGGGCAGTGCATGACTATATGACGGGGATGATCTCCTGCCGTATGGGCGGTGCTTCGATTTCGGAGATTGTCGGCAAATACCTGGGGACGGGAATGAAGCAGGTTATGCGTGTATTTTCCGTAGTTCTGCTTGTTCTTGTCGGCACAGTGTTCGTGACGAGTCCCGCAACATTGATTGCAATGCTGACGCCGGAAGTTTTGAATACGACATTCTGGGTTGTCGTGATTCTTATTTACTATCTGCTGGCAACGCTGCTTCCGATTGATAAACTGATCGGGAGGATTTATCCGGTATTCGGCGTCGTTCTGATCGTGATGGTCATTGGAATTGCAGGGGGGATATTTATCGAAGGATACAAGATTCCGGAACTTACACTTTCGAATCTTCATCCGGACGGCAAACCAGTGTGGCCGTATATGTTTGTCACGGTGGCCTGTGGTGCGGTGTCGGGCTTCCATGCAACCCAGTCCCCGATGATGGCGCGCTGTATGAAAAAGGAAAAAGACGGGCGGAAGATTTTCTATGGGGCGATGATTGCCGAAGGTGTGATTGCGCTGATCTGGGCAGCTGCGGGGGTGGCTTTCTATGGATCAACCGGCGGACTGCAAAATGCACTGTCGACGCTTGGACAGTCTGGAGTAGTGTATAACATCTCGACCTCTCTGCTGGGAATTGTGGGAGGGGCGCTGGCAGTCATCGGTGTGGTAATCTGCCCGATTACATCGGGGGATACCGCATTTCGCAGTGCCAGACTGACACTTGCGGACTGGTTTCAACTGGATCAGGGCAGAATCAGGAAACGATTGCTGCTTACGATTCCGCTACTGCTTGTAGGAGCAGTTCTCACGAGAATGGATTTTGATGTCGTATGGAGATATTTTTCATGGTCTAATCAGACGCTGGCGATGATTGCGTTGTGGGCGGCTGCAGTATATCTTCACAAAAACTGTAAGAAAAATGCATCTTTGATCGCGGCATTTCCGGCAATGTTTATGTCGGGAGTAAGCAGCACGTATATTTTAATGGCAGATGAAGGATTTCGGATTTCTCAGAGTATCGCATATCCTGCGGGAATTTTATTTGCGGCGGCATGTATGGTGGTATTTTATGTAAGGACTTTTAGAAAACCTGCAGACACAGATTCGAAATCATAAGGAAGATTACTATGGGGAAGAATAAAGTTTTGTTCGTGGATGCAACGATCAGAAAAAACAGTGAGTCGAGGACGTATCAATTGTGCCGGGCATATCTGGATCAATTACAGGAGGCCAAAGACTGCGAGATCATAAACGTAAAACTGTGGGACTGTATGCTTCTGCCGATAGGAAGGCTGGATGTGGAACTTCGGAAGCGCCTGGTAATTACAGGAAATGAGAAGCATGAACTGCTTGATTATGCGCTGGAGTTTGCATCTGCAGATATGATTGTGATCGGTGCACCTTACTGGGACCTTTCATTTCCGTCAGTTCTCAAGGTATATCTGGAAAAGGTCTGTGTACCGGACATCACCTTTCGGTATACACCGTCTGGTGCCCAAGGGCTGTGCAGGGCAAAACAGTGTGTGTATATTACAACCAGCGGCGGGGCAATTGGGAAGTGTGATTTTGGAACAGACTATGTACGGGGATTGTGTGAGTCCCTGCTGGGCATTGAGGCAGTTGACAGTATCAGGGCGGAACTGCTGGATGTAGAAGGGGTGGATGAAGAAGCAGTCATGAGAAAAGCCTGTGAAGAAGCCAGAGAGAAGGCATCAGAGGCGGCAGGAATGTTCCGGCGCAGATAAAAATGATAGGCAGTCAGATGCATGAAAATGCAGGGACTGCCTTTTTCAGACGTGCGGATAGTATGCTGATTTAAAAGTGTGCGGCGGAAGGAATAGACATAGAAAATGCAGCAAGAACATGTTAAAATATAAAAAACGGCCTGAAGGGGGGACTTATATTGAAATGCGACAAATGTAAAAAAGCCGAAGCAATGATCCATGTAGAGGGGGTTGGAGATTTCTGCCTGGATTGCTATAATGACATCATTTCCCGGGCGTTTGGAACGGAAAAGTTCGATAATTATTCGAGGCATATTTCTGTCTACGATGTGGACGGAGAGATTCATCAGTTTGAAGTATGGAATATGCTGCTTCCGGAATATTCTATCTGGCATGCGGATGAGATCAACGGAGGATACCAGTTTGAGGTAATGACGGGTCTGAATGATAATCAAAGCGACGCTCTCTATCATCTTCATCAGAAGATATTGCTTGGAATCGGGTATAAGTCACTTCAGGAGTATAAAGATGAGAGTTATATCGAAAATGCATATCATGCAGATGACAGACAATATAGCTTGAAAGAGACAGGAACCGGGCGGGTCGAGGATACTTCCCAAAAAGGAGATTACTGTATTGTCATTGACGGGCAGGAGATCGGCTTTGAAGACTTCGGGCGGATGGCGAGTACTTATACGGGATTTAATCTTGTCTATCAATTCTGCGATTTGTCGGATGAAGTAATTGGAAAGGATACGGTGCTTCGAAAGTTTAATATCAATCCGAATGTGCTGCTTGCCAGATTTGAAAAATCACTTCAGTGGTTCATTGAGGATGATTTTCTGAGCGCTGATTTTCAGGATGCATGTGAAGAGGCTCTTGCGGAACGGATTGAAGAACTTGAGGTACTTTATAATTATGGAGACCGGGAGAAAGCGATGAAAACAGGCAGGAGGATGAAGGAGAGGCTTCAGGAGATTGATACGGACTCGGAGGATTTTCCGGAGTGGCTTTTGGAGGAGATTGATGAGGTTCTGGAGATAGACTGAGGGGGAGTGTACGTAAGAGAAATGTTTGAAATTATTGAGAAGAAGTTAAAAGAGGAAGAATATGGCCAGGAAGAATATTTTAAAAACTGGCCGATGCTATATATTTTGGACAGTGGAAGAAGGGCTTATATCGGCCAGTCTCTTAATGTAACCGGCAGGATGGGGCAGCATAAAATAAATCCTGAAAAAGCCTGCCATAAATTTAAAAAAGTTTATTTTGTATATTCGGATGAGTTTAACTTATCTGTTCTTTTAGATTATGAAGCCAGGCTGATCAGAATGATGGCTGCAGATGGAAAGTATATTATAACGAACAAAAACAGGGGAATTACAGATAAACATTATTTTAATAAAGAGTATTATGAAAAGCAATTTGTAACTTTGTGGGAGGAACTTAGAAACAGAGGAATTGCCGATCACTCGATAGAGACGATCGAAGGGCTTGATCTGTTTAAGTATTCACCTTATAAAACATTGACAGAAGATCAGCAGAAGATCTGCGCTCAAATCTTCCGGGAAAGGAACTGGAACAAAGCAGGTACAGTAATTGTTGAGGGGCTTCCGGGATCAGGAAAAACAATTCTTGCAGTATACCTGTTTAAACTGCTGAAAGAGTCCCAAAAAACGAAACATATGGAGATGGCCCTTGTGGTTCCGCAGGAGTCACTTAGAGCAACGATCCGCAAGATCTTCAGGTCTTTAGATGGTTTATACGCAAAAGATGTTATTGGACCATATGATGTGCTGAAAAAGGATTATCAGATTTTAATTGTAGATGAAGGACACCGGCTTCAGCAGAAAAGGGCAATCAATTATGGCAAGAGGCATTTGGAAGTAAATAAAACACTTGGTCTTTCAGAAAATGCAGATCAGATGGACTGGATAATTAAAAGAAGTAGAGTTCAGATCATATTCTATGATCAGCTGCAGGTTATCGGTCCCTCTGGTATTGAGTATCACAAATTAAATGATAAAACCGCGCAGAGGGCAGCGGGATATTATCAGCTCTGCTCCCAGATGCGTATAAAGGGCGGAAATGATTATCTGAGATATATATGCGGATTGTTAAGCGGTACATTGGACAGCAAACGAAGTTTTAAAAAATATGAGTTTAAACTGTTTGAAAAATTTAGTCTGTTTAACCAGCTTTTATATGAGAAGGAAAAAGAATTTGGTCTGTGCAGAATGGCAGCAGGGTATGCGTGGAAATGGAAAAGCAAAGAAGATAAGTCAGGGACTGTTGTGGATATTGTCATAGACGGGATTGAGAAGAGATGGAATGCAACAGGAAAAGAATGGGTAAACAGTGAGAATGCAATAAATGAGGTAGGATGTATTCATACGGTACAGGGATATGATCTCAACTATGCATTTGTTATTATTGGTGATGAATTGAAATACAGGAATGGCCAGCTGATGATTGACAGAAAGCATTATTATGATCAAAATGGTAAAAAACTGCGACAGATGATGAATTATGGAGATATATCAGAAATATCTATTATGTGCTGATGTCCAGAGGGATTCTCGGAACTTATGTCTATGTATGTGATGAAGAACTTCGGCATTATTTTAGCCGGTATGTAGAGTTATATAAAGAGTAAAGTGGAGGATGTCATGGAGAAAATGATTCGTAAAATATTAAAATTTCGAGATGACAGGGATTGGAAACAATTTCATAATCCTAAGGATCTTGCGATTTCTATCAGCCTGGAGGCAGCGGAACTTTTGGAAGCATTTCAGTGGTCTGGAGGTGATACGGAGGTTCCGGAAAAGAAAGTTAATATGCAGGAGGAACTGGCGGATGTTCTGATCTATTGTATTATGATGGCGGATATACTTGAACTGGATATCTGTCAGATCATAGAGGACAAACTTCAAAAGAATGTGTCTCGTTATCCTGTGGAGGAGGCATATGGAAGCCGGCAGAAATATACGCAGTTAAAGAAAAAAGGCAGATCAGATGTTCAGGATGAAGATGGCCATGGTGTGACAACGTCATAGAGTCTGGTTTCACTTTGACATCAGGTAAACGGTTGTATTACAATAGAGAAAAGAGCGAAGGAGCTGATGCATAAATGAAATTAAAGTTACAGGATGTAGAGCGAAGAAGTGAGTATCATTACAGCGGGATGGCAAAACTTGCAGATCTGGCGGAGGCATTTAAAGGATATCAGTTCAGTGAGGAAGTGCTTTCAAAAGCAGAAATACATAAGGTAGCAATGAAAGATGGAATCCCATCATTTTCTGTAACGGTAAGAATTGAGCCTGACAGCACAGAGTGTACAGAGGGGGAAGAAACGGAATTTCAGTGCATTGGCTGTGAACTGCGTGATGGAAAGAGTAAAGTTGCGGCAATATGCCAGATGGCAGATGAACAGCTGGATGGATATGCTGTTCAGACAGAAGTATTTCAGGTTACGAAGGAAAAAATGGATAAGCTGGAAGCTAACCGGATGTAGAGACATAAGAAGCCTTATCTTTTCAGAGAGTGGAAAGGAGCGCAAAACGTGATTGAAACCAGACTCGGAGATCTTACGAAGGTAACAGATGTGGAGGCAATTGTGAATGCAGCAAATGAAAGCCTGCTGGGAGGCGGAGGTGTGGACGGAGCAATCCACCGGGCCGCGGGACCGGAACTGCTTCATGAATGCAGGCAGCTGAATGGCTGCAGGACGGGGCAGGCGAAACTTACAAAGGCTTACCGTCTTCCATGTAATTATGTGATTCATACGCCCGGTCCTATGTGGCGCGGCGGAGGAAGGCAGGAGGAGAGTATGTTGTTTTCCTGTTATTACCAATCCTTGTGCGTTGCAATGGAACATGGGGTGAAGTCTGTCGCATTCCCATCCATTTCCACCGGAATTTATGGTTATCCTGTGAAGGATGCGGCAAAAACAGCAGTTGCGGCTGTTTCTAAATTTCTAAAAGATTATCCGGGAAAGATGGATAAAATTGTATGGGTACTTTTTGATCCGGTCACTAAAAATGCATATGATGCAGCGCTTCAGGAAGCGGAAAGGTGAAAAAGCGGATGGATTTTTATCGGAGAGTGGCGGTTGTATGTAAAGGAATTCCGTACGGAAGGGTGGCGACTTATGGACAGATTGCGCTTCTGTGCGGAAAGCCGAAGAATTCCAGACAGGTGGGATATGCGCTGAATAAAGGGAAGGCTGGAGAAAATGTCCCTGCATTTAGGGTAGTGAATCACAAAGGTGTGTTGTCCGGGGCTGCGGCTTTTGAAACTCCGGGACTTCAGAAAATGTTACTTCTGGAGGAGAAAATCGCTGTAGAGGATACTCCGGAGGGGGCAAGGGTAAATCTAAGGGAATATGGATGGCATAATTCTATGGAAGAAGCAGAAAATTTCCGAGAGATTTTTAAACAGGAAGGCATTTGATACCAGTCTGAAAAATATTGTAAAGAGGTGGAGGAACAATGAAGGCGGTTGTTTATAAAGGAAATGGACGGATTGCGCTTGAGGAACGGCCGGTTCCGGTACTTCTGGATGAGACGGATGCGATTGTGAAGGTGAGCCTTACCACCATATGTTCCAGTGATATTCACATCATACACGGAGCAGTGCCAAGAGCAAAGGCGGGAGTGGTTCTGGGGCATGAATTTGTAGGTATTGTCAAGGAAACCGGCAGGCAGGTAAGTACTGTCAAGCCGGGAGACCGGGTGGCTGTGAATGTAGAAACCTTTTGCGGAGAATGCTTTTTCTGTCAGAGAGGATTTGTAAATAATTGTGAAGATGAAAACGGCGGCTGGGCGTTGGGATGCCGGATTGACGGCGGCCAGGCGGAGTACGTACGTATTCCATTCGCAGATCACGGGCTGACGAAGATTCCTGATAACGAAACTGATGAAGAAGCTCTTTTTACAGGAGATCTCCTGTCAACGGGTTATTGGGCCGCAAAACTGGCAGAAATCAAACCGGGTGATACAACGGTAGTGATCGGGGCAGGGCCTGCTGGTCTCTGTACAATGATGTGTGCAAAACTTGATCAACCCCAAAGTATCATTGCGGTTGATGTGAACGATGAACGTCTGGACATGGCAAAAGCTATGGGGCTTGCAGAGATTATACTGAATCCACTCAGGCAGGATATTGAAACAGAGATTAAAAAACGCACAGGACAAAGAGGGGCAGATGAAGTGATAGAAGCAGCCGGCGGGAATGATACATTTGAAATGGCCTGGAAGGTGGCAAGACCCAACGCGGTTGTTGTATTGATGGCTATGTATGAAAAAGCGCAGACACTGCCTCTGCCAGAAATGTACGGAAAGAACCTGATCTTTAAGACAGGCGGTGTAGACGCTTCTAACTGTCAGGAAATCATGGAATTGATTGCCGATGGAAAAATAAATGCCAAGGGGCTGATTACACATAAAGCAAAACTTGGTGATATTTTAAATGCATACAATGTATTTGAAAACCAGGAAGACGGTGTGGTTAAATATGCAATATATATAAACTAAATGCTGTTGGATGGCGGTTCAGAAATCCTTAATATTTTTTATATATTCTTCAAGCTTATGACACATCTATTTCACAATTGTACGGTATATTATATTTATCGAATCAAGAAGACGGCGGCTGCATATAGCAGCTATATGTGGCTGCCGGGCTTCGACTAATGAATATTTCGGGACGTAATCTTTTTCAAAAGGATTACGTCCCTTTTTAGGTTTAGACCTGTCCCCAACTGCAATCAGACCTGTCCCTTTTTGAGTGTTATCGTCAAACTAACTAAAAGTACGAGGAAATTCACTTCAAATACTAAGATATTTTGGTAATATTTCAAAAGGGGACAGGTCATTTTGCAGTTAGGGACAGGTTGTTTTGCAATTAGGGACGTAGACTTCTTCAAAAGGATTACGTCCCCAATTGCGCTTTTTCTACCGCATTCAGTATGTTTTCGTAACCGGTGCAGCGGCAGAGGTGGCCGGAGATGAGTCTGCGAAGTTCTTCGCGGGTGTATTTCTGTCCGGAGCCGATAATTTCGACGGCGGTCATGATGAGGCCGGGTGTGCAGAATCCGCATTGTACGGCTGCTTCGTCGATGAAGGCCTGTTGTATGGGGGAGAGTTCGCCATTTGGGCCTTTGAGTCCTTCAACGGTCAGGATATGGTAGCCATCGGCCCAAATGGTGAGAAAGATGCAGGAGTCAATGGTTCTGCCGTTGAGGAGAATTGTGCATGCGCCGCATTCTCCGGCTTCACATCCTTTTTTGACGCTGGTCAGGCCGAGGCGGTTTCGGAGTGTATCGGCAAGTGATTCCCTCTCATCTACTGCGAGTTCTTCTTCTGTTCCATTGACGGTCAAATGTATAATTTTAAGCATAGATGTCACCTCCTGCATTCTGAATTGCCTGTGTGAGTGTGCGGCTTGAGAGTTCCCGGGCGATCTGGATACGGAACTCTCTTGAAGCTCTCCAGCTGGTTCTTGGTTGTATTTCTCTGACAGCAAATTCCTGGATGGTCTCTGTAAGAGAGGGAGTTACTGGCATATTTTTCAGAGCTTTTTCTGTCTCATGACATCGGACCGGGGTTGGGGCAGCAACTCCGAAGGCGAGACGAAGATCTGCTATCCGAGAGCTGTCATCGGAAAGCCGTACATTCACGGCGCATCCAAGTGTAGAAATCTCCATGGCATTGCGTTTGCCGTATTTGATATAGTGTCCGCCGAAATGATCGTAATTATCTGGCGTGATCGTGATATCAGTCAATAGTTCATGGTGCGCGCGGACTGTTTTTGAAGGCCCGGTGTAAAAATGTTCCAGTGCAACCTGGCGGGAGCCTTCAATACCTGTAAGGGTCAGCATAGCGTTCAAGGTAAGGAGCGCAGGGGCACTGTCGGCACTTGTAACACCGTTGCAGATATTTCCGCCGATCGTTCCCATATTCCGGATCTGCGGCCCTCCGACCTGATCTGCGGCAGTACCAAGTACCGGGAGATATTTCTGGATGAGAGGGTCTTTTACAATCGAGGAAAATACAGAACCTGGCCCGATATGAATTGTGCCGCCGGAATCCATAGAGATTCCGCTGAGTTCTTCTAATCCGTGGATGCTGATCAGATGGCACCCGGACAGTTTACCTTCCCGGAGCTTGATCAGAAGATCTGTTCCACCGGAAATTGGAACTGCCAGGGGATCTTTTGAAAGCAGATCTATGGCTTCTTTTATAGAATGGGCAGTTGTAAGTTGTTCAAAATCATACATGTGCAGCACCTTCTTTCGCAGCAGTATTATTTAACAGACCGGCATTTCGGAAATGTTCCACCAGTTTCTGAGGATCGAGAGGAAGAGAATCGACGGCTACACCGGTGGCATGGAGCAGGGCGTTGCGAAGAGCAGGGGCAACCGGGATTGCCGGAGGCTCTCCTAAGGCTTTATTGCCATAGGGGCCGGTGGGATCCTCAAGTTCCACAAATTCGACGTTCAGTTCAGGGGTATCCATAGAGGTCGGAATCTTATAGTCAAGCAGATTGTTATTCAGAGGCCGGCCGTCTTTATCATAGAGAAGGATTTCACCGAGTCCGTAGCCAAGCCCCATGCTCATTCCGCCGTGTACCTGGGCCTTCGCAAGCTGAGGATTCATCAGGATGCCGCTGTCATGAACATTGAGTATTTTCAGCACCTTTATTTTGCCAAGGGCAATGTCAACTTCGATTTCTGCAAAGCAGGCACCGCTTGCAAATGTATTTTCTTTGCACTGGTTTGTGGCCTCTGCTGTAATATGTACCGAATGCTCAAGACTGTAGAACGCCTCCTGGGCAAGGTCAGCCATTGCAAGTAAAGGTTCATGGTCTGAGGTATTTACAATGGTGCCGGATATAAGGTCAAGGGAATCTGCAGTAATTCCAGTCATATATGATGCGTAGTTTAGAATTCGTTCCTTTAGTAAAAGGGCTGTCTTTTTTAACGCCTTTCCGCTGACGTAAGTCTGTCTTGATGCATAAGCACCCGTATCAAATGGGGTTACATCTGTATCCTGAGAGGAGACGATATAGATCTGTTCCTCAGGGATTCCAAGCGTTTCGGCTGCCATCTGCGTGAAGACGGTGTCTGCACCCTGGCCGATCTCTGTGGCACCCATCTGAACCTGAGTAGATCCATCCTGATTTAATGACATCCGGCAGGAGGCTGTTTCAAGAGAAATCGGGTAGACACCCGTTTTATAACAGAAGGCAGCCATGCCGATTCCTCTTCTGAACGCCCCGGTCTGATTCTGGTATTCGGCTCTTTTTCTGTCCCACTGCATGAGTTTACGTCCTTTTAAGATACAGTCTTTCAAACCATAACTGTAAAAAGTAATTCCGTTATGAGGATCTTTATAACCGGCCTTCATACAGTTAAGAAGACGGAATTTAAGTGGGTCCATACCGGCAATGAAGGCGAGGTCATCTGCCATGCATTCAGATGCAAAATCTGCCTGCGGGATTCCATAGCCACGCATCGCTCCTGCGGTAGCGGTATTGGTATACACGGTATAACAGTCTGCCTGAAAACATTTCTCATCATGGTAGAGCTGCTTGATCATATTTCCTGCATTTGCGGCAATCGCATGGCCATGGGATGCGTAGGCCCCCTGATTGGAAAGAACGGTAACATGCCTTGCCACAAGCTGGCCGTCGGGCCGTATGGCGGCTTTGAGTTGAAACTTGATAGCGTGGCGTATTCTGGTACAAATCATTAGCTCCTCTCTGGAGAGTTCCAGGCGGACGCCGCGTCCTCCCATCTGTATACTCAAAAATGCGTTCAGTGGTTCATAAAGTACTTCCTGTTTATTTCCAAAGCCACCGCCGATATAAGGTTTGATGACACGGATCTGTCCCCAGGGAATTCCCAGTGCCTGGCCGACAACCCGGCGGACGATATGCGGAATTTGTGTGGAACTGATGATTGCTGTTTTTCCATTTTCATCCTGCCAGGCACAGGAGACTACCGGTTCCAGATGACAGTGCTGTACCCGCTGGGTTTCATATTCTTTTTCAAGGAGAAGCAGTCCGTCATCAGAAATGGCTTCTTCATATCCTATGTCACCGACCTTCATCGACGAATGTGCTAGAATGTTGTCCGGATGTTCTTCATGGATCGGAACCGTATGAGAGTTCATTGCATCTGAAACTGTGACTGCCGGGGGATATGTATCATAAAATACTTTTACAAGACGGGCAGCTTTGGACGCCGCCAATTCATCTTTTGCAATGACTGCTGCGACATCATCGCCGTAACACCGCACCCGAGAGTTTAATAATTTTCGGTCCGCAACATCCTGATGAGCCGTTTCTGTTGACCAGGGATGGCCGGAAGTCGGAAAACAGAGATCAGGGACATCGAAACAGGTAACAATTTTTAAAACTCCGGGTACGTTTAAAGCCTCTGTAAGGTCAAAGCCTGTGACTTGCCCGTTAGCCACTGTACTGTGCACAACTTTGGCACATAAAAAATCTCTGGGTGTGAGATCAGCAGTGTATTTAGCTTCGCCAGTGACTTTGGCTCTGGCATCTACACGTTTGATATTCTTTCTGATTACCATAAACACGCCTCCTTGTATGTTATTCATGCATCCGGTGAAATTATCATCTTTTGTGCATGGTTGAATCGTTTTATCTGCCGTAACAATCCAGCCATAACCTCGGAAATCCTCCGTATTTCCTCGCTTCGGCTAAACGCCGTATACAAATGATATAAAACCATCTTCTGCAAGCGAGCTTGCGCCAGATGTTTCCATATCATTTGTGCATGGCTGAATAGTTACTAAATATAATTATATATTGCATTATTTTCTGGAAAATTACAACACATTATAAAAAAATCAGTTATAATAAGAAAAGAGATCGCGATAAGCTAAAAGTACAGGAGGAAATGTGTATGCGGGAAGAAATGGATTTTTATTCGTTTGACAAAACACGGCTTTATATGGTGAAGGATTATGTGGATCAGTCGAAGGGTGTGATCGTGATTGTCCATGGTCTGTGTGAGCATCTTGGAAGGTATGAGTATCTGGCCGGAAAATTAAATGAGGCAGGGTATTCGGTCTGCCGTTTTGATCATCGCGGGCATGGCAGATCGGATGGGAAAAAAGTATATTATAATTGCTGGACACAGATCAGTGATGATGTAAATGCGGTTGTAGATATGGTAAAAGCGGAGAATGAAGGGAAGAAGCTTTTTGTTCTGGGGCACAGTATGGGCGGATATGCATCAACCTGTTTTGCGTCCAGATTCCCGGGGAAAGCGGATGGCATTATCCTGTCGGGAGCTTTGACGAGGTATCACACAGAATGTGCAGGGCCGCTCCCGATTGATGCACCGGATGATACCTATTCGCCCAATGCACTGGGCAGCGGTGTGTGCAGTGATCCGGCGGTGGTAGAGGCTTATGAAAAAGACCCGCTGGTAGAAAAGGAAATATCTGTCGGGCTGTTGAATTCCATTGGTGAGGGTGTCAATTGGCTGAAAGAGAATCCGGATAAATTTACAGATCCGGTACTGATGCTTCATGGCTGCTGTGACGGCCTGGTAAGCAACCAGGATTCCAGAGAGTTGTTTGGAGAGATTGCGTCGGAGGATAAGGGGCTGATTATCTATCCGCATTTGTTCCATGAGATTTTTAATGAATCATGTAAAGATGAAGTGATTGCAGATGTTCTGCTTTGGCTTTCCAAAAGAGTATTGTAATTTACAGAGATGAATACATAAGGAGCACCCGGATGTGCATTAGATCTGCCATCCGGGTGCTCTTTTTAATGAGAGATTCCTTTGCAGTCAATCGGAGATTCAAAGGCTGCCCGATGCATGGAGCAACACTACGCCGTTTCTGCCATGCCGTGTCAGACGGAACCTGAAGGAAAATGCCTGATGCCTGCAGATAATTTGCATGGTATAATGAAAACGATCATAACAGAAGATAGTATGAAAGGGTTTCAGAATGGAAAACAGAGAGATATTAATTATCGAGGACGATACAGACATCAATCATCTTTTGAATAAGATTTTAAGGAAAGCCGGATATCAAACGGTACAGGCATTTTCAGGGACGGAAGGGGAACTGCGGTTTGACATGAAGGAGCCGGATCTGGTTTTGCTTGATCTGATGCTTCCGGGGATCAGCGGCGAAGAGCTGATTGTCCGGTTTCGTGAGAAAAGTGATGTTCCGGTGATTGTGCTGTCGGCAAAAACTGGGCTTGCCGGGAAAGTAGAAGTGCTGAATCAGGGGGCGGATGATTATATAACGAAACCATTTGAGAAAGAAGAGATTCTCGCACGCGTAAATGCAGCGCTCAGACGGTATACGGGCGTGAAATCGGAGAAAACAGAGCCTGGATTATGGAGTTATAAGAATTTAAAGCTATATCCGGAGGCACGCAAGGTGACAGTGGAAGAAGAGGAGATTATGCTGACAGGATATGAATATGAAATCCTCTTTCTGATGATCCAGTCACCAGAGAAGGTATTTTCCAGACAGCATTTATATGAAGAGGTATGGAAGGGCGGCTATTATGGGGAGGAGAATACGGTCAATGTCCATGTCAGCAATCTGAGGAAAAAGATTGCCTCCGTAGATCCGGAGGAGGAATACATTAAAACTGTGTGGGGAATCGGTTTTAAGATGTCATAGTTTCTGCGGTCAGATGATCTTTATGATTTCTTTAGACTTTCTTGAGGACTTATTAAAAGGCACCGCCTTATAATTGGATCATGCAAAGCAGGGCAAGGCGTGTAGTGAGACAAAAAAGGAGAGAGTTATGAAGAACCAGACAATTGTGAAAATGAATGGAATTTCCATGTATTACGGCAAAGTTATGGCGCTTAGAAGCGTAGGGATAGAGGTTCAAAAAGGAGATATCTATGGATTGATCGGTGATAATGGGGCTGGGAAGACAACGCTGTTGAAAATACTGACCGGACAGATTTATCCCACCGTGGGGGAAGTCAGTATGTTTGGCGAACACCGGCAGCAGAAACTTTTGAAGGTGCGCAGAAGAACCGGTGCGATCATTGAAAGTCCCGGATTTTATCCGAAACTTTCCGCGGAGAAGAATCTGGAATATTACAGGATTCAGCGGGGAGTGCCGGGAAAAGAAAAGGTGAAGGAAGTGCTTGAAAAAGTCGGACTTTATGAGGTGAGAAAGAGGAAATTTGAGGAATTCTCACTTGGGATGAAACAAAGGCTTGGCCTGGCACTCGCGCTTTTGGGAAGCCCGGAGTTGTTAATTCTGGACGAGCCAATCAATGGACTGGATCCATCGGGGATTATCGAGATTCGGAATTTTCTTTTAAGGCTGAATCAGGAGCGTAAAATTACCATCATTGTATCCAGTCATATTCTGTCTGAACTTGAACAGATTGCTACGGTATATGGCTTTTTGAGCAAGGGCAGATTGCTTGAACAGATAACGGCAAAGCATCTCAGGGAGCAATGTTCAGAAGCAGTGGAGATCGAGGTGGACCAGACGGAAATGTATACAGCGCTGCTTGAAAAAGAGCTTGGCTGTACGAATTATAAGGTGATGCCTGACCGGTCAGTCAGTATCAAAACAAGCGAGGAGGAGACTGCGTGTTACAGCCGTCTCGCTTCGGAACATGGGATTGAAGTGCTCCGGCTGAACCGGAAGAAAATATCACTGGAAGACTATTATATGAACCTGAAAATGAGGAAGGAGGCGGGAATATGCTAAACTATCTGAAGAGTGAATTTTACCGGGTAGCAAGAAGCCGGGATATTTACGTATTGACCATAGTGGCGGCGCTTCTGACTGTATTTATGAATGCGGTTCTTTATTATTGCAAAAATTTTGTGGCCGGTGAATTTCGGTATGCGACTGTCAGATTCTCGCTGAATAATATGCTTGGAAATCTTTCATTTATGTTTGTCGGAGGATTGATTGCAGCAGTGCTGGTATTCGCCGATGAGCATAAAAATGGTACGATGAAAAATGCAGTTGCATATGGGATTTCCAGAACGCAGTTTTTTATAGGAAAATGTATGGTGGCTTCAGTGACAGCTTCCATCAGTTTTATTGTCATTGAGTCGGCGCATATCGGGACTGCGTATCTTCTCCTTGAAAATGAAGGTCCGGAACCGTTGAATGTCCTGATGCATGGAGTGGCAGCGATACTGCCGGCCGCATTTGGAGCAATTGTATTAGGGACTGCGATCCTCTGCTGTACCGAAAGGCTGACAACGGTGATTATGATCTGGACGACGGTATTTTATCTTATTCCGGCATTCTGCGATGCCCTGGGAAGAAAATTTGAATTATTTGCAAGAATTGTCCGCTGGATGCCAAATTATCAGTTCAGTCATGAGATTTCCGGATATCTGGGGACGTATCAATGTGTCTGGGATACTCCCGAAGGGCTCTTCAGGTGTCTGGCATCAGGGAGTGTTATACTTTTACTGTCAGTTGTTTTTGGAATTCTGGCATTTCGCAGGAAGGCAATACCGTAGATCCAGGGAAGATGGATCATACGGTCAGGGAAAGGGGGCACCAAAGTGGCTGGGTTTATATTTTGTATGATTTCTGTGGCGGCAGCAGTGTATTTTGGGGTTCGTTTCTTTGCGCTGAAACGTGCAGTGAGAGCGGCGGATGAAGAATTAAGGTCGATTACAAAAGAAATTTCTTCTAACAGGAGAATGAAGTTTGCAGTGCCGGATAAAGATCTGGAGGGATTTTTAAATACACTGAATGGAGCGCTTGAAGAATTGTGGCAGGAACGGGTTGCATATGAACGGAAGGAACGGGAATTCATGCAGCAGATTGAAAATATCAGCCATGATCTTCGGACTCCTCTGACGTCCATTCTTGGATATCTGGAACTGATGGATACGGAAGCGCTTGGAAGTGGTGAAAAGGAAGCGGTCGAAGTCATCCGGCGCAAGGCAGTAACGCTAAAGAAGCTGATCGGAGAATTCTATGATCTGACCAGACTTGAGGCAGGGGATTACCAGGCCAAACCAGAAAGAATGGATGTGAACCGTTTTGTGAGGGAATGTACGGCAGGGTTCTATGAAAGTCTCACGAAGGCCGGGATTTCTGTAGTAATGGATCTCCCTGAAAAGCCCGTGTTTATTATCGCCGATGAAGCCGCGTTAGACAGAGTGATATCAAATCTTGTGCAAAATGCAGTCAGGTATGCAGACAGCACTTTGGAAATAAAAATAACAGAAAGCGGCAGGCTGGTGAGGATTTTATTTAAAAATGATACAAAACATCTGAGTGAGAAAGATGTTTTGTATCTGTTTGACCGTTTTTATCAGAAAGAAGGAGCGCGGAACCTGGAAGGAACCGGGCTTGGCCTCACCATCGCCAAATATCTCACTGAGGAAATGGGAGGAGTAATGGACGCGGTTTTTGGGGAGGAGAAACTTACCATCGTCATGGAGTTTAAAAAATCTGCCGTCCTTCAATGAATTTGTGCAGTACACACCGGTCATCTGCAAGGTAAAGAAAACGTTCCAGCCGTTCTTTTACCGTCAGATTCTGCGGGTGTCTCATACGACTCTCATCGAGGACGAGGATATCCGCTTCATATCCATCCTCAAAGCTTCCGACATTGCCGAAGAAGCTCCCGCCGCCCTTGGTTGCAAGGTAAAAACCTTCTTCCATGCAGAGCGGCTTTTTGCTGTCATCCACCAGGCGCCAGTACAGTTTGGATACCTGGATCGCATCTGCGATGGCCTTGAACATGGAAAGCCCCGGGCCTCCGGCAACATCCGTGCCGAGGCCGATGTTCATTTCATGCTCCAGGTATGTTCTGACTGGTGCAATACCGGAAGAAAGATTCGTATTGGACTGCGGACAATGTGCAATATAGACACCGTTTTCTTTCATTCTCAGGATCTCTTCGGCGGATGAATATACGCAGTGAGCCATGATGGTTGGAACATCTTTGCCGAATAACCCGTGACGGTCATAGGCATCTCCATAGAAGCTGGCATCCGGGCAGAGCTCTTTTACCCAGTCTATTTCTCCCTGGTTTTCGGAGAGATGAGACTGTACAGGAAGATCGTAAAGCTTTTGGAGTTCCCGCAGTTTTTCCATCAGTTCATCGCTGCATGTCGGGATGAACCGGGGAGTCAGGATTGGTTTTACATGGGGAAACTTCCCGGATGCGGCAAGGATCCATTCAGAGGTTGCTTCCGCAGAAGAGAATGCCCCTTCCTCGATGAGGTAATCCGGAGAATTTCTATCCATATTTACTTTGCCTACATAGGAACAGATTCCGGCATCATTTAAAAGCTCCATCAGTTTAAGCGTGGCAGGGACATGGATCGTCCCGAAAATGCAGGCTCTGGTTGTCGCGCTGGTTTTAAGATCTTCCGTAAAGAGTTCGTAGGCATTTGATGCGTATACGGGGTCTTTGTATTTTGCCTCTTCCGGAAATGTGTGGGTATTCAGCCAGTCTAAAAGTTCCATATCCATTCCCATTCCCCGAAAGGCATACTGCGGGGCATGCACATGCAGATCCGTCATGCCCGGGACAATCAGATGTCCGCTAAAATCAAGTATTTCGAAAGTCTTGTATTGTTTGGGAAGTTCATCGTATACACCGGTGATGATGCCATCCCGGCAGGTAAGATAAGCATCTTTCCGAAATTCCATGTGGTCTTTGGTGGTACTGTAGCAGAGATCACCTTTCAGGATCATTTCTTTTTTCATCTATTTCCTCCGTTCCATTGCAAGAGCGATCAGTTCATCCACAAGCTGGTCTGTATCCAGTCCGCAGGCGCGAAAAAGCATCGGATACATACTGATGGAAGTAAAGCCTGGCAATGTATTAATTTCATTGAAAACAATTTCCCCGGTAGAGTGCTCGACAAAGAAATCTACTCTTGAGAGTCCAAAGCCATCCACTGCCTGAAATATGCGCACGGCGTATTCCTGAAGCTTTGCCGTAGTCTGGTTTGGAAGGTCAGGGGAAATCACTGTCTGAGACTGGGGATTATTATATTTTGCATCGTAGCTGTAAAATGCTTCGGCGGCAAGAATCTCACCGACACCGGAAGCCTGTGTAGTGGAGCCGTATCCAAGAACCGCACATTCGATTTCGCGCCCGGCAATGGTTTCCTCCACAAGAATTTTGGAATCATGTTTGGCTGCGAGATTCAGAGCCTGAATGAGTTCCTTTTGGTCTGCAGCTTTGCTGACTCCCTGGGAAGAACCGGATTTTGACGGTTTTACAAAGACCGGATAGGCGAGTTCTGCCTCAACATTTGATACCACAGTATCCATATCCTTCAGATCGGAAACTGGAATACCGACGTAGCGGGCCTGGCGGATGCCAAGAGTATCAACTATGATTTTCGTATATAATTTATCCATCGATACCGCAGATGCAAGTACGCCGCATCCCACATATGGAATCTGGCTTAATTCGAACAGACCCTGAACGGTACCGTCTTCTCCATACATTCCGTGCAGTACAGGAAAAATTACATCCACAGGGAGTTTTCGGATTTGACCAGAATCCCAGATGAGGACGCACTGATCACAGGCATCCGGGGAGAGAATGGCTGGCGTTCCTGAAATTCTCCATGTCCCATCCGTAATCTGATCCGCAAAGCCGGTTAAGAGCCAGCGGCCCTCTTTCGTAATTCCGATAAGCACCGGGTTATATTTATCTGTATTCAGACTGTTTATGATTGTAACGGCAGACTTGCAGGATACGTCGTGTTCCGAGGACTGACCTCCGAAAAGAATGACAACGGTTAATTTTTCTTTCATAAGTAAATTCCTCTCTTTTTTCATTATACACTTTATTATAGCAGAGGGAGAGAGAGGAAACATGGAAGATATTGCCGTAAATATTGCATATAGTGCGGTCTGATACATTTGCTGAATCAACGGTTCAATACTCTCACTGAGATCAGCGTGACGTGATTTTCATATCCGCTGATCGTAAGTTCGTCCAAAATGGCATCTTCATAGTATTCTTCATGAAGAACAAGCGAATGTGTCTTTGCGCAGGCAAGGAGCCTTTCATAACTTTGCCCGATAGAGTTCCAGTGTCCCTGATGCCATGCACAAAGATAAGTACCGGCCGGTTTCTCATGATAGTGAATCTGTTTTGGGGGATCATCAAACAGCATATAAATGTGCCGGTAATCATTGTAGATCTTTCGTCTGATGTTCTCCCAGTGCTGAAGGTACCCAATACTGTAAGGGCTTTTGATACCGCGGTTCTCACAGTAGGCCACGAGTTCTCCGATTTTCATCGCCACGGCTTTGTCATCGGAAGAAGAGGTTTCAGAAAAAATATAATACTGAGCAGGGAATTCCCTAAGCTCAATCTGGTCAAAATTAATTTCCATCGCTTCTTTGATGATCTGTGATTTTTTCTGAAGCCATTTTTTTGTTTTCTTCAGATTTGTAAGCTTTTGATCGATGATTTTCTCCTCTTTGGTGAGGAGTGAGATCAAAGTTTCCGGACTTTTATGATTCAAGTATTCCTTGATTTCAGAGAGCGGCATATCCAGTTCCTTCAAAGTCCAGATCACATCAAATGCATCCAGCTGGGAGATAGAATAATACCGGTAATTATTTTCTGTTTTCAGTTCAGGAGAGAACAGGCCAATCTCATCGTAATGGAACAATGTATGTTTTGTGACTCCGGTGAGTTTTGCAAATTCTCCTGTGGTCAGATATTTATTTTTGTAATCCATTTGTAATCACCTCTTGACTGTCGGGTTACACTATACCTTATGATAACCAGTACGGGATGGAAATACAAGGGAAAGAGGAATAAATATGACAAAGTCAATCGGACAAAATTTTAAATTTCTATCGTTGCTTAGATTTGCACTGCCATCGATGGTTATGATGGTATTCATGTCATTGTATACAATTATAGATGGAGTTTTTATTTCAAGGCTTGTGGGAAGTGATGCACTTTCGGCCTCGAATATCATTTATCCTGCGGCGAGCATTCTGATTGCGGTAGGTATTATGCTTGCAACAGGGGGAAGTGCGATTATCGCGATGAAACTGGGGGAGAAGAAAGAGAAGGAAGCAAGAGAAAATTTCACCATGATCATTCTGGTCGGTGTGGTTTTTGGCTGTTTAGCACTGGTGCTCGGAAATCTGTTTATCACCCCGCTTGTGAAAATGCTTGGGGCTACGGAGCTGATTCTTTTGCAGTGTGAGGCATACTTAAGCATTCTTTTATATTTTGCGCCGGCCTGTATTTTACAGCTGTTCTTCCAGTCATTTTTTGTGACAGCAGGGAAGCCTGTAGCCGGGCTGATTGTGACGGTTCTGGGCGGTGTTGCAAATGCGGTTCTTGATTATGTATTTATGGGACCGATGAATATGGGAATCAAAGGAGCTGCGCTGGCAACAGGCATCGGACAGCTGATCCCGGCAGTGGCAGGGCTTTTATACTTTGCCTTTAATAAAGGAGAGCTTCATTTTGTAAAGCCTAAACTGGATTTGAGAGTATTGCGGGACAGCTGTCTGAATGGTTCCTCAGAGATGGTGACGAATTTCTCGAATGCGATTATCACATACCTGTTTAATATTATTATGCTGAAACTTCTTGGGGAAACAGGGGTGGCGGCAATTACGATTGTGCTGTATGGACAGTTTATGTTTAATTCCCTGTATATGGGATTTGCCATCGGAGTGGCGCCTGTCATCAGCTATAATTATGGGAGCAGGAACAACGTGATGCTGCGGAGGGTATTTAAAATCTGCACGACATTTATCGTTGCGTCGGCAGCGGTCGTCTCGGTTCTTGCACTTCTTGGGTCATCGGTTGTTGTGGAGATCTTCACACCGAAGGGAACACAGACTTATGAGATTGCGAGGAATGGATTTTTCCTGTTTTCTTTGAATTATTTTTTTGCAGGGGTAAATATCTTTTCATCGTCATTGTTTACGGCATTGTCAAATGGGAAAGTTTCTGCGATTATATCCTTCATGAGAACATTTGGATTCATTGTTGTCAGTATTCTCGTGCTGCCTGAATTACTGGGAGTAAACGGTGTATGGCTTGCGGTGCCTGTGGCAGAATTTCTGACGGTATTTGTATCTGTATGGTTTATGTGGAAAAAGAAGGAAGTGTATCAATATGCGGGCAAGGCAAAGAAGTCCTCATCGCTGGCTATAGAATCAGGAAATATATGAAAAATAGAACCTTAAAAGGGAGCTGCGGCACTGACAGTGATTTCATAATCTCTGTCAGTGCATCAGCTCCCTATGTATTTCTATTACAGATCATAATATTTCTGGAATTCAGCGGGATGAGGAATCTGCGAAATCTCCAGGCTTTCTGCACGTTTGCGTTTCAGCCATATCTCAATCAGGCGTTCAGGGAATACCCCTCCGGAAGTCAGGTATTCATGGTCAGTCTCCAGGGCATCTAAAGCTTCGTCCAGTGATTTTGGAAGAGACTGTATTTTTTCTTTCTCTTCTTCCGGCAGGTCATAGAGGTTGAAGTCATATGGTCCCCAGCCATTCGCTTTTGGATCAATCTGATTTTTAATTCCGTCAATTCCAGCCATCAGGATTGCGGCATAAGCATAGTAAGGGTTCGCAGTTGCGTCCGGGTTTCTCAGCTCAAAGCGTTTGGCTTTGGGCGCTTTTGCATATGCTGGAATACGGATGACTGCGCTTCGGTTGGAGGTGGCGTATCCAATCGTCACAGGAGCTTCGTATCCCGGAACCAGTCTCTTAAAGGAGTTTGTAGACGGATTGGTGAATGCGCACAGGGATGCCACATGCTTTAAAAGTCCTCCGATAAAGTAATGAGCAGTTTTGCTTAACCCTGAGTAACCGTTCTCGTCATAGAAAACTGGTTCGCCGTCTTTCATAAGAAGCATATGTACATGCATACCGTTTCCGGCCTCTTTGTAAATTGGCTTTGGCATGAACGTAGCAGTCCGGCCGTCCTGAACAGCTGCGTTTTTAATGATATACTTGATAATCATGGTTTTATCAGCCATATCAACCATATCACCGAGTTCAACTTCGATCTCCATCTGTCCGGAGCCGCCGACTTCGTGATGGTGATATTTTACATCAACACCCCAGTCCTCCATGTACATACACATCTTACTCCTCAGGCTGTATGCGATGTCGTGAGGTGCGGCAATGTGATAGCCGCCCTTCGGCGGAACCTGGTATCCTGCATTGTCCGGGCCTTCTTTTCCGCTGTTCCAGGAAGCCTGTCTTGTATCGACTGTGAATCCGGTCCTTTGTGGTTCAACCATGTAGCTGACATTGTCAAACAAATGAAATTCAAATTCAGGTCCGATCAGCATCTGGTCTGCAATCCCTTCAGACTGCATATACTCGACTGCACGCAGGCTTACATTTCTTGGATACTGGTCAAAAGGAGTATTCTCTTTTCCGATCACACATACATTTCCGCACATTGTCAGAGTTGGAATTTCCGTAAATGGGTCTACGACAGCGGTTGCCGGGTCTGGGATAAAGACCATGTCACTTTTTTCTACAGCCGCATAACCATAGTTTGAGCCGTCAAATCCGATTCCGTACACAAAAATGTCTTCATTGAACCGCTCCACCGGAATCGTAATATGACGCCATCTTCCGTCCAGATCCGTCATTTTGAAATCAATCATCCGGATATTTTGTTCTTCACATACCTTTTTTACATCTACTGCGTTTAACATACCTGTCCTCCATTTTCTTTTTTCGAAAATTTTCACAGCAAGCAAAATTATAATGTTAAGATTATTCTAACATATATCTATCTAAAATCCAGAGGCATTTCTCACAGTCTGTAAGAACTTTGTAAGAACTTCTTGCTTTAATAGAATTATCAAATCTATAATGAATAGAACGAGGAGAGAGAAGATGAAAATATTAGAAGCAAAAGGGCTTGTGAAATATTATGGGAAAGATGAAAATCTGGTGAAAGCAGTTGACCACAGCAGCTTTTCGGTAGAAAAGGGGGAGTTTGTCGCGGTGGTTGGAACAAGCGGTTCAGGAAAGACAACAATTCTGAATCTTGTGGGAGGGCTTGATTACCCGGATGCCGGGGAAGTGATCATCGATGGTCAGGATATTTCCAAAATGAAGCCGGATGAGCTGACGATATTTCGAAGAAGGAAGATTGGATTTATCTTTCAGAATTATAACCTGGTGACTGTATTGAATGTATACAAAAATATTGTTCTTCCGGTAAAACTTGACGGGAATAAAGTAGATGAGAAATACATTCACCGGATCACGTCAATGCTTGGAATCGATCATAAAATGAAGGCATATCCCAATCAATTGTCGGGGGGACAGCAGCAGAGGGTGGCAATTGCGCGGGCACTTGCGGCGAAACCTGCGATCATCCTTGCGGATGAGCCGACAGGGAATCTGGACAGTAAGACGAGTCAGGAGGTCATGGGACTTCTGAAAATGACGAGCCGCGAATTTCATCAGACGGTGATTATGATTACCCATAATGAAGAGATTGCCCAGCTTGCTGACCGGACAATCCACATTGAAGATGGTAAAATTGTTGGAGGTGAAGAATAATGTTTGAGAACTCCAACAAAGAGATTGTAAAAGAAATTGCACAGGAGACGATGAAAGCTCACAGGCTTCGGAATATGATGGCGTGTTTTGCGATTGGGCTGACAGCGATTCTGATTACGATCGTGTGCGGTGCCGGAATCAGTACGGTCAGAGCCATTAAGACGGAGTCCACTATGAATCCGGGGCCGGGGACGAACGGCGCAGGTATCTCGGGCGGCCTGGATGTTCTTTCGAAAGTCCGGGCACAGGATGAAGTGGAATGGGCAGATATTGCAAGGCCATGTTCTGAGGGAACACCCCATAACCAGGAGTTTGCAGGGCTTACGCTGAAACTTCTGGGAGTCAGTGACACTTATTATGGGCACAACTACGTGGATCTGATTGCCGGGCAGTATCCAAAGAACAGCAGAGAGATTCTTATGTCCGATACTCTGGCCAAAAAGATTGGGCGAAAGATGACTCCGGGCCAGAAGATGACGCTGAATCTGGCTGTCATCAGGAATGGGCAGCAGGCGGTGGAGCCGGTGGAAGTCACAATTGCAGGGTTTTATAAAAATCCGCTCAGTGCGATTGAAAATTATGAAGAGGTTTATACTGCCGAAGATTTCCCGGATGTCTATAATCCGGAGCTGGGAGACAGTAACAGTAAGATTTTCACAAAACTGTCTGCGGTCACATCTTCCACATCAGACAGTGAGCTTAGCGAAATGTTAGAGGAACTGAATGACAAAGTGGGAGGCACAGGTGCTTTTTGGATTATGTCAGATCATTTTTCCATCACCATATATTATGGGGCGGCAGCAATTCTATTACTGATCATCGCCTGCGGATATTTTCTCATTTATAATATATTTTATATCTCTATTGTAAATGATATCCGGTTTATGGGAAATATGAAGACGATCGGTATGACCGGAAAGCAGATCCGGGTCATGCTGGGATACCAGATACAAAGGCTTGGTGCCGCAGGGACAGCTGTGGGAGTACTGGCAGGAACACTGATCAATATCTATGTAATACGGTTATGCAGAATGCTTGATTATACATTTTCACAGTTCTATGAGACGAGGATCAGCCTGATTATGGCAATTCCTGCGGCGGTGGTATTCTCTGCGGCGACCGTATGGATCAGCAGCAGAAAAGCGTTGCGCCTTGCATCGAGGGTTTCACCGGTGGAAGCAGCACGTTTCCGCACAGGAGGCAGGAAAAAGACCGTATTTGCAGTGGTATCTTTTGCATTGAGCGGAATTTTATTCTGTGTGCTGTATACAACGATGATCGGATATGATACGGAATATATGGTGAACCGGATGAACGAGGCAGATTTCAGGGTGTACCAGTATCATGCAGACCAGGTGATGGAGGAACCGTATCAACCTCTGGAGAGTCAGCTTTCTGATCAGTTGGAATCATTAGATTTTGTGGAAGAATGCTACGCATATTATAAGCCACGGGATTTTAAGGAAATATCAGATATGGGACTCTACGATGAATCTATGGGCAAGGTAAAATTTGAAGGAAAGCTTAAAGAAGTTATTGAGAAAGAGTATCAGGAGAGCGGCAGTGAGATTTATGGTGTTCTTCCTGATGGGAACTATGAGATTGGGATTATGGGAATGGAAGCAGAGGCCCTTCCGATGGAAGCAAAGCAGCTGAATATTTTTGACGGGGAACTTGATTCCCGGAAATTTGCAGAGGGTAATTACCTGATCTATCAGCCTTCTGACGGCTGGGGGCAGCCTTCAGATTACCAGTATGATATACTGAAGGCGGGAGAAGAAATTGAGATTTCGTTTTATAACGATCAGGCACAGGAGTATGTAACGAGAACATTTACCGTACTGGCTGTTGTAGGAGGAATGACGGATAACTATGCGGGAGAACTGGCGGCTTCAGTCACACAGCTTGTGATAAATAACAGGACATTCCGAGAGATTTATGGAAACAGTGCAGATAAGATGCTCTCAAGTGTCCGGATCAATACATCAGGCGGTCATGTGAAAGAACAACAGAAGGCTATTGACCAGATAGCGGCAGAGACATTCAATTCCCAGGTCAGAGTGACTTCAAAATATATGACAAGGATTAGCCAGGAGGCACAGAAAGCGCAGAAGACGATGCTTGGGATTTTTGTAGGGCTGATTTTTGGATTTATCGGGATGGCGAATATTGTCAATACTCTTGTGACAGGAGTATTATCAAGGAAGATCGAATTTGCGGCGATGCAGTCCATCGGGATGACCAGCCGTCAGATGACGGGGAATATCTGCAGGGATGGCATGAAAATGGTTCTGGTCAGCCTTCTGGTGATGATTCCGATTGGATATATCGTAGGGAAAGCGGTGGCGGATCCGCCGGTATCCACCGGATTTGTGCCAGGAGTATATGCGCAGGCAGCAGGTATGGTTCTTATGGCAGGTGTGATACTGTCTGTTCTGACTTCCGTGATCCTGACAAAGTTTTTGAATAAAAAGGCTGTGGTTGAGCGGCTCAGGGAAGCAGAGTAGCGTTTGACGGAAAAGGAGAAGATCATGTACCGGATTCTGGTGGTGGAGGATGACGATATTCTGAGAAATGGGATCGTATATGCATTAAAAAAAGAAAACTATGAGACAGTGACGGCCGGGTGTCTTGGGGAGATCCAGGAAGTGATGGATGACCGTGTAGATGCAATACTGCTGGATGTTACGCTGCCGGACGGGGACAGCAGGGATTACCTGCTGAAGCTTCGAAAGAAGAACCAGATCCCGGTCATCTTTCTGACAGCAAGAGATACGGAAAGAGATATGATCCAGGGGTATGACGCGGGAGCGGATGACTATATTACGAAACCATTTTCTGTACCTCTTCTGATAAGACGGCTCAAGGCAATGCTTAGAAGAATGGGGCAGGAGCATGATGTGAAATACTGTGCCGGGGATCTGGTGTATGATTTTGAACATAAGATCCTGAAGAAGGCAGGGGAGGAGATTCCCCTCAGCAAGACAGAAATCAAACTGCTGGAAGTACTGATTCAGAACCGGAACCAGGTTCTGACATGGGAGATACTGCTCGACAGGATCTGGGATATTGATGGAAATTTTGTGGATAAGAATACGTTAAGCGTAAATATTGCAAGACTCAGGGAAAAGATGGAAGATGACAGAAAGAATCCAAAGTGGATCGTCAATGTTTTTGGAATCGGATATAAATGGAGTGACAAAGATGCCGGATAATAGAAAGAGAATAAAGAGAATCGTAATTTTTGCAGCAGGGATATGGGGAATATCCCTGCTTGTATTTTTGTTTTATGTTTACAGCGTAAGAGAAGTCAGGGTCTGGTTTTTTGCAGGGTATGGAATATGGAACTTTCTTGTATTTTCTGCAGCATACATTTTCATCTCAAGGGAAGTCAGTCATGTGATGAGAGAAGTGGATGACTGTATACAGAGTCTGATAGACGGTGAACCGGTACTGAAATTTTCCATGCAGGAGGAATCTCTGCTTGGGAAATTCCAGATGCAGATTGTAAAATTGTACCAGATGATGAATGGGGCAAGGGAGACGGAGGAAAAAATACGAAAGGAAATGAGTGAGATTGTCTCTGATCTGGTGCATCAGGTAAATACACCCCTTACCAATATTCAGATGTATGCAGGCTTTCTGATTCAGGAGGATTTGCCAAAAGAAGAAAGGGCACAGATTGGCGAAGTCATATCGTCCCAGGTGGAGAAACTGGGATGGTTCGCGGAAGGATTCAGCAAGACAGCACGCCTGGAAGATGATGTGATGCAGATTGTGCCCAAGGTGCAGCCAATCCTTGATATGGTGCTTTCTGCGGTTGACCAGATTGCTTTAAAGGCGTCAGAAAATGGAAATGAAATTGTGCTTTTAGGGCGCCAGGATATCTGTGCAGCTTATGACAGGCGATGGAGTGAGGAAGCACTTTTTAATCTTTTGGATAATGCTGTGAAGTATGGTACCAAAAATACACCAGTTACGGTAGAAATGTCGGAGTATGATATGTTTGTCAGGATTGATGTGACCAATTGCGGAGGTGTAATTCCAAAAGAGGATTATAATAAAATATTCAACCGATTTTACAGAGGCAGAAACGCGGCACTGGTGAAGGCGGGGGGTGGTCTTGGGTTATATCTGACCAGAAAAATTATCACAGAACAGGGTGGATATGTAAAAGTTGGAAACAATGGACAGAAAGGAAATGTTTTTACGATATTTCTGAGACGCCGGTAATTTATCATTGCTGTTGAGACGTTTGTTATCCCGGGACATACATTGTGCGCATTATGGCAATCCTTTTGTTGTAAGAACGTATGGAATATGTTATTATAACAATAACTGTTATTATTATTGGCATATTTTGGAAAGGATAATGCGCATGGAGATTGTAAAAAGAAATGGCCAGCAAGAAGAATATAGTAAAACGAAAATCAAAAATGTAATCCGCAGGGCGTTCGACAGTGTGAATGAATCCTATACGGAAGAAGAACTTCTCTCTGTCACAGACGCTGTGGAGGAGAAGATACAGAAACTGGCCCTGCAGGGAGGAATGCTCCAGATAGAGCAGATTCAGGATCAGGTAGAAATGACGTTGACAGAGCGGAATTATTACATGGCGCTGAAAAGTTTTATTCTTTACAGGGAGGAGAGGACGAGACGGAGGAAGTCGAGACAGGAGCTTTTGGGATTCTTTGAAGAGTTTGAAGGGATAGATAAGATTTTCAGGGAGATACAGAAAGAGTATCAGGAAGAAGCGTATCAACTGGATCATCTGTTGATGAAATACCGTACATTTATGAAAGCGGATATGTCGGGACGGGAGCGGCTGGAGATGCTGATTAAAGCGGCGGTAGAGCTTACGGCGTCAGAGGCACCAAAATGGGAATTCATTGCGGCCAGATTTCTCATGTTTCAGTTTCAGTGGGATGTGAAAATTCATGAATCGACGTTTGGAATTCATGGATTTTATGATAAAATCTCATGGCTTTCGGAAGAAGGCCTTTATGGAACCTATATTTTAGAAGGTTATTCGAAAAGCGAAATTGAAGAGTTTGAGACCTATATTGTGGAAGAACGGAATCACCTGTTCAATTATTCGGGACTTCAGCTTCTTTTAAAGAGGTATGTAATCAGGAGCCATGAAGGGATGGGGCTTGAGACGGTACAGGAAATGTTCCTTGGCATTGCGATGCATCTCGCGTTAAAGGAGAAGTCTGGCAGAAAACTTTGGGTGAAAAGATTCTACGATATGCTCAGTACATTGAAAGTTACAATGGCAACGCCGACGCTTTCAAATGCCAGAAAACCGTATCATCAGCTGTCCTCGTGTTTTATCGATACTGTGCCTGACAGTCTGGACGGAATTTACAGAAGTATTGATAATTTCGCCAGAGTCAGCAAGTTCGGCGGAGGAATGGGCCTGTACTTTGGAAAGGTGAGAGCAGCAGGAAGTGACATCCGTGGATTCAAAGGTGCGGCAGGCGGTGTGATCCGCTGGATCAAGCTTGCCAATGACACGGCGGTTGCAGTCGATCAGCTGGGCGTCCGGCAGGGAGCCGTTGCAGTGTATCTGGATGTGTGGCATAAAGACCTTCCGGAATTTCTTGCGATCCGGACGAACAACGGAGATGACAGAATGAAGGCGCATGATGTATTTCCGGCAGTATGTTATCCGGATTTGTTCTGGAAAATGGCGAAGGATCATATCGAAGGAGACTGGTACCTGATGTGCCCTCACGAAATCCTGAAGGTGAAAGGATATGCCCTGGAGGACTGCTATGGGAAGGAATGGGAAGAGAAATATAATGATTGTGTAAATGATGCGCGGATTCATAAAAGGATTGTCCCAATCAAGGAGATTATCCGGATGATCATCAAAAGCGCAGTGGAAACCGGAACACCGTTTACCTTTAACAGGGACAGGGTGAATGAGGCCAATCCCAACGCCCATAAGGGCATGATCTACTGCAGCAATCTGTGTACGGAAATTGCCCAGAATATGAGTGCTATCGAGTCTGTAGAACAAAGAGTAGAAACGGTAGACGGTGAAACCGTTGTAGTGACGGTGACGAAACCCGGTGAGTTCGTTGTCTGTAATCTGGCAAGCCTGTCGCTTGGAAGAATTGATGTGGATAACAGCGAAGAACTGTGCGAGACGGTGAACAGTGCAGTGAGAGCGCTTGATAATGTCATTGATCTTAACTTTTTCCCGGTTCCGTATGCGAAGATTAACAATGAGGCGTACCGTCCGGTGGGACTTGGCGTAAGCGGGTACCATCATCTGCTGGCGAAAAAGAAAATACGATGGGAATCAGAAGAACATCTCAAATTTGTGGATGAAGTATTTGAAAACATTAATTATGCAGCTGTGAGGGCCAGCATGGAGACGGCAAGGGAAAAGGGGAGTTACCGGTATTTTGAAGGAAGCGGATGGCAGAGCGGAACTTACTTCGAGACACGGGGCTATACAAGTGAGCGGTGGCAGAAGCTCTCAGAAGATGTGAAAAAATATGGGATACGCAATGGATACCTGATGGCGGTGGCACCGACGAGCAGTACGAGCATGATCGCAGGAACCACGGCAGGGCTTGATCCTGTCATGGACCGGTATTTTCTGGAGGAAAAGAAAAATGCGCTTGTCCCAAGAGTAGCGCCGGATCTGTCTCCTGAGACATTCTGGTATTATAAAAGTGCTCATTATATGAACCAGGAATGGTCTGTGAGAGCCGGGGGAATCAGGCAGAGACATATCGATCAGGCACAGAGTATGAATTTATATATTACGAATGACTACACATTCCGGCAGGTGCTGAAGCTCTATATTCTGGCATGGGAGTGCGGCGTGAAAACGATCTATTATATCCGGTCAAAAAGTCTGGAAGTGGAGGAATGTGAAGTATGTTCCAGTTAAATGAGGAGAGTAAGGAGGGAAAGAGTATGGAAACATTGAAAAGACGGCCGCTTTTTAATCCGGAAGGCGACACAGAGGTAAGGCTTCGGAAAATGGTAGGCGGTAATACAACAAACTTGAATGATTTTAATAATATGAAATATTCATGGGTGAGCGGATGGTACCGGCAGGCGATGAATAACTTCTGGGTACCGGAGGAAATTAATCTGGGCGTTGACGTGAAAGACTATCCAATGCTGACGGAAGCGGAGAGAAGAGCTTATGATAAGATACTTTCCTTTCTGGTATTTCTGGACAGTATCCAGACTGCGAATCTGCCGTCTGTCGGTGAATACATTACGGCAAATGAGGTAAACCTGTGTCTTTCAATCCAGACCTTCCAGGAAGCAGTGCACAGCCAGAGCTACAGTTATATGCTGGATACGATCTGTGAGCCTCAGAAGAGAATGGAGGTATTGTATCAGTGGAAGGATGATAAACATCTGCTGGAACGGAATACCTTTATCGGGAGGCTTTACAATAAATTCCAGGAAGAAAAAAGCATGGAGGCATTCACACGCACCCTGATAGCGAATTATATTTTAGAAGGTATTTATTTCTACAGCGGGTTCATGTTTTTCTATAACCTTGGAAGAAATCATAAAATGCCGGGGTCGGCACAGGAAATCCGCTATATTAACCGGGATGAGAACACACATCTCTGGCTCTTCGGCAGCATCATACATGAGCTTATGAAAGAAGAGCCGGAAATGTTCACAAAGTCTAAGATTGACGATTACCGTGACATGATCTGGGAAGGATGTGAGCAGGAAATCCGCTGGGGCGCCTATGTAATAGGAGATGACATTCAGGGACTTACAAAAGAAATGATCTCTGATTATATTATGTATCTGGGAAATTTAAGATGTTCAGCACTCGGTTTTCCGCCGATCTATGATGGACATGAAGAAGAACCGGAAAGCATGAAATGGGTGTCACAATACAGTAATGCAAATATGATTAAAACCGATTTCTTCGAAGCACGAAGTACCGCTTATGCCAAAAGCAGTGCCCTCGTCGATGACCTCTAAACGCTGTATCAGCCTTACAAAAGAAACCTCAGAGCCCCTCCGCAAGTATACTTACAGAGGGACATCTGAGGTTTTTCATATACCAAGCCTGGTACTGATCTGGAACAAAGGTTTTACCAGTATTTCTCGACGAATTCCCTGGCCTTTTCCGGTGACAAGGATGATTTCTCTGTAATGCGGGTAATGGTGTCTTCTGGGGTAAGTCCAAGGTCCCGGCAGGTTGTTATAAGGATTTCAAGGCCTTGCTCGAGGCCCTTTTCGAGGCCCTTCTCAAGCCCTTCGTTCCATCCAGCCTGTTTGCTCATGCGCATAAAATGATTATGATCCCGGATTGCTTTTTCACGTGCTTCATATTCCAATCTTTTTTCCTCATCCGCACTGATCCGTTCCAGATTTTCACATGCTTTTTTTATATATGGATTATCTGCTGATGCCATGTCCAATTCCTCCTTTGTTTCGGCGTTGATAAACTGCATCCATTTGAATAGCTCCGTTTGGGGATAATCATGTTTTGCAAGCTTTGGAAGTTCCAGCGTATGGAACTCCCATTTATCACTATAGATCTGATGTCGGCTGTCTTCCCATAAGTGGAAACGAGAATAAAATTCTTCCGAGTTGAAAAGTTCGAAGTCCAATATTCCGATATGAATGCATTTTTTCAGTTCTGAGTAATCGTCGCCTTCTTTGATTTGTTCTGTAAACATCTTTCCGAGATAGAACATTGTACGTTCTGCCCAGTATTCAGTAGATGCAATCTGAATCTCAATGTCAATCTGTATGTTGCTGTTTAACAAAACCCGTACATCAAGAATTCCAAGTTTATCCTCTTTTATTGATTTTCTGAGATGTGTTGGAAGAAGTAAAGCCTCTTGAATTTCATCAAATTTTATTCCGATGACTGCCGCTATAAATGCTTTCCGGACTGTCTCGTCTTCCATCAATTCCTTAAAGCAGAAATCAACCTTTGGTTTCATGAAAAATGTCTGTGTCTTTGTAATACACATATGTTGTCCTCCTTTGTGGTTCCGGACAGAACATATGAAACCTCAGAAAAATCAGGCAGAAGGGTGTCCTATATAATATATTATATCCCGTCAGCAGAGTCTTCTCAATCGAAAAAGCAGTTTTATATTCTGTCTGGAAATATTTACCTGTAGTTTTGTGGATGCTCGATACAGATATAAGAATCCTGTGATGATTCTTTGTATCGTTTCTGAAATGTGCGGCAGATTCAGCCAGCTTCAGATAATATAAAAGGGAATCCTTTCATAGATGAGCTTTATTATATCGCCTCCGAAGGAGAATGACAAGCATTTTTGTTATCTGTTCAACTGCTCTTTATTTTGGTAGAATATAAAGAATAGAGAGCAGGAGGTGAAAGGGTTATGAAGACAGCAGTGATATGTCCGAAAACATTTGTGCCGAAAATGGAACAGTTGATACCGGAATTTGATTCAATTCAGTTTGAATTTCTTTTGTATGAGGAATATGAGGATGTGGCAGAGATTGTCAAGAGCAGACAGAAACAGTATGGGGGCCTTTTGTTTTCAGGGCTGATCTCCTATTATATTGCCAAGGACTATCTGGATTCGGATACTTTGTATGAGATTTTGCCGCGGTATGAAGGGGAAGTCATGTCGGTGCTTTTAAAGGTCAGTATGATGGGATATGACATTCAGAGGGTGAGCTTTGATACGTATTCGAGGAAGACGGTCCAGGAGGCGCTGCGTGAAGTGGGGATTTTTAAAGATGTGGAAGATATCATAGGGATGAAAGAGGCCTATGATGACTATCAGAGCAACCATATGATCTATCATTTTCATAAAAATGCATATATGGAAAAACGGGCAGATGTCTGTGTGACAACGCATAATGAAGTTGCGAGATTACTCTGGAAAGATGGAATTCCCTGTATTAAAAGTGAGCGCACTTACGAGACAGTCCGCCAGGCCGTGCGCCGCCTGGAACAGAGATATCTGGATGTCCATAATACGCCGAAAGACATTGCGGTGCTCTGCCTTCAGATGCCGGAAGAAGAGTCTCCGGGAAGGCTGACCAATTCAGAATATCAGTATCTCGTTGACCGGATGAAAGTTATGGAGCAGGTTTATCTGTTTGCACAGCAGATTGAGGCTGCCGTTGTGGAGGGGAGCAATCGGAATGTGTATCTTTTTACAACGAAGAAGGTGCTGGTAGAGGTTACGAAACATTATACGAATCTTTTGTTTCTGGAACAGCTGAAGAACAAGATTTTCTGCCGGATCGCAGTAGGAATCGGATATGGAGGAACCATGTTTGAGGCTAAGAAAAATGCACTTTCAGCCATGCAGTATTCCATGCAGTATGACCGAAGTGTGATCTTTATTGCCTATGGGGAAGGGAAAATTGCGGGGCCGATTGAGACGAAGAAAAGCCAGGCGGTCACGACACTTCTCGCAGAAGAGAAACTGGAACAGATTTCGGCGGACAGCGGTGTCAGCATGAGATATCTTCTGAAAATGAAAAATATGATGGAAAAGTACAAGAAGAATACATTTACCTCGAAAGAACTGGCGGAATACTGCGGATTCTCGGTGCGGAATATGGACCGTGTGATTGAAAAACTGATGAGCAGCGGGTATGCGTGTATTTCGGGTATGAGGACGCAGGCAGAGACAGGGCGCCCAAGCAGGATACTTATTTTTTATTTATAGGATGATGCCAGGGTCAAAAGGTCATCCAATGCATGCTGCATGCAATTGGATGAGTTTGGGACCCGCAAAACATGAGAAAGTAGCCCGATTAGGGCGGATTTCGAATGTTTTTAGGATTTCGTGAGCACGAAGTGCGGAGAAATCCGCAGGCATCAGGGAATAAAAGGCTATAGCATGTAAAATTGTATATAATATGCGGGAGTGCGGAGAAATAATTGTACATTTTTACTTTTGGACAAGTTAAAGATATTTTATAGCATTTCATTTTTCTTTATAATCTAGATATATTAAACGCGAGGAGGAAGAAAAATGAGTAAGAACCAGGAGAAAAAGGAACGGGTAAAAAGAAAACCGACCACTGCGCAGGCATTATTTCCAATAGTATTTATGTTTGTGATCCTTGCAGTCGGATATGGCTATATGGGGTTAAAGACAGAATTTCTGATGATTCTGGCAGGGCTTGCGGCAGGTGTTATGGCGTATTACCTTGGTTTTAGCTGGAAAGAGATGCTGGATGCAGTCATTGAGAAGATTGGAAGTGCAATGCCTGCAACATTGATTTTGTGGTCTGTGGGACTGCTGATCGGCGGACTGATGTTCTGTGGTGCCGTACCGATGATTATCTATTATGGAGTACAGCTTGTGAATCCGAAATTTATGCTCGTCACTGCATTTTTTGCATCTGCACTGTTATCTGTTGTCACAGGTACTTCATGGGGAGCGGCGGGTACGATCGGTGTGGCTATGATGGGAATTGCGGGCGGACTTGGAGTTTCGCTGCCGGCGACTGCAGGAGCTGTAGTATCAGGCGCGTTCTTTGGGGATAAGCTTTCGCCGCTGTCTGATACAACGAACCTTGCGCCGATGGCAGCTGGAAGTGAATTGTATGAGCACATTGCACATATGCTCTATACGACAATTCCGGCAACGATTATTGCATTGATTGCATACTTTGTTGTAGGACTTAAGACAACAGGTTCTTTAGTAAGGCCTGAGAGTGTGGAAATCATGATGGATCAGCTTCATTCCATGTTCACATTCAATCCGATCATTTTACTGCCGTTTGTCCTTGTAATTGCAGGATCATTTTTGAAATGGCCGACGATTCCTACCATGGTAATTTCCAGCTTTTTGTGTGTTGTACTTGGAATCGTAGTTCAGGGATTCTCTCTTGTCGACGGGACAACTGCTTTAATCTCAGGATTTGACCTGACAATGACAGGATTTAAGGGGGAGGCATCCGCCGAAGTAATCAAACTGATCAACCGTGGAGGTGTCAATTCGGTTACCGGTACGACAGTTCTTGTATTCTGTGCGATGGGATTTGCAGGAATTATCAGTGTATCAGGAATGCTTGACAAGGTGCTTGAGCTTCTCTTAAAGAAAGTAAAATCAACTGCCGGATTAGTTGGCTCTACAATTGCGGCATGTTTCACAGTTGCACTTACGACAGGAAGTTCTTATCTGACCATCCTGGTCCCGGGAGAATTGTTCAAAGATGCTTATAAGAAAAAAGGACTTGCGGCGAAGAACTTATCCAGGACGCTGGAGGATTCAGGAACGGTGCTTGTACCGCTTGTACCGTGGTCTGCGGCAGGAGCATATATGGCAGTAACGCTGGGTGTTGACACTCTGTCCTATCTTCCATGGGCGATCATGAATTATACAGGTATCGTTATGGCGATCGTATGTGCTGTCACAGGATTTGGAATTGCGAAAATCAAACCAAAAGAATAGGAGTATAAGGTATGTTAATGATAAAAAATGCGGAGGTCTATTCTCCGGCATATGAGGGCCGGAAAGATGTACTGGTCTGTAACAGCAAGATCGAATGGATCAAAGATACGCTTCCAGAGATGCCGGGACACTGTCAGGTGATTGACGGGGAAGGAATGTGTCTTGTCCCCGGACTGATCGATAACCATGTCCATGTAACCGGCGGCGGGGGAGAGGGAAGCTTCTTTACAAGAACGCCGGAAATCCAGCTCTCCGAACTGATTCAGGCTGGGATTACAACTGTGATGGGGTTGATTGGCACCGATGGAATGACGAGGAGTGCGGAAAATCTTTATGCGAAGACGAAGGCTTTGAATGAAGAAGGGGTTACTGCCTACATGTTCACGGGAGCCTATGGACATCCAGGCCCTACCATCACAGGAGAGGCTGACAGGGATATTGTATTCATAGATGAAGTGCTTGGACTTAAGCTTGCGATCTCCGACCACAGGGCGCCAAATGTATCGGAAGAAGAGCTGATCCGGATTGCAAGTAAGACCCGTGTCGCAGGAATGTTAAGCGGGAAGCCGGGAGTCGTGATTCTCCATATGGGTGATGCAGAAAGCGGATTAAAGCCAGTGTTTGCAGCAATAGAGCAGACTGCAATTCCGGCGAAGATCTTCCGCCCGACCCATGTGAACCGAAATACAGACCTTCTGGAAGAAGGATACGAGTTCATTTCCAAAGGCGGATTGATCGATCTGACCTGCGGCATTAAAGGACAGCCAAAACCTGGTGACTGTGTCGCAGAGGCGAAAAAACGCGGGCTTTCCCTTGAAAATATTACGTTCAGTTCTGACGGACACGGAAGCTGGTCTAATTATGCGCCTGACGGAACGCTTCTGGAAATTGGGGTATCCGGTGTTGCAAGTACTTATAAAGAAATCAAAAGAATGGTTCAGGAGATGGGCATGGGGCTTGAGGAAGCACTGCCGTACATGACCTCCAATGTAGCAAACGCAATGGAAATCTATCCGCAGAAAGGCTGTGTTGCGGAGGGAGCGGATGCAGACCTTCTTCTTCTTGATAAGGACCTTGGAATTCATACGGTGATCGCAAAGGGGCAGATTATGATGGAGAATGGGGAACTGAAGAAAAAAGGAACTTATGAGACATAAGGTGTTTTGTAAGGAGAGAATATTTACAGAATAGATAACCGTAGGGTGTACAGTTTTACTTTGTTTTAGAGATGTTAGTTTCTAAGAATATGATGGAGCATGTTGGAGGACATGCTCCTTTGCGTTTTAAGAAACCAGTCCTGTATTTATTACAGTTATTTCGCCGGCAGTCTTAATCTTGAGGAAATTCTGGCAGTGTATGCATTCTCTTGAAGTTTCATTGCGTACTAATGTCAAAATGAGTATACTGAAGTGAGTAAGAGGGATTTTTATGGTATTGAATAAAGGATTGAAAAGGTAAGGTGGCAGTATGAAATTTAAAGATAGTTTTCATCCATATGCAATGATCACAATTTTGTTCTGGGCGTTGGCATTTGTATTCACAAGATTGACATTACAGTATTTTTCCGTGTTTTCTCTGAGCTTCCTCCGGTATTTTTTTGCTTCGGCAGCACTCGTGATTGTCGCAATAGCTGTGAAAATGAAGCTTCCGCGCAAGGCAGACATTCTCTGGTTTCTGGCGGCCGGGGCGATTGGATTTTTCTATTATATGATTGCTTTTAACGAAGGAGTAGCGACAGTGACAGCTTCCACTGGAAGTGTTGTAATTGCGACAGTTCCGGTAATCACTGCCTTGCTGGCGAGATTCGTATATCAGGAAAAACTCCGGGTGATCCAGTGGGCGGCAATTGCAGTTGAATTTGCGGGAGTGATCGTCCTGACGATGATGAATGGTATATTTTCTGTGAATAAGGGGATTCTCTGGCTGTTGTCGGCGGCAGTGGCCCTGAGTGTCTATAATCTGATTCAGCGGAAACTTACGAAGACGTATACGGCCTTGCAGACTTCTGCGTTTAGCATTTTCTTTGGGACGGTATTGCTGGCGGTATTTCTTCCGGGATCAGTCAAAGAAGTGGCACACGCGCCGGGAATCCAGATCTTCTATGTAGCCGTGCTTGGTGTATTCTCAAGTGCCATTGCCTATGTGGCGTGGTCGAAGGCATTTTCGAAGGCGAAGCAGACTTCCCAGGTAAGCAACTATATGTTTGTCACACCATTTCTGACAAGCATTCTAGGATTTGTAATTGCAGGAGAAGTGCCGGATAAGGCTACTGTAGTCGGAGGTGCAGTCATTTTATCCGGCGTGTTTATCTTTAATTTTGGAGATCTCATTTATCAGCGGATCAGGGGCATAAGAGTGTCTTAAGCATTGGATTTTGTGTGCGGATATGTTAGCATTGGAGTAGAGGGCGCGGCTGTTTTATCTGCCGTCGCCGAAGGTAAGAAAGATCAGTGATTGGGAGGAAACATAGATGAAAAACATCATTACTTATTTTGAAGAATTGTCACAGATACCGAGGAAAAGCGGGGATGAGAAACGGGTCAGTGATTACCTGGCGTCCTTTGCCAGAGAGCGGGGATTTGAAGCCGTTCAGGATGATATCTATAATCTGATTGTCAAGATTCCTGCTTCGGAAGGGAGTACCTGTGGGGAAACTGTGATTCTGCAGGGGCACATGGATATGGTCTATGTGGAAGCGGAAGGAACAAGCCATCGGTACGAGGAAGGAATCAAGATTCTGCGTGACGGGGACAGTCTGTATGCAGACGGAACAACACTTGGGGCGGACAATGGGATTGCGCTTGCCTGCATGATGGCTCTGATGGATCAGGCAGATGTTATCCGTCATCCGGCGCTTGAAATGATCATGACTGTCAACGAGGAACATGGGCTGATCGGCGCACAAAAGCTGGATGTGTCGGGGCTTGAAGGGAAATATTTTATCAATCTGGATTCGGAAGAAGAGGGGGTCTTCTGTACAAGCTGTGCAGGCGGAATCCGAAATCTCATAAAGCTGCCGTTCCAGAGGGAGACGTGCGAAGGAAGTTATGAAGAATTCAAGATTGAGATTGGAGGACTGACCGGAGGGCATTCCGGGATGGAGATTCATCTGGAACGCGGGAATGCGATTCAGATGCTGGGAAGACTGATGTATCGGCTGAAAGAGGAAAATGTCCGTTATGGGCAGATTGATTTTCCGGGACAGGCGAATGCAATTGCGTCCGGGGGCAGTGTGGTTCTCTATGCGGATGAGTCACGGATGGAACGTGTGTCAGAGAAGATCCGGATTTTGGAAGAAGAATTGATCCAGGAACTCGCATTTACAGACCAGGTGAAATTCACAGTGCAGCGGGATAAGAAATCCGTCATCCATGTATATGACCAAACCGCGGCAGGAAAGCTTTGCAATCTTCTGATGCTGATGCCGTGCGGAGTGCTCCATGATTCTTATGCTGTGGAGGGATTGGTTGAGACATCCAATAATATGGGAGCTCTCATAGAAAATGAGGGGAAACTGGAACTGTTAAGTGCCGTCAGAAGTGCGGTACAGTCACGAAAATATGTGGTGAGAGACCAGATCCGGATTCTGGCGGATATGTACGGGGCTGAGTGTGAATTCATGAGTGATTACCCGGCATGGTCTTATAAGAAAGATTCCAGGCTCAGAACGCTGGCGATGGAGGTATATCAAGAGCTGACAGGGCAGGAGGCGAAGATAGAAGCTATTCATGCAGGGCTTGAATGCGGATACTGGGCAGGCAAGATGCCGGAGGCGGATATCATTTCCCTTGGGGCAGATATGAAGGATGTGCACACTCCGAAAGAAACAGCCTCGGTAAAGTCTGCCGAAAGTGTCTGGAACTATCTTTGCACGCTGCTTGGAAGGATAAAGGAGGAAACAAAAGATAAATAACAACGCTTGATCAGAAAAGGAGGAAGAAAGAAATGAGTATCAGAGAAAAAATTTCGAAACGCTATGAAGGAGTCGAGGGCGGACTCTTTTCAAAGGTGACGAAGGCAGATGTCGGGGAAGGATTTGCCGAGATGGGGGAGGAGAAGGTAACGCTGATGGGCTGGGCAGATCCTTTTTATCCGGATCCCTCACTTCCAAAGTCCGTCGCAGATGCGATGATCCGGGAGATTGAATCGGGATTTCCGGCACATTATATTATGCCAAGCGGCTCGCCGGAACTTCGGGAGATGATTGCGGGAAAACTGAAAGAGAAAAATCAGCTGGATGTAGATCCGAAGCGGAATATCATTATCACCCCAGGGTCGGATTCCGGGCTGTTCTATGCCGTCTCTTTGTTTATCGGGCAGGGGGATGAGGCACTTGTTCCTGATCCCAGTTATCCGAATAACTTTATGGATCCGAAACTTCTGGGAGGGAAGGCGGTGTCCGTGCCTCTGAACGAGGCAGAGGGATATGCATTTGATATGGATGCTTTTGAACATGCGGTGACAGACCGGACGAAGGCAGTCATTTTGACGCATCCGAATAATCCAACCACACGTGTTTACCGAAGAGAAGAACTTGAGAAGCTCTCGGAATTTATCATCCGCCATGATCTTGTGCTCATTGTAGATCAGGCCTTCGAGGAGACGGTGCTTGATGAGATCGAGTTCGTGACCCCGGCGTCGCTTCCGGGTATGTGGGAGCGGACAGTTACGGTATTTTCCATCTCGAAGGGGATGGCTCTTAGCGGACTTCGGGTCGGTTATATTGTGGCCTGCGATAAAATCATGGACGTGATGTATGGAGCAGCCGTAAATGTCTTAGGTGCTGCCAACTCATTGGCACAGGCAGGAGCGATGGCGGCATTTCAAAATGACGGATATGTAAAGAAATATCTGGAGAAATATGATTACCGGAGAAAACAGGCGTATGAAATATTCTCTGCTGTGGAAGGCGTGGAAATCCAGATGCCGGAGTCGGGATTTTATTGCTGGATTGATGTATCCAGGCTTGGGGATTCGACAGAGATTATGGAGTATCTTGTGAAAGAGGCACGCGTTGCGGTCAACGACGGCAAAGCGTATGGAACACTTGGAGCAGGGCATCTTCGTATTATCCATGGATGTCTGGGAAGTGATGAAGAAGCCGTGGCGGCACTTCACAGGATGGCAGAGGCACTTGGAAGATATCAACAGGCGTAAAGCAGGAGGTATGTGAGATGATCAATCAGAATGCAGTTACAAAAGTAGCAGAATTGATGAAGGAGAGAAACCTGGATGCACTCCTGACAGTGCCGTCTGAGGACCTTGTATTTCTTGCCGGGGAAAAGCCATGGCTGTGTGAACGGTTTCAGGGGCTTTTCATTAAGAAAAACGGGGAAATGTTCTACATTGTGAATCTTCTCTCGGAAGGCGAGATCCGAAGTATGCTTGGCAGCGAGATCAAGATTTATTCCTGGTGGGATGGAGAAGACTTCACCGATGTTGTCTGCGAGGTTCTGGAAAAGGAAGGGTTGAAAGGCGGAAGGATCGGCGTGAATATGGCGGCCAGGGCGGCGAATATTCTAAGTATTGCAGAACATATGCCGGTACAGTTTACAGATGCGAGAGATCTGATGAATGAAGTGAGAATCCATAAGACACCGGAAGAACTGGGATATATGCGGGAAGCTGCCAGGATTGCAGACAAAGCAGTTCTGGCTCTCTGGGAAGTGGTAAAGCCGGGAATGACAGAACAGGAAGTGCGGAGAATCCTCAGAAATTATATGCAGGAATTCGGAGGAAGCAATGCCGACGCGATCGTGTCCTTTGGCGGAAATGCAAGCTATCCGCATTACATGCCTTCCGGGGAAGGTGCCATTTTGCAGGAAAAGGATGTCTTACTGACGGATTTTGGCTGCTCTTATCACGGATTTCAGTCAGATATGACCCGTACCGTGTTCCTCGGGGAACCGACAGCGGAGGAAGTGAAGATCTATGAGACGGTTCTTGCGGCGAATCTCGCAGGAGAGGCGGCAGTCAGGGAAGGTGCGTATATTCCGGACATTGATAAGGCGGCAAGAAAAGTCATCGAGGATGCAGGGTACGGAGAGTATTTTACGACAAGGCTGGGACATGGAATCGGATATCAGGCGCACGAATCTCCCGAGATCAAACAGAGCAACCGAAGACATCTTGAGAGAGGGATGGCATTCAGTATCGAGCCGGGAATCTATATTCCGGGAGTGATCGGAGTCCGGGTGGAGGATATTGTGGTGATCAATGAAGCTGGAGAGCGTGAGATTTTGAATCAGGTGCCGAAGGAATTAAAGGTACTGTAAGGAATGCTAATACAGCAGAAAAAGGCGGTGTAAAGGATGAAAAAACGTGAGGCTTCAAACTGTGAAAGCTGCATGAATTATGAATATGACGAAGATTATGAATGTTATACGTGTATGCAGGATCTGGATGAAGATGAAATGTTCCGGTTTATAAAGGGAGAGTTTGGCGAGTGTCCTTATTACCGCCGGGGTGATGAGTATAGTATTGTGAGAAAACAGATTTAAAAAAGCAGGAGGGAACATATGGGAGCGGGAAAAAGGGCTGATTTATTCGAGACAATGGTTTCGAATCTGACGATTAATTTTTTGAATTCAACGGATGATTTGCAAGAGGATACGAAAGTATATAAACTGCCGGGCAGACTTACCGTGCTTGCAGAAGGGTTTGCGCGGAGATGGAACCTGGAGACTGTGAATGAGAAATTAAAAGAGGAAGGCTATGAGGCCCTTTATGCCCGCAGCTTTTATGAGGCCGGATTGATCTATGCATACAGCCATCAGCTGACCTACGAGGAATGGAAGGAACTGTACCGGGAGTATACGGAACAATACGATGACATTTTAAACCAGGGAAACAGCTGGTTTGCGGGAGGCAAGATTACGCTGAAACAGCTGGGAATGTATGTGAAGGAAAATTCTTCTGAGCAGATGAATACAATGATGCTGACGAAATTTATGGAACAGAAAATTATAGAAAGCCAGACAAAAGATGATTTCTGCAATTTTATGAATGAAAATGTCCATAATTTTTCAACGGTCAGGGAAAAGGCAAGGTATTATTTCTGCAAATACCTGAATATTTATATCCGCCAGAAATGCGATAAATATTACGAAAGCTGTGAAAAGTCCGAAAAAATGAGAATACAGTATGGCAATTCTCTGGAGAAAGAAGAACGGGGATATCTGGAAAAATTTGCGCTTGAAGAGCTGAGCTTTTTAAAACCACTTACGGTATTGAAAAAGGAAGCCCAGAAAAGCAAACCATCGATGACGACAGAAGAAAAACGAGACATGCTGGAGAATACGGCGCTGACTCCGGGCGGAATTTTTGATGAGTTCAATTATTTCTACTTTGGTTATGTCTCTGTTGACTGGATGGAGCTGGTATTTGAATTGTATGGCGCAGTCAGGGAATGGCCGGAACATATAAAGATTCGTGTTGCCCATGGCCTTGGATACTGTACTGCAAGCCCTGATGATGCAGAGAAGAGAAAGGCGCTTGAGAAACTCCGGGAGATCGAGAAGGAAGAAGAACTGCGTGAAAAGAATCTGGACCGTGAGTATGACCGGGATGAGAAAAAGGCTTCAAAACTCTATCAGAGAGGCAGGTCTGGGGAAGATTTCTTCAGGGAATTTATTACGGGAAAACGTGATATCAACAGAGAGACTTTGATCAGTTTCCTGTTGTTTGTAAAGATGAAAGCAGTATTGGATGAGGAAAATAAAATCACAATGGCAAGGCTGAACCGCATCCTTGAGAATTGTGGATTTTCACAATTGAGGCCGGACCGGGGATTTGACCAGTTTGTGATGGGATTTTTAAGATCGAAAGATCCGTTTGCCGTGCTGGAGGAACATGTGGAAGACCGGGTGACAAGCGGACAGGATTTTTATCTGTATAAAGTATACCGGGATGCGTATTGCCATCAGGAGGAACTGGCTGAATATCTGACATTCAAACAATAAACTTCTGACCAAAAGACAGGGAATGTAAAATGGAGAAAAAGAGATGTATCTTCTGCATGCATGAGATGGACAATGACAGCAAGCGATGCCCAAAATGCAGAAAAGGAGCGTGGGAATATCAGTGGAACAGCAGGTGGCTTCGTCCGTATACAAGACTGAAGGAACGTTATATGATCGGAATTGTGCTGGGGGAAGGTGCCGCCGGGATTACCTATCTGGCTTATGATATGCAGGAAGAGGTGACGGTGGCTGTAAAAGAGTATTATCCCGATGGAAAGGTACGAAGAGAACCAGAGACACAGGATGTTACAGGTTGCGGTGAACAGGCGGACAAAGAATTCCAGAACGGGCTCAGTCAGTATCAAAACGGGGCACTACGGCTTGTGGGGAAAAGAAAAATACCGGGGCTTGTGGAGGAAAAGGAGTTTTTTACTGCACATGGCACTGGTTATATTGTCATGGAATATTTAAGCGGCCAGAGCTTAAAGTCGTTCATAAAGAAGTCCCGCCAGATACAGCCCGGGCAGGCGGCCGGGATGCTAAAGCCGGTGATGGAGGCTCTTTTGTACCTTCACAGTGAAGGGATGATCCATTGTGATATCAGTCCGGATAATCTTCTGTTTGACCAGGAAGGGGAGTTAAAACTGATTGATCTTGGGGCGGCGAGACAGAAGGGTGAGACCGGAGTGGAAAGACAGCTGAAAGAAGGGTATGCATCCCCGGAACTGTATCAGGAGAAGGAAAAGATCGGCCCATGGACGGATCTGTATGCACTCTGTGCAGTCTGGTATGAAATGATGACAGGGAAGAAGGTTCCCGCTGCGCCGGAACGGCTGAAAAAAGACACGTTAAAACCGCCGTCGGAGTTGGTAAAGATTGTGCCGGAATTAGAGCAGGCTTTGATGCAGGGGCTATCCCTGGATATTCAGAGAAGATATTTCAGCGTTGAGAATCTGATGCAGAGGATTTCCATATCCTGTGAGGAGGCAGGACTGCTTTCAGGGGATATCCGCAGGGAGTGGGGAGAATTATGGATACGCCTCACGACCCAGGTGGAACAGATGCGGGGGAAGAAAAAGGGACATCTGAGACTCAGGCGATGGCTGAAAAGAGGACTGGTTGTATGCCTGACTCTGATGGCTGTTCTGGCAGCGGCAGGCGGAAGTCTCTGGCTTTACTGCCGCAGATATCCGGAGAAAGTGGTGGAATATGAGCTCAGGAAAGACAGGAAAGAGGCAGAGCGTACGGACGGAAAGGAAGCAGAAGATATAGATTCTCCGGAATATAAAGCAGATCTTGCGTTTATCAAAGCAAATGCTGCTACAGTCAATGATGAACCAGAGACATTTACAACATATCAGATTACAAGAAAGACTGCGAAAGAGTGGGGAAAGCCAGGCAATTGGAATGAGAAGTTCTACCTGAAGTCTGATACCATGAAAAAGGCACTGGAGGTTTGGAAACGTGGAGCAGAAGTGGAGGTTCAGGATCCCAATTTTACCGGGAGTGTTATGGTAAGAAAAACACAAAAAAAAGAAATGAAGATAGACCTTAGCCTGAAAGAAAGTTATGTATATGGAGAGACACGTATCACAGTTACCAGTGATTATAATGACCATCGGGTAACGCAGGTTTCCTTTGAAGGTTCCAGGGAGGAATTATTTTCATTTCTGTCTGATCTGCTGCCGGTCATTTCGCCGGAGTCTTATCTGGCGAAAGATGAGATTGAAGAGTTACTTCAATATGAAAAAGAATCTGAGACGGGATCAGCCTCTGTGAAAATCAACGCAAAATGCTGGATTTCGATCAGCCTTTACGGGGAAGAAGAGGCAAAGTATCTGCTGACAGTCAGTCCGTTATAGGAGATAAATCTATGGAGAGACAAAGCCTTGGGGAGAAGACGCTCCTGCATCAAAAATATGAGATAGAGAAAGTCCTTGGAAACGGCGGGTTTGGCATTACATATCTTTCCAGGGACATACTGCTGAATCAGACGGTCGTGGTCAAAGAATATTTTCCATGGACACTTGTGAAGAGAGATGCCTCACAGGGAGAGCTCTGTCCTGTCTTTCTGGAAGAAAAGGATGCGAAAAAGCTGTATCAAAAAGGAAAGAAGGATTTTCTGGCTGAAGCGAGAAGAATGTCAGAACTTTTTGATGTGCAGGCGATTGTCAAAATTCTGGATTTTTTTGAGGAGAACGATACCGCATATCTGGTGATGGAATATGTCCGGGGAATCAGCCTGGAAGAGTATCTGGAGCGCAGAGAGATTCCATTTGATTTCGCACAGGCCTGGGAGAAGATGGAACCGGTGGCAGAAGCGCTTGAGAAAGTGCATAAAAAAGGAATCATCCACCGGGATCTGAATCCGTCGAATCTGATGGTGATGGAAGATGGCAGTCTGAAAATCATCGACTTCGGGGCGGCAAGGACATATCTGGATCATGAGAAGACGATGACGATTCTCGTAAAGCGGGGATATGCTCCTGTGGAGCAGTATTCAAAAAAAGGAAAACAGGGGCCGTGGACCGATGTATACGCAGTCTGTGCGACCTTGTATGAGATGGTTACAGGCGTGTGTCCGGAACCATCCATCAACCGTCAGGTAAAGGATGAACTTTATCTGCCCTCTTCCTATGGGACGGTGATTACCCCGGAGGAGGAGAGTGCCCTGGCAAGGGGGCTTGAACCGGATTACCGAAGACGGATCAGGGATATGAGAGAACTTCGGGATGCCATGAGTCATGCTGGGGAGAAAGAAGAGGCAGAAGAGAAACAGAAAAAAATATGGGTTCCGATCAGTATTGGAGCAGTCATAGCGGCGGCAGTTCTTGTGATTCTCTTATGGCAGTTTCAGAAGGCAGACCAGACGACGCCAGTCAGTTATGCAGGAAATTATGGGCGAAATACAGAAGAATACACCGAGTTTGTCCGGTTTACGAAAGAACATGCCACCTCGCAGGAGGTGTTAAAGGCAAAAGATGAATATGAACTGGAACGGGAAGGCGCCGTCTTATATACTCTGCCGGCAGATGCTGTGGCAGAGTGGGGGAAGCCCTGCAATGCATTTCGGTTTTCCATCAAGAAGAAAGAATTCCTGAAAGATTTAAAACAGTCAGGTTATATAATAGAAGTGGTAAAAGAAGAGGATAAGAATACAGTAGAAATTCAGAAATACGGTGCGGTTCTTACGAGATTTACTGAAATTGAGTATTACAAAATCAAAGACAGGATATGGATCAAAGCGGGATTTGACAGTGTGAACCAGGATCTCATCTATCTGATGCTGTTTACGGAAAAAGGAAACGAAGACAATCTGGCAGAACCGGGGATGGATCTTCTTCAAATTCTGGACACAGGTATGGAGGAAACTAAAGAAGAAATCCTCCGGTCATTTCGTGAAAACAATGCTTCCTATCTGTCGAAGCTTCCTGAGCCGGAACAATGGGTGTATTCGTACTCGACGGAGGAATGTATGGTTCTCTGGACTGGGATAGAGGATGGCGGATACGGATATTATTTCAAACCAGAATCTAATTGGAATGTAAAGTATTTTTGGCCTTAGGAAATAGAGTGAGGGAGTAAAATGGAGCAGAATCGATGCATTTTCTGTATGCATGTCATCGATGGGGCAGATCAATTATGTCCGGCGTGCAAGAAAGGAATCTGGGAATATCAATGGAAGAATACGTGGCTGGAACCGGGGATGGTACTGCAGGACAGATATAGTATCGGTGCTGTACTTGGGGAAGGTGCAGGGAGCGTAACTTACATGGGATATGATCTTGTGCTGGAACAAAGAGTCGTGGTGAAGGAGTACACAAAGGACGTATGGGACCGGCAGAAGGGAAGAGATGCCAGGCTTTTATTTGGCAGATTCGATGTGCGTGGACTGGCGATTGAAAAAGAGTATTTCATCGTGAACGAAAAAGGGTATGTGATTACGGAGTATCTCCCGGGAGGAACGTTGAAAGAGTATCTGCAGACCCACAAAAAGACAGAGATGAGAGAGGCGGCTGATCTTCTCACGCCAGTGATGGAGGCTGTGGCATTTTTACACAGTATCGGGATCGTACATGGGGCAATCCATCCGGAGCATCTGGTGTTTCATGAGGAGGGCAGGCTTTGTATCGTCGGAACTGGCGATGCGGGTACGGAAAGTATGGAAGAGAATTCGCCCTATATCCCGCCAGAGCAGCTGGAAGGCAGAACCGGTCCCTGGACAGATATTTATGCGGTCTGTGCCGTGTTATACGAGATGGTCACCGGGAGAAAGGTTCCTCCTGCCGGGGAGCGGATAAAAAAGGACCGGCTAAAGAAAATTACAGCGGACGCAGAACTGGAAACTGAAGGAGAAGCGGTCATGCAGGGACTTTCGCTGGACGTACAGATGCGGTATTTTTCCGTTGGCAATTTCGCGGAACAGTTTGGGGTGCAATTGGAAGCCGTTCAGAGACTGGAAGGTGTGATCAGGCAGGAATGGGGGGAGGAATGGCTTCAGCTTACGGCACAGACGGATGGGAAAAAGTACTGGGAACAGCAGCATAGAAGAAAGATACGCTGGAGACGGATTGCGGTATTGGCAGGAGTGATCTTGTGCCTTGCAGGAGGCGGAGCCGCATTTCTTGGAACCCATCAGGATATGATTTTCCAGTATAAGCTCAGACAGGCACAAAAAGAAGCAGAGGAACATAAAAGGGTGAAGTACCTGACCAAAGACGGGGAAGAGTATCAGACGGTCCGAACATTTGTGGAAACATATGGGGAGTATGAGGAAAGTACGAGCAATGGCATGTGGAAGAGCTATGCAGTTCCGGAGGATGCATTGGAACAATGCAGACAGCTGAGAGGGACGTATGACACTTTTTATCTGGATAAGAAGACGATGCTGGATGCGCTCTCTTATTACATGAGTATCAAAAAAGAGGATTTGAATCTTACGGATCATATGTATTATGATACGGTCCGGATCTTCTCTGATGAGACAGAGACTATGAAAATATGGATCTGGAAGGAAGAAAAATATGCAGTAGATTATGGCAGCATGGGCGAGGAAATCGCAATAGGATATGACATCATGAATGAACAGGTAAAGAAGCTGGAGTTTCATGGAACAAAAGAACGGTGCAGTGAATTCCTTGTAAAAATGATTCCGCTGACTTCCCCGGAGACCTATCTTACATCAGAGGAAGCAAAAGACTTGCTGGAAGCATGCAAAGACGGAGAACAGTTCTGTGGAGTTAAACTGAACGCAAAGTGCCGTCTGATAGTAAGATATTCGGGAGAAGAGAAGGATACTTATGAGGTAACATTGTCTGTACCGGAAGATTAGGGGAGGAGAAATGAAAAAAGAGTGTAAGTGCAAGTGGATCTGGAGAGCTGCCATTGGGATTGTCTGCGTGATTGCCGCAGCGGGAGTTTTTCTATGGCAGAGAACGAAACCAGATGCTGAGGGGAAGACGGTGTATGCAGGAAATTACGCCAGAGGAAGTGATCGGAATGAGGAATTTAGAAAGTATGTGACAGAGCATGCCGTTTCCAAAGAAAATGCAGAGAACAACAGCAAATATTCTATGGAAAAAGAAGGAAGTGTGATCTATACTTTGGATTCAGAGGCAGTGGAAAAATGGGGAGAACCATGCAACAGTAACCGCTTCTCATTGAAAAGAGATGATTTTACAGACCGTTTAATGAAGAAAGGGTATTCGTTGACGAAAGTGTCCGAAAATGAAAAAAATACGGTAGAGATACAAAAATATGGGGCAATCTTGACCTCGTTTTTAAAGAGGGAGCATTTCCGGGCTTCTGATGGGGTGTGCGTTGCCGTTGCCAGTGATCTGATCAATGGTGATGTCATATTGATTAATGTATATAGAGAAAATGAAAGTGATGCAGAGATCGCAGAGGTGGGTGCAGATATTTTTCAGATCGTCTCAGCGGCATGCAGCAGGAACAAAACGAAAGTATCGAAAGATTTGAAAGAGACAGAGGCAAAAGTCATAGAGACAGGCGATACATGGTATGTGGAAGAGAATGACTGTATGGCTATGATAGAAGATAAGGAAAGTGACAAACCGGAGATTTATTTTGTTCCGATTGATACTTTTCGAGGCGCCGGCTATTATTGGCCTTAGAATCTGAAAAAACCCCGTAGTCTATTGCGGGGTTTTTGGCAGTTCATAAGTGAAATCATTGTCTTTTGTAAATGTTTTGCGATTCTTATCCATACTTGTTTCTACCAGTGTGTCAGACATTACGTCATACTCAAAGGAATTATAGAGTTTTTCGGTATTGCCGACATAACAGTTGATAAAGCCGATTTCGCTGTTCAATGAAAAAGTGCCGGTACAATATTCGAATTCTGAGTAAGAATTGGCGATATCAAGTCCCATTCCATTTCCCGGTACGATTCCGTAATAGCGGTAATATGGGAGGCCGTCTTTCATCTGGAAATCCAGCACCATTGGGTATTCAGGGTCTGAATTGTCAATCCATCTGCCTAATAAGTCGTCGAGGTAATAAGGACTCTCCATGTATACCCATGAGGAGGATGCTACCTGCATGTCACCTTTTTCAGATAGGCGTTTATTTTCTTCGAATTTATTTCTGGCATTCTCCTGCTTTCTGGATAATTCATATTTATAAATCATATCGATATTTTCTTTTTCTGTCGTTGTCAGGCAGGAGTCATCGTAATCAGCCGCTGGTTTATAAAAGCTTTGGCTGTCAAAATATTTTTTCATATCTTCATCATAAAAGATCTTACCGTGCCGTGCAGCAATCTCGTTGCGGGCAAGCATTAATTTTTCCTCATCTAACTTGGATAGTGTAGATTCCTTGACTGCAGTCTGTCCGCCGTCAGGGAGAATGTATTTTTCTTTTGCAAATGCTGTCTGTGGAAGCATTGCTGTAAGTGAAAGTGCGAATACGAAGCTTTTTAATCCCTTTATTTTCATAATATGTTCTCCTTTTCGTGTGCTGTTTGATTTGATGATTTTAGTATATCAGCCGGTTTGGAAAATTTGTTTCTGCAAGGAAATGATGTAGTTACTTCTGGTTACTGTTAAATAGGAAGTGCTGCTTTCCCACAGACAAATGTTCCAAAATGCCAGTTAAAATTAGAAACAGTAAAAGTTTCAATACAGTTGATATCAGGAGCAGTGAAGAAGAAAGGAAAGGATGAGATCATGGGAAGGGCAAAAGTAACAGAGATGGTATGTATTTTGGACCGGAGCGGTTCGATGTACGGAAAAGAGAAGGATACCATAAGAAATTATAATGAAATGCTGAGAAAGCAAAAGAGAGAAGAGGGTGAAGCTTACATCACTACCGCATTGTTCAGCGACCAGTGTGAGGTGTTATACAGCCATACACCGATCGCATCCGCGAAGGAGATGGATGACAGTACTTATTATGTATATGGAAATACGGCATTGTTTGACGGAATTGGACGGGTATTTTCACAGATAGACCAGATCATTGCAGATACAGGACGGGGAGAGGAAGAGAAAGTGTTGGTATTTATCATTACCGACGGGATGGAAAATGCAAGCAGGCAATATAATGGAGAGCAGATTCACCAAATGATTGAAGAACGGCAGAACAGAGGGTGGGTGATTTTATTCTTTGGCACGGAGATGGAAGCGGTCCATATGGCACAAAAAATCGGAATCAGACAAAACCATACGGCCAGATATGATAATAACGAAGAAGGATTGAAGAGAAGCTACCAGATAGCGGGTGATTTATTTGCCTGTATGAGAGTCGGAAATCAGTGAAAAACAAATTTTCCAAAACAGGGTTTATTATAAAATTATCAAATAGATCAGGAGGAAAACAGAGATGATGAATAAAGTGATTAGAAGATTAGTGACAATGGCGGTAGCAGGGGTGATGTTCTTTGGAGTGGCACCGATGGTGACAGAAGCGAAGATGGGGAATTACAATTTTGTTTCGATTCAGTCTGGGGCAGTTGATTCAGTTACAGTAAACGGCGTTACAGTAGAAGCAGTCTATAAAGCATATGGCAGTGGATATGACGCAGATAAGACATACAGCTGTGCGGCATTTGTAAAGAAATTCTACCGCCAGGTGTTTGGACGGAGTGTATGGGGGCTGAATGATACTGGATCAGTGCCTCTGATGGATAAAGGAGAATTTACAGAGACGAAGAATCCAAAGGTTGGAGATATCTTAAGAGATAACAAAAATGTGCACTGGGCGATCGTAAAAGAGATCAACGGCAGTACAGTCACTGTGATCCAGCAGAACGCGTGGAACTCAGAACATACAAAGGCGTGGGTCGGAGCTACTGTAGATGTAAATGATTCTGGATATTCTTTTTTTACATGGGATGGGAATAAAAATGATACCACAGGCGGTTCGGCAGTGTCCCCTGATTTTTCCTTCCAGTACCACGATCAGGAAGTCTATGATACAAATGTAGTTGCACACGCAAAAGTCAGCAATCCAGAACAGCTGGAAGTGCAGCAGGTTGGCTGTTATGTGTGGGATGC
>URQQ01000014.1 GCA_900549995.1 uncultured Lachnospiraceae bacterium | reverse complement strand
CAGCCACCCTGTCACTGCAGGCGCTGACGGCGGATTCACAAATGGTTCTGAAGCCTGTCCATTTTTAAAAAGTATCAAAGTCGGTATGGTATCAACATTGAACTTCTCGGTCAATTCCTCATTGTCATCAATGTTCATCTGTGTCACTTTTACCTTATCACCATATTTCTTATCCAGCATATCAATCACTGGAGTCAGACGGCGGCAGAATCCACACCACGGAGCTGAAAATTCCAGGATGACCGGTTTCTCTTCGTTGATCACCTCTGCCTCAAAATTTGTTTTTTCTATCGTTACGATTGCCATAATCATACGTCCTTTCTTTTGCACTAATGCTTATCTGTAATTATTATTGTTACATTTCATAATGTTATAGTATCAGTTACAGTATGATTTGTCAATAGTAAAAATATTCCGGGGTTTACGCTTTCATGAGATTCAGATTACAGATGTACTCCTTTGTTGACTTATAAATAAAATTTGATATAATATATTTATTAAGAGAACCGACAGCTAGAGTACACCTAGCCACCTCGGTAATTATGTATTAAAAATAACGCTGCACTTTGCGAGGGTGAGGGCGTTATTTTTTATGCTTGAAATCTCTGACAAGTGTTATGACTGCAGCCAGCATTATAACAAATGTAAACAAGTCATTGAAAGTAACGTTCATAAGCATTCAGCCCCTTTCTTTGAAAGTAGGTGACTGATATACCGCCCCGTCGGGTCTCTTAATAAATATATTCTATGATGTTGGGATCAAAAGTCATCCAACTGCATGCGAGCGTGCATTGTATAACCTATTGCCCCTGGCGTCATTCTATTAAATTTTTTATACAGGGATAATAAAGTGATTTGATTAAAACATTAGAATGATATTAAAGATGGTGTTTCTATATTTTAAAAGCCATTGGAGATCAATTCTTTTTCAATCATAAAAGAGTAGCAATTGGCTTGTTTTATTATAGCAAATTTCTACTCTTAAGGCAACCTTCTTCCGAAATTGCGGCTAAACGCCGTATACGTCTTATATTGAGAATTCCTCTGCAAGCTAGCTTGCGCCGGACTTCTCAACATAATCCGTGCATGGCTGAATAGGTTTACACGTTTGCGGTGTAGGCTTTGTCGGCGGTCCAGACGTCAAAGCCGCTGCCTTTCAGGATATCTACCGCTCTTGTCGGGTCATCTGTTTTTAATACTGCGGATGCATCGTCTCCATTTGCAAATGCATACATATATTCTACGTTGATGTCTCCTTCCAGCAGTGCGTGCATTGCCTTGCTTAAGGATCCGGTAGCGTGAGGAACGCGCAATGCAACCACATCGGTCAGCATTGCACTGATTCCTATATCTTTCAGTACTTTTCTTCCTTTCTGTGGATCGGATACGATCATACGGAGCATCCCATAATCAGAAGTATCTGCCAGGCTTAGTGCAACAATATTAACATCATTGCTTCCAAGTGCTGCAAGAACTTCATCCAGACGCCCTTCCCTGTTTTCAAGGAATACGGATAATTGTTGAATTGTCATTGCTTTTTCCTCCTTTTATACCAACTGCCTGTTATCGATGACACGTTTTGCCTTGCCTTCACTTCTCTCGATCGTCTTTGGCTCTACCAGTTTTACTTTTACGGAGATTCCAAGTGCCTGTTTCAGAACTGCACCGATTTTATTTCTAAGCAAATCAAGTCCTCTGATTTCGTCTGAGAAGAATTTCTCGTCTACTTCTACCATAACGGTCAAAACATCCATGTTATTTTCACGGTCAACGATCATCAGGTAATGAGGTGCCACGCCTTCTCCCATTCCAAGAAGTGCTGTTTCCACCTGTGTCGGGAATACATTGACTCCGCGGATTACCTTCATATCATCTGTACGTCCCTTGAATTTTGAGATTCTCGGAGTTGTTCTTCCACATTCGCAGGTACTGTAATCAATACTTGTCAGATCCTTTGTACGATAGCGGATCAGCGGCATTCCTTCTTTGGAAAGTGTTGTAAATGTAAGTTCTCCGATTTCTCCTTCTTTACAGGTTGACTGATCTGCAACGTTTAATACTTCCGGATAGAAGTGGTCAGCCTGCACATGAAGTCCTGCATGATGGATACAATCCTGAGCCACACCCGGCCCAAGAATTTCGCACAAACCATAGATATCGAAACAGTTAATATGTAAAATACTTTCGATCTTTTTACGCATTTCCTCTGTCCATGGCTCTGCACCATGAATTCCTGCTCTGATTTTCAGACGGTCCACAACACCTGCTTCTACCATTGACTCTGCAAGATGAAGCGCATAGGACGGCGTACATGCAAATGCAGTCGCACCGAAATCTTCCATACACATCATCTGACGTTTTGTATTGCCGGCAGACATCGGAATTGCCATGGCGCCCAGTGCTTTCGCACCGTAATCAAGACCCATTCCTCCTGTAAACAGACCATATCCATAACATACATGGATGATATCATTTTCATTCAATCCGGCCATCACAAGCCCTCTCGCAACACATTCACCCCAGAGGTCAACATCATTTTGCGTGTAGGAAGCCAATGTCAGTTTACCTGTTGTTCCCGAAGAACCCTGTACCCGGACAATCTCTGTCTTTGGTACAGCCACAAGTCCAAACGGATAATTTGCCCTTAAATCCTCTTTTGTTGTAAAAGGAAGTTTCACTATATCTTCGATTCCTTTGATGTCGCCCGGTTCTACCCCAAGCTCTTTCATTTTCTCCGTATAAAATGGTACCTTCCCATAAACTCTCTCTACAAGATTGACTAATTTTTTGCCCTGCAGGTTGGCACGCTCATCCAGACTCATGCACTCTGCTTTGGGATCTCTGATTTTTTCATTCCATTCCATCTGCCTAACTCCTGTTCTTAAAAATTTATAACTCGCTTTCGTCCACAACTTTTACATCTGCTTCTTTGAGTACTTTCGCTGCTTTTTCATAATCATCTGTGTTAAATACCATAACAGGTGCAGCACCCTGGCGTATTACAAATGAATAAATGTAGTTGATATTGATTCCGCTGTCTGCCAGAATCGACAGCATACGGTTCAGGTTGCCCTTTTTATCCTCAAGCTCCACCCCGATCACATCCGTAAGCCTTACTACAAACCCTTTGCTGGTGAGATACTCTTTCGCCTTTTCCGCCTGATCTACCACCATGCGCAGAATTCCAAATTCCGGTGTATCAAAGGATGCCACTGCACGGATGTTCACGTGTGCCTCTGTCAACGCAGATGTAACGTCCGTAAGACTTCCCGGCCTGTTTTCCACAAATACCGATACCTGTTTTATCATAAAGACCTCCTATAACTGATACCCTGTATCAAACGCCTTTTTATTGATTTCGATTGTTTTTGGCGGTACTGTCCGCTCTATTACATCATACCACTGCTCTTTTGTAAAATCCATATGCTGAGCCGCAATCCCAAGAACAATCATGTTAAACACTCTCGGATTGCCAAGTTTTTTCGATTCTTCGGTCGCGTTGACTGTATAAACCGTATGGTCTTTTTTCAGATCTTCAATGATATTTTCCGGATAGGATGCCGCACCGATTACCACCGGCATCGGATCTATCCTCCAGTCATTTACTATCAACACGCCGTCTTTTTTCAGGAAATTCGCATAGCGCAGTGCCTCGAGACGTTCAAATGCGATAATGACGTCTGCCTGCCCTTCTTCCACGATCGGTTCTGCCACTTTTTCACCATATCTGACGAAAGTGACAACACTTCCTCCCCGCTGTGCCATTCCATGAACCTCAGATAATTTTACATCATAACCGCCTGCAATCGCAAGGCCTCCCAGTATTCTGCTCGTAAGCAGAGTTCCCTGTCCGCCGACACCTACAATCATAATATTTCTAGTTGCCATTATCTGTCACCTGCCTTTTCAATCGCATCAAATTTACATAAGCTCTGACACAGTCCGCATCCTGTACACATTGTATCATCAATATAAATTGTGCCGTCTTCTTTCTTCGTCATCGCCGGACAACCAGGTTTCATACACATGCCGCATTTTTTACATTTATCCGAATGTGCAATGTACACCGGTTTTTTCGACTTATCAAGAAGGACGCAAGGCGATTTTGTAATAATTACAGATACCTCATCTTTCGCAGTCTCTTCTTTTACAACTTTTTCAAGTGTCTCAATATCAAATGCATTCACTTCGATTACATTTTTCACACCGAGCGCACGGCAAAGAGCCGGAATATCAATGGCATATGTCGGATCTCCCTGCAGTGTCTTTCCTGTCGCCGCATGATCCTGATGGCCTGTCATACCTGTTGTAGAGTTGTCCAGAATCATAACTGTTCCTGTGGCATTGTTGTACATCATGTTCATCAGGGAATTGACTCCGGTATGTAAAAAGGTAGAATCACCAATCACTGCCACCCAGTTCTTCACATATTCTTTCCCTTTTGCCTTCTCCATCCCATGAAGGCTGCTGATGCTGGCTCCCATACAGATGGTTGTATCAACAACACTTAAAGGCGCAACCGCACCAAGTGTATAACAGCCAATATCGCCGGCCGCATGTATTTTCAGCTTATTCAGTACATAGTATACACTTCTGTGAGGACATCCCGGACATAAGATCGGCGGACGATTCGGAATCTGCGCCGGCTTTGTGAGATCCAGTTCTTCGTTCAAAACCGCCTTGCGGATCATATTGGCGCTGTATTCTCCCTGAACCGTAAAGATCTCTTTTCCTACAGCTTTGATTCCCCAGGATTTTACCTGCTCTTCAATGACAGGGTCAAGCTCCTCTACGATATAGAGAGTGTCTACCTTCGCCGCGAACTCTTCAATCATCTTTCTTGGCAGAGGATTTACCATCCCAAGTTTTAAAACAGATGCCTCTGGCAGTGCCTCTTTTACATACTGATACGGTATTCCGCTTGTAATAACTCCGATTTTCGTATCATTCATCTCAACTTTATTAATGGCAAGCCCATTTGCTGCCTCCGCAAGTTCCAGATTCCTTTTTTCGATCTCTACATGACGCCCTTTGGCATTCCCCGGCATCATGACGGTCTTCGCAATATTCTTTTCATACGGCCTGTCTTCGACATTTTCCCTGTCACATAACTCAACCAGTCCCTGAGAATGTGCCAGCCTTGTAGTTGTTCTCAAGATCACCGGTCGGTCGAATTTCTCACCGATCTCATAAGCCGCTTTCACGAAATCTTTCGCTTCCTGGCTGTCTGAAGGTTCCAGAACCGGCACCTGTGCTGCCCTTGCAACCATTCTCGTATCCTGCTCATTCTGTGAACTGTACAATCCCGGATCATCGGCAACGACAACCATAAGTCCGCCGTTAACCCCCATGTAAGACACGGTATACAGCGGATCTGCCGCAACATTTAACCCTACATGCTTCATACAGGCCATGGAACGGACGCCTGAAACACTTGCCCCGATTGCCACTTCTGTCGCCACTTTCTCATTCGGAGACCACTCTGCATAAATATCATCTTTATACTGTACAATATATTCGCTGATCTCTGTACTTGGAGTTCCCGGGTATGCCGCAGATACTTTCACACCTGCCTCATAAGCCCCCCTCGCAATAGCCTCATTTCCCAGCATAATCGCTTTTTGATTTTCAGACATATTTTATAAACCATCCTTTCGTAGATCTGTTACTCTCTTCGCTTTTCCTTCGAACCGCTGTAATGTGTGCGGTGCCACAAGCTTGATATTTGTCGCGAGGCCGAGCTGTGATTTGAGACCTTTTTTAATCTTCATCTCAAGCTCACTCAGCTTACTGTAGCTGTCAAGAAGCCTGTCATCAATCAGTTCCACTGTAATCGTCATGACATCCAGACGGTTCTTTCTTTCAACAAGTATCTCATAATGCGGTCCGATTTCAGCGATCTTAAGCAGTACTTCCTCAATCTGTGACGGGAACACATTGACTCCGCGGATCACAAGCATATCATCTGCCCGTCCTGAGAGATTCTCCATCCTTACCGTTGTCCGCCCACATTTGCAGGGGGTATAATCAAGCCTTGTAAGATCTCCCGTACGGTATCTCACAAGCGGAAGTGCCTCTTTGCCAAGACATGTCACGACAAGTTCTCCAAGTTCCCCGGCCGGAAGCACCTCTTCCGTCTCAGGATCAATGATTTCCGGAATAAACCAGTCCTCATTGATGTGCATACCGACAAGTTCTGTACATTCTCCCGATACTCCAGGTCCGCACAGTTCACTCATTCCATAATTCTGTGTACAGATAAACTGATCTCCCCAGACACGGTGCATCTCATCGCGCATCGCCTCCGTCATGCCTTCTCCTCCGAACAGCCCGATATGCATTTTCAGGTCTTTCGAAGGATCAATTCCTCTGTTTCTCAGTTCTTCTCCAAGATGCAGTGCGTAAGACGGCGTTGCCACAAGCAGTGACGTCTCCATATCCTGCATGAACATAATCTGTTTGTTCGTATTTCCGGAAGACATCGGAATTACAGATGCCCCCAGTTTCTCCAGTCCGCCGTGGAGTCCCAATGCTCCGGTAAATGTTCCATATCCAAATGCGATCTGCGCCACATCATCCGGTGTAGCCCCTCCCATGCACGCGATCCTTGCTACATTATTCAGCCATACATCCAGATCTTTTTTCGTGTAACCTACCACTGTAGGTTTCCCGGTCGTCCCCGAACTCGCATGAAATCTGACCAGCTCTTTTTTATCTACTGCAAATAATCCCATCGGATAATTATCCCGGAAATCTGCTTTATATGTAAATGGTAATTTTTTCAGATCGTCAAGCGTCTGAATATCCTCCGGCTTTACAAACGCCTCATCCATTTTTTTACGGTAAGGAGCTACTTTTTCATATATATATGGAACCGTCTCCTTTAGTCGTGTCAGCTGTATCTCTTCTATCTCAGCTCTCGACAGGGTCTCTTCCTTCGCCCAAATCATTGCCGCTTCCTCCTTTTACTTCTCTTTTCCAACGCTGCATCCCACAAGTGTCGCTGTCTGTTATTATAACACAATACTTTCGCGAATTAAAGTGTTACTTTGAAAACTATTCAGCCATGCACGCAGAACCATGAAAGAGCCGTCGCAAGCTCGCTTGCAGAGGCTCTTTTATGGTTCTGCGTATACGGCGTTTAGCCGCATTGAGATGCAGCGCAGCGGAATCGAAATGGCACGGCTGATTTCAAAATCACAGTACAAAAAGAGTGTAAAATCTCTTAGTTGCACAGACCTTACACTCTCCTTTTATTCATCCCTCACAACTCTTTTCCATTCCGACTATGCGAAATCGAACAGTGAAAGCTGGTTTGTCTCCGGCAGATCACCAAACATTCCCAAGTCTGCCATCAGGTCGATGACCGTCTTACTTACTTTCGTCCGCTGGCGGAAATCGTCTTTCGACAGATACGGTCCGTCTGCTGCAGCCACTTCCACAGCTTCTGCGGCCTTATCCCCCATTCCTTCAATGGTGGACAACGGCGGCATCAGTTTTCCATCGATGATCTGGAATTTCGTCGCCTTGGCACTGTAGATATCAAGCGGAATAAATTCGAATCCCCTTGCGTACATTTCCTGTACGATCTTCATATCTTTCAGCGTATCCTGATCTTTTTTGCTCAATGAATCGGAGCGTTTTTTATAGTCACGGATATAATATTCCAGTTTTTCTCTCCCCTGACACATCAGCTCGTATGAGAAGGCCGAGGCACGGATACTGAAATACGCCGCATAATATGCCAATGGATAGTTTACTTTACAGTAAGCGATACGGTATGCCATCATGACATATGCTGCAGCATGGGCCTTCGGGAACATGTATTTGATCTTTTTACATGACCATATATACCAGTCGGGGATACCGGCTTCTAACATAGCCTCCTCCCACTCCGGCTTCAATCCTTTTCCCTTACGGACGCTTTCCATGATTGTAAAGGACTGCTCACTGTCCATTCCCTGATTGATGAGGAAGGTCATAATATCGTCTCGTGTACAGATCGCTGATGAAATCGTCGCTTTTCCTTCCGCAATCAATGTCTGCGCATTGTTCAGCCATACATCCGTACCATGGGAAAGTCCGGAAATCCTGATCAGATCCGAAAGTGTTTTCGGTTTTGTATCCACAACCATCTGGATAACAAAATCCGTTCCAAACTCCGGTATCCCAAGACACCCGACCGGGCATCCATCGATATCATCCGGCACAATTCCAAGCGCTTTTGTATTTGCAAACAATGACATGACGCCCGGGTCGTCCAGCGGAATCTTCGTGGCATTAAACGGATGCTCCACCGGATCATATTCATTCTCCATCGCGTCAGAAGAAATCAGTTCCTCCAGCATCTTAATCATGGTCGGATCATCATGGCCGAGAATATCAAGTTTTAACAAGTTATGGTCAATGGAATGATAGTCAAAATGTGTCGTTACAATATCGGTTGTCATATCATTGGCCGGATGCTGTACCGGTGTAAAGGAGTTGATATCCTCCCCATGCGGAAGAACAATAATTCCCCCGGGATGCTGTCCGGTACTTCTTCTGACTCCGGTGCACCCTGTGACAATCCGTTCAATTTCACATTTACGCTTTCCGCTTCCCCGTTCATCATAATAGTTCTTTACGAAACCATAGGCTGTCTTATCTGCCAGTGTACCGATTGTTCCGGCACGGTAAGTCTGTCCGTCACCAAAGATAATTTCCGTATACTTATGGGCATTACTCTGGTAATCCCCTGAGAAGTTCAGGTCAATATCCGGCTCCTTATTCCCCTTAAATCCAAGGAATGTTTCAAAAGGAATGTCGAACCCATCCTTCACAAGCTGCGCCCCGCATTCGGGACAGATTTTATCCGGCATATCCATTCCGCAGCCCCCGGCATAAGCCCTGACTTCCTCTGACTCAAAATCACTGTAATGGCATTTCGTACAGTAATAATGCGGACTCAGAGGATTTACTTCCGTAATTCCGGCCATGGTTGCCACGAATGAAGACCCGACAGATCCCCTCGAACCAACCAGATAGCCATCTTCATTGGATTTCCAAACAAGCTTCTGTGCAATTATATACATAACGGCGAATCCATTGGAAATAATAGAATTCAATTCCCTTTCCAGACGTTCGGTAACCACTTCCGGAAGTTTCTCCCCATACATACTGTGCGCAGTATCATAACAGATCTTTCGAAGCGTCTTATCAGAGTCCTCGATCACGGGAGGACATTTATCCGGGCGCACCGGCATAATTTTCTCAATCATATCCGCGATCTTATTCGTATTTTCGATCACGATTTCCCTTGCCTTTGCAGAACCAAGATAGGCAAATTCCTCCATCATCTCCTCCGTTGTACGAAGGTAGAGCGGTGCCTGGTCGTCCGCATCCCCGAACCCTTTGCCCGCCATAATAATTCTTCTGTAAACCTCGGAATCCGGATCCAGAAAATGTACGTCACAGGTTGCAACCACCGGCTTTTTAAATTCTTCGCCAAGCTTTACAATCCTTTTATTTATCTTCATGATATCTTCTTTGGAGTTCACATTTTCTATCTTTTCGCTCTCAATCATGAACTGGTTATTGCCAAGAGGCTGAATTTCAAGATAATCATAATAATCCACAATTCTGGCAATCGATTCATCGGACTTATTATCAAGCAGCGCCCGGTATAACTCTCCAGCCTCACAGGCACTTCCAAGAATCAGGCCTTCCCGGTATTTGGAGAATTCACTTTTTGGAATCCTCGGCCTTCTCGCATAATACGTAAGATGTGACAGTGAAATCAGGCGGTACAGATTGATTCTTCCGACCTCATTCTTAGCGAGTATGATGGCATGGTACGTCGGGAGTTTTTTGATATTATCCGGGTTCATGGAACCAAAACTGTTAATTTCTTTCAGCGTCATAATATTACGCTCTTTTAACATGGCGACAAATTTGACGAAAATCTCCGCCGTAGCCCCTGCATCATCCACCGCACGGTGGTGATTTTCCAGAGAGATGTTCAGCGCCTTTGCCACGATATTCAGTTTATACTTCGATAATGTCGGAAGCAGCACTCTCGCAAGCGCCACGGTATCTACCGATACGAACTTCTGCTGGATGTTCAGATTCTTACAGTTTTCCTCGATAAATCCGACATCGAATCCCGCATTATGAGCCACCAGCACCGCATCTCCAACAAACTTAAGGAACTCCGGAAGCACGATGTCAATTGCCGGTGCTTCCATAACCATCTCATCTGTGATGCTTGTCAGCTGTGTGATGCGAAACGGCACCGGAATCCCCGGATTTACAAAGCTGCTGAATTTGTCTGTAATCTTCCCATCCACTACTTTTACAGCACCAATCTCAATAATCCGGTCTTTCACCGCACTGAATCCGGTCGTCTCAAGGTCAAACACCACATACGTGCCGTCCAGCGATTCATCCTTTGCCCCGACCGCAATCTCTGTCAGGTCATCCACAAGATATGCTTCCACTCCATAGATAATCTTAAACGGATCATCCGGCGGCAATGTCTCTATGTAATGATTGGCATCCGGGAATCCCTGTACTACCCCGTGATCGGTAATCGCAATCGCTTTATGCCCCCAGTCATGTGCCCTTTTTACGATGTCTTTCACTTCAGATACACCGTCCATATCACTCATTTTGGTATGGCAGTGGAGTTCTACTCTTTTTTCCGGACTTGTATCATTCCTTGACGACGTAAAATCGGGAATCTTCTTAATTCCTACCACCGACCCGATCGTCAGCTCACCGTCAAACTTGTCAATGGTCGTCACTCCCTTAATCTTCAGAAACGCTCCCTTTTTGACCTCTGCCAGTATATCTCCAAGCTGCTCTGTCCGGGTAAACATTTTGACCATGATCGTATCGGTAAAATCAGTGATCGCAAACATGACAATCGTCTTCTCATTACGGATTTCTCTCGTCTCAAGGCTTATAATTTTACCGCGCAGTGTAATCTCTCCCATTTCCCCCATGACCTGGGAAAGTTCAATGGCGTTGTCATCGAAATCTCTTCCATATACCAGATTCGGATCATCTGATCTTTTCGCACGGTAATAATCATTTTTCTTGAATTCCTTCTTCTGGAATCCGCCGGAAGATTTCCCCTGCTGGTTCTCTTTGCTCTTCTCCCTGCCCTTTTCCTCTTTCTTTTCGTCCTGCTCTGTCTTCTTTGCAGCACTCTGAGCCTGCTTCTCCTGGTTCATCTCAACGATGGCGTTCACAGCCTGTTTCAGCTGAATCTCGTTGTTCCGGCGCATATTACTTTCTTTTGGTTTCTCATATTCTACCTGGATTTTCACCGGTATGTGGCATCTTTCATTAAAAATCCCATCTAACAGCGCGACAATTGATTCACTTTTCCCCTGTGCAATGATCGTATCCTCCATCTGAAGGCATAAGGTATTGCCGCCTTCAAACGCATACTTGGAACCACGGAACATGTTCTGCTCAATCACACTTCGCTCTCCCAGCTCCAGCAGAATACTTTCCCGGTATTCTGCCATCAGATTTTCCGGTGTATACTGGCTGGAAAGATGGAATTCCTCACGGATTTCAATCTTCATACTGCAGCGGGCAAAAAGCTGCTTCTTAATCATCTGTTCCATCTGATATATCCGGGATTTCTGTATCAGATGTGTACTGTCAATATACACACGGATAAAATCCCTCGCAGATGTCGTCGTGACCTTCGTGACTTCCACACTTTCAAAAAGCATCTTCAGTTTGTCATCTACCTCTAATGTCGGAAAAACTTCAAAAAACAACTTGTTCATTTGTTCTGACTCCTATCACTGTTCCCACGAAAGCAGCTCCTGACGCAAAGTATCCAAAAGCTCCTCTTCCTTTACTTTTTTGATAACCTGGCCTTTTTTTATCAGCAGTCCTTCGCCGATTCCTCCTGCAATACCGATGTCTGCTTCTCTGGCTTCTCCCGGCCCGTTCACGACACATCCCATCACAGCAACCTTCACATCATCAAGCGGAATATCTGCCACCATATTCTCCACCTGGTTCGCAAGCCCGATCAGGTCAATCTTCGTACGTCCGCAGGTCGGGCAGGAAACAACCTCAATGCCCCCCTTTCGAAGTCCCAGAGTCTTCAAGATCAGTTTTGCCGATTTAATCTCTTCCAGCGGATCCCCCGTAAGAGAAACCCTGATGGTATCCCCGATTCCCTGATACAGAATAATTCCAAGCCCTGCCGAAGACTTGATATTCCCGGAAAGCACGGTTCCGGATTCCGTGATTCCCACGTGAAGCGGATAAGGACATTCCTTCGCGATCAGTTCATGCGCTTTTACGCACATCAGGACATCCGATGACTTGATGCTTACAACAAGATTGTCATACCCCATGCGTTCAATCATATGCACCTTGTCCATCGCACTTTCCACAATACCTTCTGCAGTAACACCGTTATATTTCTCAAGCAGCTCTTTTTCAAGTGATCCGCTGTTTACGCCAACACGAATCGGAATTTTATATTCCTTTGCTTTATCCACAACTGCCTTCACACGCGACTCATCCCCGATATTTCCCGGGTTAATGCGGATCTTGTCCGCACCATTTTCGATCGCGGCAATCGCAAGCCTGTAGTCGAAATGAATATCTGCCACCAGAGGAATGTGAATCTGTTTTTTAATCTCTTTGAGCGCCTCTGCCGCTTCCATTGTCGGCACCGCACACCGGATAATATCACAGCCCGCTGCCTCAAGCTTCTGTATCTGGGCAACGGTTGCCGCTACATCCTCTGTCTTTGTATTTGTCATTGACTGTATGGCAACCGGATTGCCTCCTCCGATAACACAACTGCCGATTCTTACCTCTTTCGTCTGATCCCTTTTCATCATATCCGCCTCCATTTACGCTATTTTTATATCCATACGGTTCCCTTTAACTGTAAAAATCCCTCTATGCACTTTACTCCAAGTGTAAACATAGAGGGATACTTAATTCAGCTATTTCTTAATGAAGATCATCTGTTCTCCATATTCCCGTTCCGTCAAAGTCAGCCGGTTCTTATCAACACTGTAATCAAATGTTGTCGTCAATGTGCTGACTGCCGATCTGAGCATACTTTCTGTGAGATGTCCGCCGGAACTGTCTGCTGCCTTTTTCAGATCCGCTTCATTTACACGGATTGTGAAAGTCTTAGCCTCTTTATCCATTGCGTACTCCATCTTCATCTTCACATTGCTTTCTTCCAGCAGTTCATCCCATTCAACTGTCAGCGTCCCGCTTCCCCGGACTGTCAGCTTCATATCTGCGTCTTCTTTCGACCATGTACCTTCCAACGGATTGGATGTAAACAGCTTTGTGATAAAAAATACTGCAATTACAATAATGAGAACCGTCGTTGTTGCCGTCACAATCCTCCAGATTCTGCTTCTTTTTTCTTCGTCATTCTTTGCTATAATCATCTGTCTGCTCCCCTTAGCTATTATTTATATAGATTCCCGAATGAAACTTCTTCTGTATACTCTCCCACTTTAATACCAGATTTTTTCTTTTCTATATATACATAAATTATAAGGAGTTTCTCCCCCCCTGTCAACGCCCTAAATTTATGTTGCATATGGTGCGTCCGCAAAACTGCCGGCAGTGTTTGTTTCGTTTTTTGACATATTGTGACATCTTTTGTTGAGTTTCGACACCTTTCTCTATTTTCACGAAAGCAACTGGTAAAATATTCCATATAAATCAGGAGGTCATCTATGAATTTTTCAGCTACATTAAAAGAACTCAGAGAATCCAGGAATATTACACAAGAAGAACTCGCATCTTACCTGAAAGTTTCCCGTCCGACCATCGCCGGTTATGAAACAAAAAACCGTCAGCCAGACTATGAAAAACTTGTAAAATTATCCAGATATTTTAATGTCTCCGTAGATTATCTCTTAACAGACCATGAGGAATCACCATTGACTCCCCTGCCTTTAAAACCTGATACTCTCAGCGAAAAATCTCTGGACCAGCATGTGTTTACTGCTTACCGCAGTCTGTCTCTGCCCTCCAAACAGGATACGCTCTCCTATATCCGCCTTCTCGAGCTCAGAGATAAAGAATATGGCGCCAAAAAATAATAAACTTTACCGGCTGATGCTGTCCGGACAGCATTCTTCGATATACTGCCTGAGCACCTTAAGCACTCCATGATTTGCACTTGTATCTGCTGTGAATTTTGCCGCCTTCTTCACACTGTCCTTCGCATTTCCGATGGCATAACTGTATTTTGCATGTGCAAACATCCCGATATCATTGTCATTGTCTCCAAATACCATCGTTTCCTCTTCTGTAAAGTTGAGCACTTTCTGGATATGTGCAATCGCATTGCCTTTATCCGCCGCATATTCTGTAAAATCAATCCATTTCTCACCAGATATCATCACTCTGAACGTATCCTTCCACCGCTCTGAAAACTGTTCGTAGATATCACCGACTCCATCTTCCTTATATAAAGCTATCTTAATTACCGGCTCATCAATCTCAAGCAAATTGTCTGTTTTTTCTACTTTATTATGATAACCGTTGATCAGAAGATCCGAAAATTTTTCATCCTCACTTTCAATATACATACATCCTTTACATGAAAATCCAATCTCACATCCCGGAACACTCCTGATTTCTTCAATCAACCGGTTTACCTTCGAACGCTTCATTCCAATCTCCCGGATATCCTGTCCGCGGCATACGGTGTATGCACCATTTTCCGAGACAAAGATCATTTCATTCGCCACAGGCTGAAACAGATTGTAAATACTCGTATACTGGCGTCCGCTTGCTGCTGTGAATACAACGCCTTTTTTCTTTAATTCTAAAATAAGGTCAAAGATTTCCTCATTCAGTCCATCCGTCCCTTCCTCCAACAACGTTCCATCTATGTCAGTTGCGACCAGTTTAATCATAATTTACGCCTCACTTTCTTTGAATAGTATCAGTATACCATCTGCGCATAAAATTGAACATAAAAATTCCCGAACCATTTAAGATCTGCTATAATGTGCGTACGGGACCATGTTCCCTATATCATGACAGCAGATTGAGGAGATACATTGATGAATAAAATATTAGTAGTAGAAGATGATGAAATCTTAAGCGAGGGCATCAAAGCCTCTCTGGAAAACCAGAATACAGAAGTAACTCAGGCAGACTGCGTGAAAGCCGCCCTTCATAGCCTGCACAAAGAATCTTTCGATCTGGCCGTACTGGATGTCAACCTGCCCGACGGCAACGGCTATCAGTTATGCCGGAAAATCAAAGAAAACTGGGATCTTCCCATTATCTTTCTGACCGCAAGGGATATGGAAAGTGATGTCGTGCTGGGCCTTGAATCCGGGGCAGACGACTACATTACCAAACCATTCAGCCTGCGGATTCTGCAGGCCAGAATCGACGCTGTCCTGAGACGGATCGGAAAGGGAACAAAAGAAAATAAAATTGTAATCGGCAGCCTGAAGATCGATTTTGAACACATGCTCTTTGAGAAAGACGGCGAAAAACTGCTGCTCAGCATGACAGAACAGAAGCTTTTGAAAGTACTTCTGTCAAACCGCGGCTCCATATTGACCAAAGAGCAATTGATTGACAAAGTCTGGCAGGAAGAGGCCGGCGGTATTGATGATAATGCCCTGACGGTCAGCATCAAACGTCTGCGCTCTAAATTGGAAGATACTCCCTCCGCTCCCAAATATATTAAAAATATTTACGGAGTCGGCTACACATGGGTAAAGGAGGACGAAAATGGGAGAAAACAGTGAGAAATATTTTAAAAAAGTCTATCTTGTATTCGGCATTTTATTCGTCCTTTTATGTCTAGCAGAGTTTCTTCATCTCGCAGTCTATACAGGTTCTCTTATGATAATAAAGCTATTTTTGTCTTATACGCTTCTGCTCGCTCTGGCCTGCACCGGTTTTATCTTTTTTGTCAAACGGGGTGTACAGCTTGTATTTACTGAGCTTGGACGGCTCATGGACGCTGCGGAATCGGGACAGGCCGTCCCTGTTGAAACAGCAGAAACTGAACTTTCAAAATTTGGTGAGAGGCTGCTGCATTATATGAGCATCCAGAATCATCATGCAAAAAAGTACGAAAACCAAAAGGCACAGGCAGAGGCCCTGATTTCTGACATCTCTCACCAGACAAAAACGCCGATCGCAAATATTATGATCTGGGGCCAGCTTCTGGAAACGATGGATTTATCCAAAAAGGCAAGAGAATATGTCAGCAAAATTACCGGGCAGACCGAACGGCTGAAATGGATGATCGAGACTATGGTCAATATGTCACGCCTGGAGACCGGGCTGATCCAGTGCCACCCGGAACCAAATAAAGTCATTGATCTTGTCGTGCAGTCACTGAACCAGGTATATGAAAAAGCTGAAAAAAAAGAAATTGACCTCTCCATCGACTGCGATCACCAGATCAAGGCTCTGTTTGATTTGAAATGGACTGCAGAAGCTGTCACAAATATTCTGGACAACAGTATCAAATACACAGATTTTAAAGGAAGAGTATCTGTGCATGTCACTCCGTATGAGTTATATACCCGCATCAATATTAAAGATAACGGCATCGGTATCGATCCTTCTGAGTGGAACGACATCTTCAAGCGCTTCTACCGAAGCCCCCAGGTAAAAAATGAAGAAGGTGTCGGCATCGGGCTGTACCTGTGCCGGAAAATCATAACCCTCCAGTCCGGGTATATAAAAATGGAATCCGTATGCCAGGAAGGTACTACATTTTCTGTGTTTCTGCCAAATGTGAGATGATTAAGAATCAAAAATGACAAAACTGTAATTTTCTCGTTATGATTCAGTCATTCTTCCCGCTTATACTTTACTTATAAAAGAAAAAGGAATGCAACGTTCCAGACAGACACAACAGGAGGGAAAAAGAATGTCAGTATTAATAACAAAAAATTTAAAGAAATTTTATGGGAATGGTGATAATACAGTAAAAGCTTTAAACGGAGTCAATTTTCAGGTCGAAGAGGGGGAATTTGTGGCAATTGTAGGTACCTCCGGAAGCGGAAAAAGTACATTGCTTCACATGCTTGGCGGTCTGGACCGTCCGACAAAGGGAAGTGTGATTGTCGGAGGAAAAAATATCTTCTCCATGGATGATGATAAACTTACGGTCTTCCGAAGGAGAAATATCGGATTCATCTTCCAGAATTATAATCTTGTCCCGATTTTAAACGTCTATGAAAATATGGTGCTCCCTGTTGAACTGGATGGAAATAATGTAGACCAGAAGTTTCTTGAAAGCATCATCGGACACCTTGGGCTTGAGAAAAAGCTCTCTGCATATCCGGGCAATTTATCCGGCGGACAGCAGCAGCGGGTGGCAATCGGCCGGGCACTTGCGTCCAAACCGGCAATTATACTTGCCGATGAACCCACCGGCAACCTAGACAGCAAAACGAGCCAGGATGTTCTTGGCCTTCTGAAAACAGTCAGCAGCCGGTTCCATCAGACAACCGTTATGATCACTCACAATGAAGAAATCGCCCAGATGGCTGACAGGATCATCCGGATTGAAGACGGAATGATCGTAGAAGGGGCGGTGGACTAAGATGATTGAAACTCAGAATAAAAATGCTGTTACAAGACTTGCCAGACGAAGTTTCAAAGTAAACCGCTTCCGTAATATGATTGCGGTGCTGGCGATTGCCCTTACCGCTGTCCTCTTTACCACGGTATTCACAATCGGACTAAGCCTGGCGGACACACTGATGAATGAAAGTGCCAGAATGACCGGCGGACGTTCCGATGTTGATATTAAAAAATTAACGAGAGAAGAAGCTGTCCGTATCAAAGAGCATCCTCTTGTCAAAGAATACGGGTTCTCTGAAGTACTAGGGTTTGGTGCAAACCCGGAATACTCCCGCGTCAAAGTAGAAGTGCGTGCTGCAAACGATATATTTGCCGAGAGATTCTTCGCAAAACCGACTACCGGGAGAATGCCCGAAACCGAAAATGAAATTGCCATGGATACACTCCGTCTGGACGATCTCGGCATCCCCCACAAGATAGGCGAAACAGTTCACTTCCAGTACGATCTTGGTACCGGCGGCGAACATGCCAATATCAAAAGCCAGGAATTTGTTCTGTCCGGTTACTGGGAAGGCGACAGCGCCATGCCTTCCAGTGAAGTCTGGGTATCCCAAAAATATATCGAACAGGTGTTAAATGAAAACCAGATCGACTACACTGCAAACAGAGAACAGGGGAACATGACAACGTTAGGCGGAATGTATCACATTTCTTTTACACTGGATAATAAACTGATGGCAGAAAGCCAGACAGAGCAGATTCTGAAAGACTGTGAAATTCCATCCGATATCCGCGCAAGCGTTAATACGTTATTTACACAGTTAAGTGTAGTTCCTGCCAGCACAGTTGCCTTCGGGATTCTGGGAATTCTGGCAATTATGTTCATTGGTTATCTGTTGATTTTTAATATCTTCCAGATCTCCATTGTGAAAGACATCCGTTTCTACGGACTTCTGAAAACCATCGGAACTACTGGAAAACAAATCAGAAAAATCATCCGGTGGCAGGCCTGGGTGCTGTCGGCCATAGGTATTCCGCTTGGAATGCTGGCCGGATATCTGATCTCTGTTGTGTTGGTACCTGTGATTTCCTCAAGCTCGCGTGTGAAATTCTCCATTGTATTCCACCCGGCAATCCTTTTATTCTCGGCGGTCTTTGCACTCATCACAGTAATGATAAGCTGCAGGAAACCAGCGAAAATGGCCGCGAAAATCTCTCCTGTAGAGGCTGTGAAATTTGCAGATCAGGGAAAAAGCAGGAAAGATAAGACTGGAAAACCATCCACTCACGGCGGAAAAGTCTGGAGAATGGCGCTTCGGAACCTTGGCAGAAACAAAAAGAAAACAGCACTTGTCATGATTTCGCTCTGTCTGAGTCTCAGCATATTTAACTATATTTTTATCAACACAAGAAGCTTTGACCTGGAAAAGTACATTAACATGATCGCCGCTTCAGACTTTTATCTGAGTGACAAAAATTACCTGGAGCCAATGAGCACTTATAACCCTCAGGCTGACACTGTCAATGATGACTTGATGAACTATATCAATCAGCAGCCTGGCGTGGAAGGCAGCGGCCGAATCACCGGGCAGGAGGCTCTCATCAGCGGTATCGATGAGAAAAATTGGACAGTAATGTCAGACTGGCTGTTATCTTTAAAGAAAATTGATATGTACAAAAACGATCCCTCAATTGATAAGGTCGTGAAAAGCCTTAAGCAACGACAGGAAGCATATATGAATATTTTCGGTTATGATCCTTATCTCTTTACCAAAATGACTGTTTATGAGGGAACGATCGACCAGGAAAAACTGGATACCGGTAATTTCGTCATCATGGAAGCAACACTGGATGATTACGGAAAATGGTCTTCTTTCTATACCCCCGGAGATAAAGTCAATATCGCCGGAAAAACCTATGAAGTTCTGGCAACCGCCAAGGCTGAAGGCAAGTTAAAAGATGATCAGGGTAAATTTATCTCGCCAAGCAATGAAGCAGGACAGGGAATCGTTACCAATGCATTTTTACCTTACGATGAATACATCCGTATCTTCCCGGGAACCAATCCAATCGCGGCCATTGCAGATGTAAAAGAAGAAGACAGAGGCCAGATGTCAAATGCTCTTAATGCCTATATTGCCCAGACATCACCGGATCTGGCATTTGAATCCTTGGATGACTATCTGGAAGAATTCAGTTCTTCCAAACGTTCCAGCGAAATTGTAGGCTACACATTGAGCATCGTCCTTGCACTGATCGGAATTCTGAACTTCCTGAACACTACCGTAACCGGTATCTATTCCAGAAAGAAAGAACTGGCGATGCTGCAGAGTATCGGTATGACAGGACGTCAGTTAAAGAAAATGCTCCTCCTGGAAGGGATCTATCATGTTGGCTTTTCAACTGTATTCATGGCAGTGATCGGCAATCTGATTGCCTACTTTGCAATTGCAGGCGATGTCGGCGGATACACAACCTATCATTTTTCAATCATTCCGATCCTTGTCAGTGTCCTTTTCCTGGGTGCGGCGGCAATTATGATTCCGATGCTGAGTTACCGGAATCTGAACAGGGCAAGTATTGTGGAACGGCTGCGTGAAGCAGAATAGCCAAAGTTCAATGACAGCGGTTCAAAACCATATATAAGGGGCTGGGAATTTTTTCCCGCCCCTTCTTTTTATAACCAGCTTACTTCTTCATTGCAATCCCGGCCAATTCTTTCATGTTAATCTCTTCCGTATGATCCGCATACTGAATCTTTAAATTCTCTTCGTCGGATAATTTTCTCTGTCCTCCGTCGGAAGTCATCACTGTGTCCTGGTCAATAAATGTAAATCCATAATACCCATTGATACGAAGCGGCCTGCTCAGCGGGTTTATTCTCTTCGCCTTGATTGAAACCAGATGAGGGTCATCGGCATCCACTTCTGCTGTAAGATACACATTTTTATCTTTTGATGCAAACTTGATCGTAATAATTTGTCCGTCCCTGCTCATCGTTTCCTTTACTTCATCCGCCTTTGGACTCCATTCCTGACCGAAATAATATCCCGCCCCGCCCAGAAGAAGTGCACAAACAACTATTGTGATTCCAACGGCTTTCCAGACTGCCCGTTTCATTTTCTTAAACGGTTTGATATTCTTTTTATTTGCTGCTACCAATTCCGGCGATTCCATATCCTTTCGCATACCATCCAGAATTTCCTGACACTCGTCACACTGATATAAATGTTCCTCGATTGCCCTGTTACTTTCTTCACTTGTCAGTCCATCAATATAACTCGGAAACAAATCTCTGATGATTTCACATTTCATACTGCTTACCTGCCTTTCACAATTTTCTGCTTTGCCCTGTAAAATGTGACTCTGGCCCAATTTTCATTCTTTCCAAAGATCTCACCGATCTCCCGGAAGGAAAATGCCCCCGTCACCCGCAGAAGAACAACTTCTTTCGAAATCTCATCTAATATGTGGACTCGTTTAAACAAATCCATCTTTTCTTCTTTCACACATATGTTATCTTCAAGACTTTTTTCACCGGAAAGAGTCTCTTCCTGCAGCATGGATGCGTTTTTCCTCTTCCTCTTTTCCAGTTCCTGATACCATAAATGTTTGGCAATCTGGCATAGCCATGTAGACACTTTGCATGTGCCGTCATACTTATCTGCAGACTTTACCGCCTGATAGAAAGTCTCCTGGGTCAGTTCTTCTGCCGTACCCTCTTCCCGGCACAGCGTCATCAAAAAACGGAAAACGGAATCTACGTACTCCCTGTATATGACATCCATGTCCAACATCTCTGCTCACCTCCTTGCCTATATATCCGGAAACTGTGAAATTCGTTACAGGTATTTCATAAAAATTTCAAATATATCACACAAAACAGGATCAGCTTTTTACTGATCCTGTACTCTTTTATTCCATCTTAATCCCGTCCCCGCTGAGGTCATAAATATCTTCAAATGAAATCTTTGTATTCACTATCTTAAGTATCCTTGCCGTCTCATCAATTCTCGATACCATTCCCGTCAGTTTCAGATACTCATTTTTACAGAAATACACCACTGTAATGATGTCATTATTATGCACCTGGCCGATTTTTAAATCTAGCTCTTCTTTATACTCTTCTGAAAGTTCCATCTTGGGTACAACGATCTTTTCTTTCTTCCTCAGTGCATCCGGATACCCTTTCAGCGCCGCAAATGGCATGAATTGTTTTGCACGGTCCTCACGGCTCATCTTAGACACCACTTTTATGCCCTCCAATCTGTCTGTTGCGCTCCATCGCTGTGGCATGTTCCTCCAGATTCATTCCCTTTAATATCGCATTTTTACCAAACTTTTCCTTGATATCCAGCATTGCCTTCTGCATCTTGTTCTCCCGCTCCAATTCCGCCGGATCCGTAAACAGGTCATATTGTTTATATATCTCATCCAACACATTGTTAAATGCCAGGTTCACTCTGTGGACAGGACAATTTCTGTCCACAATGCGCTCATAGAGTTTGAGCGTATAAGATATAATCTGCCTGGCGGAACTTGTTGTGACTGTCATTTTCGTCGTCCCATGGGCTGACTTTTTATTCAAACGATTCGCATACCCCACATGAAGAGTGATGGAATCCGTCACCAGACCTTTCTCTACAAGTTCCAGACAGAGAAGATCTGCCATTTCCTTTACAACGAGTTTCCCATCCTCAAAATTATAATCACATCCAAGTACCTGTCCGCTCGAAATAGAATTTGCTTTCGGTTTATACTCTTTAATATCAGCGATGGTCGTAATCTCTCTCCCCCAGGCATGGTCAATCAGGAGTTCTGCGTCAATTCCAAACAGCTTGTACAGTACCTCTTCTTCCGCTTCTGCAATCCCTCTCATTGTCGAAATACCTATGCTTTCCAATCTCTTTGCGGTTCCGGCCCCCACTCTCCAGAAATCTGTCAGCGGACGGTGGTCCCACAATGTCCTTCTATAGCTTTTTTCGTCCAGCACCCCGATATGGTCTTTGGCATTCTTAGCCGTAATATCCATCGCAATCTTGGCAAGATAGAGATTTGTTCCGATCCCACAGGATGAAGTAATCCCTTTCGTCTCCAGGACATCTCTCATAATCATCCTGCCGAGTTCCCCTGCTGTCATCTGGTACATGGGAAGATAATCCGTCACATCCATGAACACCTCATCGATTGAATATACATGGATATCTTCTTTCGCAATATATTTAAGATAAATTGCATAAATATCAGCCGAATAGTCAATGTACATCTGCATCCTCGGCGGTGCCATCAGATATTCTACATTTTGCGGAATCTGAAAAACTCTGCACCGGCCCGGAATTCCCATGGCTCTCATCGACGGGGAGACCGCCAGACAGATCGTTTTCTCCGTGCGCTCCGGATCTGCGACAACAAGGTTCGCAGTCATAGGATCCAGGCCACGCTCTATGCACTCAACCGATGCGTAGAACGATTTTAAATCGATACAGATATATGTTTTTTCTTCTGCCATACTTCCTCCCCTCCTTCACTACTTTTACTTTATCCCCAGGATTCCCGCCTGCATATATGACAGCCACAAAAGCTCCGCCGACCGGAATCCGCATTCTTTCATCAGTCTTTGCTGCTCTGTCACCGGGATCGGAAAATATTCTCTCTTATACCTGCTTCTATGCTCCTCGCACTCCTCTTCACTTTTTCCCTGACGGCGCTGATATTCTTTCCAGCGTTTTAAGTATAAGTCCTCACATGCGCTGTCCTGCGGTTCAAAGTTTTCAAAGTTGATAAAGATGCCTCCCGGTTTCAGTGCTTTATGGCACTTTGCATAGGCTTTGGCCCGTTTCTTTCCTGGCAGGTAATGATTCACCTGAATTGCCGTAACCACGTCAAACGCATCTGTATAGTTCAGTTCCTGTATATCTGAGATCAGAAATTCCGCATTCTGAGATGCAAATTCCTGCTTTGTACTCTTTATCATTTCCTCAGAACTGTCACAGAATACAAACTTCCGGATATTCAGCTCATGAAATGCCTCCCGGGCCATTTTTCCTGTTCCGCATCCCACATCCAGCCATGTCAGCTCTTCTGAACTATAATTTCTTACAACATCAATCACCTGCCGATAAAACTCTTCATAATAAGGAATCGTACATTTGATCTTGCCGTCATATTCAGTTGCATTAAAAGCCGAAATATTATCTTTCATCGCCTGCTCCTTTATGAAAATTCTAATGCTTTTATTATACCCCCAATTTTCTCCCCGGGCAATTTATCTTTCCAGATGTTCTCTTTTCCAATATGCTAAAACAGAATCTTTCTTATAACAGCTTGACAAAACGACACGCGTGTCGCATAATAAAAAGACACTAGTGTCGCTTTAATGAAAGGAGTATTCATGGATACCAAAGGCAGTAAAACAAAACATTTCATATGCGCTGAAGCCTGTAAGCTATTTGCCCAAAAAGGCTACAAAGATGTCACCATGAAAGATATCTGCGACCGCACAGGCTTAAGCCGCGGCGGGTTATACAGACATTACGGAAGCACAGCGGAGATTTTTTCAGAAATCACTGAAGAGTTTCTGAATCACCAGCAAAATGAATTTGCAGACAAAATCAGGAACCATGTACCTGCCTCAGAAATACTGGAAGATATATTGAACCGATATGAAACGGAAATGATTGACAGCGAGGCTTCATTAAGCGTTGCGATCTATGAGTTTTTCAGCGATCCACTCAGATCTAAAACTGACAATTCCATACGCAAACAGTATCTGCGGTCCAGGGAAATGTGGACTGAACTGATTGCATATGGAATAGAAACAAAGGAATTTAAACAGACAGACCCGGCAGCAGTCTATGATTTAATTGTATTTTCATACCAGGGAGTCCGAATGTACAGTAAGCTTATGGAGATAGAGAAAGAAATACCAAAAAGAATCATGAGCCAAATCAGACAGCTGTTACTGGCATAAGCAGGATGGAAAGGAAGGAAAACATATGAATACTGTTTTTTATGAACCTAAAATAACCTCAAAAGCTTTCATCAACCCAGAAGATATTGTAAAACCAGTGGATGATTTTCCTGAGGTGTGCATATCGACATTTTCCAGACAGATCATTGATAAATTTGCATCACTGAAACATGCCGAAGTCATTGCCAGCCTTACCACCGCCAACGGCGTCAATCCAGTCTATAAAATCAACTACAAAGGCCGAGATTTTGCTTTCTGCCTGTCACTTGTCGGGGCGCCGGCCTGCGTATGTGGTTTCGAAGAACTGATCGCTTTAGGTGCGAAGAAATTCATCTTCTTTGGAAGCTGTGGTGTCCTGGACGACCAGAAAGTCCAGCAGAACATCATCATTCCCACTGCTGCTGTCAGAGATGAAGGCACAAGTTACCATTATATCGCACCCAGCCAGGAACTCACCCCAGATCCTGAATCCGCTGAAATTCTAAAATGCTGTTTAACCAGATGCGGATACCCTTACACCTCCGGAAAAATCTGGACGACAGACGCCATCTACCGCGAAACGGCCGATGCAATTGCAGAACGCAAAAACTCCGGATGTATTGCCGTCGACATGGAATACTCCGCTCTGCTTGCAGCTGCAAAATACAGAAATGTGCCATTCCTCCAGTTCTTCTACGGCGCAGACAATCTCGATCACGAAGTATGGCAGCCCAGAGATCTGATGGATTGCGGACTAAGCGGCGCTGAGAACTATATGTCACTGGCACTCGAATGCGGCTTGGAAATCTAATTGGGGACGTAATCTTTTTCAGCCGAATTACGTCCCCAACGCCAGACCAACCTGTCCCCAACTGCAGTCTGACCTGTCCCCAATTGCAATTTAACCAAAACAAGATTTATATTCTGGTGTATTTCTCCAAAACTTTGTCTATTTTGCCATTGTAATTCAAACGGGGACGGGTCTATTTTCAGTTGGGGACAGGTTGTTCTTCAATCAGGGACATATCGTTTTGCAATTGGGGACACGTCTGTCTTTCATTATTTATGATTCATTTTTATGATCTATTTTTCTATCTTTTCGGCATTTTAAATCCTTCCAGTGCCTGATTGAGATAGTCATTGAATAGTTTCATCTTCTGAAAGATATCTACGGCCAAATCGGAGAAACGGTCGACATCTTTGATGACTTCATCACTGACCGGATATTCCAGAAACCAGCTTTTGAATTTCAGATATTCTGCCTGGGGATGCTCTTTGTCATATCCGCTCGGCACATTTTTCAGTGCTGTTCCCCGGACTTCAAAATGTTCTTTAAAATCTGGTGCCTCGATGATCTGTTGCCACTCGCCGGGATGTTTTACAATATAATCTCTCACCATCGTTGTCGCGTCTTTAAACATATCGGCAAAAAGACCTCCGCCCAAAAATGACTGACCGCCCGGCTTTATCATGATGTAATACCCAACCGGAACCGGCAGTTTTCCTTTTGAAGAAATATGTGCCCGGAATGCTGGATTGTAAGGTGATTTGTCATGGCTGAATCTGGTATCACGCACAAGTTTGAATGTAAGTTCTCTCGGTATGTTGTGCAGAATACTGCTGTCAGTCTCACCAATTCGCAGTATCAGATCCTGCAGCAATTCTTCGAACTGCTCATTTGCCTCTTTATACTCTGCCTTATGGGCATGGTACCAGTCACGGTTATTATTTTCACTTAACTCTGTCAGAAATTTCAATATCAGTTCTGTATTCATCACAATCCTCCTACGAATTTTTCACAGTTGACAATGCCGGCGACTCCAGAAAATCCCGCAGAAACTGTTTTGTCCGTTCCGGCGATTCATATTCTTTACAAAATGAAAACTGCCCGGAGAGACCATCAATTTCTTCCATTGCATTTTTAAACAGCTGCATCTTTTCTTTCGGAAGTTCAACCGCCGCCGTGTAGTCCAGAGCTCCTGGATTCAGCCTGTGGCTTTGAATCGCATAATTAACTCTCTCTTTGCAGCGGCATTTGCCCTTCCCATATTCGCCGCAGTAATCCGTAAGAAAATCTGCCACTTTTCTCCGGATTCTTGAAAGCTTCTGCCGGTACGCCTCCGGTGTCATATCCAGAATATCACCGGCGATCCGGCTGTCGATCCTGAACATCGTTCCAAGTACAAAGATACACCGGCTTTCCATGTCCAGACACTGCAGCATAACGTTGGTACAGGACATCTTCAGCTCTTCTTCCAATATTCCCTTTTCTACGTTTTGTGTCAGGTCAGGGATATCACTGAGATTTGCATTTTCAATATCTTGTCCATAAAATTCAAAATTTAATGGCGCGTGGGCAAACATATGCTTTTTATAATTGATCAGATGATTCGTTGCAATCCGAAACACCCAGGTGGAAAATGAACTTTCCTTCTTAAATGATGAAAGATGCGTGATAATCTTCAGAACGATATCCTGAGTAGCATCCTCTGCATCCGGAAACGTCCCAAGCATTCTGAGCGAAAGATTAAATACCATATCCCTGACACTTAAAATCACTGTCTCCAGGGCCTCCTTATCACCAGAAGTTGCTTTGTCAATTAAACACCATAATTCTTCGTTTGTTTTTTCACTCATGTTATCTTACCTCCTATAATATATTAGACACCTGTCTCCCCACTGTGTGACAGAAAATATGAAAAAAACGAGTTCCATCAATTCTTATTGAATCTCATAGAACCCGCTTTTTAAACTACTCTCTTCGTCCGCAATATTTTTTATGTCTCAGACACACGAAAATCGCGATCGCTGTGGCAATCAGGAACACAACTGCCGGAAGCGTAATTCCGGGAAATATATTCCACAGAAAATCATTTTCCATGGAAATACGGTTGACAAGCATCACAATCGCTGCCGCCACCAGATAAATTCCTGCGCAGCTGAAGATATAATACTGTTTTTCTCGTCTTTTCTCGTTTTCTCTCGATAATTCTTCTTGTTTTTTCTCGAGCATCTCTGTCTTAATCGATAACTCATCCAGCTCAGACGGTTTTAATAAGTAGTCTGTTGTCACCTGAAACACTTCACTTAATGCAACCAGCTTCTCAAGCTCCGGTATTGTCTGTCCTGATTCCCATTTTGAAATAGATTGTCTTGAGACATCCAGCTTCTCTGCCAGCTCCTCCTGTGTCAGGTTATTCGCCTTCCTGAGCTTTAATATTTTCTCTGATACTTCCATATTCAATTCCTCCTTTTGTTTCTTCGAGTATATCGAATCACGTAATTGCATTCCATAAACTGCACTGTATATCTACGCAACCAGCGCGCGCAAACAGAAGGAATTTCTCATCACAGCGTGTTTTGAAGCCAATTCTCCAGTGCCTGCAACTGCTCCGGCGTATGAAAGTAATGCTCGGCTCCTTTTACAATTTCCAATTCACATCCAAACTGTTTTACGAAATCTGCTACGATTTCCTGTTCACACATCTCATCTTTTTCACCATATAAAATGTCTGTCGGAACATTCCATACTCTGACCGGGTGTTCTTTTACATAACAGTAATAATCCCAGTACAGGTTCTGGCCGATCGGTGTCGCGACCGTCTGTTCTGTCTCTAACTGCTCTTCTGTCACCTGAAACCACTGCATCATATTCTCTATGATCCGCTCCATATCTACAACCGGTGATAGAAACCATGCATGTTTCAGATTTTCATTCTCATAAGCCAACAGACTAAAATATGCACCCATACTATTTGCGAACAGGCTGATCTCTTTCCACTCTGCCTTCGCATACTCCATAATAACACAAAGCTCTTTTACACATTGCTTTACTTTGCAAAGAGTTTTCTCCTCTTTCCGTTCTCCATGTTCCGGCAAATCAAAACTTAACACCTGATATCCCTTTTCTACTGCCTCAGAAGCAAGCCGCTCCACCGGTACATCCATTTTATGGGACATATTTCCGTGAACTGCTATGATTCCCCTGGAAGAAGAATCCCCCCAGATCACCGCAGGTATCCCATGTATATTGACCATTTCTTTTTTCATATCCTGTCTCCATTACTACATTATAATCTCCACCAGAGGGTCTCGCCCCTGGAATATTCTGTAAATCCACAATTCTGCAACAGGCGCTGGGACGCCAGTCCATCACATTCCGTTTCAGCAGTAACGTGATGGACACCTGGCTGTTTCATCGCCCAGTTACACATCGCCTTCACAGCCTCTGTCATATAGCCGTGATGCTCAAATTCTTTGCCTAAACCATAGCCAATTTCAACTTCACCCTTCTGATCCGGAATATTTTTAAAATCCGCCGATCCAACAACCGCCCGGTCCGATCTTCTGATCAGAAGCCAGAAGCTGTGCCACATATAATGATCCGGGTCATTTTCCACCGCAGACAGCTGCCCCTCCAGTATATCCTTAAATATCCCTTCGACCGGCTCTGCCTGATAAGAACATTTAAGCATCTGTTCCAGCTCTTCCCTATGGTAAATCCATCGTTCAAGCTGATCAGCTGTCAGTGCAACAAGTTCCAGACGTTCTGTTTGAATTTTCATGAATGCCTCCCATTCATCTCGTAAACTCTTTATTTTCATTTATCTGACCATATACTTCTCTTCAATTTTATGATAACACCACACTGCCCCTCCGATTCCCGCAACGCAAAATACCGCAAAGAATACAACAGAAGCCGCAGGATACCAGAATTCAATAATCCCAATGATCCAAAATGGTATAGAGAACAGACACCACATTTTACCGACAGCCCGGTTATATGCCTTGACATCCGTCACCTGATCCGGCAAGATATGAGAACCTGTCCAGAGGGTCACCGGCCTGCCACTTCTCAGTGCATGAATCCCCATAATCACAAGAATCAGGGCTGCGCCCCACATTAATATCAAATACCGCACGTTTCCCATACCGCTCCCTCCTTTTCATTTTTCCTTTTCATTGTGGTGATTGCTGCATAATGAAGGACTTCAAAATTTTCAGGAGCAATTTCTTTTAATAACTTCTGATGTTCTACCTCGAATTTTTCTATCTCTTCTTCCGGAAGCGACGCCCCGATTCCCCTGCAGGCTTTCATTCTTCCATGCCAGCTTTCTCTTGTAAAGGGAACATGCAGGTCAAAAACTTCCTCTTCCTCCATGGTAAAAAATTCGTGATAAATCTCCGGAATCCTGATCGGATGACGTTTTTCTCCACATCCTGTCCACAGTGGATTATACTTTAAAATCAGTTCCTCACTTTTGCCCGCAATCTCATCTTCATAGGGAAGCCACGCCATGTATAATACGGCAAATTTTCCCTCATCCTTCAACATATGATAGAGAAGCGGCGCCAGCTCTTCGTGATTGAAGTATGTAAAACACTGGCATGCTGTCACCACATCAAAAGTATGTTCCGGGAAATTACTCTTTTCAGCAGAAACACACTGAAAATCGATTTTCATTCCAAATTTTTCAGCCAGCGCAACCGCCTGTACAATCTGATTTTCCGTAATATCAATCCCCGTAAAATCTGCTCCATACTGATATAAGTTCCGAGGGAGAACTCCTGTGCCGGTTCCGATATCCAACACTTTCTGTCCCTCTGTACACAATCCAAGCTTTAGAATCTTCTGGTAAAATTCTTCCGGATAAATGTCTCTGAATTTGGCATAGTCAGCGGAAGTACGCCCCCAGTCAAATGCTTTGCCATGGTCGATGTTTTCATTTTTGATCATCCTGCCACCTGCTTTCTTAGAAATAATACAATAAGTATACACCCCAAAAGCGTATGTTGCCAGTATATAAAAAGAGACAGGTATTTACCTCTCAAATACCTTGTCTCTTCTACAATTATTTGCGGTCAAAGAATATATTTTTGCCCGTCGCACTGATTGGTATCCCAACCCAGAAAACTTCTGTGTCAGTGTAGTTCATCTCAGCTGCCGCTTTTCCCGCTGACCACATCATACGGTTGTCTACATTGCGAGATGATGCTGCCAGAGCTGCCGAAGAAAGAGCAATTCCCAAGTCTATGAACAGGTGTGCACAGTTTGCACCTGCGTCTTTACATGCCTTGCAGTTCTCAAACCCGCACAGGGCACATTTCGCAACTTTGCGGTAACTTTTTCTGGCTCCAATTAAAACAACTGCCTGACTCTCCCTGACATTTCCGGCGTCTCTTCCATACCACGCAGATCCCTTTTCCTTAAACTCACGATTCCCGATCTCTTCCATCTTATCTGCCAGCAGATCCTTCTCTTCTCCGGTCAGAACAAGCGTAACAATAAAATCCTCTCCTTTTGCCTTCGGTGCCGTCCGTGCCGCAACACACATTTTTGCAGCCGTATCGAGTACCCCTCTTTCTTCCATAGTTTCACTTTGAAATAACATCATAAATCTCCTTTCAGTATTAGTGTATATACACGTTTATAAGTAAAAAATATAGCTTTCCGAAACCACTGTAGGTAAAACCATTGGTTTCGGATAAGTTTCATAGTTTGTCTGCAATTTTTGAAACCCACTGCAGACCTTCTTTCCCAAGACGTTCCTCTATTTCCGCCTGTGCCTCTTCCCACAGAGGAATTCCCTGCTTCAGAATTTCCTCACCATAACCTGTCAGCTGCAGCTTTCGGTCTCTTTTCCCCGCATCGGCGCTGTCTATGATCAGCCCCTGCTGCATCAATGGTTTTAATGTACGGGTCAGTGTTGTTCTCTCCAATCCCACATAATCTGCCAGCTTACTGATACTGCTTGTTCCCAGGCGCTGAAGATTCCTGATCAGCGAAAACTGGTTCACTGTAAGTCCAATCGGTTCAAGAGCGCTGTCATAAAAAACCGTAACAGCATTTGCTGCTCTTCTGATCCCGATACAATAACAAGTACTCTCATTTCGTGTCGTCATAGTTTCTACCTCTTGTCATTTTCGTGTATATACACTATATACTAAATATCCCCTCTTGTCAAGCCATATGGCAAAAATGGCCGGCCCCTTTATAAAACCTCTAAGGAACCAGCCATTTCTCATACTGTCATTCATCATCACATCTGTAATTTATCCAGAATCATCCTCTTGTACTCCAGAAACTCTTCTGTCAGATTGAAATCTTTTCTTCTCGGCTTCGGCTCACGGATCACAATTTCATCTGTAATCTTTCCCGGTTTCCCTCCAAGAAGATAAATCCTGTCGGACAAAAGAATCGCCTCATCAATATCATGGGTGATAAACAGAGTTGAGAGATGTATTTTATCCATCACATCCAGATACCATCTGTGCATCTCGCTCTTTGTCAAAGTATCAAGCGCAGAAAATGGTTCATCCAGAAGCGCGGCATCCCCGGAAAACATATAGGTCCTAAGAAGCGCGGCTCTCTGTCTCATACCTCCCGATAACTGATGCGGATATTTCTTCTGCGTACCCTCAAGCCCAAACTCCTCAAAGAAGCCGGAAACTTTTGCACGTGCCGCTTTTTTCTTCTCTCCTTTAATTAAAAGAGGAAGTGCCACATTATCCTCGATCGTTTTATACGGAAGGAGCAGGTCTTTCTGCAGCATATAGCTGATATTGCCCGGCTGCCCGGTAATTTCTCTTTCATTTAAGAATACATTCCCTTTATCCGGCTGCTGCAGCCCGGAAATCACATTAAACAAAGTTGTTTTACCGCCTCCGCTGGCGCCCAGAAGACACACCAGTTCTCTGTCATGGAGTTCTATAGATACATCCTCGATAATCGTTTCCTGATCATAGGACATGGTTACTTCTTTTACAATCAACTCTGCCATAAATTATTTCTCCAGATAGTCATTGGTAAATCCTGTATTCTCAGGGATTTCATTTTCAGAAAGTCCATTTTCATTCACCCAGTCATAAAATGCGTTCCAGCGTTTCGGGTCAATATATCCCCACTGGGATGCATCTGCGATATACTGGTCTTTCATATACTCCTGGCTGGCTTTCACCAGTTTCTCATCAAGCTCCGGCGCCGCCTTAAGCAAAATGTCCGCCGCATCTTCCGGATTGGCGACAGCGTATTCATATCCCTTTTTCACTGCTGATAAAAATGCTTTCGCTGTGTCCGGGTTCTCTTTCATCCACTTCGAATTACCGATAATCACCGGGGTGTAGAAATCAAGCGCACTGTCAATATCTTTAAATGCAAAGAAATCCGTCTCAAGTCCAGCCACCTCTGTTGCGATTCCTGCCCATCCGTAGAAAATCCAGATCGCGTCTACAGATTTACTCTCCAGTGCAGACACTTCATCAGTCACTGTACTTGGAATCATCTCAATCTTACTGTAATCCCCGCCATCTGCTTCCACCACATTTTTGATGGTCGCTTTCTCAAGATCCAGATCCCAGGTCGCATATTTTTTCCCTTCCATCCCTTTTGGACGGTCCATTCCCTCGCCTTTGCGGGAAACGATTCCAGAGGTGTTATGCTGCAGTATCGCTGCCACAGCCTCAATCGGGAGTGCGTCATCGCCCGTAATTCCAGGCATCATGCTGTCCTGGAAAGAGACGCCAAACTGTGCTTTCCCCGAGGCAACCAGTACTTCTGCTCCATCCTCCGGCGGCTGTACAATTTCAATCTCAATCCCGGCATCCTTAAAATACCCCTTTTCCTCGGCCACATATAATCCCGTATGATTCGTATTTGGTGTCCAGTCCAGTACAAATGTTATTTTTTCATTCTTCGCTTCACTCTTTTTCTCTGCATCTGTTCCCTTTCCGGCACAGCCCGCCAGCGTTCCCACCATAGCTGCTGCCAGAAAAAAAGATAATAATTTCTTCTTCACTTTACTTTCTCTCCTTCCAGGGCATACATTTTTTCTGCAGCAGATCCACCAGCCACATCAACAGCAGGCTGATCGCTGAAATCAAAAATATAACTGCAAACATTTTATCAAACGCAAATGCTTTTTTTACCCTTATCATATATACACCCAGTCCCTCAAAACCGCCGAGCCATTCAGAAATCACCGCACCTACAACGGCATAAGAAACTGAAATCCGCAGGCTCGCAAAAAACTGGCTCAGAGAACCGGGCCATTTTACAAACCAGAAGATCTGCATCTTCGATGCCCCCATCGACCGCATCAGGCTGACCGTATCTTTATCAGCCGCCCGGAATCCGTCGAGAAGGCTTACTGTAATCGGGAAAAAGGTGACAATTACAATCAGAATCACCTTCGGAACCATTTCATACCCGAACCACAGTACCAGAAGCGGTGCGATCGCCACTGTAGGTATGGTCTGCGTCAGTACAATCAGCGGATACATCGCCTGGTACACTTTATCAAAACGGTCCATCACAACGGCCATTACAAATCCTGTCAGTATTCCCATGAGCAGACCAATAAATGCTTCCAGAAGTGTGACTTTTGCATTGCTCATCAAGAGCGGAAATTCTCCTATAAAAGTCTTCACCACATCAATCGGCGAAGGAAGCATGAATTTTGATATCAGGCCGGTTCCGCTGGCAGTCTGCCAGACCGCCAGAATGACAGCTATGGCAAGTACCGGCCAGATTTTACTGGTGGTGTTTTGTGACTTTCTTCTCAATCGTCAGCACGTCTCCTTCCGGCTTATAAGACACTTTGATATAAGCTGCCACTGATGGCGCGCCCGCTCTCACTGCGATGTGCTGGCACTCTTTTACAATGTCCATAAGCTCATCATAATCCCCCTCAATCGCCGTCTCAAAAGGCCCTACATAATAATTAAGCCCCGTACTCTTAATATAGGCAATTACCTCATCAACAATACGGATCAGTTCCTCGTCATTTGCTGCCTCCGGCAGTGTCTGAATTGCTACGCTTGCATTCATTACATTTTCCTCCTTCTTTGTTATGGAATCGCAAAATGGATCAGTCCACTTAAACTCCCTGGCTCCCTCACTCATGAAAGGCTTGTACACTTTGTGCGCCAATGTGCAGCTGCAAAGCACCCTTCCCTGGCACATTGTGTGCATCCTGCCCGGAGGGCTTTTTATTACACAGGCAAGTTCGAAGAATTTTCCCATGCAATAAAAAACGCCAGGTATTCGTATCTACCTGACGGGAATATTCCACTGATTGTAAAAGTATCTCGATTCCTACGCTGGCATTACCCAGATCAGGTATAAGGGTTAAAGACACATTCAGTCTTACTCTCAGCCGGCTTTTGCACCAGCTCCCCTATCTAATTTTGTTTTCCTGTACAGTCTAATCTTGTTCACGGCAAATGTCAATAGTATTCTCACAGCTTCGAAAGATAAATATATTGAAAGCAGGCATTATTTGTACAAATCAAACAAAGAAGCGTATCTTGACAGGAAACTTATCGACATTTATACTTATGTAAGAAACTTTCAACAGTATATTCCTATCTATTTTATTTATACCCGCTATTTTGATAAATGTTAACAAACAATTGTTTCGTATGAAATGGGGTAATCCATATGCAAATAGACAAAATTGTAGGCAATAATATACGTAAATACCGTTTGGCACAAAAATATTCCTTAGGTGAGCTGGCCGGCCTGATCCACAAAAGCAAATCAACTTTATGCAAATATGAAAAAGGTGCCATCTCTCTGGATGTCGATACGATAGAAGAACTTGCATCTATCTTTGGCATCTCTCCCGCTGAACTTCTTGCAGTTCCAGATGAAGATCAGAAGCCGATAGAAAGCGGCGAATTTTTCTCCCGCCGCTACATGTACACATATGACGGGCAGAGTAAGCGGGTCATCAGCAGCGTGATCGAACAGTTTCATTCATCAGATTCCCAATGTAATTCTGTCCAGTTATACTATGATATGGATGATCTGTCTGATATTGGAAAATGCACCGCTTTCTATACAGGTTACAGTAAAAAATACGAAGTCTGGGAAAATTATACTCTGGAAAATCAGGATCACCCCATAGACAAAGTCTGGATCTGTACCATGGATGGCCTCTCTCAACATAAAGCACTGACCGGAATCGCAGCAGGACTTTCTTCCATCTCCATGCACCCCTGTGCCAGAAAAATAGTAATTACTTCTGATATTATGAAAGAAGAAGACTTTTCATCCATACTTATCTTCACGAAAGAAGACGCCAAACTTTTTAAATCTTACAATCTTTTTATGATCAATCCTTTTGTGTAATCAATTCTCTTTTCGATGATTCTGTCTGATGAACTGCTCTGAAAACAATTCTTAATTATTTCAAACCGTCTCATTGCATGACTCTAAAATATGTATTATTCTTAGAAAAAAGGAGGTGCCTGATATGGCAAATGAAGATAAAAAAGACTTTAATGCAATGCTTCACAAAGATACAGATATGCCCAAAATACAGATTGTTACCGACGAAGCTTCCATTAAAAAATATGGCGGGGAAAAAATGTACTTTGCTCCTCCGGTCATTTATGATCAACTGATGAAAAAAATCCCTTATGGAAAAATCATAACCGTAGGTGCTATCCGTGACTATCTCGCACGTACAAACAACGCCGATTTTACCGATCCGATCACTGCCGGCATTTTCGTATCCATCGCCGCCTGGGCCAGCTATCAGAGAACAGACAATGAAACACCCTACTGGAGAACGTTAAAAGCCCATGGAGAATTAAATCCGAAATTCCCCGGCGGAATTGAGGCCCAGAAAGAAAAACTGGAATCGGAAGGCCATGAGATTATTCAGAAAGGGCGGAAAAACATAAAATACTATGTAAAAGATTTCGAGAATGTCCACTTTGAATTATAATTTCTGACAAATTTTATAAAGGAGGTATCACCATGGATTTCACCTATACTTCGGATAAGATTTTCCTTCCCGATGATCACGGCAATGTTCTTGCCGAAGTCACATTTCCGTCAATTGACGCAGACACTGTAGATATCAACCATACCTGCGTAGATGATTCACTCCGAGGCCAGGGCATCGCCGGAAAACTTATGGAAGCTGCGGCCCGGTATTTAAAAGCTCAGAACAAAAAAGCAGTTCTCACATGCTCTTACGCAGTGAAATGGTTTGAAAAACATCCTGACTATCAGGATTTGATAAAATAGCCCGGTACCGGGCTATTTTAGATGAATGCCGATAATATATATCTGTTCTTTATTTTCTTTCTACAATTTCCCGCCAAAAGTGAATGATCATATATTTTTTTACAGTTTGTGACATTAATATTTTCAAATTTCACGGTTTGTGCTATTATAGGTGCAGGGCGTACTGAATCTGATGACAGTAAAGGATTTCGAAAGTTTCCCGTATCATAGACATCCGATTCAGATATTAAACATATTTTCAGGAGGAAATAAAATGAGCAGATTTGGAACCACATTTAAGAAACTTCGCATGAAGCAGAACAAAACCCAGACGGAACTGGCACGTGAGCTCGGCATTGCCCGCAGTACAGTGAGCATGTACGAACAGGGCGAACGCGAACCTGACTTGAACACTCTGGAAAAAATCGCAGATTATTTTCAGGTAGATATGAATGAAATTCTTGGGCATGGTGCATCTGTCACTCTCTCAGATGCGTCATGTTCTGATTTTGAGACTCTAAAGAGACTTCTGACTCAGAACCGGGCCGCTTTTTCCACTGAACAAAAGCAGGAACTGATCAAAACTTTACTTTCCTAAGGATCTCTCACTGGAGCGCGCAAAATATAAAAATCTCTGACCTGGCGTGCTCCAGACATACGTTTACACTTCTGTCCCATCTGTTCCTTCTCTGCATCCATATGTATCATCTCTGATTTGTGCAAGATCTTTTTTTAATAAAATCATCGATTGGATCACCCCATACAGCCCTTTCTGATATGTCTGTATTGTATTTGGACCATATTGCCTTGCATCATATATTGCCTGTGCGGTACTCTCGATAATCTCAGCCTGCTGCACCGCGTCATCTACCGCATCTGTAAATTCAAACATCTCCATTTTGCATCCTCCCGTCTTTTTCCGTTGACACTCCTCTTAAAACATGCTATATTTTATTTATCGAACATTTGTTTGTTTTAAAGGGCGTGTTTACTGTAATCCGTAAACTATATTTATACTATACTCGGCATTCCAAAATATGTCAATGCTTTTTATACGGTATTCCGCAATTATCATGTTTACTTTCTACGATTTTTCGCATATAATGATAGTAATATGTCGAAATAATTGGAGTGTGAATATATGAAAGAAGCAAAAATTCTGGAAAAACTGATCAAAGAACGAGGATTCTCCATCCGCTCATTTGCCCAGAAATGTAAAATTCCGGAAAGTACCCTTTATACTATATTAAAAAACGGAGTCGGACGGGCAAGTGTAAACAATATTGACCTGATCTGCAGAAATCTTGGGATAACCATCGAAGAACTCAAAGAAATGGCAGATGAAAAATCACCTGTAAAAGCGGAACCTTCTTATGAAGATGTTGAGCAGCTGATTGCGAGAAACGGAAAAACGTTCTCTACGGAACAGAAAATGCGCCTGATCAAACTTCTGTCCGAAATTGATCTGACTTAAAGGACGAAATTAGAATTGAACAGAGAAAATATACTGAAGAATGTTCTGAATGTATTTATTACCTGCCGCATTAAGACATTTCCAATTGACTGTTTTGACCTGCTTGACCAATATGGCTATTCAGTGGTCACTTATCAGAAAGTAAAACTGCAAAGCGAAGAATTATACCAGATGTGTCATGAATATTCTGATGAATCTTTCCGCGACGGAACGCATCGGATTATAGCGTACAACGATGAAAAACCATCCCGGAGAATTCGCTTCTCTCTCGCCCATGAACTCGGTCATCATGTTCTTGGCCATACGAAAGACACGAAAGATAATGAGATGGAGGCAAACTATTTCGCCAGCTGTCTTCTCGCTCCCTGCATGGCAATCCACTACTGCGGCTTAAAAACTCCGCGGGATGTCGCACAGATGTTTCAGCTTTCAGACGAAGCCTCCCGCATTGCATTCGAACACTATCAGTCATGGCACCGGAATATACAGCACAACGGACTTCGGATGACGGGCCTTGATAAAGCATTCTATGATCATTTTTATGATCCAATGCAAAAACGGTTTATCTGCAGTGTGAAAACCTGTGATTTCTGCGGACAGACTCTTTATAACTCCATCAGCAATCACTGCCGCTGTTGTGAAATTCCTGATTTTGAAACATCAGGAACACCCGCCAGATCTTCCCGCACCTTCCACGATATCCGGTATGATGATGACTATGCCGTCTTTCAGCGCATGGAGAACCGATGGCTTTATGGGGAGTAAATCCTGAACTTTATTGATATATGTACATATATTGTAAAAAAGAAACAACCGCCAGCCATTTACCGGCTGGCGGGAAAAATTTATTTTTATTGTCCTCTAGATCAGTGTCACACGCTATCTGGCCAGTTCCTGGAACAGGCCTTTCACTGTCGGATAAATTTTCTTGAATTTCTGGTATCTTTCTTCGTATTTATCTACAAGCTCCTGTGTCGGCTCCACGGTATCCACCACATGGACGAGTGCCTCTGCAGCCGCTTCCACACTTACGTACTCTCCGCATCCGACTGCGGCCAGCATTGCACCGCCGAGTGCCGGTCCCTCTTCGCTTTCGATAACATCTACTTTCAGATTCATTACATTTGCGATGATCTGTTTCCAGAGCAGGCTCTTCGCCCCACCGCCGCAGATCTTTGTTCTTTCGATCTGAATTCCAAGGCTTCTTGCCACTTCCAGTGAATCACGAAGCGCAAATGCTACCCCTTCCAGAACCGCCTGTGTCATGTCTTCCCTTGAAGTATCCATCGTCATGCCAATGAATGTAGCTCTCGCTTTCGGATCGTTGTGAGGGGATCGCTCTCCCATCAGATATGGAAGATAGAACACCTGGTTTTCTCCCAGCTTTTTGATATTGCTCTGCTCTTTTCCATACTCTTTTGTCTGTAAGATCTCATCCATCCACCATTTATTGCAGGAAGCCGCACTCAGCATACATCCCATCAGATGATAGTGCCCATCAGAATGCGCGAATGAGTGAAGAGCATTATTCTCATCCACCCCGAAATTTTTGCTGGATATAAAGATCGTCCCTGAAGTACCGAGAGAGATATTACACATCCCGTCACCGACAGTTCCGGTTCCGACTGCTGCCGCTGCATTGTCACCGGCACCTGCAATTACTTTTACACTCTCCGGCAGTGAAAGTTCTGATGCCACCTCTTTTTTCAGTGTTCCCACAACATCATAGCTTTCATATAACTTTGGAAGCTGCTCCTCTTTAATCCCACAGATTTCCATCATTTCCCCGGACCAGCAGCGGTTCTTGACATCTAACAGAAGCATTCCCGATGCATCTGACATTTCTGAACAGAAGGTGCCTGAAAGCTTGTAGGCAAGGTAATCTTTTGGCAGCATGATTTTTTCTATTTTAGCGAAATTCTCCGGCTCATTTTCCTTCACCCACAGTATTTTGGGGGCTGTGAATCCTGCAAATGCAATATTTGCAGTATACTCAGAAAGCTTTTCTTTTCCAATAACGTTATTAAGATAATCTGTCTCCTTCGTTGTTCTCCCATCATTCCAGAGAATTGCCGGACGGATGACATTATCGTCTTTGTCAAGAATCACAAGTCCGTGCATCTGTCCTCCGAAACTGATTCCCGCCACCTGGCTCTTGTCGCAATCTGCTGTCAGTTCCTTGATTCCTTCCACTGATTTTTCATACCAGTCTTTTGGATTTTGCTCTGACCAGCCCGGATGCGGGAAGAAAAGCGGGTATTCTTTCGATACGATCTTTTTGAGTTCCCCCTTCTCATCCATCAATAATAATTTTACTGCGGATGTACCTAAATCAACACCTATGTATAACATTTATGTTTCCTCCTTCATTTTGACGGAATTTATTTGATAAAAGCGCGGCAGTTTACGCCGCGCCCTGAATAAGTGGTTTCATTTTCATTCGCTGTTTAAGCAAAAGGATTCTCTGTCTTATATCTGACACCTTTTGGCTGGTTGTATCCGATTTCCTCCACATCCACGCCAATATATTTGAATACTTCATATAATGCTTTTCCGTGATTTCCGAATGCAACTGCTCCGTGATGCGGGTAGTTTCCTTCGATCAGCACGTGACGGTAGAATCTTCCCATCTCCGGAATTGCGAAAATACCGATTCCTCCGAAAGAACGTGTCGCAACCGGAAGCACTTCGCCCTGTGCAATATAAGCACGCAGCTGACAGTCTGCCGTACTCTGAAGTCTGTAGAATGTGATATCTCCAGGAATGATATCTCCTTCCAGTGTTCCCTGTGTTACTTCTTCCGGAAGTGCTCTTGCCATGATCATCTGATACTTCATCTCACAGAAAGAAAGTTTGCTGGACGCTGTATTTCCACAATGGAAGCCCATGAATGTATCTTTCTGTGTGTAATCGAATTTTCCTTTGATATCTGATTCGTACATGTCATTCGGTACAGTATTGTTAATATCAAGCAGTGTTACCGTATCCTCGCTGATCACTGTTCCGATAAATTCGCTCAATGCTCCGTAGATATCCACTTCACAGGACACCGGAATCCCCTGCGCTGTCAGACGGCTGTTTACATAACATGGCACAAATCCAAACTGTGTCTGGAATGCCGGCCAGCATTTTCCTGCGATTGCCACATATTCTCTGTAACCTTTGTGCTCTTCTACCCAGTCTTTCAATGTAATCTCATACTGAGCAAGTCTTTCAAGGATCTCCGGCTTCTTGTTGCCTGCGCCAAGTTCCTCTTCCATCTCTTTTACAACTGCAGGAATTCTTTCATCCCCTGCATGTTTATTGAACGCCTCGAATAAATCAAGCTCTGAGTTCTCCTCAATTTCGACTCCCAGATTATAAAGCTGTTTGATCGGAGCGTTACAAGCAAGGAAATTCAGCGGACGCGGTCCAAAGCTGATGATCTTTAAGCTCGCAAGTCCAACAACTGCGCGGGCAACTGGAAGGAATTCATGAATCATGTCTGCACATTCTTCGGCGTTTCCTACCGGATATTCCGGGATATAAGCTTTGATGTTGCGCAGTTTCAGATTATAGCTCGCATTGAGCATTCCGCAGTATGCATCTCCACGTCCCTGGCAGAGGTTATCACCGCTTTCTTCTGCTGCTGCAACGAACATTTTCGGTCCGTCAAAGTGTTTCGCAAGCAATGTCTCTGCGATCTCCGGTCCAAAGTTGCCAAGATATACACAAAGTGCGTTACATCCTGCATTCTTGATGTCTTCCAGAGCCTGTACCATATGGATTTCACTCTCTACGATACATACCGGACATTCATAAATATCCGCATCACCGTATTTTTCTGTATAGGCTTTCACAAGTGCTTCTCTTCTTGATACAGACAAGCTTTCCGGGAAACAGTCTCTGCTGACTGCTACAATTCCAAGTTTTACTTTTGGCATGTTGTTCATTCTATTATCCTCCTGAATTTTTTCTTATTCTAAAGTTATATTTGTTCCTCTCAAACCGTTAAATGCACCTTCAATTCCAGCTTCTTCATGAGCAATCAACCATTTGTTCTTCATTGTCAAAAGCTGATCCTCTGTTGAAATATCGTATTCTGCATCCAGGTCTGTGTTCGTTCCCTGAGGCAGCACTACAACACAGCGGAATCCACCTTCTGCCGCTGTACACGGCGCATAGTGAAGTGTTGTCGCATAAACTTCAATCACGGTGCCTGCCGGAACAAGAAAGGCTTCTACTTTTGCAGTGTCATATGTATAGTCTGGCGCAATGTCCTGCTGCATTCCAATCAGAAGTATCAAGTCCGTCACTGCGATATTGACTTCTGAGCATCTGTGGTATTCGAGAGCATTTAATTTCTTGTTATTACCGTTACAGAATCCAATCTGAATCGGAAGCCCACCGTATGCCCTGTCTCTCAGCTCTTTTGCAACCGGAAGTGCTTCCAGTTCCTCGACCGACGGCACATAGATCACATCGCCCGGAAGCGGTGTGTGTTCCATTTCCTTTAAGAGCCTCCCGGTATCATATCCTTCCAGCACTTTTCCATACTTTCCAAACGATGGATCCGTCACCTTTTGAATTTCCATTTTCCTACCTCCTGGAGATTGCCTGGGAAAGCAGTTATTTCTAACTTTCTTTCCCTCTTTGTCTACTTTGTTTCTCATGAGGTAATTTTATCAGCTTTTTTTATTATTATCGACCAAAAATTTGGCTAATCAATGTCACTTTTTTGTCTTTTTCTATTTTTCCGGTATTCACTCGGAAGATATCCGTACTTCGCCTTAAATGCCTTTGAGAACGCTTTACTGTTAGGAAACCCATTATTCACGGCGATGTCGCTGATCGTGTTATCTGTATTGGCCAGTTCTTTGTATGCATACTCCACACGGATATCCTGAAGGTATGTTTTATAATTTATTTTTGCGTACTTTTGAAACATCCTCGACAAATACGCCGGTGAATAACCGAAAATCTCTGCCAGACTCTCGAGAGACATTTCTTTTGTATAATTATCACGGATATAAGCTGTAATTGTAGAAAGGCGGTTCAACTTTTTGTTATATCTGAGGATATCAGGATTTACTTTTGTTTCGCGGTATTTTGTGACAAGAAGATAGACAAGCATAAAAAACTCACTCTGCACCTTCAGCTCGTATCCACACTGTTTCGCCCCGTATGTACGGTACATGGAGGCAATCAGCTGTGTTACCTGGTCATCCTGTATTCTTGAACTGTGCGAAAACCGGATAAACTGTTCCCCTGTATAGTATTTTTCAAATACTTTCAGCGGAATCTGCAGCACAATCGTCTGATTTGTGCGCGGTGCTCTGATGGAGTGGATTTCATTGGAATTCACAAGTATAAAGTCACCGGGTAACAGATGATATTCTTCTGAATTTATGAAAAATTCGATATCGCCTTCAAACACAGCAAAAATCTCAATTGACCGGTGCCAGTGTTTTTCTCTCACATAGCCCCCATCTTTTCCTTCGAAAATAAACATCCGAAATGGAAGATCCTCATTCGGGATGACCAGTTCATGACTGAATTCCATATCCATAACCTCCTGTCTATGCATCTTTTTTCTTTTATAACAAACAAAGGCCTCAGAATGCGCAAAAGTTTTATCACTTTTCATACATCCGAGACCTTTTCTTCCAGTCTAACCTGGGGCTTATTTGAAAATTCATTCCTGTCATCTGCGTGCTCCCGCTTTGCGGGGCACTCAGCTGCCAGAGAGTAATTTTTAAACGTGCCCTATGATGGATCCTAAAATTGTATAGGACAATATTGTCATAATCACGGATGCCAGCAGCACTCCGAGTACGATCGCAGGAAATGCTTTCCTGAATCTTATGCCAAGCAGGGATGCAATCAGTGCCCCTGTCCATGCACCGGTACCTGGAAGCGGAATTCCCACAAAGAGCACAAGACCCCAGAATTCATATTTTCCGATTCTGTCACTTTTGCTCATCGCTTTTGCTTCCAGTTTCTCTACGATTGGTTTTAATTTCCTTGTTCCCTTCATCCAGTCAAAGATCTTTGTGATCAGCAAAAGGATAAATGGAATCGGGATCAGATTGCCAATGATACAAATCGGGATCGCCTTCCACTGATCGATATTCAGAAGCGCCGGCCCGGCAGCTAAAAGTCCGCCGCGGAGCTCCAGAATCGGAACCATGGAAATGATAAACACAATTGCCTCTTTGCCAATTTTTCCCCCCAGTGCACCGATAAACCAGTTCACCAATGATTCTGCCATAAATTAAACTCCTCTTATTTTTTCATGTAATCCCGGAGGAATGAAAACAGCTGTTCCATCTCTTCGGGTGTACCAATAGTAATGCGCAGATAATTCTTTGTCCTGCCCGACCCAAAGTACCGGACGAAAATATCATGTTCTTTCAATGCTTTGAATAACTCTTCTGCACTATATTCAGGATGTGACGCAAAGATAAAATTGGCCTTTGGCTCGGGAAATACAAATCCCAGTTCCCTCAACTCCTCTTTGGCCCATTCTCTTGTATCTACAATCCTTTTAACTGTTTCTTCAAAATAAGCTCTGTCCTTCACAGCTTCTACTCCGCAGACAATCGACGTCAGATCCATCGTATAGGAGTTAAAAGAATATTTCACATCGTTCAGATAGGAAATGAGTTTCTTATTGCCTGAAATTGCATATCCGATTCTCATCCCGGCCATGGAACGTGCCTTTGAAAAAGTCTGCACAACAATCAGATTATCATATTTATCTATGAGTTTCAAGGCTGATTCTCCTGCGAAGTCAATATATGCCTCATCTACAATGACAATGACATCCTGGTTATGGCTGATGATATCTTCCACCGTCTCAAGCGACTCATACACCGATGTAGGCGCATTGGGATTTGGAAAAATCACGCCCCCGTTCTCTTTGTAATAATCCTGCGGACAGATCCGGAAGTCTTCCGTAAGGCTGATGCATTCATATGGGGTTCTGTAAAGTTCCGCCCAAACCTTATAGAAAGAATACGAAGTCTCCGGAAAGAAAATCGGTTTCTCTGAATTGAAAAAGGTGAGAAAACACATTGCCAGCACATCGTCGGACCCGACACCTACGAAAACCTGCTCCGGGTCTACACTGTAAAAATCAGCCAGTGCATTCACCAGTTCTCTGGCCGCAGGGTCAGGATACAGTCTCATCCGGTCTGTATCCAGTTCCCGCAGTGCCCTTTCTACTCCCTTTGCCGGAGGATAAGGATTTTCATTTGTATTTAATTTAATTACCTTGCGCTGCGGCTGTTCGCCAGGCACATACGGTTCCACTTTCCTTATATTTTGTTCAAATGCTTTCATCATTCATCCCTCTATGTATAGTTAAAAGTATTCTTTCGCAAGCTCTTTAAATTTCGGCAGTGAATTTACAATCGTCTCGTAAGACACACAGTATGCAAGCCTCACATATCCCGGGCAGGCAAAGGAGCTTCCCGGCACAATCAGAAGGTTAAACTCTTTCGCCTTCGCGCAGAATGCTTTCTCATCGGCAACCGGAGATTTCACAAACAGATAAAAAGCTCCTTCCGGCTTAATACACTCGAATCCGCAATCTTTCAGGCCATTATAAAGAGTTTCCCGGTTTCTGTCGTAATAGGAAATATCCGTTTTTTCATTGAGACATTTTGCCACCATCTTCTGCTGCAGTGTCGGCGCATTGACAAAACCTAAAATTCTCGTCGCCACATTTGCCGCGTTGATCACAAGTTCACTGTCCTTTACTTCATCCGGAATTACAAGATATCCGATACGCTCTCCCGGAAGAGAAAGGGATTTACTGAATGAATAGCCTACAATTGTGTTTCTGTAATACTTTGTAAGATATGGAACAAATGCCCCGTCATACACGAGTTCACGATACGGCTCATCAGAGATCAGATAAATGTCTGTTCCCAGCTCTTCCTGCTTTGCTTCCATGATAGATGCCAGTTTCTGAATCGTCTCCTCGGAATATACAACCCCTGTAGGATTGTTCGGATTATTGATGATGACCGCTTTTGTCTTCGCTGTAATTTTCTGCTCAAACTCGTCAAGCTTTACCTGAAACGTCTCAGTGTCAGGAGATATTTCTACCAGAACTCCGTCATAATTGGATGTATAACTTCTGTACTCACCAAAATACGGCGCGAACACAATCACCTCATCCCCAGGATTTAACAGTGTCTTCAAAATGACATTCAGTCCCCCTGCGGCTCCAACGGTCATTGTGATATTATTTGCGGCAAAGGATGTGCCGAATCTCTCATTCAGTGAATCAGCAACCGCTTTCCGGACATCTTCGTATCCTGCGTTGCTGTTCGTATATCCATGTACAAGAACCGGATCCTCATCATCCAAGATTTCCTTAATTGCGCTCTTCACCGCTTCCGGCGCCGGAACATTGGGATTGCCGAGACTGAAGTCAAATACATTCTCTGCCCCGTAAATTTTCGCAAGGCGGTTGCCTTCCTCAAACATTGCTCGGATCGCAGAACTGTTTGCTACCATATTTTCCATCTTCTTTGAAATCATCGTTACTCTCCTTTACTTTATAATTATAATGAAGCGGAGTTTTACCCCCGCCCTCTGATCCACTTATTTTCTGGTTACAATTCCCTTTTCAACAAGAAATACCGGTTTATACGAAAGTTTTGCTTTCCGAAGCCCTTCTGCCCCGGTGTCCTCTTCTCTGTTCACATATTTATAATCCATACACTCATGCTGTACAAACTGCTGGTTGATCATCGTGTAGGCGCCGTCCACTTCTGCAAATGCTTTCTCAATATGAACGACAAACGTATCGTCTGATACCGGCTCCCCAAGGGTAAATGCGACGATTTCGCCGTTTACTCTCAGAATTCCGCCCTTTTCTCCCAGCTCTTTAAAAAGCCTGAGTGAATTTAAGGTCACACACATCTCTGCGTTTTTTTCTTCATCTGCATCGCAGCCGTTATCATTCCGCCACCTTAATGCCATCTGGAAACATTCTTCTACATTCTCATCTGTCAGCGTTTCATAATTCCAGTTCTCATTCACAATCTTGAACTTATTGATATGATTTCTCTTGCTGTGGAGTTTTTTCCCCGATAATGTGGCAAGTTTCTCTGATTCATATACATAATCTGCAGCATCTCTGTTGTACTCGATCTGGAACTCGTCCGGATACCATTCGTTCAGCTGTGCAAAATGTTCTTCTGTCACATTATACAAAGTGAATGGATAACCTCTGGACTCACTATACTCCATCAAAGCTTCCAGGGCATTTTTCACATCCTCAGGCGCTCCGGCAGGATATGCAAATGCAAGTCCGTCCTCATCTTCTTCCTTAAACACAAGCGCATTCTCAACGACCGCAAAGGTTACGCTGTAGTGCCGTGACCAGAGAAATACATTTACGAAAGTCCGCTCACAGCTTCTGCTTTGATACTTGCGAAAGTAAGAACTGATCAGCTCTTTATCTTCTATCTCGGGTCTTTTAAAATTATATTCTTTCATAATCATTGCCTCTTCTTTATCTGTTGATAAAATTCTAATAAAGATTAGTATACCATAACTAGATATGGTTTGTCACTTTTTTCTTGTATGGGGAAATGCATTTGCCTCCCCGGACAGCTTATCATTCTACGGGACGCATAAAGTCTGTGTAAATGCTGACCGCATCCATAATATGAAGCGGTTCCGTCTGATGAGATCCCGGTGCTTTTGCCGTGACAAGAATATATTCCTGTCCATCAATCACCGCAAGGCTTGCCAGACACAATCCTGCTTCGTCTGTATATCCGGTCTTTCCTCCCAGCAGCTCTCCGGAAGGAAAGGTACTGGTATCCAGCTGATCGAAAAGTGTACTTGACATCCATATTCCGTCCGGGTGTGATGTGCTTTTTGAAGTAAGATAACTTTTCGATGTGAACACTTTGTAAAATTCCGGCTCGTCAAGCGCTTTATCCAAAAGCAGCGCAATCTCTTTCGCCGTACTATAATGATCCATGTCGTGCAGCCCGTCCGCATTAGTGAAATGCGTATGCGAAAGACCCAGTTCCTTCGCTTTTTTATTCATCAAATCCGTAAACATCTCCTCACTTCCGCTCACCTCGCATGCGAGACCAAGACATGCATCGGCACCTGATGGCAGCAGCGCGCCATAGAAGAGATCCTCTGTGGTTACCGTTTCACCAGGGGAAAATCCCGCCATGGATGCATTACTTTCGTAAAGCCTTTGGAAGTCATCCGGAAGTCTTACTTCCTTCATGGGATTCCCGGTCTGCTCTGCGGCAAGCATTACCGTCATAATCTTCGTCATCGATGCCGGATATATTTTCTCCTCACCTTTGAGATTCAGAAGTACTTTGCCATCCTCCCTGCGCATCAAAAACACATGTTGGCTTGACAATGTACTCAGATCAAAATCTGTGTTTACAGTATCACCCTTTACCTCTTCTGCTATACCCTGGGCTGGCTGATGTGTGAACATTTTCACCATTGATGCAATCAGACCCACGGTTAACAACATTTCCAGAATCAGAATCTTTATTTTCTTTTTTCTTGATTTTCGTTTCTTTTTATACATAGATTCAGCCCCTTTCTATATGTCTATCTAACCATAAAGAAAAGGGCTGTTTTTTAACTTTCTGTTGTCTGATTCTTAAGAATTATTTATTTTAATGGCAGGATGACTGTAAATACTGTCACTCCATCTTCACTTTCCGCCTGGATTGTTCCCCCGTGAAGCACTACGATCTCCCGCGCAATCGCAAGCCCCAGTCCGGCCCCGCCTGTATTGGAGCTGCGGGATTCATCAATCCTGAAAAACTTATCAAAGACAGACTGTAATTTTTGTGCCGGTATCGTCTTCCCTTGATTGGCAAATGCAATTTCTACTGTCTGTTCCTTTTTGCACGCAGTAATGTCAATCGTACTTCCAAAACTGCCGTAAACCGCCGCATTTTTTAATATATTATTGAATACTCTGGCAAGTTTGTCCGGATCCCCATATACTTTCAGGCTCTCATCCGCATGCAGATTCACCTTCTGTTCCTTCGCCGCAAGAATCGGATAGAATTCTTCTTTCATCTGAACTATCATATAATAGAGATCGATTTCCTCTTTCTGGATATCCTCTGACTGCAGATTATAGCGTGTTATCTCAAAAAATTCATTGATCAGTTCTTCCAGACGATACGCCTTATCAAGCGTTATACCTGTATACTTTATGCGCTGGACGGCAGGCATATCTGGTGCTTCGTGCAGAAGATTCAGATATCCGATCACCGAGGTCAACGGCGTTTTGATATCATGTGCAAGATAGACGACCAGATCATTTTTCTTTTGTTCCGCCGTCTTTACTTCCTGTTCTCTGTCATTTAAAATCCGCCGGCAGTGCTCGAGTCTTTGCTCAATGAATTCCAGTTCATCCGGGAGCTGCTGCATCTGATCATCGGGATGAACAATCGCTTCCAGCCCACCATTTACCTGATGAAACAATTTTATAATATATGAAGAAATTACCCAGAATGCAGCAACAAATACACAGACGCACAGAACAATGAGTGCCGCTGATATAATCATTCCAAACTGGTTCCGAATCACCTGGCGGTATACGTTATATGAATCCGAAAGACTCAGATCCAGCTTCGTAATAAGATATTCAATGATCGCAGTCGCAGTTCTTCCCCGCAGAAATACATAAACTCCGATGCATACTCCCGCCACTATCATAGCTGCTGTCATCATCCGCAAAAATAACTTTTTTTTCAGAAAACTATAATTCTCTCCCGGCATACTTTTATTGTTCTTCAATCTTATATCCCACTCCCCACACCGTTTTAATGTACTTTGGCTTCTCTGCAGTGTCTCCCAGCTTCTCTCTGAGATGTCTGATATGCACACTGATGGAATTGTTGCTCTTGCTGTAATATTCATCCCCCCACAGCTCATGGAAAATTGTCTCTCCAGAAACAGTCTTCCCTCTCTTCTGACAAAGTATTTTAAGTACAGAAAATTCCGTGGGAGTTAATATCACCGGCACTCCATTTACCATACACTCATGATTTTCCACATCAAGCACAAGACCTGCGATCTCTATAATCTCATTTTTCTGCCCGCCGGCGCCGGAATATTCGAAGTACCTGCGAAGCTGCGCTTTTACTCTTGCAATCATTTCCAACGGCCTGAATGGCTTCGTAATATAATCATCCGCCCCAAATGTCAGGCCATTTATTTTGTCAAGTTCTCCATCTCTTGCCGTCAGCATAATTACAGGATACTTATACTTCTCACGAATCGTCGTACAGAGCTTAATTCCACTGATATCCGGGAGCATGATGTCCAGAATTGCCAGATCAATCTGGCCTTTCCTGATATGTTCCAGGGCACTCTGTGAATCATAACATTTTAATACAGTAAACCCTTCATTCTGCAAATACAATTCTACGAGATCTGCGATCTCCATTTCATCATCTACAATAAGAATCCGGCCATCCATCTTCTGCCCTCCAACATGTACTTTCTTTCTATAGTATCCCAACTTTTGCGTCAATTGATTAAAAAAAGATTAAGATTTAATGAGGGGAAACCGGAACTGAATTAACGAAACTGCATCTCGTACAGTGACTGGTAGATTCCGCCTTTGGAAAGGAGTTCTTCGTGCGTCCCTTCCTCTGCGATTCCATCCTCTGTCAGCACGAGAATTTTCTGGGCATTGCGGATCGTTGACAGGCGGTGTGCGATGACAAAAGTTGTCCGGTTCTTCGCCAGATGTTCCAGTGACTGCTGTACCACTTTCTCACTCTCGTTATCGAGCGCTGAGGTTGCCTCGTCAAAGATCAGGACCGGCGGGTTCTTCAGAAATACCCTCGCTATTGACAATCTCTGTTTCTGTCCGCCGGAGAGTTTTACTCCTCTCTGCCCGATATCCGTATCGTATCCATCCGGGAAACTCATGATAAACTCATGTGCATTTGCATTTTTTGCCGCTCTCACGACTTCTTCATCCGTAGCATCCGGCTTTCCATAGCGGATATTATCCATTATATTTCCGGCAAATAAATAAACATCCTGCTGAACAATTCCGACGTTATTCCTAAGTTCCTGAAGTTTCATCCTGCGGATATCAATTCCATCCATCTTAATTGCCCCTTCAGTCACATCATAAAATCGTGGAATCAGACTGCAAAGTGTCGTTTTCCCGACTCCGGACGGACCTACAAGCGCCAGATACTCTCCCGCTTTTACATCCAGATTGATATGATTCAGCACCTTTTCTTCCTGATCTTCATAATGAAATGAAACATTTTCAAACGCAATATCCCCTCTTAGTGTGCCCACAGATACAGCATCCTCAATATCTTTGATATCCGGCGCAATGGAAATAATTTCAAGGAAACGCTCAAATCCGGAATAACCGTTCTGAAACTGCTCTGTAAAGTTCACAAGTTTCCTCACCGGGTCTGTAAAATTGTTGATATAGAGAAGAAATGTGATCAAATCTGTCACTTTGATTTTACCGTTCATCAAAAGCATCACACCTGCAAGCAGAACTACAACTGTCACAAGTGTTGTCATCGCTCCAAGTCCTGAGTTGTAAATTCCCATGTAACGATAACTCATCTTTTTCGCTGCCACAAAATTCTCATTGCCCTGATTAAATTTGCGCATCTCTTCTTTTTCATTTGCAAAAGACTTCACCACCCGGATTCCGGACAGGCTGTCTTCAATCTGCGCGTTAATCTCACCGATTTTCTCACGGTTTCTTTTAAACGCAGTCTTCATCTTACGGTTATAGTAAAACGCAAACACTGCCATCAGTGGAATAAATGCAAACGCCGCTAACGCAAGTTTCACATTCACCAGCATCAGAATGATAAAAGAACCCACAATCTTGATGACCGAGATCACCAGATCCTCCGGTCCATGGTGCAGAAGCTCGCTGATGTCGAACAAATCGCTCGTAATTCTGGACAACAGCTGTCCGACCTTCTGATTATCATAAAAAGCAAATGTCAGCTTCTGGTAATGCCCGTAAATGTCACTGCGCATATCAGCTTCCATCTTCGCTCCCATGATATGTCCGAAATACCCGATATAAAAATTGCAGCAAAACTCAATGACAACAAGCACAAGCAGCACTGCTCCAAGGAGAACAACCGCCCGTCTGGCATCCTCCATGCTGAAGTATACAACTTCATTCGTAATATACCGGACAATCAGCGGAATCACCAGCGTAACCCCCGCTCCAAGGATTGCAAAAAACATATCGCTGTAAAACAAACCCTTGTACGGCTTATAGTATGAAAATAATTTCTTTAGTTTCTCTTTCATGTCTTTTCCCCCTTTTTTTGCATTTTGGGACACGTCTAAATGCAGTTGGGGACGTAATCCACCTGAAAAGGATTACGTCCCAAATTGAAGTTAATTATTCATATTTGCAAGTTTCGCTGCCTGGTCTGCTGCAATCAGACTGTCGATGACTTCGTCTAAATCCCCATTCAAAATGGAGTCTAATTTATGAAGTGTGAGCTTGATCCGGTGATCAGTCACACGGCCCTGCGGGAAGTTGTAGGTACGGATCTTTTCGGATCTGTCTCCGGTTCCTACCTGGCTCTTTCTTGCCTCTGCCTCTGCGTCGTGCTGTTTTGCACATTCTAACTCATAGAGTTTTGAGCGGAGTACTTTCAATGCTTTGTCTTTATTTTTAAGCTGTGATTTTTCGTCCTGGCAGGAGATGACAATTCCGGTCGGAATATGTGTCAGACGGACTGCGGAGTCTGTTGTATTGACACACTGTCCACCATTTCCCGATGCACGGAACACATCGAATTTACAATCGTTCATATCAAGTTCTACGTCGACTTCTTCTGCCTCCGGCATGATCGCTACTGTAATGGTAGATGTATGGATTCTTCCGCCGGATTCCGTCTCCGGTACACGCTGTACACGGTGGACACCGCTTTCATATTTCAGCCTTGAAAATGCCCCCTGTCCGGTGATCATGAATACTGCCTCTTTAAATCCGCCGATTCCATTCTCATTCAGGGAAATCATCTCGACTCTCCAGCGTCTTCCTTCTGCGTAATGCACATACATTCTGTAGATTTCTGCCGCGAAAAGCGCTGCCTCGTCTCCGCCGGCTCCCGCGCGGATTTCCACGATAACGTTCTTATCATCATTCGGGTCTTTCGGAAGAAGCAGAATCTTCATCTCCTTCTCCAGCTCCTCCACACGCGCCTTTGCCTCGTTCAGTTCCTCCTTGGCAAGTTCACGCATCTCTTCGTCAGATTCTTCTTCCAGCATCATCCGGCTGTCTTCGATCGCCTGCTTGCTTGCTTTATATTCTTTATATGCCTCAACAATCGGTGTCAGGTCATTTTGCTCTTTCATCAGTTTGCGGAAACGTTCCTGGTCATTCACCACATCCGGTTCCTGCAGTTCACCCATGATCTCCTCATAACGAATCAGCAAATCTTCTAATTTGTCAAACATGTTAATTCCTCCCTAATTTCTCTGCTTTATTGTACACGCCATACACGACACGGTCAAGACCTGTCAGATCCTTTTTCACTGTAACCCGGGCAAATCCGTTATCCTCCATGAGCTTTTTCACGTCATCCGCCTGGTCGAAACCGATCTCAAAATACAGACAGCCGTTCTCTGCCATATATTCCGGTGCACTCTCTGCAATCTTCCGGTAAAAATAAAGTCCGTCTTCCTTCCCGTCAAGCGCAAGCTTCGGATCATGATCTCTGACTTCCGGCTCCAGACACGCAATCTCAGAAGTTCTGATGTACGGCGGATTTGATACAATCAAATCATAGGTTCCCGCAACATTTTCAAACAGATTCCCCTGTACGAATGTAAGATCCAGTCCATAGCGGTCTGCATTCTCTTTTGCAACCAAGAGTGCTTCGCCGGAAATGTCTGTTCCCGTGCATGCCCCCGGCAGGATCCCTTTGTCTTTCATAAACTGTACCATACTGATCAGTATGCATCCCGATCCGGTACACATATCAAGGATTCTCATGCCCGGAACCGCGGTCTTCAGCGCTTCCTCAACCAGAATCTCTGTATCCTGCCTTGGCACAAGCACCGAATGGTTCACCTGAAAGGTAAGTCCCATAAATTCCTGTTCCCCGGTAATATGCTGAAGGGGAATCCGCTTCTTTCTGCGCGCAACGGCTTCCAGATACTGCATTTCCTGTGTTTCGGGCAGTTCTTCACTCTGCCGCACATAGTACATGGCACGGCTGATTCCTGTGACAGATTCAAGCAAAAGCCAGGCATCCAGATCTGCCTCCTGAATGCCTGCTTCCTTTAATTCCTTTTTCCCCTGATCCAGAATTTCCTTTATGGTCATGTTACTTTTCCTCACATGCCATACCATAATTTTCTTTCAGGTATGCTTTCCAGTCAAATACTGCCTCTACCGCCTGGATTCCAACTTCAATCATTTTATCATCCGGCTCTCTTGTGGTCAGTCCCTGAAGCCAGAGTCCTGGTTTACTCAGCAGACACACTACCGGGTTATCACTGTTTCCCGCCCACTTGATCAGCTCATAAGAAATCCCCGCAATCACCGGAATCAACAGAATACGGATTACTACACGCATCACAGGAGAATCAACCCTGATGAAAAAGAATAAAATAATACTTATCAGCATCACAAAGAGAAGAAAGCTTGTGCCGCAGCGTTTATGCTGCTTCGAACTTTTCCTGACATTTTCTACCGTCAGCGGAAGCCCATGTTCAATACAGTTGATACATTTGTGCTCTGCCCCATGGTACATGAACACCCTCTTAATATCTTTCATCTGGGAAATCAACAATATATAACCAACAAAAATTACAATACGTACCAGTCCTTCCAAAATCGCCCTGACTCCTGCGGAAGATACTTTTTTACTCAGAAGATCCGTCAGAAAATAAGGCAGTACCATAAAAATTGCGACTGCCAGAACAATGGATACTGCCACAGTAACGCTCATCAGCACTTTTTCCTGCTTCTCTCTTTTTGCAATCTGTGCATCACTTAAAACTTCTTCCCCCTCTTCCTCTTCTTCCTCATAAAAACTTGCGGAATAAGTCAGCGTCTTCATTCCAAGCACCAGAGAATCTATAAAATTAAAGACACCTCTGACAAACGGGATCTGCGTCAGTTTCTTAAACTTGATCGCACTGTTATACTCATCTGTTTTCACCTCGATCTCGCCGTCCGGTTTCCGGACCGCGACTGAATAAGCATCCCGGTTCTTCATCATGATTCCCTCGAGGACTGCCTGACCTCCAATATTAGATGATTTCATACATTTCTCCTTCTATAAATAAAACTGCCGTTCCTCAATACGTTGAATTTTTCTGTTTCATAAACAATAAGGGCTGAGATTTTACAACCTCAACCCTCAACCTGCATGTTTTGTTTCCCTTATTCCTGAATTCCGTATTTTTTGTTGAACTTATCAACACGGCCACGAGCCTGAGCAGCTTTCTGCTGTCCTGTGTAGAATGGATGGCATTTTGAACAGATTTCTACGTGGATATCTTCGTTTGTTGAACCTGTTACAAATGTGTTTCCACAGTTACAAGTTACAGTTGCCTGATGATATTCTGGATGTATTCCTTTTTTCATGATTTTCACCTCTTTATTTTTCATATTAGTACGCGAAAGCAATACGCCAATCGCAAGGTAATCTTGCAGTCGACGACTGCATTCACCGAATTGTCTTCTTAAACAGCTTTGTTATTGTATCACATATTTATGCGATTGGCAAGCTGTTTTAGCATTTATTCTACAAGATTTTTGTTTTCTTTACCATCTGGACAAATTCCACATTGTTCTTTGTCCTTGAAAACAGATTCAGTATGTTATCCACTGCCTCATCTGCCTTCATGCCATTTAATGACCTGCGCATCAGATAGACTGCTTCCTGCTCTTCTTTCGTCAGCAGAAGATCTTCCCTTCTTGTCCCGGATTTTGGTATATCAATTGCCGGGAACACTCTCTTCTCTGAAAGCTTACGGTCAAGCACAAGTTCCATGTTACCCGTACCTTTGAACTCTTCATAAATTACATCATCCATTTTACTTCCTGTATCGACAAGGGATGTTGCTAAAATTGTCAGACTTCCGCCCTCTCTCATATTACGGGCTGCACCAAAGAACCGTTTCGGCATATGAAGGGCTGCCGGATCAAGACCTCCTGATAATGTACGTCCGCTCGGCGGAACTGTAAGGTTATAGGCCCTCGCAAGCCTTGTGATACTGTCAAGCAGGATCATCACATCCTTCTTATGTTCCACAAGACGCTTCGCACGCTCGATCACCATCTCTGATACCCTTTTATGATGCTCAGGGAGCTCATCAAATGTAGAATATATTACCTCTACATTGTCTCCTTCGATCGTCTCTTTAATATCTGTCACTTCCTCCGGACGCTCATCGATCAGCAGTATCAGAAGATGTACTTCGGGATTATTTTTCCTTACGGAAAGCGCGGCCTCTTTCAACAGGGTTGTCTTACCGGCTTTCGGCGGAGACACAATCATTCCCCTCTGTCCCTTTCCGATCGGGGAAAGAAGATCTACAATTCTCATTGCCGTACTGCTCCCCTGACATTCAAGCCTCAGCCTCTCATTTGGAAAAATCGGAGTCATATCTTCAAAATTAAACCGCTTGGATGCTTCTGACGGTGAAAGTCCATTGATTTTCGTCAGGTACAAAAGCGCACTGAACTTCTCAGACTGTGTCTTCACCCTCGTATTTCCGGCGATGATATCTCCCGTTTTTAAATTAAATCTCCGTATCTGTGACGGGGACACATACACATCATTCTCACCCGGCAGGTAATTGGCACATCTTATAAATCCGTAACCATCTGGAAGTACTTCTAAAATCCCGTTCGCGGTATCCCCACTGTCAAGCTGTTCGATATCAATACTTCCCTGTTTCTCATTTTTTATCTCCGCTTTCACTTCCTTGACATTGTCTTTTTCATCCTCTGCCACCATCGCTTCGATCAAATCCGCTTTTTTCATAGCAGATACTCCTTTCAGTCCCCTCGCCTTTGCAATACTTTTTAAAGCTGCCAAAGACAGAGTCTCATACTTTTCTCTCATTGCACTCATATATTCTTCCTTTCCATATATACTTTAAATCCATGGGAATACCCGGCCTGAACTGGCCAGTCACTGAAATTATATCCGCATTATACACCATTTCCTAAAAAATAGAAAGTCTTTTTTTGAAACTGTCCTGTTGATTTGCCCCATTAACAATGGTATGATTGATTACGGCAGGAAATTTTTCCTTCTAATTTAATAATAGAAAAGGTGAGTAATGAGATGACAACAAATGAAAAAGCATTAGAAATGCATGAAAAATGGCAGGGAAAACTGGAAATTGCTTCAAAAGCACATGTCAACAGCCGTGAAGATCTCGCTGTAGCATATACCCCAGGTGTTGCTGAGCCATGTAAAGTCATTGCAAAAGATAAAGAAGCTGCATATAAGTATACAATGAAAGCAAACACAATCGCCGTAATCTCTGACGGCAGCGCGGTTCTGGGCCTTGGCAACATCGGCGCTGAAGCCGCAATGCCTGTTATGGAAGGCAAAGCCGTACTTTTCAAAGAATTCGGCGGTGTAAATGCAGTTCCAATCTGTCTTGCTACCCAGGACACGGAAGAAATCATTCAGACAATTGTCAATATTTCCCCTGCGTTCGGCGGAATCAACCTGGAGGATATCTCCGCACCGCGCTGTTTTGAGATCGAGGAACGTCTGAAAAAGATTCTCGACATTCCGGTATTTCACGATGACCAACACGGAACAGCGATTGTTGTTCTTGCAGGAATCATCAATTCCCTGAAAGTCACCGGCAAAGTAAAAGAAGACTGCCGCGTTGTAATCAGCGGTGCTGGCTCCGCAGGTGTTGCCATCACAAAACTTCTTCTGACCTACGGTTTCCGTCATGTGACCATGTGTGACGTCAATGGTATTATCTCAAGCCAGTCCCCTGACTTAAACTGGATGAAGAAAAAAATGGCAGAAGTTACAAACCTTGAACATAAAACCGGAACTCTCGCCGACGCTTTGGCTGGCGCTGACATCTTTATTGGTGTATCCGCCCCCGGCATCGTAACACCGGAAATGGTTTCCTCCATGAATAAGGATGCCATTCTCTTTGCATTAGCAAATCCTGTACCAGAAATCATGCCGGACCTTGCAAAAGAAGCCGGAGCCAGAATTGTCGGAACCGGACGTTCTGATTTCCCGAATCAGGTGAACAATGTGGTGGCATTCCCCGGCATTTTCAAAGGTGCTCTGGAAGGGCGCGCTTCACAGATCACTGAAGAAATGAAACTCGCTACGGCACATGCGATTGCCGGACTTGTTTCCGATGAAGACCTGGACGAAAATAATATTCTTCCAGAGGCATTTGATCCTCGTGTCGCAGAAGCAGTCAGCAGTGCTGTCAAGGCACTGATATAGAAATGAGCTGTATGCGCTGGGGTGACAAAAGATATCATTCGCTCGACTATCATCTGAAATCAACCTATGGTGAGAAGCTATATAAAATTGCTCTTGACGGAGGCATGACCTGCCCCAACCGTGACGGCACACTTGGAAACCGCGGATGTATCTTCTGCAGCGTGGGCGGTTCCGGCGATTTTACCGCCTCATCCAGGCTTTCAGTCTCAGAACAGCTGCAGCAGGGAAAATCACTGATTGAAAAAAAACATACCGGTCAGTCATATATTGCGTACTTCCAGGCATATACTAATACGTACGCTTCTGTCAGTTATCTCGAAACACTGTTCATGGACGCTATCTCTATTCCGGAAGTCAAAATCCTCTCTATTGCCACGAGGCCGGACTGTCTGGGGCCGGATATCTTAGATCTCCTCTCCAGGCTTAACCAGTACAAACCCGTATGGATAGAACTTGGACTTCAGACAATCCATGAGAACAGTGCCGCGTTTATCCGCCGGGGATATGAGCTTTCTGTATTTGATGAGGCTGTGTCAAATCTGCGTAAGCTTGGGATCGAAGTGATTGTCCATACAATCCTGGGACTTCCAGGGGAGTCGGAAACTGAAATGCTTGAAACCATCTCTTATCTGAATCAGATGGACATCCAGGGCATCAAGCTTCAGCTGCTGCATATATTAAAGGGAAGTGACCTCGCAGCGTTTTATGAAACATCTCCATTCAAAGTATTTGAAATGGAGGAATATATCGATCTTCTTCTTCAATGCATCACTCATCTGAGAGAAGATATCGTAATCCACCGTCTGACCGGAGACGGGCCAAAGCAGCTTCTCATTGCACCTATGTGGTCAGCCGACAAGCGTCTGGTTCTTAACACCGTTATGAAACGTATGAAAGAGCAGGATGTCTGGCAGGGAAAATGTTTTCAGCCATCCGGCCAATAAAAAGGGGGTACTGCATATGACCGAAACTTTCACACTGTATAAACTAATCATATTGTATATGCTGGAAAAAGTTGATTTTCCGCTGACAAACGGACAGATCTCAGAATTTATCCTGGACAAGGGGTATACGAATTACTTCACACTCCAGCAGGCAATTTCTGAAATGGTAGAAACCAATCTTGTAAGAGAAGAACAGTCTCACAACAGAACACTGTATCATCTGACCGAAGAAGGTGAAGAGACCATCCAGTTTTTTAAGAATAAGATTTCCCAGGCGATCCAGGAAGACATTGATGAATTCATAAAAGAAAAACATTATGAACTGAAAAATGAAGTGAGTGTAAAAGCGGACTATTATCTGAATATGAATCATGAATTTTCAGTGCGCTGCCAGGTCATTGAAAATGAAACCAGTCTGATCGACCTCACACTTACAGTTCCGACAAAGCAGGAGGCCGAGACGATCACAAATAACTGGAACCGAAAGAATCAGGAAGTTTACGCTTCTATTATGCAGCAGCTTCTGTAATCCAAAGAAACAGGCGTACTACGAAAAAGTACACCTGTTTCTTTTTAGATTCCTTTAATTTTTCTGAAATATTCCCGGATTTCTTTCTCATATCCAATCTCTCCGGGCTCATAGAACTGCATCCCCTGAATCTCATCCGGAAGATACTGCTGGTCCACATAATGGTTTGGATAATCATGTGCGTATTTGTATCCGACTCCGTGCCCCAGAGATTCATGCCCGCCATAGTGGGCATCCTGAAGATGCACAGGCACCGTCGTTTTATACTGCTTCACAGCCTTCATCGCCTTATCGATCGCCATCACGGCTGAATTGCTCTTTGGTGCACTTGCCACGTAGGAGACTGCCTGCGCCAAAATGATCTGTGCCTCTGGCATTCCGATCCGTTCTGCCGCCAGAGAAGCGGAGACGGCAACAGACAATGCCATCGGATCCGCATTTCCCACGTCCTCTGCAGCGGATATCATAATCCTTCTGGCAATAAACTTAATGTCCTCCCCGGCATACAACATTTTCGCAAGATAGAACACTGCTGCATCCAGATCTGACCCTCTCATACTTTTGATAAAAGCGGAGATCGTATCATAGTGGTTATCTCCATTTTTATCGTACATCACAACACGCTTCTGAATACACTCTTCTGCCACATCAAGTGTCAGATGAATCTTGCCGTCATCTCCCCGGCTGGTTGTCAATATCCCAAGCTCTACGGCATTTAACGCGGATCTTGCATCCCCTCCCGCAATATCTGCAAGAAATTCCTTCGCATCCTCATCGATCACCGCATGGTAATTCCCCATTCCTTTTCTCTCATCGTAGACTGCCCGGTCAATCAATATTTTGATATCTTCCTTTGAAAGTGGACGAAGTTCAAACACAATAGACCTTGAAATCAAAGCTCCGTTTACTTCAAAATATGGGTTTTCTGTCGTCGCGCCTATGAGGACAATCGTTCCGTCCTCCACAAAAGGAAGGAGATAATCCTGCTGTCCTTTATTAAACCGGTGAATCTCATCAACAAAAAGAATCGTCTTTTTCTGATACATTCCCCTTGTTTCTTTCGCCTTCTTTACTACTTCTTCCATATCTTTTTTGCCAGCAACGGTCGCATTGATCTGTGTAAATTCCGCACTTGTCGTATTCGCGATCACCTTGGCAAGCGTAGTTTTCCCTGTTCCCGGAGGCCCATAAAAAATAATCGAGCTGATCTTGTCCGCCTTGATGGCACGGTAAAGCAGCTTGTCCTTTCCGATGATATGCTGTTGTCCCACGACCTCCTCAAGCGTCACCGGACGAAGCCTTGAAGCGAGCGGCGACTCCTTTTCCATCGTGTTTTCCCTTACATAGTCAAATAAATCCATCTCTTACACCTCTGTTTCTCTTTCAATTCCTGAAAGTTCACGGATCACCTCACCTGCGATGATCAAGCCTGCAACCGGAGGAACGAAGGAAATGCTTCCTGGAAGTGACCGTTTATTTCCCATCGGTTCGTCTGTCATATTCATATTCACTTTTACAGGAATCTCATCGGAATATAACACCTTCAGCTTGCGAATCCCTCTCTCTTTCAGTTCTTTTCTCATCACTTTGCAGAGCGGACACACGGAAGTTTTATAAATATCTGTAATCTGAAACCGTTCCGGATAGAGTTTATTCCCCGTTCCCATACTGCTGATCAACGGAATTCCCCGTTCTCCTGCGATGGACGCAATTGCAAGTTTTGCTGTCACTGTGTCAATTGCATCCACAATGTAGTCTGTTTTCTGTTCAAACAACGTTTCTATATTCTCAGGCAGCACAAACTGTTCATAAGTGACTACCTCTGTTTCAGGACAGATATCGTGGATTCTCTCCTCCATCACTTTTGTCTTGTATTGTCCAACTGTACTGTGGTAAGCAATCGACTGACGGTTAATATTTGTAAGTGAAACCGTATCGTTGTCAATCAGAATCAGCTTTCCAACACCGCTTCTTGCCAGCGCCTCTATACAGTGTGATCCGACACCGCCCACGCCAAATACCATCACTGCAGCACTTTTAAGCCTTGCAATTCCTTCTGTGCCTATCAATAATTCCGTTCTGGAAAATTCATGCATCTTCTTAACTCCTAATTCAAAATCAATTCATCCACTGTTACAAACTCATATCCCTGTTCCTTTAATGTATCAATAATCCGAAATGCGGCTTCCACAGAGCTCTTGTAACAGTCATGTAATAAAATAATATCATTTTCCTCTGCCTCCGTCACTACCTTATTCACAATTTCGTCTACATTTTCCGTTGTCCAGTCAAGCGGATCTACACTCCACATGACAGGCAGAACATTTAATTTATCCTCCAGCTCTTTCTGCCATAAACCAAACGGAGGCCGCATATACTCCACCGGCTTTCCTGTCACCGACATAATCAGATCACTCGTTGTTTTAATTTCCTCGTATGCCTGATCGTCTGGAATTTTTGTGATTTCTACATGATGATACGTATGGTTTCCAATCAGATGTCCTTCTTCACTCATTCTTTTCACAATCTCCGGTGACTTCTCCACATTCTCCCCTATCAGAAAAAAAGTTGCCTTTACATTCCTCTCTTTCAGCCCGTCAAGAAGCACAGGAGTGCAGCTCTCACTTGGACCGTCATCGAATGTAATTGCAATTTTAGGTTTTTCCTCTATCACAGATGCATTCACATACTGAAGTGCATTTTCCAGTTCTTTCGTAGATCCATTTGCCCTGGCACTTTCCTCACCGCTGACTCTCAGCGCACTTCCCGGCAATATTCCAAATGCAAAGCAAAGACAAAATGTATACAGCATTCCACATAGAAGCAGCATGTTTTTTTTCTTCAAAATAATTCCCCTGCTTTTTTCGTTCCTTACATATATATGACTCAGGAATTTACAGTATGTGGTTTCTGCCAGTACAAATAGCGAAAAGACGGAATTGCCCGAAAACAACTCCGCCTTTCCCATATGTAAGTCTCTATAGACTCTTCGTTACTTTTCTTCCGGAACTTCTTCCAGTTTAATATTCAGGGCACGTCCAAAATCAGGGAATTTCTTCTTGGCATAGATAAAGAAGATTACTCCAAGAAGCGCCCAGGAACCTATGATTACCCACTCCGGTACACCAAGCCCTGAAGGCATCCCCGGCATGTATAATACAATCATAAACAGACTCAGTATCACTGCCATTCCGCCTACAAATTTCCATTTTTTAATTTCATACGGCCGTTTCATCTCCGGTTCTTTCTTTTTCAGAACAATAAAAGAGATCGAAACCATCATATAGGCGAAAACTGCACCCAGACCTCCTGCATTTGTCAGCCACTGCATCATTGCTTTCCCGAAAAACGGTGCAATACATGAGATTCCTCCGATCAGAAGTACTGCATTTGTAGGTGTCTTATATTTCGGATGGATTTTCGTCAAAAACTTCGGAAGGCATTTTGCCTCTGCCAGTGCATAGATTGCCCTGCTTCCTCCCATGAAGAAGGAGTTCCAGCTTGACAGGATTCCGGCCATACCGCCGACAATCAGCACATTTGCCATCACCTGGCTGTCATTAAATGCTTTCTTCATCGCATCTGCAGTTACAAGTGCAGCCTGATCAATTTCACCTCTTGTCATAATTACAGAAACGGCAAGAATAATCAGTGAATACCAGAGAACTGCCATAAAGATTGAGAAAATGATGATCTTACCAATTTTCTTAAATGGCAGCGCAATTTCTTCTGCTGCCTGTGGAATTACATCGAATCCCATTAACATAAACGGAGTCATAACGGCAACTGACATTACCCCCGCTGTTCCATCTTCAAACATTGGTTTTGCATTATTCATATGCCCGCTTTTCAGTGCACCGATCATTAATACAATACCAATGGCTGCGATGACAAATGTAAATACCGTCTGCATAAATGCTGCTGGTTTGATTCCAAGATAATTCACAATTGTCAGTATAATTGAGCTGACAACGCCGACCGCTACCCATGTACCGTAGATATCAAATCCTTCTACTGTATACATATATCCTTTTCCAAAGTCTGGAATGATATAATCCATGACAGTCGGAAGTGCGCATGCCTCAAAGGCTACCACACCTACATAACTTAAAATAATCGCCCACGTGCAGAGGTAAGAAAAGTTCGGCCCGAGTGCCCTCAGACTAAAAATCTGTTCCCCGCCACACTGAGGCATGGCTGATGTCAGTTCTGCATAGGTCAGTCCAACAAAAAGAACTAGTACCCCACCCAGTACGAAAGAAATAATTGCTCCAAGTGTTCCCGCTTTTTCAATCCAGCTCCCGGCCAATACTACCCAGCCCCAACCAATCATTGCACCGAAAGCGATTGCGAACACGTCCTTTTTCCCCAGGACACGCTCAAACTTACTGTCTTGCTGCTGCATACATTATCCTCCATTAAAATATTTTCTGACACGCACATGATTTCCCCCGGCAATCGGATCGTTTCTGTATCCGACGGCGCTAATCACAAAAATGCGTCCTGATCTACAGAACGCATTCCTTGTATTACGTGCCTTTATAGTTAAAAATATAACATATCAGCAGGTCATTGTCAACTTTTAAACAGGCCTAAAACCCTTGAAAACACTAGACTGCAGTACAGTTTTACCGTTTTCTCTTCTTCTTTTTCACACTGTATCCGAACGTTCCAAGAACCTTTCCTGTCTCTAAGTACTCTCCATGTGAATAGGCAATCAGCTCCGTTTTATTCAGGTCAAATTTACCGTTTTCATCCATAAATGTCTCGCTCACCTGGACAGACTGTACTTCTGCCAGAAACATATGATGTGATCCGAGCTCTTTTACTTCCGTCACACGGCACTCTATATTCACCGGGCTTTCCAGGATCACAGGTGCAAACTCCAATGTCTCTGCTTTTCCTTTTGTCAGATTCATTTCTTTCCATTTATCCACATCACGTCCGGAGCGTACCCCACAGTAATCTGCTGCCCTGGCAAGTTTCTTTGTTGTCAGGTTCAGTACAAATTCTCCGGTCTCCTTCAGCATGTGATAGGAATATCTTTCTGGCCTGACTGAAATATAAACCATAGCAGGATTGGTACATATGGTTCCAGTCCATGCAACTGTAATTATATTTGTCTCTCCTTTTTTATCGGCAACACTTACCATTACCGCCGGAAGCGGGTAAAGCATATTCCCCGGCTTCCATATCTGTTTTTTTTCTTTCATGCCTGGCTCCCTGTCTCTACTGCTGTAATGCTACTACAAATGCCGGAATCAGCTGTTTTTTCCTTGATACAACGCCTTTTAAATGAATTTCTTCCACATCCGGCAGAAGGTCAAATGCCTCTACGACCTGTTCCTTTGCCCCATTTCCATACCATATGATTTCCGTCGATTCTTCAATGATATTCGTAAGCATAAAGAATACCATATCAAGTCCCTGGGATTTCAATGCAGTTTTCAGATACGGTAATATCTTCTCCTTAATTCCCCGCAGTTCCTCTGCATTCATGGAATTGATCTGTCCGACACCAAAGTCTACGCCGCTGACCGAAAATTTCTTAAAATCCTGATAGCAGATTTCTTCTGCTGTCTTTCCTTTCAGATTACTTCCAGCACGGAACATCTCAGCTGCGAACTCCTCAATGTTGATCTCTGCAATCTTTGCCAGATCCTTTGCAGCAGCTTCGTCCACAGCAGTACATGTCGGCGACCGGAACATTAAGGTATCCGAAATAATTGCAGAACATAACAGTGATGCAATGTATGCCTCGATCTCCACGCCCGCTTCCCTGTACATCTGATACACAATCGTAGCCGTACATCCAACCGGCTGGTTTCTGAAAAATACAGGCCCCATAGTCTCAATATTGCCAAGCCTGTGATGATCAATAATTTCCAGAATATCTGCTTCCTCTATTCCGTCTACTGCCTGTGATTTTTCGTTATGGTCTACAAGTATTACCTGTTTTTTTCTGGAATCCATCAGACGCCGCCTGGAAATAAGCCCCAGATACTTTCCTTTTTTATCTACGACAGGAAAATCCCGGAACCGTTTCTTAGCCATTACTTCTTTGACATCTTCCACATGCTCATTCATATAAAATGTGCTCAGGTTATCCTTACTCATAAAATGCTTCACAGGAATACTCTGGTTAATCAGACGGGCCACCGTAAAAGTGTCATGCGGTGTCTGAATGATTATGATACTTCTCTCCTCAGCAAGTTTTCGGATCGTTTTTGCAACTTCTGCACCCTGGCAGACAACAATACAGCTTGCATCCATTTCAATTGCGCAAAGCTGCGTCTCATAGCGGTTGCCCAAAACAACAAGATCATCTTTTTCTATAAAGTTCTCCATCAGATCCGGGCTTGATGTAGCCACAACTACTTTACCCTGCACAAAATATCCATGTTCATTGCCTGTAACAATCTGTCCGTCCAGTGTCTTTGCTATACTGCGGTATTGGGTTCTGGCAGCTGCCAGAATATCGCTGTCATAGACATCCATATAAGAAGTCGCAATATCCCCAATCGTAATCAAACCTTCCAGTTTCTGCTCACTCGTAATCGGCATGGTTTTCATCTTGTTCTCTTTCATCATTCTCCATGCCTCTTTGATAGAAGTACTGCTTGGAATTCCCGGCATCCGGTTGATATCCATATCCTTTACCTGAAGGCGCACATCTGTCAGAAGCCCCGGTGCATCAACACCAAACCGCTTCAGGACGTACTGGGTCTCCTCATTGATCTGCCCGGCACGCCTGGGTGAATATTCAATATTGGACTGCTGCCTTTTTAAATTGGCATATGCGATCGCAGAACAGATAGAATCTGTATCCGGATTTTTATGGCCGACAACATACACTTTTTTTACTTTCTTATTATCCATAATTTTCCTCCCGGTGATCAGACAGGAACCTCCTGCCTTCTCCATAAAGTGAAGGCCAAACTGTACTTTTTGGCCTTCACATCTTTATATAATAAGCCTGCCATGTTTTCTGCCATTCGTCAACCATATTTTTACACGGACTTGTTTTTTCTTCCATACATCCCTGCATCACTTCAGAAACTTCTGCAAAAATCCCCGCAGGGCATCTCCGTTCCCTGTATTGCCGATTCCATAATTCTCTATATATGTTTTTGCTTTTTCTGTCTTGTTTTCACCAAATACGTAAGTCTGTTCTGCTTTGGGATCTTCCAGGGTAGATGATAATACCGTCCGGTAATCTTCTTTCTGATACCAGTAGGAATCTGCTCTAAGACCGCCGTTTTGATGACTTTGTGAGAGTTCCTCCTCATCCATCACGCCAGGATCTGTTTCGTGATTTTTCTGATAATTCTTTTCGTTAATAAAACGTACAAACCGAACCTGCTCCTCCTTTCTTTCCTCCCCGTCTTTACAGACATAGACCGTAAATTCCTTTACCGTCTGTTTCCCCAGACAGTCTTCTGCTGTATAAGAAAGTTTGACATATCCGGAATCCATAAATCCTGAAAACTCTTTCGGTTCATAGCCAATGATTGCTATCTTTTCCTGCATCGGATGGCCTGGATCCAGCAGATCATTGTTGTCATCTGTGACCTTTAATGTCCCCTGCGCCAAGGCTCCCTTAAGCAGTATCTCTTCCGTTATCTTACCATTTTGTGCCTCCTCCAGCGTAAAATAACAGTCCTCACACTGAATCTCCGGGAATTCATTATATTTTACTTTTACCTGTCTTTCTGCCTGGGATGTCAAGCCCTGGCTGTCGGTCACTGCATAAGTCACTGTATGAAGTACAGGACTATCTGCCGGATCCATCTGCATCTGCCACGTATCAAGCAGTTCATCTGCCGGCATGTTATCCTCCCACAACTTCAATTCTCCCGGCTGTCTCTCCCCTTCTTTTATTTTACCGTCTGCATATTGGATTTTGATAATACGGATATTTAAGTCTTTTCCAAGAATCTGATCCTCCTTATCATAAGCATTTACCTGATCCATTAACATTTCCTTTGTTACTTTTTGACCTTCCCAATATTCAAGGGGCGGCCCGGATGCAATGACTGGCGCTGTATTCCAGACAGCATACAGTGTCAAATCTTTATTTTCTGTATAAGCGGCTCCCGGTTTTATTTCCATCTGTAAGGCGCTCATTTTTTTGCTCCATCCAAGAAATTCTGCAGCCGCACTGGATGGCTTTTTCTTGGACAGCGTTGTGTTTTCATACCAGTATTTTGATTCCTCTGCCGGAACATTACTGACTTTTCCTTCCAGATTTTGCAGATAGGTAATCTGATACTTCTGGCTGATTACGATCTCATTTGTCTTCGTCAGGGCATCCTTTTCCTGATAATCACCTGGTCTCAGAACATAATTCCCGCTCTTCGTCAATCCGAATTTTTCACTTTTATCGCTTCGTATATATTCACTGCTTCCAAGTTTCTTCCCATACACAATGTCTGCTATTTTTCTGCCGTTTTTATATTGATCGGGTGTAAATACTGCTGCCTTTCCTTCCGCAAGTGTCATTTGTCCGTCAATCGTAACATACCTTTTCGCCGCCAGATAGATATCATTGTTTTCAGCGATCTGTGTCATCCCGCTCATGAGTAGCACAGCATCCATATAAATACCTCTGCCGCGTACCGCACTGTTTTTATCAGCTCTGACACTTCTGATCTGAACTTCTGCCTGCCCGTACTCTGCAATGCCTCCGCCTGATGTCCCAGCTTTGTTGCTGTTGATCACGGTTCCTTCAATCGCAGCACTCCCACCGTCAGAAGCAATGCCGCCTCCATTCTGTGCAGTGGCAGTATTTTGGGATATTGTCCCATTCTTCAGATGGAGCACACCTTTATACGAATGAATTCCGCCGCCTGAACTGGCAGATGTATTTTTCCTGACCGTGGATCCATTCATCGTAAGTTCTTTCTTTTCCGCAACATAAATCCCTCCGCCGTTCTTTTGTTCCGCCCGGTTTGATTCGATGACTGCTCCGCTTCCTGTCTGCACCGTACCTGATGCATAGATCCCCCCGCCAGAGAGCCTTGCCGTGTTGTTTGCAATTTCTCCTTTACTGATTACAGCATCCGTGCCATCATGATAAAATCCACCGCCATAATCTGCCTTGTTGCTGCTGATGGTCCCACCGGTCATCTTCAACCTGGAACTATATAAGACGTACATGCCTCCCCCATTGTTCCTGGCAAAGTTTCCCGTAATATTGCCTCCTGACATCGTGATAACCGCTCCGGAAGTGGCATAAATCCCACCTCCATTTTCTCCGGCTGTATTGTTGCTGCATTGTCCGTCAGTCAGACTAATTGCAGCTTTATATATTAAAATTCCTCCGCCTGAATAAGGCGTCTGATTCTCCGAAACTGTAGTACCCTGAATGGTTGTCACCGAGTTTTCCCAAATCAGAATTCCTGCACCGCCGCTTCCTTTACACTGATTTCCTTTGACTGTACAATCTCTGATTGTAGCTTTCGCACCAGTCCAGTTAAAGATTCCTCCTCCGCTTCCTCCGGCTGTATTCTCCTGCACTGTGCACTTTACAATCTCTGCCCTGCCGCCGATATCTGTCAGGATTCCTCCACCGCCATCCTGGACTGCCTGATTGGAACTCACTGTACTGTTAGAAATTTTCATTCCTCCGCAGTTATAGATTCCTCCCCCTTCCCTTTCAGAACGATTCCCACTGATCACCGTTTTCCCATTCTGACCACTAATCTCAAGCTTTCCCTTTTGCTTCTCATTGTCCTGATAATTCAGAATCCCTCCGCCTTTGGTTCTGGATGTATTATTCTGTATCCTCGATGCGCTGATCTTCATGACTCCCAGATTAAAAACAGCCCCTCCGTTCGGATGGCTGAACAAATCTCTTCCGTCATAATTTTTCTCATTATAATTAGAAGGAATGTAAGTGGAATTCTTACTTAGCACAGAGTTCTTTACATTCATTTCCGCCTCTGCAGCATTGAATACTGCACCACCGTGAAAAGACACATTGTTACTGAATTCCGCACCATCCATTGTCACAGTTCCATTATTAAATATCCCACCTCCGACCAGTGAAGTATTCACATTTTTATTTCTCATCACAATCGTTTTCGGAGATATATTACACTGCCCATCATTTAAAATCACTGGCCCTTTCGACAGGTATCCGCTGCCGGCTCCTCCGTCAATGCGCAGATCCCCTGCATCACTCCCAGCCGTATTTTTATTGATGAACAGTTTTCCGTTCTTCTCTATATGAAAAAAACTATCCTCAAATCCCTTTGCTCTTGTAAGATTCACTGAACCAGACGAACCAAGTCCAATAATATTGATCTGTTTCCCTGCAGGTACAGTCAGCTTTTCCTGGAACGAAATATTTCCTCTGATATGTACATTAATCACCTCATATCCCAGACCACCATTTAAAAATGCCGCCTTCATCTGTGCAAAGTTTACAGCATCCCATGATCCAATATTCACAGCCTTTGTCTCTGGCTGGCTCAACAACTCCGGAAGCAATAACGCGCGAAGTTTACCGGCTATGGATTTACTCGGTTCTTCCTTCTTCATCTCACTTTTTTCAGGAGACGCTTTCTCCGGCTCATGATCTGTGATTATAATTTTGCGCACGATCTTTTGATTCTCATAATCTTTTTTAAGCGGCTGTGCCCAGGCGTATTCTTCTTCTGCTTTCAGCGTAAAATAATACTCACTTTTATCAGTGCCAAGAAAATCCTCTTCTGTCATCCATCTGACCAGAATATCCAGAAACTCACCGCCGGGATCTGTCAGAACCTGTAACGTCTCCTTATCTTTCAGATTATTTTTCTCCTCCCGGGTCATTCGAATTGTCTGAAATGGCTTTTCTGTCCCCGGTACATATCCGGGAAGTGCAGCTATCATTTTAAGCTGTTCTGTTTCTATTTCCTCTTTTTCCCCATCCAGCTCCAATTCTGAATGATCTGAACCTTCCTCGGTGCCTCCTTCTGCAGTTTGTTCCTCTGCTGTTTCCTTTTCTTCCCTATCCACCGGTACAGATTCCTCTTTTTCCTCCTTATGTTCTGCCTGATCTGTTTCATTTGGAAGATCCTGTGTTGTCTCATCTTCCCTATTTTCTTCCTTCAGAAATGCCTGTTTTAACATGCTTAACAGACTTGAACTATCAGATTGTTCCACTGACATACTGCATGTCATCAGCTGCTCCTTCCAGTAAGAAAAATCAGCCTTCATGTTACGCTTAAGAAATGTTTCGTATTCTTCAATACTCTTCCACTCTATCTTTTCAGATTCATCATAAACTTTATCTTCCGCATACCACAGACTGATCATGCCAAGAAGCTCTTTTTCATAGCTTTCCTGTTCTTTGGTATTCTCCTCTTTTTCTTCCAGTTCAGTTTCCTGCCATGCGCACCAGACTTTTGCATGGCATGAGAGATTTTCTTCATCAGCATTCCCGGTATGTTCCCACGCTTCCAGATCATACAGGAAACGATACATCAGCAGATCTTTCACCATTCTCTTTTCAGACTCTTTCAGTTCTTTGAAAGCTCCCTCTTCCTTGTCTGATAATCTCTGGATGGCCGGAAACAGGCAGTCCATAATCCCCGGAATCTGTATCAGTTTTTCCAAAGTAATCTCTTCTTGTTCTGCCATTTCCTCTGCCTTTTCTACAGGAGTTTTCTTTTCTTCCTTTTGTTCCAGCTCATACTGATCCTTTACTGTCTCCGTTATCTCCTTTCGTTCCTCAGCCTGAACCACACTGCTGCCCGGACTCAGCAAGCCCAGGATCAAACATACACTTAATGACTGTACTAATTTTTTTCTGATCCTGTTCAACCACCATCCTCCTCTTCATTATTTTACAAACACTGCCTTTAAAATCAGATCTGAACTAACCGTAAGGCTGCCGCCATCTTCTCTGGTATAGATTTGTCCCTTCTCTTCATGCTCCTGTGGACTCATCAGCATCCAGCCTTTAAATTGATCCCCTTCCTTCACCGGATCTTCCGCCGGGAAAAAGGCTGCTTCCAAAAGCGAGTTTTCTTGAATCCTAAGCTGTTTCACTATGTTTTCCCCTTCCTCTGTAACTACACGGAAAGACACATAATAAAACACATCTCCTTTCCTGTCATATTGCTCTAATATTACAGTTTTTCTCGCCTCTGCCTTTCCTTCGCCCATAATCTGCCTATACCGCTCTGTAACCTTCACATCTAAAACCCCTTTTTCAGGGTCCGCCTTTAATATGTCAAACTGAAACTCAGATTTGCTGGTTGTCCTGACCAGAAAATTTTCTATAAAATCTGCCGCCATTTCTTCTTCATCACCAAATCTTTCACTTCCGTCCGCTGCCAGACCTTTCATCGTCTGCTCCATTGATGATCCCAGATTCATGTCAAGTTCATTCTGCCGCGTTGTTTTCGACTCTATCGTGAGAATTGCTGTCCCCGACAGTATGATAATGATCATTAAAATAAACCCAGTGACTGCATTTCTCATGCTTTGATTTCCTTTCTTCCCGTGGATTACCGTGCATACCCTTTAATTTCATGCTCCATCAACATATTCAAAACAGGAATTGTATAACGATATGTCAGCGTCACTTCTGCCGTCTGCAGTTCCCCCATTTTTTGAACAGTAAGGCCAGATGTCCCATCTTCCATAACATATCCGTTCTCTTTTGCATTTCGGATACAGCCTCTGATCACTTCCTCTGAAAAATCTGATGCCTCCACCTCAGTAATCACCGCTGCATGATAATTCTGTGCTCTCCTTGTATTCAAGGACGCTGTGATATAACAGGTACTAAGCACTGCCATGAACGTAATCATAATCACAGACAAAAATGTCTCCACTGCACTTTTCATACCTCTTCCTTTCTATACTGCCAGGTATCTGAATGTCTTTTGTATCTGCACAGGATAACCGCCGGTATGCCATTGGACTCCCTGATATACAACCTCATAAACTCCTTTTTCTTCCGGAACAAACCTTGCAGGATCACAGGTCTGATCCTCAGCCAGCAAGTCCATCCCTTTCGGATCTGTAATCCGGATGATCTCCACCTTATGCCCATTTTCTTTCCCATAGGCATCTGTACAAAATGAAAGCAAGTCATAACACTCCCCGGTCTTTAATTTTTCAGTTTTTACTGTAAGTGTCTGTTTCTCCGCGGTTTGCTGTATTTCCAATTCCCGGGACTGGCTGACAGCCCTTAATGTCTCCTTCGGCTTAATTTCCACAAGCTGCCTTCTAAATCCTGTCCCAAAAAAGTATGCAAATATCCCTGCCGATGCAATGATCAGTATGATCAGCCTTCCGTATTCTCCAAGTATAGCCTTCATTATTCTCCCCCTCGGACCACATGTGAACCCGTTCCTTCCAGATAAGCCACCGCATAATTTGCAATCATTCCCTTCTCACCTACCCCTGACGTAATCATTGCGAGAAATAATAATGCAAAAAAGCACACTGCAATTATCCCTCCATACTCTTCAAGCATTTCTTTCATTCACTCATCCTCCCGGTTTACGATACTGCCTGCACCACTGCTAAAAATGCTCCGCTTACCGCAAGCCCTATCATCGTAATCACAACAGCCGATCCATATTCTTCAAATATTTCTTTCATAATTTCCCCTTTCTGGATGTCATTCAGATATTTACTGTCTGTATTACTGATAATAAGCCAATTACAAGCAGTGCCATATCTGTCAGCATTTTTACTGTTCCTGTAATCATCGGAAGTAGAACAAGCGCCCCCATTCCTGACAGAAAATCCTCTGACCTCAACCTCTGTGATTTATCCATCAATGAAAAGTTCCTCTGCACCAGCCCCTGGATCTGCCTGGTTACATCTCCTGATCCATACTCTGCCATTGAATACAGCATCTTCATCGCTGACGTAATCTCTGGTATGTGAAATGGTTCCATAAATAATATATATGGTTCAATCTGATCCGGCGCTCTCTCAATCCTTCTATTCAGCAGCGCTATCTCCTCCCTTAAAACAATCGGTGCATCTTCTAATGATTTTTCAAGTGAAATATGTACATTTTCTGTCTGAAGAAGCAGTGCCATATTAAGAAGCCAGTCAGGAAACGATTTTTCAATCACTCTCTGCGTTGCTTTGAACGCCGCCTTATATCTCCTTCCCGGCTGTGTCGCCAAAAGTATCAGGAAGGCCACCGCCACAAATCCAGACACAGTGCTTCCTTTTAGTACCAGAAGCAAAACAGCAAGCGTAAGCAAAAGTGCCATTGTCAGAAATCTTCTCTTCCTTGCTCCAAGTTCCTCCTTCATAACCGTATTATATCTTCTCTGTATTTCTTTCGGCTCCTTCTCTTCGTCACTTCGAATCAAGCTTCCTGATAATTTTTTATGGGCTGTATACCAGATAAGAAGATTTAAAAGAATCACTGCGGTTGTCACTGCCTGTGATATTGGATGCCCTGTAATTCCAAACTTTTGAGGCAGTATTTTCACTGCCATTCCACAGATCAGAAAAGACAGGCCGATCCCCAGCGTCACCTTTACTTTTACATTCTTTTTATCCCGTTCCAGTTCATAGATTCTGTCAACCCACATCTTCCTGTCATCAAGCAGAATATCGGCAGAAGATTCAAATTCTCCTCCTGTCCGCTCTACTTTCATCAGAAAACGGTGCACCGCATTAAGTCTCCGGCATTCATAATCCTTTTCAATGATTTCAAATGCCTCCTCATAGATATTGCCTGATGTCTCTGCACTTCGGATATGACTGACTGCCGCCCGGATGTCATCATGCATCTCTCCTTCCGGAAATAAAGCCAGTGTGTCCTCTAAAGATGATAAAATCTTCGACCTTCTTTTAAAGGAATACAAGAGCTGTTCCATATAATTTGTTACATCGGCAAACTTCTTTTGTTCATACCTGCTTTTATAAGTAATTACAAATGCATGTCCTACGAAAAGAGAACAACAGACCATAACCACCAGAATAAAAACCGGCCTCAGCCCAAAAAAGTAAGCACATCCGCCGATTCCGGCATAAATCAGTAACAGATAGCGAAGATACCCAGACCATGTAAAATGATACCCGCAGCAGTGGATCTCTTCTTTCAGATATTTCGGATTCATATATCGGTAAAACCTATGCTTTCTTTTTGACCGCGCTTTCATTGTCCCCCTCTCTAAATGGATCCATAATTCCCTCCATTTCAAACTTTTTCTGAATATTTACCGGCAGATTTTTCTCAATAATTTTCCCGTCTGCCACGATCTGGACTATCCGGTTCTGATTCCCTTCCCGGTCAAAAAAGCAGACCTGGTCAATATACCTTTTAATTTCATGCCGTTCGTTCACCTTTCTGCGTATCATGATCCCAACGTTAATAAACGAATAAACATCATTTTCCAGCCTGGATGCCGCATAAGAGTCCTGCATCATATTCTGTACACGGTCCGGGATTTTCTTCACATCATCTGTGTGGATCGTAGTCAGTCCATGCAGGCCTGTGGAGAAACACTCCAGAAGATATTTCACCTCAACAGACCGTGCCTCTGACAACAGAACCCACTGTGGATTCTGTCTCAGGGAGGACTTAATTGCCTTCGTATATGGAAAATGCTCTTCATCAACCTTCAGTTCCACACAATTACTCCCGGGATTAATTTCACTGTAATGAATTTCCAGATTATCCTCGATCGTCATCACCTTTTCATTTTTGGGAATATACTGCGTCATGAACTTTAAAAGTTCAGTCTTTCCGGAGCCCGGAAGACCGCAGAATACGATATTCATCTTTCCTTTAATACAATGGATCAAAAGGTTCAGCACCTCGCTGGAACAGTATTCTTCCTCCAAAATTTTCTTTTGGCTAAGTCTTCTGACAGCCGGTGTTTTCCGAATCGAGATGGACATTCCCGTATGTGCAGCGCTTTCGTGTATAATTGATATCCGCAGCGTGTCAGTCTCGGCCTCCAGCAGATTATGATACTGGTTAAAATTCGCGCTTACAACATTCGCAATCCGAATGGCAAACTGATTCACAAATTCCTGACTCAGCGTAATATCCGCCTTATGCTGCCCTTTTACAAGATCATCAATCCAGACATCTCTGCCATTATAGTTGATGTCAGTCACATTTTCGTTTTGAATATACGGAAGCAGCGGACCAAAGTTTTCATCTCTAAAGTCCCACACATCTTTTGATAATTTCATACCTCACCTCCCGCATCAAGGTACCACAGTTGTAGACAGCGCAGAAGTAAGTTTCCCTACTGCGGTTGTAATCCCTGTCTTGATCGCATCTCCAAGCGGAGATGCTGCAACAACAATAATCATAATGACAATTGCTGCTACGACAATGACTCCATACTCTTCCATAAAAGTCTTCATACATTTTCCTCCTTTTTCAGATTTTGGCCATAAGAAATACACCCTGCGTATTCCCCAGGCTCTCAATTTATTTAAACTTTGAAAGTTTAAATCACTTTGACCTTTTTATCCCAGTGAGCATTTACAATACTCACTGAGATAACTGCAGCTCTGCTGCAAGGTTACAATAAATGCAGTAAGATGGATCCAGAATATCCATTCCGACAGAAATGAGTAAGAGTATACAGAATGTACACCGATTGACTTTGAATGGTCAAAAAGAACTGTACCCATAACATAGACTGCTGCGATAAAACTATTTAAAATCTCTAAAACCAGTAAATAAAAAATTATGGTTCTAAGCTAAAAATGATTGAATAATTTTTTTGTAATTCTCCTTTGATTGCTTTTGGAATTAAGTTAAGAATAAAGTGATTGTATGCAATGCATACTAAGAAATTAATTTAGAATCTGGCGTCTGGCTGACTGCCTCTGCCGAAGATGTAAATGAAGTATAACTCAACAAATCGTTTCCGTCAATACCTTTTTGTTCAAATCTACTTTCAGTTTATAAAGAGAATGCAGAAACAAGAATCTATTTTTCTGCATTCTCTTTTTTCTATTTCACTTCCCAATAAATTGCACTGTAGGGCGGAATATCTATTGAAACTTTAAACTTTCCTTTTTCTCCCTTCGCAGTGATTTTCCTCTTTTCACGGGTACTCGTCCCATGGAAACAATCCCAGTCACTGTTCAGTATCTCTGAAAGAACCACTTTACTGTCAAACTCCATTTCGTACCCTTCCTGACACTGATCGGAAAAATTAAAAATTCCGGCTACTGTCGAACTTTCACCCTTCCTCAAAATTGCATAAATACATCTTTCTTCCTGATGACAATCAAGCCATTCAAACTGTTCCCGCTTATAGTCATCATAAAATGCATCATTTTCGAGGTAAAGATGATTTAATTCTTTCATAAACTGATGAAATGCATCATGAATCGGATATTGAATGATATCCCAGTCAGGTTCCCTTTTTTCATCCCATTCTCTTAATTGCCCAAGCTCATTTCCCATAAAATTCAGCTTCTTGCCCGGATGTATGTACATATACATGTAAAGTGCCCTCGCCTGGCTGAATTTATCTTCGTATTCTCCGTTCATTTTCTGAACAATCGTCGCTTTTCCATGCACCACCTCATCATGCGAAAACGGCAGCAGATAATTTTCGTTGTAATAGTACATCATTGAAAATGTCAGTTTATGATAGTTTGCGATCCTCTCTTCCGGAAGCTTTTTAAAATAATCCAATGTGTCATTCATCCACCCAAGATCCCATTTATAATCAAAACCAAGTCCCCCTTCTTCCACCGGCTTTGTCATACCTGCAAAGTTCGTAGAATCTTCTGCAAAGAGCATCGCTGTCCTGTGGCGTCTGTGAAGCGTGGCGACGTCCAGACTTCCTTCGCCACCGGTTCCGGTTCTTCCGGATCGGCGAACACCTTCAACCTGGGAACAGACAGCGGCGACTTCTTCGGGTGGAAAACTGTCCTGAACGAATATCGCGTGTTAAGGTGGTGATCTTATGGCCTTCGGAAACGCAAGCGCTGAACGCGCCGCAATCGAATTGACCTACGAAGACACCGCCACCGTGAGCCGTACAACGTCACAGAGAGGGAAAAACAACATTTCAGCGTCTTCCCCTTCTGTGATTTATGACGGTATCATTTGCGCGCTATCGTATACAGGTTCAGACAATAGCAGACAGACGGACGCACAGAACAACGTCGATTATGACGCTGTCATTTTCGCCAGTCCGGACCTTCTGGTCCTTCCTGGTGACACAATCGTCGTAAAACGGTTCGGACGGGACAATCCTTCCAGTGGTCGAAACCTGACCTTCGAAGTGATCGGCCGTCCTTCCGTCTATGCGACACATCAAGAAATCAAAGTAAAGGACGGTGATCTGGCGTGAGCGTGGACAATTCTGAACTTATGGCCTTTCAGAATCAGATTCAGGCGTTGAAAGACGACATTCCTGAAATAATGGACAGCCTGGCCGTCGGCGAAGGACGCTACGCGCGCGACCAGGCCCGTAAAATCTGCAAGGAAGAAAATATCGTAAACACTGGCGACTATCGACGCAACTTCAAAAGCGGAACAAAGGCGATCCGCGCCGGTAATTCGTACAAAATCGACGTCTTTAACAATCTTGACTATGCGAAGCCGCTTGAATACGGCTTCCGAAGTCACTTCGTTCCTGGCCACTGGGAAGGGAATTCCTTCAAGTACCAGAGAAACGACCCTGACGGCGGAATGTACGTCGGACCGGCCGGCGGCTATGTTCGCGGTCATTTCACCCTTCGGCGCGCTATAAGACGCACGAAGACAACCCAGGCGGCACGACTGAACCGAAAAATGGATCGGATCATTCGTCAACGCATGAATGGGGGTGGCACAGAATGACATTGAACGACTTCTTTGAAGCTGTCGCCGAAAAACTTGTCGGCCTGTGGCCCGATCGACACGTATTCGTCAACGAAATCCCGAAGGATTCTGACGGGAATTTCTTCGTCGGAATTATCGAAGCGACACAGGAAAAGAAACTGGATCGGCGCCGCCGGCGTCATGTCCAGATTGAAGTTCTTTATTTCCTGGCGTCGAAGGATAACCTTGACTTCAACGAATGGTCTGAAAAAATGCTGGACGAATTCGAATCCCTGACGGTGGTCGAAACAGAAAGTCGTTCCCGACTGGTTCGCCTGACGAATGTCACGGCCAGAAAGGACGAC
>URQQ01000013.1 GCA_900549995.1 uncultured Lachnospiraceae bacterium | reverse complement strand
AAAGCGCTTTTGTTGCCGGATTACTGCAGGATGTAGCGGCAACGAAAGATATTGAAATGAAACTGCACAAGAAAAAGTGAATGTTGTGAAGGATAGAGAATCGAAGGGAGTCCTTCGGTTCTCTGTTTTTAGAAATAACAGGGAGGTGCATTTTCTCTTTGGGGAATTTGATAGCATCTATGTTTCTTTTTCTGGAGGATTTGTTTTACAACTATGATAAAATCTCTGTTAGTTTACACAAATCCATAAAAGTTACATATATTATAACAAATATTGTCGGAGTATGTGAATGATGGAAAGCTGCAGAGAGAAAATTGTCTCAGAGAAATATGCTGATTTTTTATGGAAGTCCAGCTGGAGTTCCAATGGCTTGGAAAGTTTTTTTCCGGAAGTGTGTTTTCAGATGATAAATGATTATTATGATATATATTATGTATCCAGAGAATATTTGGAAACAAGATCCAGAACTGATTATGAATATGAAGTATTTCCAAAACTATATGGATTGTTGGAAAATGAAAGTCTGGAAACTTCACGTATACTACAAATACAAAACCATCCAGTATTGCAACTACAAGGAGCAGGTGTGATTTTTGGTTTTTTGGATACGGGGATTGACTATACCAACTCCTGCTTTCAAGACTCGGTAGGAAAGAGCCGGATTATAGAAATCTGGGATCAGTCTATTCAGACGGGAAACACACCGGATGGAATTGACTATGGCAGTATTTATGGACGGGAGGTCATCAATCAAGCGTTGGAAAGCGACATTCCTTTTTCAATTGTTCCCAGCAGAGATGAAATAGGACATGGAACACAGATGGCTGCTATAGCCGCTGGGAGCCGGGATAAAGAAACTGGTTGGATTGGTGCAGCCCCGCTAGCAGATATTGCAGTTGTGAAGTTAAAGCCTGCGAAAGGGTATCTGAAACAATATTTCGGTGTAAAAGCGGATGTGGTTGCTTATCAGGAAAATGATATTATGCTTGGGCTCCGGTATCTTCATGAACTGGCTTTGCGGGAAAGAAAACCCCTTGTGGTCTGTATTGGCTTGGGGACTAATATGGGAGGACATGAAGGAACTTCTCCCCTTGCTTCTTATATCAACGCCATTGGCTCCCGTGTGGGGCGTTGTATTGTAGTGGCAGGAGGCAATGAGGCAAATCAAGGGCATCATTTTTATGGGATTCTGAAAGATGGGCAAGAATATGAAGATGTAGAATTTCGAGTGGCAGAAGGGGAATATGGGCTTACAATGGAACTCTGGGGAAGCACACCGGATGTGCTGTCTGTTTCTTTAATCTCCCCGACAGGAGAAATGGTACCCCGACCCTCTGCTAGAAGCGGAAGTCAGCGGTTTGATTTTATATTTGAAAGGACAATCATATATATTGATTTCCAGCCATTGGAAGCGCAGAGTGGAGATCAACTCATTGTAATCCGCATGTTCTTTCCTATGCCGGGGATTTGGCGTCTGCGGGTCTATGGAACTAACGTGCTCAATAGGATTTATAATATTTGGATGCCCGTAACTGGGTTTATAGCGGAAGGTACGAGATTTTTAAGTTCAAATCCAGATATTACTCTGACTGAACCCTCAAATGCAGAGATTCCTATTACAGTGGGGGCTTATCATGTGCAGAATAAAAGCCTTTATATTAGTTCCAGCCGAGGCTTCACAAGAAGAGGAAGAATCAAACCAGATCTGATAGCTGCAGGGGTAGACGTGAAAACGATAGGTCCAGGAAACCGTTCTGTATCCATGACCGGAACCAGTATAGCTGCTTCAGTGACAGCTGGGTCAGCAGCACTGATCTTGGAGTGGGGTATTATAAGGGGGAATTGGCCTACCATGAGCAGTTTAGAGATTAAGCAACTTCTTATCCGAGGGGCCAACAGAAGCAATAATGAGCTATATCCCAACCGTTCCTGGGGTTATGGAACCTTAAATCTATACAGTGCTTTTGAAGCTCTGACAAGATTTTAAAATATAACAAAATGCAGTTTGTTAATAGCCCACGAATCTATTTTAGAGGAATAAGGCCCAATGGGGCACAGCGGATTATGGGTGTCAGGAATGGATGCTGGTAAAAGAGAGTATTTATTTATATATAACTATCATACAACTCATAGTCTAGTGATGATTTCTAAGTAAGTTATGATGGGAAGACTTGTTCGTATTAGAAATACATATATGATAGAACTCACACTAAATTACCTAAACCTACAATAATCAAGCGATTTTCGCTGACAAAACGTTCCCCAAAATTAATAAATAGCATTAGTTCTTATAAAGACAGACAAGTACGCTCTCCATGTTAATTTGGAAAAAATAGCCGAGAGCGTGCTTTTGTGTGCCCTTTTTACTATGATGTCAGTTCGTCGTATTTATTTGACAAAGATTTCCACAGTAGTTCACTACATAACTTAAATTATATGCTTCTCCCATATGCAATGCAGGCAGGAGGCTAAACTGTATATGAGGATTTCAAATGCAAATCTATCGAAAGAGGGAATCTGCAAAGCAAAGGGCCTTAATGTTTCGTCATAATGGTGTGTCAAAGATGTTTTTTACCATTGTATCTGTAACTACTTTTAATTGGAATGACCAAGAACTCTTTGGCTATAAGGCGTTTATTGTGCGTTCGGATTCTATGAGTGTGATGGATTATGTGGCTTTCAATCTCATTTCTTGTGAAGGACGCGAATATTGTCACATTACGGGTGGCATACCAATCAACAGCAACCAATAACTTTTGAGAAACAATTAGCCGTAAAATTTAATCAATAACTACAGATTAAATGGAAGCTCCAGCCATTATCACCTATGATACAACCAACGATACTGATGATGAAATTCTTGTCACATACGAGGATGTTCAAGGCAAGTATTCATATAGACTCGAGACATCGGAAACTGCTTTCTATCTGCTTGTTACAATACCGAGCTATATCTTCTGTATTTTGCTTCCCTTTCTTTTGTTGATTGCAGTGCAGATAAACTTATTCTGGAAGAAGTCGCAGTCATAATCAATAAAGCAATAAAGATTTACAGTTTTAATATTTTCAATTCTTTAAATAGAGCGGGTCGTCTACAACTCAGAGGGCTAACTGATTGTCGCCGAACCGTAGCGTGCTTAAAAACATATAAGGAGTAGTATATTTGACGAAAGGCTCGTTATTTGAGAGAAAATTAAATAAAAGCCTAATAAGTTAGGTCTGTTTTTTTACATGATTTAGCAAAGTGACAGTCCTTTGACTGGCGATTGACCGTTAATTGACTGTTACGTTTAGTATACTACTCCCACTGCCCGAAAGGAGGAGGCATGGCATAGTACAAAGGAGTAGTATATTTGACGAAAGGCTCGTTATTTGAGAGAAAATCAAATAAAAGCCGAAAGGGTGCAGAGATTCAGAGAAGGATTCCTGCACTTTTTTTATCGACAAATTTCAACAAGTTATTACAGAAGCTCCATCTTAGCCACAGAGCCAGATCTCCGCCGCACTTCGATTTGATTTCTAAAAATTTCAAATCGGAGGAATGGAAGAATGGCTTATAACAAAGCAAGAGAAGAAAAGGAATGGAAACGCTGGAAAGAACAAGAAGAAAAAAATTTGCGGAAATACGGAGCGGATGAAACCACGATCCAAGAACTGCGGCGCATGGATTGGGAGGACTTTAATGCGGAACGCAGATACCGGGAACATCAGGCACCTTTTCCGGAATACGGGAATTTCCAAGTTGCGGAAATAGGAGAACCTGAGATAGACGGTATTCAGCCTCTGCTGGAAAATATTGAAGATGAATGTCTGCTACATATTCTGTTGGAGTCTGACCGAAAGACGCTGCAGATACTTCTATTTAAAATGATGGGTTTTTCTATCCAGGAGATAGCAGAAAAAATGGAGATGCCAAGGAATACCGTATATACCAGAATGAAACGTATAAGGAAAAAAATAAAAAATATTAAAAGGAGTGAACAAAATTAGACGATTTCACCGGCTATATAGTGAGAGGGGAAATCCCTCGCCTGCTCTTTGACAATCCAATACCAGCATTACAGGTACGTTCCCGTGAGTAGTAGCGTGACAGAATAAGCGCCAAGACAGACGGAACCGGCACTGCATCTGAGAAAATAGACCGCCATTATATTATATGTTCTGGCAGTTGATGGGTAGGATTGCAGTGTCTGGTTTCGTTTCGAGCGATCCCTTATATCTGAAATAAAGCCGCGGCTGGCTTTCCGCCATGATCACAAACGGGGGATAATGATACGTTTTCCTGCCAAAGAGCAGAAGATGGACCTTGGGTTGTAATCAGCAAGACCCTTGGAATATCTGCGAACGGCATCCGCCAGATGCCTGCCTGTAATGTTCCCCGCCATGTGGGAGCATGGCAGGATGCCGGGGATGCGAGGCCAAATACGGCGCCAACTGTAAATAAACCAAATAGAAATCAATAGAAGTGTGTCGTTGATATCAGATACATGCGGCTGTGGAAATGCTCACAGCCGTATTGATGTGGTATTAACGGCATACCAGGAAAAGGAACTGCCATGTTATATCAAAACCAATACCAGAAGAAAGCCCACAGGGAGATTGAAATGATTTTCCGCAAACTGCTTCCTGAGAATGGGCTGAATGTAAGAGAAGAACAGATCCGGCTCTGCCATCAGATGCTGGATACACTGTTCTGCGGGAATATCTCCCTCTGTGATGCAGGGGTGGGAATAGGCAAGACATATGCTTATCTAACAGCCTGTGTCATGCTGCGGAAATATGCAATGCTGACGGGAAAGTCTTTCCTGTACAACAGCCGGCCAGTTGTCATTTCTACATCCAGCGTTGCACTGCAGAAAGCAATGATGGAGGAGTATATTCCCTTTTTATCTAAAATACTGTGGGAAAACGGAATCATCCAATCCCCCTTGCAGGCGATTATCCGCAAAGGGAAAGAACATTTCGTTTGTGACCGCCATCTGGACCAGCGGCTGGAAGCAGTCAGAAATAAAAATAAAAATGAAGAACAAAAGAGCGCCCTCCTGTCACTTTGCCATCAGCATGACCTCGATCAGGTACACGGACTGAGCGGATTTGACCGGAGACTTGTCTGCGTACCAAAATTCTGTCCGAAGGACTGTTCTGGAAGAACAGACTGCAGATACCAGAAATATCTGGAAAAGGCAAAAGACCCAGAAATATTCATCCAGATATGTAATCACAATTATCTGCTTGCCGATGCTTCCCACAGAGACAGAGGATTCAGGCCATTATTGACGGATTACCGCGCCTTGATTATAGACGAAGCCCACCAGCTGCCAGAAGCAGCCAGACAGATGTATGGGAAAACACTCAGCAATGATGATATCCATGAAATCTGTGGCTTTTTAGAGAAAGAACATCAGAATAGGACTGCTGGTCGTCTGAAGGAGCTTTTACGGAATGTACTGGAGTCCCTGAAAGTTTGTGTCCCGGAAGAGACAACCGGAAGAACCACCATAGAACTTTCCGAAGATTGTTCCAGAACAATTCAAACCGGGATCACTCAAATCCGCGAGATTCGTACAAGGCTCCAGAACGCAGTTCCGCTCTGGACATTGAACCGGCTGGAAGAGGCAGAGGAAATCCTGCGCTGCTTTTACAGACAGGACAAGAATTATATCCTATATCTTCAGCAGGACAAGGAACATCTTCCGATACTCTGTGCCACCAGCCGGAAAGTGCCAGGACTTTTGCAGGAAACCCTCTGGAAAAAGGGGATTCCCGGGATACTCACCAGCGGAACCTTAAAAGCAGGAACCGGGTTTGAGCGGACGAAGCAGGTGACCGGATTAAGCCAGATGAAAAATGTGCGGGAATATGTAGCACAATCCCCATTCCAATATAAAAAGAACTGCCTGCTGTATTTACCGAAGACGATAAAGAAATGCAAAAGGGGCAGCCGGGAGGAAGCAGTCATGCTTGCAATGCATATACAGTCATTAATCTGCTCTACTTATGGGCACACGCTGGTGCTGTTCACCTCTTACTCTTTGATGGGAAGTGTATATCAGATGTTAAAAAATGTTCTGCCTTTTCCAATGGTAGAGGTATGGCGCCATACTCAGGATGAGATTGCAACATTTAAGAATATGAAGAATGCTGTTCTGTTCGCCGCCGGTTCCTGCTGGGAAGGTGTGGACTTCCCGGGGGATATGGTTTCTTCCCTGATCATTGTGAAGCTGCCATTTGCAGTACCGGATCCGGTCAGTGAGGCAGAAAAAGAAGAGCATGAATCACTGGAGGGATACATACAGTCCATTATTGTGCCTGACATGCAGAAAAAACTCCGGCAGGGCTTTGGGAGAGCTATCAGGACCGAGAAAGATACTTGTGTGGTTTCGATTCTGGATCACCGGGCCGTGGCAGGAGGAAGGTACCACTCGGATGTACTCTGTGCGCTGCCAGACTGTCAGATGGCAGATGAGATATCGGAAGTGGAGGCTTTTATCCGCAGCCGTAAAGGAACAGAATATTATATGTAATTTTACCCTCACAGGATTGTTGGTAGTGCTTCATTTTGGAGTAAAATATGAGAGAATATTTAGTGGTTTTTAAGAGCGAGTTTGGCCCGAATTGGTAGTATTTGTGATAGCTTTATAAGCCAGTGTTGGGTATACTGTGTATGACGTTAGAGGAAAGGAGAGAAGCAGCGATGAAGAAATATCTAGTAGGAATGCAAAAAGATGGGACCGTTAAGTATTACTACATCCGAAATCTTGAGAATTATGAGATTGAGCTGCTTCCCACAAAATATCTGGCGCACAAAACAAAGTCCAGAAGGTCACCGAATACTGTAAGGCGCTCTGCGTTTGCACTATCCTTTTATCTGGAATATTTATCTGGAAAGGAATTAGATGTAACGGATGTTCTCCGCATGAAATTTACAGATCAGACGGAAGTGTTTATAGATTTTTTATACTGGTTAAAACAAGGCAAACATAAAGAAGAAAATGACAAGACCCCAAGAAATGGAACCTGTAACGCATACTTAAAAGATGTGTTCAGGTTCTATCTTTTTATTGAAATGGAATATCAGTCATTTGGAAGCCTGAAAGTTTTATCTTATAATCAATTTATAACGCCGAATGCAGTAGGAGTAAGAAAAGTCATAAAATCGCACTCTTTCCACGGGTACTTAAAAGAGGAAGAACGTGATGTAAAACCAGCAGAACAGGACGAGATTGTAAGAGTGTTACAGGCCTGCACAAACTGCAGAGATCAATTACTGATTTTACTAATAGCAGAGACTGGATTTCGGATTGGTGAAATATTAGGGGTGGATTATATCCGTGATATAGACTATGAGAATCACCTGTTGAAAGTTTATTTTCGAGATGATAATGAAAATGATGCAAGAGCAAAGAATGCAGAATACAGGAAAGCAAAGATTAGTGATGATACATTTGAATTTCTAATCTACTACCTCTCTGAGTATCGTAAAGAGCTGCAATGCCAAAATTATCTGTTTATCAATATTACAGGAGATACAGCCGGAAAGCCTTTGAAGGTTGACAGTGTCTATGATATGTTTACGCGAATGGAAAAGAAAACAAATATTAAGATAACGCCGCATATGCTCCGCCGCTATTTTGCAAATTCAAGGCGGGAAGCCGGGTGGCCTCTGGAATTGATTCAAAAGGCTTTGGGACATAAACATTTGGAAACCACAGTAAAATATCTAAACATTGTCGATGATGAACTGCTTGATGCCAGCCAAAGGTATTATGAACAGCAACAGCCTATGTACGGAATTGAAAAATTACTGTAGATTCGGAAGGAGGTGAAACATGCAAACCTTTCGTATACAACAACCGTATCCCGTGGAAACGGATGGAAATATTCAGGAGAAGCGGGAACATCTTTCAGAACAGTTGGATGAGTGTAAGGGAGTAAAATCCCAGTATCGAAAGCATTTAAAATCTTTTTTAGAGGAAATGCGGATATGGGATATTACACAAATGGATTTCCCACTCCGGCAGATATATAAGGAGTACGTGCTGGAATCAAATCCATCCGGAGAATATTATGAATATGTCACTGCCTTTGATAGAATAAAACAACATTCCATCAGAGAACAGACAAAAACACTGGCCGGAAGAATAACCTGCCAATGGAAATATGAAAATAAATGCCTTTTTATTCCATACCACCATGACCCTGATATCGTGGCTGAATTTGAAAGACTGCGGTATAGTGAAAAAGCAGTGTGGGATTTTAGCATCAACTGCAGTGTAAAATTAAAACATCAGATTTTTGCCATATTAAACTGTGTCATAGATGAGTGCAAAGCTCGGATTAACCGGGGATATAAGTTATCAGCTCTAAAAGAATTATACGCATTTTGTGTAGAAAGTAATATTGAAGATATTGAGACACTGGAAAATGAACAAATTGCTACATATAAGGAATACCTTTCAGAGAAGGGGTACTCATTTATATCCATTAAAAATATGATTCCTTTGCTAAGTTTAGGCAGGAAAGCATTATTTTTGCAAGCTGGACCTATTCACTGGTATGCAAACGTCTGGTATTTAGACCGATTCCAGTTTTCAAAAAACAGAGTTGATCCGAGCCAGATTCCTCAGAAGGTATCCTTTTTGAATATTGAGTACAGGAAAAACCGGCAATATGCAAAGGAGTATATGAAATATCAATTAGGAATTGGTGAACTGGCAGTCAGTACCCTGATTGAAAAATATTGTGAAATTCAAAATTTCTTAATGGCATTAGATAAACAAAAAATAGATGCCTGCTATTGCCCGATAGAAATAATAGACGAGTATTTTAATACACTCAGAATTGGGAGAGCCGCGAGTGCCTATAATTCAAATATAAGTGCTGTTTGGGAATTTTATAAATTCTTTGAAGTAAAAGGCGTTATTGATAAAGTGCCCTTTTACAAAGAATATTATAAACAGAAAGAGATTCCAGCACACTATGACAGAAGTGTAGATATAGAAGTGAGTCTGGAGATCATAAAAGAATTAAAAAATTGTCCGGAACATATCCGGGTGATGTATCTGCACATGTGGTGTCTGGGTCTTCGGATTAGCGAAATCTGTACCTTAAAAAGTGATGCTTACTATTTGCAGGGAGATGATGCATGGATACAGGTGTACCAGGTCAAAATGAAGAATTATAAAAGGGTCCCCATACCTCGTGCTCTTTATGATATTATGCAGGTTTATATCACAAAAAACGAAATTAAGTCAGGAGAATATCTGTTTAAGAATAAAAAAGGGGGTGCATTTTCAAAAATAACGCTATGTACTCAAATGAAAAAATATTTTAATCAGATTGGTGGATTTGATTATTCCTTTCAATCCCATGATTACCGACACAGTGTGGCTACAATGTTTTACGATAATGATGTGTCGCTGCAAAGTATTCGTGATTACCTGGGACATACTTATGAAGAAATGACGGAACAGTACATAGATTATATGCCGCAAAAGATAGCAAAGGCGAATGACGAATACTTCAAAACTTCCGGGAACAATCTGGCAGCAATGATGAAGGGAGGAACAGATGAAAAGTAAAATATTTTTGACAGAACTATCATGTTACAAATCAGCACCAGATGAGAAAAAGAACAAGATAAAGCCGGAACAAGGTTATGATTTGGAAAGGCTGCCTACAGAGGGAATGCGTAAAGAATTTACAGATTTTATATATGAACGCGCAAAACAGGTATCCGTTCTTACAATGAACAGTGAGCGGTTTTTATATGGACCGTTGTGCCGCTTCCTGGAAAATCCAAAACATCATGAGGATAGTTTCCTAAATCGTGATATGGAAAGATGGTTGTTACAGCTAAAAGCCTGGATGATGTCAGAAGGTCTTCAGACAGTAAAAACCAAAAAAAATGTATATGGAAAAGAAGGAAGGGAAAATGGTGAAGTATACCGCTATTTCCGGAGAGTATTAAGAACTATACAGCCACCGGATGATAGAACGGAGATAGAAAAGGATATATGGGATTTAAGTAAACTGGGAATTGAATTAAGGCGGTGCCCCGTTAAAAATGTTAATTCATTTAATTTTACTGGGATTAAGACTGATGATATCAGGGAAGAAACTAAAAAAGCAATTTTTTATCAGCTCCATTACTATTCGGTCGGAACGGTGCGTAGCCAGATTAGTGTAATGAAGAAATTTTCCGAATATTTAGCAAAGAATTTTCCAGAAGTACATTCAAGCGGAGAAATAAACCGGGAAATCATAGAAAAATATTTAATACATATTAAGGTGGAAGAACGGAAGGTAGAACATGTATCGTCGATTATTTACGCACTGAAAGATTTGCTTGAAAACATAGGGAAGATATATGGTTATGAGCACCTGAGTAAATTGTTTCTCAGTACAGACATCCCGCCCAAAGTGAAACCGGTATTTAAAGTGTATTCAGAAGCGGAAATCAAACGTTTAAATGCCGGTCTTACAAAACTGGATGTACAGATTACCAGAATGATGGTTATTCACCAATTGCTAGGAACACGAATGTCCGATACGCTTACGTTGGAACGGGACTGCCTATATAAAATAGGGGCACAAGATATGATAAGAATCAATCAGCCCAAAACAAAAACCTATGTCAAACCAGTCAGCCCGGAGCTTGTGTTGCTGATAAAAAAAGCAATAGAATATTCGAAAATGAAGTATGGTGAATCGAAATATATTTTTGTAAATGAAGATAACCCACAGAAACCTTATCAATACATAACGATTCAAAATAAGGTTATGTGGCTGATTACCAAGAATGATTTACGAGATGATCAAGGCGAATTATTTGGTTTTGGTTCTCATATGTTCAGACATTATTATGGAGTGAAGCTGGTGGAGCTTCATCTGGATGACTGGACGATATCAAAGCTGCTTGGTCATAAAGGGGTAAATAGTGTGCAACATTATAGACGAATGAGCAACCAACTCCTGGCTGACGAGACAAGAAAAGTAAGAGAGAAAATGTCAGAGATAATACTGATGAACCTGGATGGTTGGGGTGAAGAATATGAGCAAATACGACAAAATGCTGGAGCAAAATAGAAAGCGGAGTGAAGCAAAAGTTGAAACTGCCCTTCATGCTGTTCAAGACATGGTCATGGAGCAGGAAAAAATCACGGTACCTGAATTGATGAGAAAAACAGGATTATCCAGAGGGTTTTTCTATAAAAATCCTATCGTAAGAAAAGCAATAGACAATGCGATGGAACAGCAGGTGGGGATGGTAAATCCCAAGAGGAAGATATTAGACCAGGCTATGGATAGCCGAATCGAACTGCTACAACAGCAGATAGCAAAATTAAAGGCTGAAAATAGCAGCTTAAAAAGCGAAAATTTGAAATTGAACAAAGCATTAGGGAAAAAAGATTTGAATATTATTAAGAACTTATAAATATTGAAAATAAGCAGTAATGGCTGACAGGACATGCGGGAGCATGTCTGTCAGTCTTGCTTTATATAGAGATAAAATCAGTTATTCATTTTGTGAATGATTAGATATATTTTACAAGTATTTGACGAGGCTTGATTATGAAAGTAGAATATAGTATGAACCAAAAGTTTATATTGCAATAACAAAACAGAAATTCTAATGGAAAAAAAGTTTTGTTAAGATTAACAAGGAGTAAAAGTTTTAACCAAACAAAAGGAGAGATTATTATGGATATGGAACAGATAAAAAAAGAATTAGGAGCCGGGGCAGTATTTGAAATCGGAGAAAAGAACGAAGCGTTTGCAAAATATTTTACCGGTCAGAGTTACTTGAAAATGCTGACAACAGAGGGAGTCAGTGTTGGAAATGTGACATTTGAGCCAGGATGCCGGAATTGGTGGCATATACATCATAAGGGTGGTCAAATCTTATTGTGTACCGGAGGAAGAGGATATTATCAGGCTGAGGGCGAAGAGCCGATTGAAATGACCCCGGGGACAATTATTTCAATAAAACCCGAAATTTGCCATTTTCACGGGGCTGCACCGGATAGCTGGTTTTCACATCTGGCTATTGAAGTTCCAGCGGAAGGAGCTTCAAATGAATGGGTACGACCAGTGACTGATGAAGAGTATGCTAAGATAAAATAAAAAAGGCGATTTTCACCCAAAAGTGGACATAAAACACAAAAGTGTATAGCGTTGAAGCCAGTAAAATCAAGGGCTGGGGGAGACAGGCTCCAGTTTAAGAGGTGAAACACTGGCATGGAGCAAAAGCTGATACATGGTTCAGCCACATTGCGGTAGAAGTTCCCGGAGAGGAATGTCAGAATGAGTGGTGTGAACCAGTAAGTGATGAACAGTTTCAGGGGTTATAGAGAAGGGCGGGAGAACATCCTGCCCTTATTTAGATTGCAGGTCAGATCCTGAGCATAATATTGACGTAAAATTCACTGCCGCTGTTGGAAATCTGTGCGATACCATTGTATTTTTCAGCGATTGTTTTGATTGAAAAAAGTCCGATTCCTTCTCCATCCCTCTTGGTAGACAGATACCCAGTCGGGTTTTTCTTAACAATCCCGTCAAAACTGTTGGTAGAGACAATATACAGGCAGCTGGTATTTTGAACTGCGATAGAAAGGCTGAAAAAACGCTTTGTCTTTGGTACAGTCTTACAGCCGGCAATTGCATTTTCAATCAAATTGCCGAGGAGGCTGCATAAATCCAGTTCGGAAATGGTCAGTGTCTCAGGAAGAGCGATGTTCCAGTCCAGGTCAATCTGTTCGGAGGAGGCCATCTCACGGTAATAATTAAAAAGGGCATTCAATGCCGCATTGCAGCAAAAGCTGACAGGTGTGTTTGAATCGAGTTCCTGTTCATATTCGTGCAGACGTGCCCGGAGGGGTTCCAGCTCACCGTTGTCGGCAAGTCCAATCATTCCGTGGACAAGGTGACGGAAATCGTGCCGGAGCCGTCTCGTCTGCTGGATATGGTTCTGCAGCGCTTCATACTGTCCGGCCTGTATTTCCAGAAACCGGACTTCTTCTTCCTGCTTTGCATGTTCCGAAATTACAATGGACATATGGTAGAAGAGGATATACAAAAACAGCAGAAGGAAGAAAAGAATGGCTTCCAGCCAGGGGAACATTAACATAATACGGCCGGTATACAGTGTCTGATAGGAGTAAGGTGTCATCATCAGATTGAACAGGAGAAGCATCACAGGTAGTATCATGGTTGAGTACCAGACTTTCGGAAAGTTCAGAGAATCCAGCATCCAGCTGAAATAATGATGCAGCGGATATGCAAGAGCCAGAACCAGCAGGGCTGAGACTGCAAACTGAAAAATTCCTGCTTCTGATGAAAAATCTGCTGCTCCCGATGCCGGGTGCAGATATGCATCGAACATATAGGCGAATACAGATGGAAATGACATGACTGCACAGGCATTTAAGTATACCGACAGTGTCCGGGATAAATCCGTTTTTACCGTCTTATGGTAGAGGAAGAAAAAAATGACGAGAGACGGCAGCAGGATCGTATTTGTATCTGTATTCAGGTAAAGAGAAAGCCAGGAGGCCGCAGGAGTATACAGGGCAAATAAAGCCGTGCATAGAAGGAATATGGAAAGCCGTGAGTATTTCAGCTGGTTTTTCATGGGAAGGTAGCAGAATACCACTGCCGGAAGTAAATTTAAAAATTCGATCATTTTCAGAAGCCATGTCTCGTGATGCATAATGATTCCCCTCTTTCATTTTATATATTATACCGTATAAAAAACCTCTTGTCATGAGGGAGAACAGACACACCTCTATTATTAAGGAAAGATCCGAAATGTTATTGACATATCACTGAATTAAAAGCATATTAGACATAAGGAATACGAGTGATGATGTCAGAACAATACTGACGAAGGTAAAGTAACTTTATGTGTGGAGGTGGAGCAGTGAAGTACGGGATTACGGATGTTGCGGAGATTCTGGGTGTCACGACAAGTGCAGTCAGGTATTTTGAGAAGGAACATCTGATCAACACGGGAAAAGAGAAAAACGGCCGCAGATATTATAATGAAGAAGATGTCTTCAGGCTTTTGTCTTATACAAAGTACAGAGCAATGAATATTCCGATGAAGAAGATCATCCACCAGTTCAGCGGAAGTGAGAATAACTGGAAACGGATTCTGGAAAAGGAGATCAACGCCAGAGAGGAAGCTTTGAAAAAGGCGGAAGATTACCGTAAGCTTGCAGAGAGTATTGAACGGCAGATAGAGAGAATTCAGCTGATTGAAAGACTGGAAGGAAAATATGAATTTGAGAAATCCCCGGTTATGATACTGATGCAGGATGAAGGATGCGGATGGATCAGCAAAGACAGAAAGGCCCAGCAGTCTGTCCGTCAGTGGGTGGCCCATATGCCGGAAGTCTGTCTTTGTACAGTGAAAAAGAGAATGGAAGAGGAGGCGGATTTCGGGTATCTGATTCCAGAAGACAGCAGGTTGAAAACAATACTTCCTATGGATTTGAATGTGAGAACGCTGCCGGCATCTCTGTGTGTACATACCATTGTGAAAGCGGCGGAAGACTTTGCTTTTCATCCGCAGAAGATCTTTGATGCGGCCTGTGCCTATGCAGGGGACAGGGGATTTGAGTCCGGGGGACAGGCATGGGGGCAGATTCTGCTGGTGGAAGTGGAAGAAGGACAGAAGCTTCACACGTACGTGGAACTGTGGATTCCAGTTTGTTAAAAAAATAATAATTACCTGTTGCAGGTAAAGGAACTTTATGTGTTATAGTGGGATTATAAAAGTGGATCCACTCTTTTTGTAACTGACAGGCGGCGAATGAACATGTACAAGGGAGTAAGCTATGATGAATGAAAAGTATAAAGTGTTGTTTCAGCCCATGAAGATAGGGAAAGTTGAGCTGAAAAACAGGTATGTTATGGCACCTATGGGGCCGGGAGGACTCTGCGATGAGCAGGGCTGTTATAATGAAAAAGGCGTTGAATATTATGTGGAAAGGGCAAAAGGCGGAACCGGCCTTATCATTACCGGTGTCACCTATGTGGAAAATGACATTGAGAAATGTGTGATGCCTTCGATGCCTTGTCCGACACTAAATCCTCTGAATTTTATTAAGACGGCAAAACCTATGACAGAGCGGGTGCATGCCTATGGAGCGAAGATTTTCTCACAGCTGTCAGGAGGATTTGGGCGTGTCAGCATTCCAAGCATCGTGGGAAGAGTGGCGGTAGCACCTTCACCGATTCCGCACCGTTTCTTGGATGGTGTGACATGCAGGGAACTGACGGTGGAAGAGATACATACGTATATCCGTAAATTTGCAGAGTCTGCGGCTGTCTGTAAGAAGGCCGGATTCGATGGAGTGGAGATTCATGCAGTTCATGAGGGATATCTGATTGATCAGTTTGCAATCGCATTTTACAATCAGAGGACAGATGAGTATGGCGGTTCACTGATTAACAGGCTTCGTTTTGCCACAGAGATTGTACAGGCAATCAAGAAAGAGTGTGGGGAAGACTTTCCGGTTTCACTGAGATACAGCCTGAAAAGCTTCACGAAAGACTGGAGAAAAGGCGGCCTTCCGGGAGAAGAATTTGAAGAGGCAGGGCGTGACATTGAGGAAGGGAAGGAAGCGGCGAAAATCCTGGTAGAAGCGGGATATGATGCGTTAAATGCAGATGTCGGTACTTATGATTCCTGGTATTGGAATCATCCGCCGATGTACCATGAGAAAGGAATGTACCTTCCATATAATGAAATTCTGAAACAGGTTGTGGATGTTCCGGTAATCACGGCAGGAAGAATGGAGGATCCGGATCTGGCAAGTGAGGCGGTCAGAAAAGGACAGACGGATATGATTGCGCTTGGGCGGCCGCTTCTGGCAGATCCGGAGATTCCAAATAAGATCATGCGGGGAGAATTTGAACAGGTCCGTCCATGTCTTTCCTGCCAGGAAGGCTGCATGGGAAGGCTGGCGGCTTATGCCCAGATCTCATGTGCGGTCAATCCGGCGTGCGGACGGGAGCGGGAATATGGCATTGAACAGGCATCTGTAAAGAAAAGCGTCCTGATTGTGGGAGGCGGAGTTGCAGGAATGGAAGCCGCAAGAGTCTGTGCTCTGCGCGGCCATAAAGTGACATTATGTGAGAAGGCCTCAAAGCTTGGAGGTAATCTGATTCCGGGAGGAGCGCCTGGATTCAAGGAAGACGACCATGCATTGATCCGCTGGTATGAATTGCAGTTAAGACAGCTTGGTGTCGATGTACAGACGGAGAAAGGCGTGACAGCCGAAGAACTGAAAACATCAGACGCAGATGAGATCATTCTGGCTACCGGATCCAGACCGAAGATGCTTTCAGTTCCGGGAGTTGAGATGCTGACTGCCGAAGAAGTGCTTATGGAAGAAAAAGACGCCGGAAGATCAGCGATCGTGATCGGAGGAGGTCTTGTGGGCTGTGAGACGGCTTTGTGGCTTAAGAAAGATAAAGGTGTGGATGTCACGATTGTTGAACTGATGCCTTCTATCTTAAGTGTCGGCGGCCCGCTGTGTTCTGCGAACAAGGATATGCTTTCTGACCTGCTTGCATTCCATAAAGTTGATATTCTGACTGGAAGTTCTGTAACCGGAAAGAAAGACGATGGATATCTTGTCACGGCACCGGACGGTGAAAAGATCATAAAGGCAGATTCTGTCATCTGTGCAGTCGGATATATGTCAGAAAAAACACTGTACGATGAAGTGAAAGAGTCTATGCCGTATGTACATCTTCTGGGTGATGCGGAGACGGTAAGCAATATTATGTATGCGGTCTGGAATGCATATGAACTGGCAAGAAATATTTAAAATGAAATAAAACATAAAAAACGGACAGATGCAATGGATTGCAGATGTCCGTTTTGGCATATACCAGTGAAGCAGGCGATTGTCATAGCTGATATGTATGTTAGATTTTAAGCATGATATTGACATAAAAATTCCCGTTACTGTCGGAAAACTGAGCGGTGCCTTTGTATTTTTCCGAAATCGTTTTCATAGAGAAGAGTCCCAGACCGTCACCATTTCGTTTGGTAGAAAGATAACCATTACGTGTTCTTCTGACAGTGCCGTTAAAACTGTTGGTGGAAACAATATACAGACAGTTGGTATTTTTAACCGTAATAGACAGGCTGAAAAAACGATGCTCTTCAGGAACGGTTTTACAGCCTGCAATTGCATTTTCAATCAGGTTGCCAAGAAGGCTGCACAAATCCAGCTCAGAAATCGTCAATGGTTCCGGAAGAGAAAGTTTCCAGTCCATTTCGATCTGTTCAGAGACAGCCATTTCTCTGTAATAGTTAAAAAGAGCATTTAATGCTGCATTGTAACAGTATATCACAGGGGTATTCAGATCCAGTTCATTTTTATATTCACGGAGCTGGTCACGCAGAGTTTCATAATCACCGCTGTCCGCAAGTCCGGTCATTCCGAGAATCATATGACGGAAATCGTGGCGCAGACGCCTTGTCTGGTGGATGTGGTTCTGCAGTGCCTCATATTGTTCAGCCTGAAGCTCCAGAAAGTGGACTTCTTCTTCCTGCTTTGCATGTTCTGAAATCACAACAGCCACATGGTAGAAGAGGACATACAAAAAGAGAAGCAGAAGCAGAATCATGATTTCAAGCCATAGAAACAGAGGCATGATACGTCCGGTATGCAATGTCTGATAGGAATATGGAGTCACACTCATATTGAACAGAGTAAGTAAGGCCGGAAAAGCCGTTGTGGCATACCAGACCATAGGAAAGTCCAGGGCATCCAGCATCCAGCTGAAAAAGCGGTGCAGTGGGAATGCGAACATCAGGACAAGCAGGGCGGAGATTGCAAACTGAAAGATTCCCGCTTCCAGAGAAAACTTGATGGCACCGGATGCAGGATGGCGGTATGCGTCAAAGATATAGGCATATACCGCCGGAAATGACATGACAGCGCACGCGTTTACAAAGACTGCCAGAGTCCTTGCAAAGTCTGTTTTCACCGTTTTGTAAAACAGAAGGAAGAAAACGATCAGAGAGGGAAGTAAAATAACATTGATTTCCACATTCAAAAAAAGTGCAAGCACTGTCGCTGCCGGAATATATAACGTAAGCATGATTGTACAAAGAAGAAAGATACGGCCCCGTGTATATTTCATCTGGTTTTTCATGGGAAGGTAACAGAAAAATACCGCCGGAATGACAATCATGAACTGAACCATCTCCTGCAGCCACGTATGTAATGTCATCATTGTTCACCTCTTTTATCGGGAGTCAGCGGTGTGCCGCTGCATATTACGAAGTTTGGCAAAGTTATAATCCTGGATGGCCTGTTCTACCTGCAGACGGTCACGTACACGGATGGGGAACTTCGTGCCGTTGAGCAATGTACAGCATTGGTTCTCAATATCCCTGACATAGTCAGCGTTCAGGATGATTCCTTTATTCACAGAGAGAAACCGCGGATCAAGATCTACCATATCGAGAAACTTAGCGGTTGTCATACGGCTTCTAAGGGAAGTCCCGTTTTCCAGGCTGATTTCCAGGTAATGTCCGTCGCTTACGACAGACATGATATCAGAAAGTGCAACAGAAACAGTTTTTCTTCCGCTGATAATCTTAAGATACCGGGCAACGGAGGGCAGAATCTTCGAGGCATCACTTAATACCTGGAATACACGTTCCCTGGTAAATGGTTTTATAATATATTCAAAAGCATGACAGGAGAATGCATCCGGCATAAACTCTGAGCTGGAGGTCAGAAAAATCAGAATACATTCAGTGTCCTGCTCCCGGAGTCTTCGGGCTGTCTCAATTCCGCTCATGCCTGTCATATAAATATCCATAAAAATAATGGAATATCTTCCCTTTTCAAAGGTTTTAAGGAACTCTGAACCGCTTTTAAAACCGAAGGATTCAAAACAGAGATGCTTCTCTATTCCAAATTCCCTGCAGTATTCTATCATCGTGTCTATATATTTTTTCTCATCATCTACTACTGCAAGATTCAAATTCCGTACACCTTCCTTTCTTTCATCTTTCAAGTATTTACTATAATGTAACCAGGGCAAAACACTGATCACCCACACTACTATTATAGCTTAAAATGAAAGTTTTGCGCATGACGTTCTTGCCAGAAAATTGACGTTCATGCCAGAATGATTGAATTTCATCTGCCATGGAAGTATGATGCAGGTGTAAAAACAAAGCGATAATAAGGGGTGTATCCTTATTCATCGATAACTGAAAGAAGAGGAGTGAAAAGCATGAGAAATAAAAAGCGGATACTGAGTATTCTCCTTTCAATGTGTATGACGGCAGGATTCATGCCTGCCACGGCGCTGGCGGAAGGGACAGAACTTCAGTTGGCGTCAGGAACTGAGATTCCGTCTATGGAGGCACAGGGACAGGACGGGAATCCGGTGGATGCCCCGGCGGCTGCAGGAGCAGAAACTTCAGGAGAGGATGAACAGACAGCAGAAGAACTTTCTGGTGCCTGTGGCGAGAACATGACTTGGACATTGACGGGAGAGGAGAATAATCTCACCCTCACGATCTCCGGGACGGGCTCAATGTATACGTTCTGGACGACTAACACTGTACCGTGGTTTGACCAGAGAAACAGCATCATACAAGTGGAACTCGGTGAGGGAATCACCGATCTCGGCAACTATGTATTCTATGAATGCAGCAGACTGACAAGTATCGTTTTCCCGGAAAGCCTGACGGGCATTGGTTTTTCCGCATTTCGTGAATGCACCGGGCTTACGGATCTTACATTTCAGGGGAATGTACCTAAGGCTGCGGAGGGCGCATTTGAAACACTCGCCGCCTTTGTCACTTATCCAAAGGGAAATACAAGCTGGGATGGCATCAAAGGAAACGCCACATGGGGCGGGGCAGAAAAACTGACCTGGCCGCGCTTCCTTGCACGTACGGATAAACAGGCGCCTGTGCTGGATTGGACAGGACAGCCGTTAAATCTTTCGGCGGACAAAGGAGAGTATTACACCTGGGAAGGTGATGGCACAGCCAGCTTTACCTACTATACAAAAGAAGGCGATACTTACAGAGAAGCTGTTCCCCAGGAGCCGGGTACTTATTATGCAAAGCTTACGGTTGAGGCTTCTTCTGGTTATGAGGAAACTGCCGCAGAGGACTATATGGAGTTCAGCATAAGGAAAAGTACTTTTGGCGAGCATTTGGTATGGAATCTGGATGAAGAGGGGACACTGACCATTACGGGCGAAGGTGAAATGCCCGATTTCAATGAACAAGACCGTCCGTGGCATAATGTCCGCGATCAAATTAAAAACGTTGTCATTCAGCAGGGCGTGACGAGTATTGGTGTAAATGCATTCTCCGGATGTACAAATTTAACAGATATAACAATTCCCGAAAGTATAACCAGTATCGGAGGTTCTTCATTTTCTGACTGCAGCAGCTTAGTCAGTATTGAGATTCCTCAAAATGTTAAGAGAATTGACCATAATGTATTCTGGAAGTGCAGCAGTTTAGAAAATATAAACATTCCCGATGGCACAACAGATATTGGAAATTGGGCGTTTTATAACTGCAGCAGCTTAACAAGTATAGTGATTCCTGAAAGTGTAACCGGGATTGGAATGATGGCATTTCAGGGGGCAGGCCTGGAATCAATCACGTTTCTTGGTTCTGCACCTGAGGTTAGTTTCTTCACATTTGACGGTATTACTGCTGCAGTCACCTATCCGGACGGCGATACAAGCTGGAACGGTATTTGGGAGGATGCCACATGGGGCAATGCTCAAAGTCTGACGTGGCAGACAACGCATACACTTGTGCATACAGATGCCAGGGAGCCAGCCTGTACAGAAGATGGGAACATAGAATTCTGGAGCTGTTCTGTCTGTCACAGGATCTTCAGTGATGAGGAGGGGACGGCAGAGATCACAGAAGATGGAACCATTATCCCGGCAGATGGCCATACATATGTCATGCCCCCATCGTGGTCCTGGACGAATGTCGGAAATGGTTATACGGCAAATCTGCGGTTAGACTGTAATAAATGCGGGACGGCTGAATTAATTCCTGCAAATGTCACCAAGAACACAGAAGCCGGAATAATCACATATACTGCAACGGCAGAATATGGCGGAACTGCCTACGATACGAAGAAGACTGTACAAGAAAGTTATTCACTGGGGGTAGCAGGAGGAAGAATTGACATGGGGGGAAAATATACTTTTTCACATGGGGATGCAGTGAAACTGGTAGCAGATCCGTCGGATGGCACGCATTACTTCTCCGGCTGGTATATCGGTGATACGCGGGTCAGTGATAAAGAGACATTTATTTTATATATGACCTCTAACATGACTGTCGTGGCTAGATTCGAAGGTGAATCAGTGAAGAAAGAACAGCCGGTAATATCGCTTCTTCTGTCAGAACGGGAAAAGGTGGACCAGACGGCCTATGAGAAAGCTATAATGACTGCACAGTGGTCACTTCCTGATCATTGCAAGTTTATCAGTGCAGGATTTGTCCGAAGCTATGACGACAGCAAAGAGTTAGTTCTGGAAAATGTTGATGGTACAGATGTTCGTAAGAACAGTACGGTGTTAACAACGAGATCCGGGACATACAGATACAGTTTAACGATGAGTGAGACGACAAAATTAAAAACACTTTATGTGTCGGGATACTTAACTTATCAGGACGAAAATGGTGCAGAGAAAACAATCTATACAGAAAAACACAGCAGCGCATACAGCGCAAGTTAATGAAGGAGGAACAAAAATATGAAGGATATTTATGAGACACCAGTAATGGAGATTATCTATTTCGAGGCTGAGGATATTATTACGAACAGTGGTGATTCAGGGTTTGAAGAGGTAGAGGGATTCGAATAGAGAATTGTTTCTGAGTAAGGGGGCGGGCAGTTTGGGATGAACTGCCCGTTTCTTTCGTGGAATTATGATCTGGGCGTTAAGGAGTGTACGAAATGGGAGAGAAAAAAGAAATGATAAAGAATACAGGTTTGATCCTGGAGGGAGGGGCAAACCGGGGAGTTTTTACCTCGGGGGTATTGGACTGTATGCAGGAATATGGAATCTGCCTGCCATACATAGCAGCGGTGTCTGCCGGATCCTTTAACGCGATGGATTACATATCCGGGCAAAAGGGGAGATCGAGGGATTGTATGATTCCAAATGGACGGAACCGCCCGCCGATCCACTGGACGCATTTCTTCAGAAAGAAGGCAATGATCGATTTTGACCTGGCATTTGACGAATATCCCAACAGGATACTTCCGTTTGACTATGAAGCTTATGAAATGTCGGAGGTCATCGGCGAATATGTAGCAACTGACTGCCGTACCGGAGAGCCGGCGTACCTGTCTGAGAGACACAATGGGGAACGGCTGATGAGAATTGCAAGAGCAAGCTGCAGTGTGCCATATGTATGTCCGATGACAGAACTGGACGGGAATCTGTATCTGGATGGCGGAGTATCAGATTCTATTCCCATCCGTCATGCAATGGATCTTGGATATGAGAAAAACATCGTAATTTTGACACAGGAGAAAGGATATCGGAAAACTGTGTCGGATAAGCCGCAGTGGCCTGCACGGCTTTTGTACCGAAGATATCCGAAGCTTATTGCGCAGCTGGAGAGCAGAAACCGGCGTTATAATGAAACAATGGAATATCTGGAAGAATTGGAGAGGGAACATAAAGTCCTGCTCATCCGGCCCCGCAAAGTACTGGTCAGCAGGGCGGATAACCGCACAGACTGGCTGCAGGCATTTTATAGACAGGGATATGAAATAGCGAAACAGGGTATGGGAGAAATCAAAGATTTTCTTTCAAAATAAAACAGGATCGGAAAGGATAGAAGATACATTGCAACAATATTATATTACAATCCGGCTTGCAGGGATAGTGATTGCGGCGGCAGTAACTTATCCATCCACGGAAATCTTCTGCAGGGAGTATCTGACGGATGAGAAGCCGGATTTTAAAGTTATCATTACAGAGGAAGACATCTGCCGGGAGCGGAGAAAATCTGCTGCAGAGGATCTCAAAGAGGGAATACCGGTACGGCATTTTACAGAAGGATATCTGGAGACACTGGCGCTTTACCGCAAGATCGCGGAACGGCTGCCGGACTATCATACGCTGCTGTTTCACGGTTCAGCCATTGCGTTGGATGGAGCCGCCTATCTCTTCACGGCAAAAAGCGGAACAGGAAAATCCACCCATACAAGGCTTTGGAGGGAGAAGTTCGGCTCCCGTGCCGTGATGGTCAATGATGACAAACCTCTGTTAAAAATCACGGACAGAGAAGTACTTGTCTGCGGGACTCCGTGGGATGGGAAACATCATTTGAGCAATAAGATCGCGGTTCCGCTGAAAGCGATCTGCGTGCTGCAAAGGGACAGTGAGAATCACATTGTTCCTGCTGATTTAAGGACGGTCTATCCGCTGATGGTACAGCAGACATTCCGCCCGACAGCGCCTTTGCAGCTTTCGAAAACATTAGAACTTTTGAACCGGATGATGATAAAGACAAAGATCTATATGCTTGGCTGCAACATGGATCCTGATGCGGCCAGAGTGGCATATGAAGGAATGAAGGAGGATTGATCCGATGAAATTAAATAAAGACTTTATTACGCATGAGACAGAAGGTGAGCAGATCATGGTATCTGTCGGGAATACGGCGTTTGCCGGCCTTGTTAGAAGTAACCGGACGGCAGCATTCCTTGTGGAGTGTCTGAAGAAAGAGATGACGAAGGAGCAGCTGATTGAGACCATGCTTGACAGGTATGATGCACCCAGAGAGACGATCGAACGGGATGTACAGCAGATTCTTTCTACACTGCGCAGTATTGGAGCATTAGATGAATAGAACCACATTTGAAGAATACTTACAGCAGTTTGGTACCTTAATATACAAAAATGTAGGAACAAGTATGCTTCCTATGCTGAAGCAGGGGAGAGATTTATTCAGTGTCAGGAAGAAGGGAGAGAAGCGCTGTAAAAAATATGATGTAATCCTGTACCGTCGTCCTCCTGGCCAGTATGTCCTTCATCGGATAGTGGAAGTACGGGAGAACGACTATGTGGTACTTGGAGACAATTGTGTCAGAAAAGAGTATGGGATTACGGATGAAGATATTCTGGGTGTCATGACAAATTTTGTACATAACGGGAAAACTTATCAGGCAGATGACCTGTGGTATAAGGCGTATGTTTTTTGCTGGTGCAAGTCCTACAGGCTCCGCATGGCGGCAAAAAGGTTGAAAGGCAGCTGCATGTATGGGAAAAAAAGAAAGTAACCGCCAGACTTTGCGCTGGCTTTTTAAGGTGACGGGAAGAAATAAAGTGAAGATGGTATTCCTCCTTCTGGTACAGGTAATCCTTGGGATCAGCAGTGTGGGATTTGCATGGCTTCTGCGAGGTGTCATTGACAGTGCAGTTATAAAAGATACGCGGGGATTTTATCTGTATGCAGTATTTCTGGCAGTATTGACTTTCTGTCAGATCCTTCTGCGCGCGGCGGATCGTTTCCTTTCGGAATCCTCCAGATCTTCGCTTGAGAATTGTTTTAAGTCCCGGCTGTTTCATGTGCTTCTGGAACGGGATTATGCCTCAGTGACAGCCGTACATTCCGGAGAATGGATGAACCGGCTGACTTCAGATACAGCGGTGGCAGCTGATGGGATGACCTCGATTCTTCCGGGACTTGCGGGGATGACGGTGAAGCTGACTGGCGCATTGGCTCTGATTCTTGCACTGGTACCTGCATTTACATGGGTACTTCTTCCGGGCAGCGCATTTCTCATCGTTTTCACGTATACATTCAGAAAAGTATTGAAAAAACTGCACAGGAGGGTACAGGAAGCGGATGGCAGGCTAAGGGTATTTTTGTCGGAACGACTCTCAAGCCTTCTGATTGTCAGAGCTTTTGCACATGAACGTCAGACAGTTTGCGAAGCAGAGGAGAAAATGGAGGACCATAAAAGGGCGCGGATGCAAAAAAATTATTTCTCTAATCTATGTAATGCCGGGTTTGTAAGCGTTGTGCGGGGCGTGTATGTACTTGGAGCTGTATACTGTGGTTATGGTATTCTGATGGACACTATATCTTATGGGACTTTCACTGCAGTGATACAGCTGATTGGACAGATTCAGTCGCCCTTTGCCAATATCACAGGTTTTCTGCCCCAGTACTATGCTGTGCTTGCCAGTGCGGAGCGACTGATGGAAGCAGAAGACTACGCAGAAGACTGTGGGAAGGAGATGCTGACAGAGGCCGAAATTCAATTATTTTATGAGCGGGAGTTTGCTGCCATAGGCCTGGAACATGCATCCTTTACCTATCTGCCGCCAGTGCGTGGGAGAGAGGAAGTCACAAAGGAGAAGATGCCCATTGTGGTGCATGATCTCAAACTGCAGATTAGAAAAGGAGAATATATCGCATTCACCGGATCGTCCGGCTGTGGGAAAAGTACGATCCTGAAGCTTCTGATGTGTCTGTATCCGCTGGACAGTGGAGAACGGTATCTGCTTGGAAAAGATGGGACACGTCTTAAACTTACCGGACGTTACCGGAGACTGTTCGCATATGTTCCGCAGGGGAATCAGCTCATGAGTGGAACGATCCGGGAGATTGTGGGGTTTGGCGATCTTCAGAGGATGCAGAATGAGCCGGGAATCTGGAAGGCATTATCCATTGCCTGTGCAGAAGAATACGTCCGGGAATTGAAAGACGGAATTGATACAATGCTTGGCGAGCACGGGCTTGGATTGTCGGAAGGGCAGATGCAGCGTATTGCGATCGCGCGGGCGGTGTTCTCTGGAAATCCTGTTTTGCTGCTGGATGAGTCTACCAGTGCCCTGGATACAGAAAGTGAACAGAGACTTCTTACCAATCTCCGCAGTATGACGGATCGGACGGTGCTGATTGTGACCCACCGCCCTGCGGTTCTGAAGATCTGTGACCGTCAGGCTGTTGTGACAGAAAAGGGAATACGAATGAACGAATGGAGAAAGCTGCGCAAAAAGGAGGAAGAAGAGTTATGACGAAAATGCAGGAGATTACGGTCAGCCGGAAAACTGCGGCAGATATTTTATATCTTGCGGCATGTGCACTGCACGAAACAAGGCCGGATCCTGTAAGAATCTATGAGATGGACTTTGTAGATTTGTATAAAAAAAGCAGTTTCCACAGTATGACAGCGATTGTATGTATGGGGCTGGAACTTAGAGACGCGCTGACGGAAGAGTACATGCCGGGAGATATGGTTAAAAAATGGCAGGAGGCAAAACATAAGGCAATCCGCAAGAATATGATGCTGGATGCAGAACGCCAAAAGCTGTTTCAGTTCATGGAACAGAAAGAAATCTGGTATATGCCCTTAAAGGGCAGCATCCTGAAAGAACTATATCCACGAATCGGGATGCGCCAGATGGCGGATCAGGACATTTTGTTTGATCCGGCAGCGCAGAGAGAACTGAAACAATATATGGACGGACAGGGGTATATGGTGAAAAGTGTAGGGAAGGGGAATCATGATGTCTATGAGAAACCGCCGATTTATAACTTTGAACTGCATACGGCTCTGTTTGGGGCAATGCATCATCCAGTGTGGAAGAAATATTATGAAAATGTAAAAGAATGGCTGATAAAAGACGAGGGGAACCAGTTCGGATACCATTTTTCAGATGAAGATTTTTATGTATATCTTATGCTTCATGCGTTTAAACATTTTCAGGGAAGCGGCACAGGGCTTCGGTCGTTGATGGATTGTTACGTGTATGTGTGGAAAAAAGGAGATACACTGGACTGGGAGTATATTGAAAGAGAAGAAGAGAAACTTCAGATCATAGACTTTGAAAAGGAGAGCCGGATTCTTGCCCGGAAGCTGTTTAGTGATCCAGAGGGGCAAGGCGGGCAGACGGCGCAGGAATTACGGCTGAAAGAGCAGGAACTGCTTCACTATATCTACGGTTCCGGTACTTATGGCACCGTGCAGAACCGGGTCAGAAAAAAGCTGCAGGAACAGCAGGGGGATGGGAAGCCTGTCCGCAGAATTACAGTATGGAAATACTACTGGAAGAGACTCTTTCCAGACCGGGAATGGTTCCTTAAATTCTGTCCTTTTTGTTACCGGCATAGATGGGCGGTTCCGTTCTTTTGTATATACAGGATCATCCGTGGTTTGACAACCCGGCGGAGACGTCTGAAAAATGAAATTTTGGCAGTCAGAAAAACGGAACGATGAGTACTGGCATATAAAAATAGCGGTACGCTTTTTTTAAAAGTGTATCGCTATTTTTGGGATTCCGGATTCCTTGTGTTATACTTCCATCTGTTCAACTTTACGAATCAGGCTGTGAAACACAAGGAATGCACCGGCAGCACCAGCGATGAGTAATGCAAAGCCTCCGGCGGGAAAGTTTAAGGTCATTGCCATTACCTGACACATGACAACGGAAAGAATAACAGCTGCAATCATTGTCACGGTAACCGACTGTTTTTCAAAACCGAACCACAAAGCAAGAATGCCCCATACCCCGGCTAAAAGTGAATCGCAGATCAGGGAAAGGAAACATCCGGCAATGATCTGAGCGTTCAAAGGCTCGGCGCATAATGGGGAGATTGATTCTGTGAAAAAGAAAACTGCAAAGACCACAGTACCGCACAAAATCATGGAGACTACGGTATATAAAAAGATCATTCCTATTTTAGCACCCAGTATTTTTCTTCTCTCTACAGGATAAGAAAACAGAAGAACCGCCCTCTTCCCGGCATATTCCTCTACGATAAACTTTGTGGACATAACAGAGGAAAGAACTGTGAAAACAGCCATGGAAATGATGCTGATCAGCCCTGTCAGGCTTTGGTAAGACATAAACATATCAAGTTCTGTCTCTGATGCATCCATTTTGGGAATCGCAGCGAACAGATACAAAAGTGCAAGCAGACTGACGGTGCTGATCATAACAGCGATATGATAGGAGCGCAGGCTATTTCTTTTTAATTCCAGTGATATTAGTTTATTCATAGATTTTCCCTCCATTTGTGACTGCCATAAAGTAATCCTCTAAACCGTTCGGGTATTGCTGCCTGATTTCGTGAGGGCTGATTTCCTGCACGACAGTTCCGTCTACAATCATACCGATGCGGTCGGCGGTCTGCTCAATCTCAGAAAGGATATGGCTCGAAACCAGAATCGTGATCTCTTTTTCCTTTACGAGATTACAAAATAATTCCCGCATTTCTTTTATTCCCACAGGATCAAGTCCGTTTACCGGTTCATCCAGTATGAGGAGTTCCGGTCTGTGCACCAATGCGCGGGCAATCGCCAGCCGCTGGCGCATACCGAGAGAAAAGGTGGAGACAGGCTGTGCTCCGGCCTTTGGAAGTCCTACCATTCGAAGCGTTTCCGCAATATCTGCGTTTGCAGTCCCCATATAGTCAAGATGGATCTGCAGATTTTCAGCTGCGGATAAATGCTCATAGAAAATGGGAGTTTCGATCAGGCTGCCCGTTCGTTTTAATATTTCCAGATTGTGCTTTACACTGTCCATTCCCAAGACAGAAGCCTCACCCATAGAAGGTTTGAGCAGCCCCAGAAGGATTTTAAAAACAGTTGTCTTTCCGGCTCCGTTCTTCCCCAGAAAACCATAGATCTCCCCGCGTTTGACAGACATAGAGCAATTGCGGATAACCTCTTTCCCATGAAACGTCTTAAAGAGATTCTTTGTTTGTACCACATAATCATTTTGCATTTCGTATCCTCCTGTTTCATACATATAAATGTATGTAAATGCTTATTTAAAAACTGCCTTACATCGGCAGTTTATCATAGCCTACTGTGGGTCAGTAATCACATCATATAAAGTCTCAACGAGAGTCAGTAATTCATCATCGAATAAAGGAAATCCGATCCCCTCATACATGAGTTTCAGCTGTTCGCATTTTTTCAGATAGTCCTCTTTTGTATCTGGAAAAATAAGGGGGCTTACCCAGATATTGAACAGCAGTATCATGCTTTCAGCTGTCTGCCTGGGATTCTTTACATGAATAGAGCCGTCTTTAACACCTTCCTCAATATACTGTGTAAAATGGGGTGCCATTGCGTTGATACTGTCTAACACTTGTTTGCCAATATAAATCGGACTTTTCAATACGCTGGTTGCCACCTGGCTGAACTGTACAGTATCGTCACGTTTTAGAGAATATTTTAAGACAAACTGGCATTTTTGAAGACCGTTCAAACCGTGCATTTCCTCTGCTTTTTCGAAAGGATTGTTGCCCAGAAACATACGGGTTGTGACAGCATCAATGATTTCATCTTTTGACTTGAAGTGGTGGTAAAATGCACCGCGGGTCATGTCTCCCAATTCATCCACAATATCCTGGATTGTCGTCTGTTCCCACCCTTTTTCCAGAAAAAGTTTTGTGGCTGTATCCAAGATCCTCGCTTCTGTAATTTCAGGATATTTATTTCGTGCCATATGTTCACCTCACATTACATACATTTGAATGTATTTATCTTAGCATGCTTTTGTAGTGGTGTCAATCATGAAATGGAGATGTTGACATATGGAAATTTCCGGCATATAATAGACATATATTAATTAATAGATACGAGTTGATTAACTTAAAAAGTAGATCTGACCAGGAGAAAACACAATGAATGAAAATGATCTGAGAGTAATAAAAACACTGGAAGCTGTAGAGTCGGCTTTTCTCGATATGCTGGAGGAACTGCCGTTTGAAAAAATAACAGTTAAGGAACTTTCCCGCAGGGCAAAAATCAACACAGGGACTTTTTACCTTCATTTTCAGAACATCGACGATCTTCATGATAGAATGATCCAGGAATTTTTTGACCAATTTGTCAGTTCGATTGATTACTTTTCGCTTTTTATATCACAGCCGGAGCTGTTTCTGGATCAGCTGAGGGATACGGTCCATCTAAATATTGCCCACTGCCGGAGACTCTTTAAGCATCGGGATATGTCTCTGTCAGAACCTTGTCTGATTAAGCGGCTGCAGGCCAAAATTTATGAAACCTGTCCGTTGGAATGCAGCCGGGAGAATGACATTCGGCTGGAGGCCGTGCTGACAAGTCTGTTACACATGAATCTGAAGTATGACAGGGAATGTCCGGAAATAATTAAGCATGTATTTTCCGACATGATTCATGGGCTGTTTGTGCCCGCATAAGCTGAAATCATAAGGGCAGCCTTTTGATTTATAATTCAAATTGTAAGGAGGATTTATCATGAATGAAACTGTAAAAAGCATTGTTACCCGTAAGAGCTGTTCCAATTTCAAATCTGAACATATTAGCCGGGAAGAGATGGATGAAATTATTGAGGCAGGTCTGAACGCTCCTTCAGGCATGAACAGACAGTGTGCCTATTTTATTGCCGTGCAGGATGATGAAGTTGTAAGACAGCTTTCCAGAATGAATGCGGAGATTGCAAAAGCAGCAATGGCGAAAATAAATCCGGCGATGGCAGAAAACTTTCCGGATGATCCGTTCTACGGTGCCAAAGATGTGATTGCGGTTGTCGCAAACAAGAACAGCGGCACTTATCTGTATGATGGAAGTCTTGCGATGGGGAATCTGATGAATGCTGCATGGAGTATGGGAATCGACAGCCGATGGATTCACCGCTGCAAAGAAGTCTTTGAAACAGAAGCAGGGAAAGAAATCCTTACAAAGTGTGGTATTACGGACGAAGTGGAAGGGATTGGTTTCTGTATCCTGGGACATGCGGCGGAAGAGAAAGAAAAGACAGAGATTCAACCGAACCGTGTATTTTATCTGTAAAGGAAATCTGGAGGTGTCTGCTGTTTTTGAGGATGACCTTTTGGACAGGATAGTGCCAATATTATATGATAGAACAAAAGCCTTGTGGAGAAATGATCCATAAGGCTTTTTACTTTATAGTTATATCCGGAATCAGAATATTTTCCGTTCCTTTAATGCCAAGCCGGGATAAAATATTCATGCTGCTGCGGAAATCATAGAACATCAGTTCTTCCAGCCTGGAAGAAAACAGGGAGTAATCTGTTTTTTCCAAAGCTTCAACCAGCCCGTCGTAATAGGGATCGTATATGGCGTTGATGGACTCCTGGGTTCCCTTCATTCCACGGATCGCATAGCCCCAAAAATTTTGCCGAAGCAATTCGGAGTAAATGGTTCTTATCGCTTGATATGGTGCGTGTTTTGCAATCAGATCCAGTACAAAATAAGACAGTGATTCGCCGCGCCGGCATTGTTTATGTTCTTTCAGCTTCCTGCATAACTTTCTGGTTGAAACAGGGTCAAGCGAGGTAAGCGTCAGCAGGGATATTTCTTTGCAGGAAAGTGCGAAAAGCTGAAGTCCTTCTGCCATATCCAGGAGCCGTCTCTGCAGGACTGGTTTGGTAAAATCGCTGTTTTCTGTTGCCTGATCAAAGGGGAGGACCCGGGTGCCTACGTATTTGCAGGATTTAATTGCCCCAATGCTTTTCAGCAGTTCAAATACTCTGCGGATTGTACTTACGGAAACATTCTTTTGGATGGCAAGCTCTTTCTGTGAAGGAAGAAGACTTCCAACAGGATATAGTCCCTGGTTGATGGAGATGAGCAGCTCCATAGCCAGAGAATAACATAACTGCTGGCCTTTTTTATAGGAACTCCAGGTAAAGGCAATTTCTTTTTCAGGAGAAGGAATGGTGATTTTGGTTTCATAAAACCTGGTAAGGGCGAGATTCAGGCGATTAAAGGATTGGTCCACCTTGGTATGTAATAAAGTCCAGTTCTCATCCATGCAAAGAGACAGGATATTCGGCAGATAATCCGTGGTTTCATCAAAAAACTGCAGATTTTCCTGGATGCTGAAAAAGGGGTCATATAAAAACATGAAGATCTGCCAGAGGAGACGTATGAGCAGAGTGTTCCCAAGCGAACTGTATTTTTGAGTGAGATGTTCCAGCATTGCGTAAGGGACTGCAGTATTTTTCTCATGAATCAACTGTTCCATTGACTGCTGCGTCTCTATGGAGGCATGTTTCAGTCCGGTCCACTGGGTGTTGGCAAACAAGGCCCGCATGGAGTTTCCCAAGTCGGTCATTGCATTTTTACGTGAGGCGAAAAAGGTCTGAATAAACTGTTCAGTCTCCTGGCTGCCATAATTGACCTTAACAGTGGCGCCTACATTTTTTGACAAGGTAATATACCCTTCTTCTTTGAGCTGCAGGTATGCGGCACGGGCTGTGTCGATTGATACACGGAGCTGCGAACTGGTTTCTTCTATCGTGGGAAGTTTTTCCCCGCAATGATAGATGCCAAATTGTATTTGGGTCATCAGGACACTGTAGACAACCCTGCGTAATTCCGTACTGTTTTTCAAACTAAATCCTCCATCTTTGCGTAATAATATAGAAAGTAAAAATAGTATACCATTTTTAAGTCTGCGTTTCTACAAGCTCGTTGCTATTTTCAATCCTCTTTGCTATACTGATATATATGTATGTGAACAATAGGAATTATTTTTCTAAACCCGTGGAGTCACTGAGTCTGACGGAATTTTCAGTGGGAAGAAGGCTGCATAGATGATGGGGGTTCACAAAATTTTGTGGCATACGGATGGGATTATCCAGGCATCATGGGAAAAGAGGAGTTAAGGAGAGATGCAAAAAATATTAAAAAACACAGACAGTTCCCTGAAGCGGAGCCAGAGAGTGAGCTTTTTCAGTACAGCACTTCTTATTTTGCTGATGTTTTTCTATTTGGTGATGACAATCAGGAATTCAGCCAATCTGGCAGCTCAGACGGAAATTATTTCGAACCATCCATTTGAAGTAGTAATCTCCGCAGGTGATGTGAAGCTCTATGTGTCGGAGATGAGTTTGCGTACTGGCAGGCTGGTCCGTCATTTTAGTATGGATGATGTGGAGTTTGCCAGAACTCATTTGGAGGAGCTTGACAACTCTCTGGATGCTCCAGTGGCTCAAATCGATGAGTTGTATCTGGGGCGCGGGGAAGATGTAGAGACATTAGAGGATACACTGGCGTCTTTGCAGGAGGAACAGGCTAATTATCTGGAGTTTTGTGAGCAGCCGGATATTACGGCAGAGAAGATTGAAGCTTATGACCAGGAGTATCTGCAGCCGCTTTATGATAAAGCACTCCGAGAGACAGAAGCAATTATAAATGTAGCCCAGGAGAAAAAGGTGGGCTATGGTGAAACAGCAAATACGCTTCGACGGTCTAATCTGGTTATGTCCATCGTGCTTATGGGTCTTATGGTGGCGGTGCTGTTCATTTCACAGTATGTTCTCCACCGCCAGCGCAAAGAGCTGGTGTATAGAAGCAAGCTTTTTGATAATCTGTCACTGAGTATCGATGATGCGTTTATCATCAGAGATGCAGGTACAGGCGCTGTCAGCTACCGGGGGCTCAACCTGGAACGGATACTGGGAGGTGATCTGGACAGACTTTACCAAGGGTTGAGAGAGGAGGACGCACTGGAACTTAAAGATCAGCTCAGTGATCCCCGGTTTGTTTCGCCTGTGGAGAAGCTGGTGGAGTATACAAGACCTGATAAAGGAACACGATGGATGTTGATTCGGATTTACCGGGCCGAGGATTTAAATGCCCCACAACTCATTACTGTATTTTCTGACCGTACCGAAGAGGTTCGGGCCCGCCAGGCGCTTAAAGAGGCCATGCTGACTGCGGAGCGGGCTAATATGGCCAAGAGTGAATTCCTGTCCAGAATGAGTCATGAAATCCGCACGCCTTTAAACGCGATTATTGGTATGACTGCCATTGCGGCGGCTTCAGTGAAAGACTCTGCCAGAGTGGAGGACTGTCTGTCAAAAATTACGTTCTCTTCCAAGCACCTGTTAATGTTGATTAATGATGTATTGGATATGTCTAAGATAGAGAGCAGTAAGATGGTACTGCAGAATGAGCCTTTTGATATCTTTGAGATTGTCAATGGATTTGTCTCAACCGTTTATGCCCAGGCAAAAGCAAAGGGAATAGAGTTTCAGGAAACTATGGAAGGATTTGGGAAGGACAGTATATTTATCGGTGATTCACTGCGCTTAAACCAGATCCTTTTAAATCTCAGCTCCAATGCAGTGAAGTTCACTGCCCCAGGAGGCAGTATCCGTCTGGAAGTTTTGCTCCACAGGACAGGGAATACGGCTGACATTTTACGTTTTATCCTCTCTGATACTGGAATTGGCATGACAAAAGAAGCTGTTGACCGGATCTTCCAGCCATTCGAGCAGGCTGATGCTTCCATTGCCAAACGCTTTGGGGGAACGGGACTTGGGATGTCCATCACGAAAAATCTGATCAGCTTGATGGGCGGACAGATTCAGGTAGAGAGTGAGCCTGGCAAGGGCACAGTCTGTATTGTTGATCTCCCTTTTCAAAAAGGGAAAGAGGCCTGTCTCTCGGAACCTGATTTTGCACAGCAGAGGCTGAGGGCGCTGATCGTGGATGATGAGCAGCAGGTCTGTGAACAAACGGCAATGCTTTTGGATAAAATCAAGATTCATGCCGAGTGGTGCCTTTCTGGAAGTGAAGGCGTAAGGCGGGTGAAGGAGAATCATCGGGCGGGCCAGGATATCGACCTGTGCCTGATCGACTGGAAAATGCCGGATATGGATGGTATTGAGGTGACCCGCCGCATCCGCCGGGAAGTAGGGAATGACGTTCCAATCGTGATGATTTCCGCTTATGATATCACAGAAGTGGAGGAAGAAGCCCGGGCAGCCGGTGTCAACGGGTTTCTGCCAAAACCCCTCTACCGGTCTTCTGTCTATAAAACCATCAAGACAACGCTGGAACATAAGGGGCATCCGGCCGCTGATGGGGAGGAAAAGCCTGCTGGCGAACCTTTGAAGGGGCTTCGTTTACTGGTAGCGGAGGATAACGACCTTAATCAGGAAATTGCAGAAACATTGCTGCGCATGAACGGAGCTGAAGTGGAGTGTGTGGAGGATGGGCAGCAGGCATTGAATGCTTTTCTTGCATCAAAGCCAGGGGATTACGATGCTATTTTGATGGATATCCAGATGCCGGTTATGGATGGGTATGAGTCTGCGAGACGTATCCGGGCTTCCACACATCCGCTGGCTGCCAGAATTCCTATTATTGCAACGACCGCCAATGCATTCAGTGATGACATTTCTGCTGCTCTGGCATCCGGAATGAATGCCCATGTCAGCAAGCCGCTGGATATGGTACAGATCTGTAAAACAATTGCAGACTGTATACATAATAAAGCAGAATAGACAGATTCGAAATATGCAAAGTTTATGATTCTGTTACGGCTCTTTACACTTCGACAATAATAGGGCTATTGTGATTTCCAAAGTAATTTAATATAATGATAGCAGATCAAAGATAACCCTGTCAGGGCGGGCAGCGTCCCAGGATCAGGGAATTATTTAGGAGAAAAAATGAATAGAAGTCCGTTTATAGTTAGTTTTTACAAAGATTATGATCTGCTGGAACATATTGAGAATAAATATATTGTTTTTTATCTCGTTAAGGGTGCAGCCCGGGTATTTACTTATGAAAAAAAGTATCTGTTAAAAGAGGATACCTACCTGATTCTGAACTGTAACCGCCGATATAAAGTAAATATGGACAGAGAATCTTTTCTTATGAAAATTGAGATTGATAGTAAAATGATATGCGGTCTGGCTCATAAGAGAAATGTGATATTTGACTGTTACAGTTTTGAAAAACAGGGAACAAGATATGAGAAATTGAGATATGTAATTAACGAGCTTATGGGAGAGTTTGCGATAGAACCGCAGGGATTGAACTGTCAGAAAATGAGCAAGCTGTATAATATGTGCGACTATATGCTCCGCCTTTTTGTGGCGGCTGAAGAGACAATGGCAGAACCGGAACGGATAAATAAAGCTGAGAAAGCACTTTCTTATATCGAAGAACACTATAAAGATAAGATTACTTTGAATGAAATAGCTGAATATATGTATATGGCGCCGGCATCTTTTTCCAGATTTTTCAGTAAAGCAACAGGTATCACATTTGTATCTTATTTAATAAAAGTCCGGTTGGAGCATGCGGTTGAAGATTTGTTGATTTCAGAAGATACAATTTCAGATATTGCCTTAAAAAATGGATTTGGAAGTGCTTCCCAGTTTAATAAACAGTTTAAGAACAGTTTTCATATGTCTCCCAGTGAATATAAGTCATCAGTTTTTAAATCAGGGCGGAAGGAGAATATGGAAGAAAGCCAGCAATTATCTGATGAACTCAGGAAATATAAGAGTAAGACAAGGCTGGTAATAGTAAAAGAACAGAAGATTAAAGTTCAGGAAGTGGAAATTGATACCTCAAAAGGGGAAATGCTTCATAATCCGTGGGGTAGAATTCTTAATCTTGGATATACGTCACGATTATTATCTGCTGAGTATCAAAGGCAGATTATAATGTTAAAACAACAGCTGAACTTTGAATATGGAATTATAAATGGACTTTTTTCACCTGAACTCAAATTAAAAGATGAGAATGGAGACAGCGGATTAAATTTTGTAAATTTAGATTATGTTTTAGATTTTCTGGCAGAAAATAATATCCGCCCATTATTGATACTGGACAGCCAGATTATGTCTATGGTCAAAAAATTGAATGAAAATGAAAAGATACTTTGCTTAGATGTCTTTGATAATTCAGAACAATGTTCTCAGACGGTGGGGCGTATCATAGACCATATTATCTACCGATATGGATTGCGTGAAGTATCAGGATGGAAGTTTGCAGTATGGTACGATACTTTCAGCAAGAATACATTAGGGATAAAGGAAGAATTTTACCGGGTCTGGGATGATATCTGTAAAGAAATCCATACGAGAATTCCGGAGGCTGAAATTGGTGGATGCGGGCTGGGGCCGTCGGTGCAGGAGAGAGAATTAATAAAGTTTTTTACAAAGTGGAAGAAGGCAGAGTATGTGCCGGATTATCTTACTGTAAATTCATTTCCGTACCGTGAGTCAGACAATCCGACTAAAATGAATGCAGTGCGGCGAAATGTAAGTGAATTTTTCATTGAAGATATATTAGACTTTAAATCAGTTCTGCAGTCTGTCGGGTTTTGGAAGGTGCCGGTCGTTGTACTGGAATGGAATCTAAGTTTTGTTCAGCGGAACTATTTTAATGATATGGTCGGAAAAGCGGCACTTATGATGAAACATATGGTTCAGGGAATTAACGAGGTCGAAAGTGCCGGATACTGGCCTGCCAGCGATCTGCAGGCAGGAGATTATGATGCGGCCAGAATTCTGAATGGTGCAGGCGGACTGATCAGTGCGGACGGAATTTGTAAACCAACATTTTACGCATTGGCATTTTTTAAAGAGTTGCAGAGGATACTCGTCTCAAGAGGAGAGCATTATATTGTAACAAAGGACGACAGAGGAAACTTTTGTATTATTTTATATAATAATAAGAACTTGAATCATAATTACTATTCTAAGCCTGAGTCATCCATTGATATGCTGGATGACAACCTGATTTTCGAAAATCAGGATACTCTGGAAATTTCACTGACACTGAAAGAGGTTCCGGATAAGAAGTATCTGGTTCGAAAGCAGGTAATAGGAGCGGAAAAGGGCAGTGTGCTGGATGAATGGATGCGATTGGGGACGGAGACGCAATTGAATGTTAGTGATTTATCTTACCTGAAGAGCAAAAGTGTCCCTGACCGGAAGAATGAAGAAATCTCATCTCAAAATCATCAGATAGTACTCAAAGAAAGTTTAAATGCACATGAAATTCTTCTTTTGCAGCTGCTTTGATATTCTTTGCAATGGAAGGTATGATAGAAGCCATTGAATGGATTGTAATGATTTATAAAATTTTATATATGTTAAAAAAAGGAAAGTATATTGTCATATATTTTCCTTTTTTCTTTTTTGAAATTATATAAGTTAAAAAAGGCAAAGAAACAGTTAATATAAAAAAAGAGAATTATGCAAAAAGATTATATACTCTAATTACAGAAAAAATTATTGATGAGAAAGGGGAAGCAAATATGAAAACAGAAGCAAAAAGCGCTACAGAAGGTATTACGAGAGAAGACTCAACCGCTGTAAAACTGTCATGTGTACAAAAAATAGGTTATGGATTAGGAGAGGCGGGGAGTACGCTGTCATTCACGCTGATTGGTTCTTATCTGACAGTCTTTTATTCAGATGTTGTAGGACTTGCACCAGCGGTAATTTCTGTTATTATGCTTGTTGCCAGAATATGGCAGGCGATATGTGACCCGGTTTTTGGGGGAATTGCAGAGAATACGAAGAGTAAATTTGGGCGGTACCGGCCTTATATATTATTTGGAGCGCCGCTGCTTGCAGTATTTAACTGCCTGACATTTCTTAATATTAACATATCAGGCGGAGCGAAGGCTTTTTGGTGCATTCTGACATATATCATCTGCTGTACTGCGTATTCTGTTGCAAATGGTGCGGTTACGTGTGTTGTCAATTCATTAACTTCCATTAATACAGAGAGGGTATCGGCAAATGCATATAAAGGTGCAATAGGGAGTCTTTTTGGAATTATTGTCAGTGCCGTGACCATGCCGCTGATTATGAAATTTGGAAATGGCAATGTGAATTCGTCCAGAGGATATTTTTTAACGGCACTTATTTTTTCAGTGGCATCATTGCCGTGTTTTTACTTATGCTTTAAAGCTACAAGAGAAGTAATCGGGGGCGGACAACAGTCTGGAGGGAAAAAAGAAAATCCGGTTTTAATGATTTTGCATTCATTTAAAAATGCCTTTAAAGATTGGAATGTAGCCTGTCTGATGATTGCAATGGTACTTTATCTGGTAGGTATCTTTGGAAGAATCGGAGTGATGGTATATTATTTCATCTACATCTTAGGTGAGCCTATGGGAATGGCTGCATTTGGTTCAGCGATGACACTTGGCATGTTCGTAGTAAATCTGTATGCCCCAGTCTTATTGAACAAAATAGATAAAAAGTATGTCGGGGTTCTGGCTTGTGTTATGCAGTCAGCCTGCTGTATCGCATTCTTCTTTATGGGGGAAGCAAAAGTAAGCAGTACGCTGATAGCGGTTGTGGGATTTGTATATGGAGCCACGAATCTGGTCACGCTCACTTCCGTGGCTTTGTGCGGAGAACTTATTGACGATAACTGGATCAGAACGGGTAAGCGTTCAGACGGTGTTATCGTGACTGCAATTTCCTTTTCAACAAAAGTTGCCAATGCAATTGGCGGTGCGGTAGGGATAGTGATTCTTGGCGCAGTGGGCTTTGTTGCAAATTCTGAGATGACAGCTTCGACACTGACAAAAATGAATGGGGTAATTAATTTTGGACCGGCGGTATGTTTCATATTAGCAATTATTCCGTTCCTTATGATCCGCATGACCAATAAAAAGGGCCGTGAGAATGAAGAGAAAATAAAAGTAATGACCAGTTTAAATTAACTAAGGGAGGTTGTAAAATAAAATGGCAGAATATTTAAATAATCCAATTATTCCGGGATTTTATCCGGATCCGTCAATTTGCAGAGTAGGAGAAGATTTTTATATCGTTTGTTCGAGTTTTGAGATGTGTCCGGGACTACCGATTTTTCATAGTAAGGATTTGGCACATTGGGAGCAGATTGGAAATGCGATGACGCAGGAAAATGGGTTTCATATGGAGCGTAACTGTGGGGTGGGAGGACTTATGGCGCCTACTCTGCGTTATCAAAATGGTATATTCTATATTATTAATGCAAACTTTGCAGATAAAGGGAATTATATTATCTGTGCTGAAAAGCCGGAAGGCCCGTGGTCCAGCCCTCACTGGCTGGATGATGTGCCGGGAATTGATGCTTCTTTATTTTTTGATGATGACGGGCAGGCTTATATTATTGGGACAGGAGATGTATGGGATAATGGTACAGGTGTCCGGGAACGGGGAATCTGGATTGCAAAATATGATATCAATCGATTCTGTATGTCAGGCGAGCCGGTTACCATTTTCAACAGTGCACTGCGCTGCGGGGCAGCACCGGAAGCACCGCATATTTATCATATAGGGGAGTATTATTATCTGATCATTGCGGAAGGAGGAACAGAACACTACCACGCAGTAATGGCTGCCAGAAGTAAGGAGATCATGGGATTTTATGAAGGAAATCCGGCAAATCCGGTTATGACACATCGGCATATGGGATTTGGCTGTCCGATCATTAATATTGGACATGCAGATTTGGTTGAGTTGGAGGATGGGAGCTGGTATGCGGTCATGTTGGGTTCCAGGCTGATCGATGGAAAGTATAAGAATCTTGGAAGGGAGACATTTATCTGTCCGGTAGAATGGGAACGGGGCTGGCCTCTATTCAGTCCGGAAACAGGTAGGATAGAATTGTCATACGAAGCACCAAAAAGCCTGCCGGTATTTCCATACAGAAAAGAGACGGAAACAGATGATTTCGAACAGTCTGAAATCCCATTACATATGGTGTTTTGGGGAACCCCGGGGAGCGATTTCTGGAAGATCGAAGATTCCTGCCTGAAATTAAAATGCATCCGGCAGACATTGGATGCAGAGCTGGAACCTATGATTATGGATGGAAAGGTGTATAATGACAGATATGTATCATTTTTGTCAAGAAGACAGAGGGCTCAAAACGTAACAGTTTCAACCAGTATGCATTTTAGCCCTGCAGAGACTGAAAGTGCAGGAATTGCAGCAGTTCAGGCCATGAATCATCAAATTCATGTTGAGAGGGCGGCAGAACAGAACAGGCAGGTTGTACGTGTTGTCCTGATTACATCTGAATTTGGCCAGCCGCCTTATTTCCCCGGATTTACCAGCAGGACAAACCGTGAAGTTCTGAAAAGTGCCGATTGGGATCAAGACAACATTGTTCTCCAGATAGAGATGAGAGGGGAAAAGTTTGTAATCAGATACGGGGAAAGTGAAGCAGAGCTTCAGGAACTTTGTGAAATTAACGGAGCATTGATTAATCCTGAGAAAGTTGGATGTATGTGCGGTACGATGCTTGGAATGTATGCTACTGGAAATGGCGTTGACAGTGAAAAAACGGCGGAATTTGACTGGTTTAAATATCAGGAATTTTAAGCGCTGAAGAGAAGGTAATGAGAAAGTGAGTATGAGGAAACGTAATAAAAAGGATAAAATACCGGTTAGGAACAAAATAGGATATGGTATGGGGGAAATGGGGGCTCAGTTCTCATGGACACTGGTCAGTTCATATTTAACAGTTTACTATACGGATGTTGTTGGACTGACACCGGCCATCATTTCTGTGATTATGCTGCTGGCGCGTGTATGGGATGCAGTTAATGATCCGATGTTCGGTGCGATAGCAGAAAATACGGACAGCCGCCTGGGAAGATTTCGGCCATATATTCTTTTTGGCTGTCCCATACTTGCATTCTTCAATTGCCTTGTATTTCTGAATTTACCTATAAGCGGTTCCGCAAAAACAGTCTGGTGTGCAGTTACCTATATTGGCTGCGGTATGGCATATACGGCAGTCAATATCTCTGTTGGCTGTCTCGCAAATTCAATGACAACGGTCAACCGGGAAAGAGTATCATTAAATGCTGTCAGAGGAGTGATGGGAAGTATCAGTTCCCTTCTGATGGGGGCATGCACAATGCCTTTGATTCTGTATTTTGGAAATCACTCGGTATCTTCAGGCAGGGGATATTTTATCGTTGCAGTCATATACTCCTGTGTCAGTATTCCATGTTTCCTTGTATGTGTATTTACTACAAGGGAAACCGTTGAAGTTAAAAAGCAGAAACGCGGAAATACAACATTGGCGTTGATACGGTCCTTTAAGTATACATTTGCAGACCGTAATGCGCGGCTTTTGGTACTGTCAGAGTTTTTATTCTTAGCAGGTGTATTTGGAAGGCTTGGAATTATGACATACTACTTTATCTATATACTGGACAATCCTTTGCTGACTGCAAAGTTCGCGGCAGCTTTGTCGCTGGGAATGATTGCGGCAAATATGCTTGCGGCATTTCTTATGAACCGGATTGATAAAAAGTGGGTGGGAGCCGGGTCTGCGATCTGCCAGATGCTGTGCTGTCTGTTCTTTTTCCTGATTGGTGAAAGCAAGATGACATACATGATAGTTCCGGCAGGATTTGTTTATGGATTAACCAATATGTCATCTAATGTGGCGTTTGGATTATCAGCGGAAATTATCGACGATAACTGGCTGAAAACGGGGGTGCGCTCAGACGGGGTTATATATTCCTGTATTTCTTTTGCCACAAAGCTTGGTGGTGCAGTGGGGGGAGCCATTGGAATTTTGGCTCTGGGAGCAGTTGGATTTGCAGCAAATACGGTGATGCCAAAAAGCGTTTTAACTCGCATGGATGCAGTGATTAATATTGGGCCGGCAATGTTTTATGCTTTAAGCGCGATTGTATTTTCAATGAACGGAATGACAAATAAGAAAGCGGTTGAAAATGAATCTAAATTACATGGGAATCCTCATCAGGAGAACTAGTATTGCAATTTTAACAGACGTAACATATCTTCTGTAATTCAGCAATAAATCTTTCAGCCGGTTTTGAGAAAATCTGATATTTCTTCCAGATGATATTCATTTCATCCTCCAGCTTTGGTGCCAATGGCCGGAAGCAGAGATTGCTGTTTCCGGTGGTATTGATAATTTTATCAAAGCAGACCGCATATCCTATACCCTCATCGACCAGCAGGGAAGCATTAAAAATCAAATTATAAGTTGCAACTACATTCAAATCTGATGCTTGTCGCTTCAGCCATTGGGTTAATGCGCCGCCTTTGTCCTCCTGCTGGGATAAGATAAGCGGCTTATCCCACAAGTCTTTCGGAGCAATCGTCTCTTTTGCGGCGAGCGGTGAATCTTTCCGCATTAATACACCCCAGACATCTTTCGCAGGTATTTTTAATGCATTGTATTTCGTTAAATCCACAGTTCCAAACACGATGCCAAAATCCAGCAGGCCCTTATCCAGACGTTCTTTTACGAAGGTGGAATTCCCACTGGAGATATGGCAGCGGATCCCGGGGCAGGTATTTTGCAGACTTTTTACTGCTTTCGCTAAAATACGAACCGCGTCGGTCTCCCCGGTTCCGATATAAATGTCACCCATTACAATATCATTGGCAAGGGTGATTTCATTTTCTGTTTTCTTTACCAAATCCAGAATCTCTTCTGCACGTTTCCGTAAAATCATCCCTTCTTCTGTCAAGGTTACTTTCCTCGATCCTTTTGTACCGCGGATCAAGAGCTGCCTGCCCAGTTCTTCTTCCATATTTTTAATCTGGGTGGAAAGTGTGGGCTGGGAAAGATGAAGGGATTCTGCGGCCCGTATAATACTTTGTTCTCTTGCAACCGCAAGAAAATATTGGAGAACTCGTAATTCCATCTGGGAACCTCCTTGGCTGGAATTTATATTTAGCGTTTATCAACTATAGTTTATCATGAAAATCGATAGGTTTCAATTATACAAATGAATTGAATATAAGTATTTGTTATTTTTAATAACAGGATTTATACTGTTTATAAAGAGAAATGATACATTGGAACTATGCGGAAGAGTATAAAAACCTGCAGTTAAAATAGGAGGAAATGGTCAGGAGGGTATTGTGAAGTAAATGATATATTTAGAATCCAGAGAAAAAGTAGTTCAAAATTTAAAAGATGCAGGATGCAGTAAGGAAGCTATTAAAGATTTTCTTTTATACTTTGACGGGAATAAGAAGGAAGAGCAGCTTGCATTGTTAGAAAAACACAGAAAAGAGTTATTAAGCGTTGTGCATAAGGAAGAGAAAAAAATTTACTGTTTGGATTATTTAGTATACCAGATAAAGAATAAGAAGAAAGAGGGATAAAGATGGGAAAAAATATTTTAGTGATTGCATCCAGTCTGCGCCAGGGAAGCAATTCAGAACTTCTGGCTGATAAGCTTATATTCGGGGCAAAAGAGGCTGGCAATCATGTGGAAAAAGTATGTATTCGGGAGAAAAAGATTGCTTTCTGCAGAGGGTGCCTCGCCTGTCAGAAAACAGGAGGATGTGTGATAAAAGATGATGGGGATGAAATCGCCCGTAAAATGCTGACAGCTGATATTCTTGTATTTGCCACACCAATCTATTATTACGGGATGAGCGGACAGCTGAAGACTATGCTCGACCGGGCCAATCCGCTGTTTTTTCTGGATTATAAGTTCCGGGATGTCTATCTGCTTGCCACAGCGGCCGATGAAGATGAGCATGCCATGGACGGCGCACTTACAGGCATTCAGGGATGGGTATCCTGTTTTGAAAAGGCACAGCTTACGGGAAGTATTTTTGCAGGCGGCGTAGATCAGGCAGGAGAGATCGAGAAACATCCGGCGCTGGAACGTGCTTATCAGATGGGAAAGAGAATGTAGGACGTTGACTATTAAGAAAAAAATCAGGCTGTCCAATATTATGATGGTTCTGATCCCAATCGTATTTACGACAATTGTGATAAATGTCTGTCTGCACACATCTTTGGGAAGCTTCTGGTATACCCTGGAAGCCATGTACAGCGACGAGAACAGCATACAGTTTGCCCAGAGCATGATCTATACCTACCAGAAGGAGCTGTGGGAAAATAACTGGGGGCAGGGCAGGCATACAGATGCCGCTGGAGAAATCAGGAAAAGCGACGAGATGTACCATCTGGAGAAAAAACTGTCCGGGATGGGATATCAATTTATGATCACAAAAAATGAGAAACTGATCTATACCAATCTTACAGAAGAAGATATGCAGGCTGCCCGGTCCGTGGCCGGAGACGCAGTCGATACGGCAAAATCTCTGACTGCCAGCAGGCATGAGGTGTCTGTCATTAAAAATACCTTTTATCACGGAGAAAAGGCTTTCTGCATCACGGCTGTACACAGGCAGCAGACAGACGGAACCGTGGTGAATTATCTGAAGAACTATATTTTACGGTATCTGTATGGGTTCATTCTCATTTTTGTAGTTCTTACGGTATTTATAAATGGAATCACTTCCTGGTGGATCTCTAAAAGTATTCTGAATCCTCTGCACCGTCTGAGTGCGGGTACAAAGGAAATCAGGGAGGGAAATCTGGATACAAAAATGGAATACCGGAAAAAGGATGAGTTTGGGGAAGTGTGCAGGGATTTTGATGAGATGCGCGCCTATCTGAAAGAATCCGTAGAACAGCGCCTGAGAGACGAAAAACGCAGGAGGGATCTTGTCACAGGGATTTCCCATGATCTGAGGACCCCTCTGACTTCCATCATCGGCTATCTGGATGGCCTGATGGATGGAATTGCGGATACACCGGAAAAAAGAATGCGTTATCTGCAGGCGATTAAGACCAGAACAGGGAACCTTGTGAGCCTTGTGGAGAGTCTTTCAGAATACAGCAGGCTGGATAACGGTTTCCGTTACCGTATGGAGGAGACAGATTTCAAAGAATTTGTCCAGCAGTATCTGGAAACCTGCAGACATGACGCAGAACAGAATCAGATAACGGTTGCGTTTATATATGGAAGGGAAACTTATCCGGTGCAGATTGACCGGGAGGAGTTAAAACGTGTGTTTGACAATCTGTTCACTAACACTGTGAAATACCGGACTTCGGAAAAATCGCATGTTGAGATATTGTTGAAACGTACTTTAACAGGTACGGAGATTGAACTGGTATTTCAAGATGACGGTCCAGGTGTACCGGAAGGAAGTCTGGAACAGATATTTGACAGTTTTTACCGGGTGGATGACGCAAGGACCCAGTCTGAAAAGGGAAGCGGCATTGGGCTCGCCGTGGTCAAAGAAATCATCCTAGGTCATGGAGGAGAAGTCCAGGCAGAGAACAGAGAAGGACTGGCAATTATCATCCATCTGCCAATTGCCGGGGAGGACGATGATGGAAAAAATATTGATCGTGGAAGACGATGAATTGATCGCAGATCTTGAGCGAGATTATCTGGAGGCGAATGGGTTCGGTACAGAGATTGCTTATGATGGTCTGGAAGGAGAAAAAAAGGCAAAAACAGGAGAACATGACGCAATTTTACTGGATGTGATGCTTCCGGGGAAAACCGGTTTTGAAGTATGCCGGGAGCTGCGGCGCTCTTTGCGCCTGCCCATTATCATGGTGACAGCAAAGAAAGAAGACATTGATAAAATCCGAGGACTGGGACTTGGCGCAGACGATTATCTGGTGAAACCATTCAGTCCGGCGGAACTGGTTGCCCGGGTCAAATCCCATATTCATATCCATAACCTGCTTCTTAAGTCCCAGGAGGAAAAAGAGGAAATAAAGATCACGTATCAGAATCTCACGATTCTTCCAAAATCCAGAATGGTCTACCTGGATGGAAAAGAGATTGTTCTTGTGAATAAAGAATTTGAACTTCTGCTTTTTCTGGCAGAAAATCCGAATATTGTCTTTTCTAAGGATACTCTGTTTGACCGGGTCTGGGGAATGGATTCCCTTGGGGATGTCGCTACAGTTACGGTACACATCAACCGCCTCCGGGATAAGCTTGGGAAAAATGCTTCAGAGACACAGTTTATTGAGACTGTCTGGGGTGCTGGATATCGTTTCCGGATTAACTGACCTGCGGACAGGAATCGAAAGAATTTATTGTATTAATATTGGAGAAAAGTGATGGAAATAAAGGAATTTGTAGAATCAATGAAAAGCGGACAGTCTATAGCCGTTGATGCAGAAGCACGTGAATGTATGCATCTGCTTTCCCAGGAGGCGTTACGGCTGACAGCAGAATTAAATGGAGACTATCATACCCCGGAGGAAATCCGGGAGCTCATGGAAAAGCTGACTGGAAAACCGATAGATGAGACATTCAATCTGTTTCCGCCTTTTTACACTGACTGTGGAAAAAACCTTACGATTGGGAGACATGTATTTCTCAATTCCGGATGTAAATTTCAGGATCAGGGGGGAATTACCATAGGAGATGGAACTCAGATTGGCCATAATGTAGTTCTTGCTACTTTGAATCACTGTCTGGATCCTGCACACAGAAAAGATGTCATTCCAGCCCCTGTCCATATCGGCAGGGATGTGTGGATCGGAGCCAATGCAGTGATCTTGCCAGGTGTTACTATTGGCGATGGTGCGGTCATTGCAGCCGGTGCAGTTGTAACAAAAGATGTACCGGAAAATACAGTTGCAGGCGGTGTGCCCGCCAAGGTGATAAAATCGGTTCATAAATAAATAATAGAAAGAAGGAGTTTAGAATGATCAAAGAACAGCTGAATTTAACTAAAGAATGGGATAAAACTTTCCCGCAGAGTGAAAAAGTGAACCACAGTAAGGTGACTTTCCACAACCGTTATGGCATCACACTGGCGGCTGATATGTACGTGCCGAAGAATGCAGAGGGAAAACTGGCGGCGATCGCGGTAAGCGGACCGTTTGGTGCGGTTAAGGAGCAGGCTTCCGGACTGTATGCACAGATAATGGCTGAGAGAGGATTTCTAACCATTGCCTTTGATCCATCCTTCACAGGGGAAAGCGGCGGAACTCCAAGATATGTAGCTTCGCCCGATATCAATACAGAGGATTTTCAGGCGGCAGTTGATTTTCTGTCCGTTCAGGAGATGGTTGACCCTGATAAGATCGGTATTATCGGTATCTGCGGATGGGGCGGGATGGCACTGAATGCAGCGGCTATTGATACCAGGATCAAAGCAACGGTGTCCTCCACGATGTATGATTTGAGCAGGGTCAATGCAAAAGGATATTTTGATTCTGAGGACACTGAGGAAGCCAGGTATGAGAAACGTCAAGCTTTAAATGCCCAGAGGATCGCAGATTATAAAAACGGCGAATATGCCCTTGCCGGAGGTGTGGTGGATCCCCTGCCTGAAGATGCACCTTTCTTTGTAAAGGATTATTATGATTATTACAAGACAGACAGAGGGTATCATGTAAGGTCACTGAATTCAAATGGCGGCTGGAATATCACATCCTCCCTGTCATTCCTTAACATGCCGATTTTACAGTACAGCCAGGAAATCAGAAATGCAGTATTGTTGATTCATGGCGAAAAAGCACATTCCTGTTATTTCAGCAGAGATGCCTTTGAAAAACTCAATGGTGATAATAAGGAACTGATGATCATTCCGGGAGCAGTCCATACGGATTTATATGACCGGACGGATGTAATTCCATTTGATAAGATAACAGAATTCTTCCAGAAGTATTTGGGATAAAAACTAAAAACACTGGCAGAAGATTTCTGTGTGTGTTGTGGACATTGTGTATCCCGTTATATAATTTTTCGATTAAGTTTTTATATTTTACAAATACAAAAGGGTGCTTTAAGATGAATACAAGTAAAGTTCATGCATGGATTTGACAAATTGTGCAGCCGCAAAGCGGCAGAATGGAGATTTTTATGATTAATAATTTTATTCCAACATTAAAGTATGGTGTAGAAGATCAAATAGCGCCTATTGCACCTGCGGAGAAGGGTGTGCAGACAATCTATGCAGAACCATGGCTGAAAGTTGAACAGACTTGTTTCAGTGATTTAGAGGGGACTAACTTTGACCGTGAAGGAAACCTGTGGTTTGTTGAGGCTGGCGGCCCGGCAAGCAAGCTTCATAGAGTAAACTGTGATACAAAAGAGGATGTCATTGTTTATGAGGATCCGGAGAAAAGAGCCATGTCAGCCGTGAAACCGCATAAAAATGGACGGATTTGGATTCCAAGTGTAGGACCGACATTTAAAGAAGGTTATATCTTCTCCTGCAATCCGGACGGAACTGATTACCGGATCGAATTACAGGGACCGGTTGTAGATGATATGTGTTTTGATTCAAAGGGGGGATATTATTATAATGATTTCACGGGAAATGTAAGTGAGCCAAATGGGGCAGTATACTATGTTGCACCAGACGGAACTCAGACAACACTTCTAGATGGTCTCTGCGGTCCCAATGGATTGGCTTTATCAAAGGACGAAAAAACAGTATGGATTACAGAATCCAACGCGATGAGACTGACACGGGTATCTCTTGATCCGGAGGGCGGCCCGACAGATATCGCCCCGCTGATCGCTCCGTTTGGAGTTCATGTCTGCTATTATTTCTCTGGCGGCGGTGTATGTGATTCCTGTGAAATTGATGATGATGACAATCTGTATGTGTCGATGTATGAGCAGGGACGGGTGATGGTCTTTAATAAAGCTGGCTGGCTGATTGGACAGATTATGATGCCGGGCAGAGAGAATGGCGATCACCTTGGAACGACCCACACAGCAATTCGGCCAGGTACAAATGAATTATACATCTGTACAAATGATTCCAGGAATGGTGCCTGGATTTTCAAATGCGGAGCGTTTGCGAAAGCATCCCTCGCGAGTTATCAGTATTTATAAGAACAAAACAAACAGACGAAAATAAGAAAAGCGTGCGGCAAGGGTAAGGAAATCCATTGCTGCACGCTATTTATTTTGTAAATTTAGAAGATTAATTTGTCCATACCTTCGTCCATAGCAAACTTTAGAAGGTAGTCTCTGTAGAATGTTGTAGCCTGGGATAATTTCCGGTTTTTTGCCCAACTGATATAAAGCGGCATCAAAACTCCAGGGTGATCGACCGGTATTTTTTTCAGGAATTTCTCATCTACCGGAACATCCGTTGAAAAACCGATTCCGTCACCTACGGAGATATGTAATTGAGAAGAAGTCCAATCGGTAACATAGGTAATCTTCGGAGTGATGCCCTCGCTGCTAAACATATTCTTGATTGCGCAGTCAAGATTGGAATTAGGATCGATTGCGATGATATTTTCCCCGGCAATTTCCTGAATTGTGACAGATTCCCTGCTGGCAAATGGATGATCCTTTGACACAATAAGGATGATTTTCTGGAATCCAAATTGTCTGGATTCTATATTAGAAGATAATTCATTGCAGGAAATAACCAGATCACATCTTCCACGTATCAGGAGATCCTTTAAATCTGACCAGTTGTGATTCACTTCGAAACTAAGCTTAATATGATTATCAGGATTATCGGATCGGAACCGTCTGGTTAAAAACGGAATAGTTGTTAGTGCTACACTGAAAAAGAATGAAATTTTTACCTTGCCATATAAAGGGCTTTTCAATCCTTCCACTTCATTTTGTCCTTCCTCCAGTGTCTGCATTATTTTCTCTACATATGGTAAAAATGCCTGTCCGTAATTACTAAGTGAAACGTTCTTGTTATTGCATCGGATAAACAGGGGAACGCCCAGTTCGTTCTCAAGTTCATGAATCGCATGACTCAGGCTTGACTGGGCCACATAGAGATTATTGGCCGCAGCAGTAAAATGCCGTGTTTTAGATACTTCTAAAAAGTACCGCAGCTGCATCAGGGTCATAGCATACCTCTCTTTCTGAATATTAACAGGGAAATCTGATATTTTTATTCTATTTTCACAATCGAATTTGTGTATTTTCCATCTTCTTTTTTAAATTATATAATATTATCAACGAAAAGGGTAGTGCAAAATCACATACCTGTGTCATTGGCCAATTGACAGCGTAGTTCACCAGAAGAATTTCTAAGGAAAATGAATTGGAGGATATTATGAGTAACACGGTAAAAAAAGGCGGGGTGATTTTAGCGATTGGAGCCATCGCGACATTGTTAGTTCAGCAGGCATCATTCATTGTACTGCCGGCTATGAACAGTCTATCGGAGTATTATACAGATGTTCCGTATAGCCAGATTCTTTTGATCACCACTTTGGTTTATCTTGGGATTGTTCCTTTTTCTATCATTTCAGGAGCAATCGCCGGGAATCGTATCGGGTATAAGAAGCTTGGAATTATTGCGACGGCAATTGTAATGGTGGGAGGTATTATTCCATATTTTACGCGCGATAATTTCACATTGATTCTTGCATCACGAATCTTTTGTGGTATTGGACAAGGATTAGCATTTCCACTTTGTAACGCACTGATTTTAAGACTATTCAAGGGTGAGGAAAGAAGCCGTTATCTGGGGGTATCCGTTGTGGTTTTGAATCTCTCAGGTGTGTTCTACCAGACCGTATCAGGATGGGTGTGTGATATCAACGTACATGTAATCTGGCTGGTACATCTTGTTTTGATCGTGCCGATCTTAATGATGATATTTATGCTGAAGGAGCCGGAGGATGCATCCGATGAGACGGCAGCAGCACAGACGGAAGTTTCTGACAAACCTCATTTTTCCATGCGGGTGATTGCGATTTGCGCAGGATTTTTCTTCTGGTTCATTGCAATGTATACTGTTTCACTTAATATGTCATCTATTATTGCTTATAACGGAATTGGTACGGCAGCCACAGCAGGGCTTGCCGGGTCAGCAAACTCTATTGCCGGAGTGGCTGCCGGAGCAGTTTACGCCTTTCTATTCCGTCATTTGAGAAAGTATATGCTTCCGGTGGGGCTGATTTCCAGTATTATCGGACTGGGACTTTGCGGATATGCATCCAATGTTCCGATGGTAATGATCAGTCAGTTCTGTGTTGGATTTGCGACATTTACAATTTCAACAGTATGTGCACGGGATTTTGACGCATGTGTTGCACCATCCGGAGTCGCCCTTGCAAATGGAATCTTTGCCGCTGTGTGGAATTTCAGTGCATTCCTGAGTACCTACTTTATCGCGGCAGTAAACAGGTTCTCAGGAAGTGAAAATCCGGCAACATCAGTCCGGTTTGGCATGTGGTTTGCTATAGCAGTCGCTGTAGTCTGGACAATCATCCGTATGATGAGGCCAAAGAAATATGAACCCAGATAAAACATGTGTTGCAATATAAAAAAACGATTGTGACGATCAAGATTGTATATTTTACTTTTTCCCGGCTGGAACCGATAATTATATTAAGGGTAGTCGAAAAAAGGAAATGTTCTCTATTGAAAGGAGTAAAAAAATGCAGGCAAAAATGTTAGAAGGAAAAGTAGCAATTATCACAGGTATCAGTTATGGAATGGGAACTACAATGGCAGAGACGTTCTTACGTGAAGGGTGTAAAGTTGTAGGAACAGCAAGAGGAAAAGAAAAATTAGACAAAGTGGTAGAGGAGTTAAAAGCAAAAGGTTATAACGATATCATTGGTGTTCAGGCAGATATCGCTTCTACTCCTGATACAGAGAGAGTATTCAAGACTGCAATGGATAACTTTGGAGATCTTGATATTGTAATTAACAATGCGGGAATCGGAGAGATGACAATGATTGATGAGTTGTCTGATGAATGGCTTGATACCATTTTAAGAACGAATCTTGGAGGACCGATGAAATACACCAGAGAGGCTCTTAAAATCTTTATGCCTAAGAATGAAGGCGTTATTATCAATATTTCTTCTGTCAATGGATCAAGACCATTCTGCGGCGCAGCTTACTGTTCGACAAAAGGCGGACTTAACACATTTACAAAGAATGTGGCGATGAGACTTGAGGCAACCAATATCCGGATCAACGCAGTTGCACCGGGAGCAACCGTGACCCCGGCTCATCTTGAGAATCTTGCAGGAGAACAGCCTGGAGGAGCAGAATATCTGAAACATAGCGGACATTATGTGTACTTCCCGGGACCAGAGTGTCAGCCGGAAGATCAGGCAAATGCATGTCTGTATCTTGCAAGTGACATGGGCAAGGCTGTTAAGGGACAGGTACTTCAGGTATGTAATGGTGCGTTCTTATAAAATGGGCAGATGTGCTGTGTGGCTGATATGCACAGCACATTTTTCCTATCAGCATGAAAAAAGGAGGAGCGGTAATAAGATGAAATCGTTCAGATATGATACGCAGACATGCGTATATTTTGGAAAAGGATGTTTAAAAGAAAATGCAGATAAGATTCAGGCATTGGGGAAAAAAGCAGTCATTGTTACAACGGAGTTCATTGAGAATTGTCCGAATTTTGCGCTCGCAGACACCGAGGAGGTGTTGAAAGAGTTGGGAATTGAATACAAGGTTTATGATCATGCGGAAGAGAATCCTTCTGTTGAGAGTATTGTTGATATTTACAATTCATTGGATGGTTTTGTTCCTGATTTTGTATTTGGCGTAGGCGGCGGATCTGCAATGGATTCCGCAAAATCTCTGGCACAGTTCATTAACGATGGAGCAGATGATCCATATAAGATCTTTTTCTGGCCGGGAAAATTGCTGAATAATTACAAGAATATGTGTGACATTCCGGTTCTGACTGTCCCGACGACAGCAGGAACTGGTTCCGAAGTGACAGGCGGCGCAGTGCTTACAAGAGCAGACAAGGATACCAAAGAATCACAGAATATGTGGCTGTACCCGGAGATTTCTTTCGTGGATCCTTCCTATCTCATCCATTCACCACAGTTTCTTCTTGATACCGGTGCAATTGACGCACTGGCTCATGGCGTGGAAGGATATCTTCATAAGGATACCAATGTGATGAATCAGGCAATCTCTGATGCGGCATTTAAACTGTTCGCAGAGTTCAAAGATGACCTTCTTGCCGGGACAATGGATGAAGAAAAATTCGAGAAGATGAGTCAGCATTCCCTGATGCAGGGAGTAGCTTTCCAGCAGACCTGTACCTTAGTTCCTCATGGTCTTGGATATCCGCTTTCTCATTATAAAGAAGTGTGCCATGGTCTTGCATGTGGCATTTTCCTCGGAGAATATTTAAAGGCGTTCAAGGATCAGTCGCTGGTACAGCCGATTGTTGAAAAATGTGGATTCAAGGATGCGGCGGAATTTGCGGATTATGTGAGACAACTTACAAACCGTGACGTGGATATCACAGTGACAGAAGAAGAACTTCAGAAATGGACAGATATGTTCATGACACAGCAGACATGGAGACTGGAGGCCAATCCGGAAGAATTGAGCAGAGATGATATCTATAACTTGTTTAAGGTATCACTGGAAAAATATTTAGTATAGCCACATGATTTGATAGGAGATATAAAATGGGCAAAAAATATGAAAATTTATTTACACCGCTCAGAATCGGCAAGCGTCTGACGGTGAAAAACCGTTTTGCGGTTGCAGCTATGGGCACCGGCGATATGCAGGGAACACGCGGTGAATATTCAAATAATACAATTGAATATTATATCGAACGTGCAAGAGGAGGATTTGGGCTGATTGTACTTGGCAGTGTTGTGGTTGATATGGAAGCACAGAAGCCGGATCTGATCAATGGTGTGGTGCCTCCGTCCTACGCACCGGGAAAATGGAGAGAAAGCGCCTGCCGCCTGACACAGAGAATCCATGCATATGGAGCGAAAACATTTATGCAGATAGGATTTGGCCATGGCCGTATGAAACCGGGACAAAAAGCGCCTTCGCCAATTCCGAGATACGGTAATCCGGAAGAACTCTGCGAACAGATGACACCCGAGGAAATTGAGATTAAGATTCACTACATGATTAAGACTGCGAAGATGGCCTGTGATGCAGGATTTGACGGAGTCGAAGTTCATGCAATGCACTGGGGATATCTGATGGATCAGTTTGCTATGGCAATCAGTAATCAGCGTGATGATGAATATGGCGGAACGTTAGAGAAACGGCTGACTGTTCCGAGAAAAATTGTAGAGGGTATCAAGAAAGAATGTGGAGAGAATTTCCCGGTTTCGATCAGAATGGGAATGAAATCCTGGATCAAAGGATTCGGAGAGGCTTCTTTGGATGGCTCCGATGAAGCCGGAAGAACGATTGAAGAGGCATGTGAGATTGGAAAATTGCTTCAAAGTTATGGCTATGATATGTTAGATGTCAATTCTGGTATTTATGATTCTTTCTATTACTGCGTGGCACCAGCTTACATTGACAAAGGATATAACCTGAAGCTTTCGAAACAATTAAAAAAAGCAGTATCTATCCCGGTATATGTCGCGGGACGTATGGATGACCCAGACATGGCAGAGGCTGCTGTTGCAAATGGGGAGGCGGACGGAATTGCACTTGGAAGAGCATCTCTTGCTGATCCATTCTACGTAAAGAAACTGCAGATGGGTCAGTCTTTTAAGATCCGTCCATGTATCGCATGTGGCAACTGTATGGCTTCTGCATTCAACACCGGATCTGCTACCTGTACGGTCAATCCGGAGGGAATGAAAGAAGGGCTGTATCCCGTAACAAAAGCAGTTAATCCGAAAAAGGTTGTCGTAGTCGGCGGCGGTGTGTGCGGCATGGAAGCGGCACGCAACGCGGCAGTCCGCGGACATCAGGTGGAATTGATTGAGAGAGATGAAAAGCTTGGTGGACGTCTGTTTGATGCGGGAGTACATAGTTTTAAACAGAGTATCCGCGATCTGAATCAGTGGTATATCAATGAGATCAAAGATCTCGGCGTAACCATTACGCTTGGAGTAGATGCTACACCAGAGATTCTGAAAGAAAAGAAAGCCGATTCTGTTATTTTTGCCATTGGATCGGAACCATTGATGCCGGCGTCAATCCCGGGAATTCACAGTGAGAAATCTGTGGCATGTACGGATGTCTTATTAGGAAAGAAAGAAGTGGGACAGAAAGTAGTGATTGTTGGTGGTGGTCTTGTCGGTGCAGAGATGGCATATGACATGGGAAAAGAAGGGAAAGAAGTGTATCTGGCAGAAGCGTTAGATGATATCTGTGCAAATGATCCGAATGGAGTGCCGTTCTGGGTCAGAGACATGCTCAATGAACTTCTTGATGTCAACGGTGTCAGGAAGATGATGGGTCACAGACTTGACAGCATCACTGATAAGGGTGCAGTTCTTCTTGATAAAGAAGGGAATAAAAAGGAAATCGAGGCGGATGATGTAATCATCGCAATTGGATTCCGTGCAAGGCCATCCATCTGCAATGAGCTAAATGGAGAGGGAATCGAGACATTTGACATTGTTGCCGGAAATGGAATTGGAAGTATTACAACACAGATCAGCAATGCGTACGAAGTAACAAGAAAACTGTAAAAATGATATAAAAGGAGGAGTCCTCCTGTATGGATGCAGGAGGACAAAATTAATGATATGATGGATTTTAATTTTCATTTATCAACAGAAATTCATTTTGGAAAAGGTATTTTAAAAGAACTTCCTGAGACAATTCTCAAATATGGTAAAAAGGTGTTCTTTTTATATGATGAGATTCCGGCCAGGGCGACGGGTGCATATGATTTGATTCATGCCATGTGTGAGGAGAAGGGGATTACAATTACTGAGTTTACAGGAATTGAACCAAATCCAAGACATACAACTGTAGATAAGGCAGTGGAACTCTGTAAGGAAAAGGGTGCAGACTGTATTATCGCACTTGGCGGGGGAAGTACCATTGATTCTGCGAAGGCAATGAGTTTCGCTGTGTTCCATGACGGAAGCTGCTGGGATTTCTATGAGAGAAAAGTACTGGTAGAAAAAGCGCTTCCGATTATCACGATTCCAACGATTGCCGCGAGCGGGTCAGAAGTATCCAACGTGACGGTTATGGCCAATTATGAGGAACATATTAAGAAGGATTACAGAACAGAGCTGGTGAGACCGGCAGCAGTATTTGCGGACCCAACTTATACGTATTCCGTTCCAAAGTTCCAGACTGCCTGTGGTATTGTAGATATTATGTGCCATTCTTATGAAGGATATTTCAGCAAGAGCGAGGGCAGTATTCAGGATGGTTTTTCCGAGACAATTCAGAAGGCATGTATTGAAAACGGACGTAAGGCAATGATGTGTCCAAGAGACTATGAGGCGAGGGCACAGCTTCTCTGGGCGGCAGAGCTTGCCATCACACACCTTGCAGACCAGGGACGTAACTTTGTCGGAAACATTCATTCAACCGATTCTGTGCTGAGTGGTTATGTAAGTATTCCTCATGGAGCTGATATTGCAATCGTATCTCTTGCGTGGTTCAAATATTCACTGAATGATACCACTGTTTCAAGATATGCCAGATGGGGGAAGAAAGTATGGGGAATCGACGGTAATAAGGAAGATTATACGATTGCCAGAGAAGCAATTGCAGAATATGAGGCATTCCTTGTAGAACTGGGACTTCCGGTCAGATTATCTGAATTAAAGGCTCCGGTGGCAGAGGAGAGCCTTCCAGAAGTGGCAGAGAGACTGCTTCCGATTGTTGATTCTAAATCATGGTTTAAACCAATTGAGACAGAAGAAGAGCTTCTTGATTTTATCAAGCTTGCTTATTGAGTAGTTCTGTAAAGGAGATCATATGAAGGCTTTTCGATATAACACACAGACCTGCGTATATTATGGGCGTAACAGTATAGCCGGGCATCAGGATATCTTTAAGGAATATGGGAAAAAGGCAGTTGTTGTATCCAGCAAATTCGTCAAAGGATGTCCCAATTACGCAAGGGATGATTTGAAGGAGATATTCCGGAAACTGGATATGGAGTTTATCATACTGGAGGATGTTGTGGAAGATCCTCCGGTTGAAAATATTGTGGCAATGTATGAGAAGTTAGACGGGTTTACACCAGACTTTCTGGTAGGGGCAGGCGGAGGGGCAGCATTGGATGCTGCCAAAGCTCTTGCCATGTTAATCGGCAATCCCGGGAAAGATCCGTATGATATATTTTACGGGGCTGGCGCACCGATGAATAACTTTAAAAATATCTGTGATATTCCTGTATTTTCTGTGCCCACAACGGCAGGAACAGGTTCAGAGGTCACCGGGGGAGCAGTGCTTACCGGAAAGGACAAACAGACAAAGGAAGCCATGTATATGTGGTACTATCCTGAGATATCATTTGTAGACCCCAGATATATAGAGAGGGCGCCATTGTTTCTTCTTGATACAGGTGCCATCGATGCCCTGGCGCACGGTGTGGAATGCAGTATTCATAAGGATGCAAATGTATTGAACCGGGGAATTGCCAGGACAGGTTTTGAGTTGTTTGCCCAGTTTAAAGACAATTTGCTGAAGGGGACACTCGAGGCAGAAGATTTTGATAAACTTAGTTTGGCTGCATTTACACAGGGGATTGCGTTTATGCAGTCCTGTACGACCATTCCTCACGGACTGGGATATCCGTTATCACATTTCAAAAATGTATGCCATGGATTGGCATGTGGAATTTTTCTTGGAGAATATGTAAAAGCATTTAGAAATCAGGCCGTCATTCAGCCGATCGTGGAAGCATGCGGCTTCAAAGATGCTGCAGAATTCGCCGGCTATGTTCAGCAGATTACCAACAGAGATGTGGACATTGAGGTGACAGAAGAAGAAATTGTGAAATGGACGGATATGTTCATGGAGCAGCAACAGTGGAGATTAGAGGCAAATCCGGAAAAATTTGACTGGAACGATATTTACAATATGTACGAGGCGTCTTTGAAGAAATATATTGTGGCAGAGACGAAACATACAGGAGGGATAGAGAATGAGTAGAACATGGCTGATCACAGGCGCCAGCAGTGGATTTGGGTATGAGATTGCCAGACAATTACTTGAACGGGGAGACCGTGTTGTAGGTACTGTCCGAAATGTAAAAAAGATTGAGAAACTTTTAGAATTATATCCGGATCGGTTTTTCTATCAGCAGCTGGACGTGACAGATGTGGATCAGGTAAAGAAGGTGATCCAGGATGCTTTTTCGGAGCAGGGAAAAATAGATGTGCTTGTCAGTAATGCGGGATATGGACTATATGGCGCGGCGGAAGAGTTTTCAAAAGAAGAGATTGAACATGTGATTAAAACCAATCTGACAGGGTCTATCGCGGTGATCCAGTCGGCGCTTCCTTTTCTCAGAAAGCAAAAGAGCGGCCGGATCATTCAGGTATCTTCGGTAGCAGGGCAGGTTGGATATCTGGGGAATTCATTGTATAACGCGACAAAATTTGGCATTGAAGGTTATTGTGAAGCGTTGACATTAGAGATGGCGCCGTTTCATGTAGGAGTAACGATTGTTGAGCCCGGAGGAGCGAGAACGGACTTCCGGTATGGAGGAGCGAAAGTTGCTGCAAACCTGATTCCAGAATATGAACATGCGCATGGATTTCTGGAGATGCTGAATCCCAGGAAGGGGCTTGCACCGGGTGATCCGGCGGCAATGGCGTCGAGAATGATTGAAAGTGTGGATATAGAGCCGGCACCGCTCCATATGGTTCTTGGATCAAAAGCATTAGAACAGACGATTGATGCTCTTAGCAAAAGACTTGACAGTTTTAAGAATCAGAAGGAGCTCGCCGCGTCAACAGATATTGTGGAGAGGTTTTGAAAATGAAAAAAATACATTATTCATGGTTTATCTGCATTGGATGTACTTTATTGTTATTCTGTACAGGAGGGCTTTCAGTTACAGGGTTCGCGGCGTATCTGCCGTATCTGATCAGTATAAAGCATCTTGCCAATGTTCAGGTATCTATTATTGTTTTTATTCGAAGTTTTTTTGGCGTGATGGGAATGTTGTTTGTCAATTCTTTTCTGCGTAAATATGAGATTCGCCGGGTCGTGTCTGTTTCTTTATTAGTCTGTGCAATTTCTTTTGCTGCATTTAGTCTTTCAAATGGATTTGCAGGGTATTGTCTGTCTGCAATAATTGCGGGAATCGCATATGGATTTGGAAGTATGATTCCGGTTTCTATCTTGATTTCACGCTGGTTTAACGATCATCGTGGCCTTGCGCTTGGAATATGTATGGCTTCCACAGGAGCATCTACATTTATAGCGTCGCCGATTATCACATCAATGGTGGAGCATTGGTCTCTTCAGATATCTTTTATTGCAGAAGCGGTTTTTGTATTTGTTATTACGATTGTAGTTTACCTTCTGCTTCGCAGTATGCCGTCCTGTCTTGATTTGGAACCACTGGGAGCAGATACTGAGGAAGCTGTTCAGACCTATGCCAATAAGACTGCTTCAAAACCCATGTTTTTGGCGATGACGGTGGGACTGTTGTTACTGGGAGCTGCTGCAAATAACATCAGCGGAAATTTATCGGTTCTGTACCAGTCTGTAGATTTTACAAGCAGACAGATTTCTACCGTTGTATCTATTTTCGGTATCAGCCTCGCTTTTGGAAAATGTGCATATGGCCAATTGTCGGATAAGATGGGAGTATTTCACTCATGTAACATTCTTTATCTGGCATCAATTGTGGGAGCCGGGCTTTGCTGCGCTGCAAGATTTGGGACATTCCATGTTGCCTGTGTGGCAGCGGCGCTGGTTGGAATTGGCTGTGCTTCTGCCTCCGTTGCGACATCAACTTATGCGGTTGAGGTGGCAACCGAAAAAGATTATCCGAAGACCGTGTCAAGATTTCAGACAACACAGACCTTGGGAGGATTGCTATTTGCGACGGTTCCAGGGATTATCGCAGATATCTCAGGAGATTATGTGATTGCATATATTATGATGTTTTTGTTTATACTTGTTGGAGCAGTTGTGCTGCAGTCATTTTATGTGTTGATAAAGAGACGAGACAAGAGATATGCAAAGCCGGTTCTGATATAGATAGATGCTGGGGACAAAAGGTTATCATAGATATAATCAATAATACCCAATATTTATTTGCAAATTCAATTAGAAAATAATCACGGAATATAATATACTTATTTCGTTGGCTTATACAGATGATTAGGTCAGCGAAAGGAGAAAAAGATTGGATTATATAGGTTTTGTACAGTATGGAAATATGTTTCCGTATCGGACAAAATTTAAGGAAATTGGGACAGAGATAAGAATAAAAAAAGGAGAAGATGTTTTACCCTTTTTAAAGAGCAGAGATTTGGCAATTTATCTGGATTCTGGACTCTTATATTTTCGATTGTGCAGACCGGATGGAACCTATATGCAGTTGATGGCTTTTCATTCGGGAGTTGTATTGCCTTTATTTGAGCCAGAGCCGTTTTTGCCGTACAACGATATACAGATGCTGGTTGCAGCAAGAGGAGAAGTAACAGGATTTGTATTCCCAATTCAATATTATAAAAAATTGAGAATGACAGATGCGGAATTTCTGAGATTGCTGGACAGGCAGTGGAGCCGGGTAACGTCATATTTGTATGTAACACAGATCTTATACAGAGATGGTGAATGTATTACTCGTACCAGCAATTTGTTGTTTCATGTGTTTTCTTATAAAGATTATAATACGGATGTATTCCCAATTACTCAGGAAGAATTGGCATATACAATAAATGCATCAAAAAGTCAGGTAAAACGGGCATTAACCTGTTTGAAAGATGAGGGAGGAATAGAATTGCAGTATGAACAGATTGTGATTAAAGATATTTCGGTAATTGAGAAGTATATTTCGGAGAGTATGCGGGTAGAAGAACATTCGAGACGAATAAATAGAATACATAAAAAATAGATAAAGTGTAGACGGATAATATCAATGATAGAAGATTAGAAATGGCTGGAGTTTCAGTGATTTTCTAATCTTTTTTTGATGGGTAATAATTAGAGCCATTCTTTCGGGAAAGGGCTCATATGAGCTAACAATGATAGAAAATAGGATGATATTATAAACAAAGATTGTTTGGGAGAATATTATGGAAGAAATAAAACTTCGTTTGAGACATGTTTGTCATTATTATGAATCGGTAGATGGAAGCAGGGTACAGGCATTAAATCATGTTGATCTGGACATAAAAGATGGGGAATTCGTTGCTATTGTCGGAGCGAGTGGCTGTGGAAAAACGACAATGCTTAATATTATGAGTGGTATTTTGAAACCATCTGAAGGTGAGGTAATACTGGAGGGTAAGCCGCTGGCAGAAAGAAAGCATCGTATTGGTTACATATCTCAGTCAGAGACACTTCTGCCGTGGAGAAAGGTGATTGATAATATTGTGCTGGGACCGGAGCTGGATGGGGTTCCAAAAGCGGAACGGTATCAAAAGGCGAGAAAATTAATCAAGGCAGGCAGGTTGTCTGGATTTGAGGATAAATATCCGTTTGAACTTTCCGGTGGAATGTGTAAGCGGGTGATGATACTTCGTGCTCTGGCACACGACCCGGAAATTATATTTATGGATGAACCATTTGGACCATTGGATGTATTTACCCGCGAAGCACTTCAGTCGGAGATTTTGGAGCTTTGGGCGCAAAAACATCTGACTATTGTATATATTTCTCATGATATTGGTGAGGCAATCAGTCTGGCAGACCGTATTATAGTTATGGGACAACGTCCATCCTCGGTACAAAAAGAATTTTTGGTACCTTTATCACGTCCGAGAAATGTGGTGGAAGTAAGGTATAAGCCGGAATTCATGGAATTAGAACGTGAAATAGGAAGAATGATTCGTAAAACCGGACGGGGGGAGAATGCAGATGACTAAAAAGCAGGAAGCATGGATTCGCAGAATTGGTCCGATAGTAGTAGTATTACTGCTCCTGATATTATGGCAGTATTTGGCAGATAACGAAATGATCAATACATTTTTCTTTAGCAGTCCAATAGCGGTGATAACGGATTTTATTTCACTTTTTATGTCAGGGCGAATTTGGCTGCATCTTGGAGTTACGGTATTGGAATCTTTTTCAGGATTGTTGATTGGGTTGGTAATGGGGGTAGCTATTGCATTTCTTTTTGGCAATTTTAAAATATTGAATTTATTGTTTGACCCTATATTCGTAGCAATTTATGGACTTCCGAAGCTGGCATTAGGACCTTTGTTTGTTATCTGGTTTGGACTTGGATTGAAGTCAAAAGTGATCATGTCAACACTTTTAGTATTTTTTCTTGTGTTTTTTAATGCTTATGCAGGGGTTAAAGATGTAAATATAGAATTGATTAATACTTTAAAGCTTATGGGGGCAAGCAGATTACAGATTGTCAGAAAGGTGATGCTTCCGTCTTGCGTTCCATGGATTATCGCCAGTTTAAGAGCGGGAATAGGAGCGGCAGTAGGCGGAGCAATCATGGGAGAGTATCTGGGGACGAATAAAGGATTGGGCTTTTTGGTTCAGACGGCAGGAGCTAATTATGATATTACGAGAGTAATGTCTGTGATACTTGTCATGTGCATTTTAATGCTTTTACTGGACACATGGGGAAGGAGAATGGAGAAATCGATATTGAAATGGCGGCCGATAATAGAATAAAAAGATTGAACGTCTTAAAAAAGGCATTCAAATATAAAAGTATAAGAAGAGGAGATTGAGAAAATGAAAAAGAAAGTGTTAGGTGTGATTCTCTGTTTGACACTGTTATTATCTATGACTGCGTGCAGTGGGAAGACAGATGACGGCAAAAAAGAAAAAAAGGAAACTAAGACAGAAGAGCCGGCGGAGCCAATTAAAATTGTTGTAGGTGAATCCTATCGTTCTGAATTGTGGGGGGCACAGTATATTGCGGAAGCTCTTGGATATTACGAAGAAGAGGGATTGGATGTAGAACTTACTACGCTGAGTGGAGACTCTCCGGCAGCAGCGCTGTTCTCTGATGGGGTTCAGATTTTGTTCTTTGGAAGTGAAGCAATCCCGATGTTTAATAATGAAGGACAAGACTGCAAGATTTTGTTAGGGTGTAACAGCCGCATTTCCATGTCTTTAGTAGGATCACCAAGCACAAAAACTGTGGAAGATCTGAAAGGTAAAGTTGTATCAGCAGCAGAGCCTGGATCATCACCAAGGGCATTTACATATTCAGCGTTATCACAGGCGGGAGTCAATCCTGAAACAGATGTGACCTATGTATCTATGCAGGTATTTGCATCAGCAGCGGCGCTGGCAGAGGAACAAATCCAGTGTGCATATGCGAGTGGGTCACTTTTAGATTATATGGTTGGAATGGGATGTAATGTGTTAGTGGATACTTCCGATCCAGAGACTCATAAGGCTGTATTAGGTTCAGAGGATTATACTACACATGTTGCTATTGCAACAGATAAGTTTATCAAGGAAAATCCAGAGGCTTGCCAGAAATTTGTAAATGCGGTATATAAAGCAGTGTTATGGATTCAAAATCATAGCGCAGAGGAAATATCAGAAGTACTTTCGCCTTACTTTGAAGGAAGAGGAGTGGAAGCTGCAACTGTTCAGCAAATGCTGGATGATCATGAGTATAATGTAGATGGAACTATTACAGAAACAGCATATGATGCAATTATAAGACAGGTCAAAAATGCCGGATGGATTACAGAAGATATGGAATATTCAGAAAATGTAGATGACAGTTTCCTGAAAAAGGCACAGAAAGAAATTACATTAGAATAATTTTTGAAATGAATAAAGGCGTAGAGGATCCTGTAGCTATAAAGTTATGGGATTCTCTGTATTCTAAGTTTGTATGGGGAAAAGTATGGGAAAAAAAGAAGAAATATTACGTACATTAGATGGAGAATATACCGGATATATTCCTGTGATTCCAGTGGCAAATGCTTTTGCCGCAAAGCAAAGTGGCAAACCAATGGGGAGGCTTATGGCCGATCCGGTTGAATATGCGCAGGTTATGATGGATTGTCGAAAACATTTTGGGTATGATGGTCTGTGGGTCATGGGAGTGGACGGCGTCACCGCTGCTTTGGGAAAAGGGATGACAGATAAATTTGGTAAAATATCCAAAACGGGTGAGAGCGTGATTTTAAATCGTGACGCGTTAGAACAGCTGCCTGATATCCAGGTGGCCAGGGATATCAATATAGATAGAATAAAACAGGCTATTCAATTGATGAAAAAAGAAGATCGGGAGGAACCGATTTTTTCGATTATCAGCAGCCCGGCTTCTACGGCAGCGGTCATGATGGATGTTGGAAATTTTTACATAAGTATGATAAAAGAACCGGAATTTGTCAAAGAAGTAATTAGAAGAATCACCAATCCGATTGTTGAGTTTGTATATATGCTTGCGGAGGCTGGTGTTGATGTAATATGGAATCCGATGCCTACCTTAAGTGCTACCTGTATTTCCAGAAAATTATATAAAACAATATGCAGAGAAAGCAATATTTATTTTAATGAACAGGTGAAAAAATGTGGCGTAAAGTTAGTCGCTCATGCGTGTGGAAAGTGGGATGACCGTTTTGACCTGCTTAGTCAGGAAGGAATAGATGGAATGCATGTGTCGGAGTGTGATTTTCCTGAAGTTTGTAAAAAATATGGAAAAGGAATTTGTATGATGGGAGATATCCCTTCTGTTCCGGTCATGCTGCTTGGAACAGCAGAGCAAGTATATCAGACTGCATATGATAATTGTATGGCAGCAATACAGCATGGATCCTTTATTCTTAGTCCTGATTGTGGTATGCCGCCGGATGTTCCGAAAGAGAATGTACGTTCAATGTGTCAGGCAGCAAAGGATGCGGCAGCTTTATGCAAAAGGAGGGAGTAAAAGTGGGGCTTGAGAAGATTGTAAATGCAGTTCGAGAAGGCGATGATGAGCAGATTCCTCTCTTATGTCAGGAAGCTTTAAATGCAGGAACATCTCTGGTGAAGATTATTCAGGAGGGATTGACAGCAGGAATGCAGGAGGCAGGAAAGCTATTTGATGAAGGTGAATATTTTTTGCCTGAAATGTTGATAAGTTCTATGACTTTGCAGAGAGGGCTGGATTATCTGGCTCAGTATATAGAAGAAGAAAAAGACTTTTGGAAAGGTAAGATTGTGATAGGTACTGTTTCCGGAGATACACATGATATTGGGAAGAATCTGGTCGCGGCAATGTTGAAGTCGGCAGGATTTCAGGTGTTTGATTTGGGAATTGATGTTTCGGAGGAACAATTTGTAGAAGCGATTCAAAAGTATCATCCAGATATTGTAGCGATGTCAGCATTGCTTAGTACGACAATGATGAATATGCAGACGACAATTGCGAAAATTTCAGAAGCAGGGCTTCGCAATCAGGTTAAGATTATGATTGGCGGGGCTGTGGTAAATGAGATTTTTGCAAAAAAGATTGGTGCAGATGGATATTCAGAGGATGCAAGTCAGGCAGTTGCTTTGGCTGATCATTTGATTGTATCGATAAAATAGAAAATGTTATGTTTTTAAAAATACCGGTGATAATTTCACCGGTATTTTTGTATAGACTGATTGAGGAAATATGCATTGAAATAAACTATTCAAATCTATTATTTATAAGTATTTGTTATTGAATCAAACCAATGCTATGATAAAAGCAGTTAAGGAACACGAAAGAATCAGTTTAGAAATTGTTTATCTTTTTGTTAGCTGTATGTTATCCGCAGATAGTAGAGTATGACTTGTAGCAGCAAAGCTGCTGTAAAGTCAGCCACAGACGGGTGTATTGTCTGTGGGTATATGAAGTCCAGATGAGGAAAGGAATTACAGGAAATGAAGAAAAAAATATGCATGGCATTACTGATGTCGCTGGCACTGGGAATTGTCACCGGATGCGGATCAAATGCAAAGACACCCGAGCATACCATACAGACGGAAACCGCTAAAGGAGAGATAAAAAATTATATTGAGCCGGATACGAAAATCCAATCACTGGAGGAAGGGCTATCCGTGGTCCGGTTTGAAGGCAATTACGGTTTCGATGCATTTCTGGAGCAGGGAGGCGCCTCTTCTGATAATGGGGTGGTGGAGTATTTAAGCAGTGCGCTACTGTCCAGTATACCGAAACTGCTCATGGGCCAAAGCCCATTCGGGTGCAGCACCCTGTCTGTGGAAAATGCAGAAGGGGGGAATCTGTTTGGAAGAAACTTTGACTGGAACACCTGTAATGCGCTGATCGTAAGCTCCAGGCCCAAAGAGGGATATGCCTCGGTTTCTACCGTCAACCTGGACTTTATACAGGCCGGGGGACTGGACATTTCAAGCCTCCCGTATACAGCACAGGCGATCATCGGGCTGTATGCGCCTTTGGACGGCATGAATGAAGAAGGTTTTGCCGTGTCTGTTAATATGATTGAGGATTCCGATACCATAGAGCAGGATACAGACAGACCGGATATCACTACCACGACCGCCATCCGCCTGCTTCTCGATCAGGCAGCAAATGTGGAGGAAGCTCTGGAGCTGCTTTCACAGTATGACTTGCATGCTTCCATGGGGATGATGGTACATCTGGCCCTTTCCGATGCAGCTGGGAACAGTGTGGCAGTGGAATATGTAAATAATGAGATGGTGGTCACGGAGACTTCCGTTGTCACAAATTTCTATCTGGCAGAAGGAGAAAAATATGGGATTGGAACGGCGCAGTCCCGTACCAGATACGACATTCTGAATGAGGCGCTGGAAGGGCAGGAAACGATGACAGAAACTGACGTGAGGGATGCCCTTGACAGTGTGAGCAAAGACAACTTTGGTGAATTTGAATCCACTGAGTGGAGCATCGTCATGAATCAGGAGACAAAAGAACTGACCTATTATCACAGAGAAAATTATGACCAGGGATATACCATTTTGGTGGAGTAAGGAGGCGCATTATGAACTATATAAAAACACTGGTAGATTTATACCGTTTAAAAAGGCAGGCAAAGCTTGGTGCAAAGAAGATGCAAAGCCTCCGGGAGAAAAAACTGAGGGCTATGCTGCACTATGCATGGGAACACTCCGCTTATTATAGAAGAACTTTTGAAGCAGCGGGAATCACGGAAGAACAGTTAGACGAGCTTCCTCTTTCCTGTTTTCCGACTATGGATAAGAAATTATTTCTGGAACATTTTGATGAACTGGTGGTTCCACAGGATTTACGTCTGAGAGAGCTGCGTGAATTCGATGCGGCAGAATCAGTGGACCGGAAGCCATACAAAGGGAAATACCATGTGGTGCATTCCTCCGGAAGTACCGGAAAGCCCGGTTACTTTGTATATGATGAGGATGCATGGAACAGCATGCTGCTGGGGATGATCCGCGCAGCACTCTGGAATATGTCCATGCCTCAGATTTTGTCCCTGCTGGCAAAGCGTCCAAGAATTGTGTATATTGCTGCGACCGATGGACGCTATGGTGGTGCGATGGCTGTGGGGGATGGTACCTCCGAAGTGGGGGCGAGCCAGCTGTATCTGGATATTAAGACTCCTCTTGCAGAGTGGATCCGGCAGATCAAAGAGTTTCACCCTAATATCATCATTGGATACCCCTCTGCCATCAAAATTCTTGCAGAACTGGTAGAAAAGGGAAGCGTTCAGGTGAATGCGGTGCGGGTGATCTCCTGCGGGGAGCCTCTTGGGGCAAGCCTTAGAAGCTATCTCGAAAAAACTTTTGGGACAGAGGTGGTCAATTTCTATGGAGCCAGTGAATCTCTCACACTGGGAGTGGAAATGAACCCGGAGGAAGGAATGATCCTCTTCGACGATATGAATCTCATTGAAGTGGAGAGCGGCGTGATGTACCTGACCTGCCTGTATAATTTTGCACAGCCGTTAATCCGCTACCGTATCTCTGACAGTCTGGTGTTGAAGGCAGCAAAAGAGAACAGTCCGTATCCATTCACAAGAGCCGTAGGCCTCCTGGGCAGAGATGAAGATATTCTCTGGTTTGAAGATGGTTCCGGAAACAAGGAGTTTCTGCACCCACTTGCGATTGAAGGATTCTGTATCGAAGGGCTTACGGATTACCAGTTCCGACAGGTTGGGAAGGACGCATTTGAGATGTATGCTGAAATTTCCAGATCTGCGTCTGAGACGTATGTCCGGACGGAAATGTTATATCAGATGAGAAAAATCCTTTTGGAAAAGAGATTAGATTATGTACAGTTCTATGTGATTTTTGTAGATGAAATCCTTCCGGATCCAAAGACGGGTAAAAAACCCCTGATACTTCAAAAAAAGGAGGCATGGCAGGATGAAAAAAGCGTTATTGCAGGGTAGAGGGCTTTGCAAAGTGTTTGCACAGGGGCAGGTGAAGAATAAAGTTCTGGAACAGGTGGATGTGGATATTCTTGAAAAAGATTTTACCATCATCATGGGACCATCCGGGTCAGGAAAGTCTACGCTTTTGTATGCTTTAAGCCAAATGGATGGGGTGACAGAAGGGACGGTGTCCTATAAGGGAAAGGAAATCACAGGGCTTAACGAGAAGCAGATGGCGAAGCTTCGCGCAGAAGAATTTGGATTTGTATTCCAGCAGACCCACCTGGTAAGCAACCTGACACTTTTGGAAAATGTGGCAGTCGCAGGCTTTGTGAGCAAAAAGGGCAGTACTTCCGAGATACGGCACCGGGCACAAACCCTGCTCACCCGGATGGGGGTTGAAGAAGCAGAGAACCGTCTTCCATCCCAGGTATCCGGAGGTGAGGCACAACGGGCAGCGATAGCAAGAGCCATGATTGGAACACCAGGGCTTTTGTTCGCGGATGAGCCTACCGGGGCATTAAACAGGTCACATACCAGGGAAGTATTGGATCTTTTGACAGCGTTAAACCAATCCGGGCAGAGTATCCTGATGGTAACCCATGATTTGAGGGCGGCTGTCAGAGGGAACCGGATCCTGTATCTGGAGGATGGAAAGATTCTGGATGAACTGAAACTGCCGGCATATCAGGCTGCACAGGACAGACAGAGGGAAGAAATAATCAACCAATGGCTTTCCAAATTACAGTGGTAGGAGGTGCAAAACATGGAAAACGGAATCTTATTCAAAGCCGGAATCCGAAAGCATAAAGGCAGCCTTCTGGGAATCGCTGTACTGCTGTTTCTGGTATCGCTCTCCTTATCTGCCGTCCTCATCGTATATCTTGAAGGAGGCAGCTATATCCGCAGCGAGATGCAAAGGGCAGGGTTTGGAAATTTGACAGCATGGGTGGCAGGTGTGCCGGACATGGATCTTTTGACAGACAGCATAAATGCACAGGAGGGAATCAAAAGAATTAAAGTGCAGAATCTGGTTTTTTCCGATTATAATGCAAACGGTGTAGAGTCAGACAGTGAAGGGCAGCTGATTCCGTGGAGCGCCGGGGGGAAAACATACCATTTTTTACGGGATGATTTCTCCGGCTACAGAGAGGCACCAAAGAAGATTGCAGCCGGAACGGTTTATGTATCGCCGTCTATGGTTTCCATCATGGATTTACAGATTGGAGACAGTATTACGTTTCCTGTTGCAAGAGATGGGAGGAACGTAAACTTTACGGTTGCGGGATACTATGAAGACCCTTTCATGGGAAGTTCCATGATCGGGATGAAAGGCTTTCTGATTTCTGAAGAAGATTATACAGCAGTCCTTCGGATCATTGCGGAAACCGGCATGGACAGCCTGGCCAGAAGCGGTGCCATGATCCATATTTTTACCGATGATAAAAGCAATGCCAGTATTGCAGACATCAGCCAGATTCTCAATGAAAATACCCTGGTTTCCCAGTACACAGAATTCATTCACAGTGCGGACGCCATCGGAGGTTTCATGGGAATTCTTCAAAATGCCTTCTGCGGGCTTTTGGCAGCATTTGCCATGATTCTTCTTACTGCGGCCATGGTAGTTCTGGGGCACAGCATTTCTGGTGTGATCGAACAGGAATATAGAAATCTCGGGATATTGAAAACCGTCGGGATGACAGATGGCCGGCTGATCCGGCTGCAGCTTGCGCAGTATCTGGCAGTGATGCTCGTGGGAATTTTATCCGGGATCCTGGCTGCATTCCCGGCATCCAGGATGGCGGGAAAGATGACACTTACCACGACAGGGCTTCTCTTTCCCGCAGATTTACCGGTACTGCCAAGTCTGGCAGTTTTTACGGGAATCTTGTTTTTGCTTACGGGCTTCACAGTCCTGAAACTGAGAAAAATCATCTCTGTCACACCTATGAAAACCATACGGGGTGAAACTACAGAACTCAGATGGAAGCCGGAAAAAGTATTTCGGATGAAAGCAGAAGGGCTTCCCTTCCGGTTAGCCCTGCGTCAGCTTATGTCAGGGGAAAAGCGGTATGTAAGTGCCTGTCTGATCACCATACTGCTTGTGTTCTTTGCTTCCCTGGCCGGGAGGATGAATACCTGGCTTGGGCCGGAGGGCAAGGGGATGATGGATGCATTTAACCCGGCTGATCTGGACATTGGCGTGCAGGCCCTGGGAGAGCTTGACCCGGAAGAGATGGAGGATATGGTGCTATCTTATACGGATATAACGGACAGCTATCTTCTTGCCATGCCAAGTGTATCCGTGAATGGTACGAATTATACGGCAAATGTGATCACCGATCCGGAACGTTTCCATATCAGTCAGGGGAAAACCAGCCGGAAACCAGATGAGGTGGTGCTGACAGAGGCGGCTGCCTCCGATCTGGGAACAGCTATCGGAGACAAAGTGACTATCCGGGGCGACGCAGGAAGCGGGGAATTCACAGTTTCCGGAATCTATCACTGTGCCAATGACATGGGAGCCAACATCGGGATGAACCGGGAAGGGTATCTTGCCATCGGGCAGGATAAACCACAGCTTTGGTGTCACCACTATTTTCTTGCAGACCCATCACAAAGGTCAGCGGTCTCAGAGGGGCTTGCAAAAGCTTACGGCGGCGATGTGCATGTCCATGAGAACTCCTGGCCGGGACTTTTCGGAATTATCTCGGCCATGCATGGGCTTCTGGCCTTTATGTATGGAATGATTGCCGTATTTGTATTCATCGTGACCATGTTGACCGGGAGCAAGATCCTGACAGCAGAGCAGAAAGATCTGGGCATCTACAAATCTATCGGATGTTCTTCCAGAATGCTTCAGATCACGTTTGCCCTGCGGTTTGGGATTGTGGCAGCCATAGGAGCTGCAGGAGGAACCATACTGGCGGGAATCCTTACGGATCCATTTGTCTCCGCTGTGATGCGGCTTGCGGGAATCAGTAACTTTGCATCCCGTCCCGGCCTTTCTAACATCATCCTGCCAGGATTGACCGTCATTCTACTGTTTCTTGGGTGTTCGTATCTGGCGTCCGGCAGGATCAGGAAGTTGGATATGTCGGTTCTGACAGCGGATTAAAGAGTATGAAATTAGATGAGCGCTGATGCGCAGAAAGGACAGAATATGAAGAGTAAAGCAATAAAAAAAATAATTGGAATGTCAGCCGTAATGGTGCTGTCAGCCGCAATCCTTGGAGGATGCGGGCAGGAAGAAGGCAGCCAAAATTCTGCGAGAACAGACCAGAGTGACACAGGTGCAGGTGCGGGGACAGTATCTGGCACGGAAACTGACAGTTCGACAGTCAGTCAGACAGTAAGTGTGGTTTCAGAACTTGAGGTTCGGTTCGGAGATGAGGGCGAACCATTCATGATGCAGCTGGAAAACAATGAAACAGCGGCGGCAATTGCACGCTATGTGGGTACCTCAGACTGGAGACTTCCTATCTATGAGCGTGATCCCGATGCAGACTATGACGTCATGCAGTATTATGATGTCTCCAGCAGATATGACATTCCTTCCAATCCTGAAACAGTAACTTCTGAAAAAGCAGGGGAGGTATATTATTCAGACCCCAACCGCATCGTACTGTTTTACCATGATGCTGAAATTACCGGGGAATATACCAAAATAGGAACCTTCGATGCATCAGATGCATTCGTGACAGCAGTAGAGGAGAACCCAGTGTTAGAGGGATGGGGAAATAAGATTGTACAGATTTCCCAACCGTAAAAAATATCAATGGAATTATATCAATAAATTGAGAGAAAAGGAGATTAAAAATGAAGGAAATGAAAGAAATCAGACAGGAGTATTTAACAGGAGAACGTCCACTTTTTAAAGGGGAGAATTTAAAAATATACGATACGATATTTACAGACGGTGAATCACCGCTGAAGGAAAGCAGCCATATCGAACTCTATCACAGCATGTTTAAATGGAAATATCCGCTTTGGTATGCAAAAGATATCTTAGCCGAGGACTGCACATGGTTCGAGATGGGCAGAGCCGGGGTATGGTATACCGATAATATCACAGTGAGAAATGCAGTCATTGAGGCACCGAAGAATTTCCGCCGTTGTCATGATGTGACCCTTCAGAATGTAAATTTTCCAAATGCCGCTGAAACTTTGTGGAGTTGTGACGGTGTGACCATGGAACAGGTGAGCGCCAAAGGAGATTACTTCGCCATGAACAGCCAGAACATGAAGCTCTATGACTTTCAATTGGTCGGTAATTATTCCTTTGACGGAGTGAAGAACATGGAGATCCACCGGGCAAAAATGCTCTCCAAAGATGCCTTCTGGAACAGTGAAAATGTGACTGTATATGACTCCTTCATATCCGGGGAATATCTGGGCTGGAATGCAAAAAATCTGACCTTGATTAACTGTACGATCGAGAGTCTGCAGGGAATGTGCTATATTGAAAACCTTGTCATGAAAAACTGCCGCCTGCTGAATACTACGCTGGCCTTTGAATACTCTACTGTGGATGCAGAGATTGAAGGAAAGATAGACAGTGTTATGAATCCGTCAGGAGGAAGCATCCAGGCAGATTATATTGGCGAACTCATTATGGAAAAAGATAAGGTAGATCCGGAGAAAACAGTGATTACCTGCAGAACAGGGGATTTTACTGAGAAAAAGGCAGTGTAACAGATGGTCAGTTTTATTTTGAAGGGAATTCTTATTGGACTTCTCTTTGGTATGCCGGCAGGTGCAGTGGGAGCTATGACAGCACAAAGGACCTTGAATTATGGAATGAAAGCAGGACTTTTGACTGGTCTGGGTTCTTCTGCAGCAGACTGTCTCTATGCATGTGTCGGTGCTTTTGGATTGACGCTGGTATCCGACTTTCTGCTTCAGCACCAGAGCATTATAAATCTGGCAGGAGGCTGTTTGATTTTAGGAATGGGAATTAGAATGTTTCAGATGAAACATGACGGGGTAAAAAATACGCTGGACTCCACCGGACATGTCCGGATGTTCTTATCCTCCTTTGTGGTGGGTATTACGAATCCGGCAGCGATTCTCACTTTCCTGTTTGCATTTTCATGGTTCGGCATTAACGGGCAGGCAGGATTTACAGAAGGGATCGGGCTGGTCGGTGGTGTATTTGTGGGAACCTACATCTGGTGGGGAGCCCTTTCCGGTTTCGTTACCTGGTTAAAGAGAAAAGCAAAAAGTCATCACTTACAAAGCATGAACCGGATATTTGGAATGATCCTGATTTTATTTGGAGTAGTGGTGCTGGTGAGGGACTTCTTAGGTTAAACATATGTGATTGGAAGGAGGGAAATAGCATGAAAAAAAGAGGTTTCAGACTGTTATTAGTTGTTCTATCTGCAATAACGCTGGCAGCCTGCGGCAAAAGTCCGGACAGCAGTGAACAAAGCAGCCAGCCTGTACGTCCGCAGTCAGAGAATGCGGCACAGGATATGCAAGCGGGGAATACTGAAAAAACTGCAGAGGATGGGGAACAGGCTTTCATAGGAAATTCTACAGAAAAAGAAATAGAAAACACAGAAGAACCAGGAGGTGCACTGATGAAGGAAATAGTGATTGATGTAGGCGGGCAGAGCTTTCAGGCTGTCCTGTATGACAATGAGACGGCAGAGGCATTAAAGGAGCAGTTTCCTATGACACTTCGTATGGAGGAACTGCACGGAAATGAAAAATTCTATTACCTGGAGGATGGGCTGCCCACGGATGCTGAAAATGTAGGAAGCATTCAGACAGGAGATATCATGCTGTTTGGCTCAGACTGCCTTGTCCTGTTTTTCGATAATTTTAACACCTCGTACAGTTATACCAGAATCGGACATATTGAAGATTCACAGGGGTTTGCAGGGGTACTGGCAGGCGGAATCGTGGAAATAACCTTCCGCGCAGGAGAATAGGAGGAAACAGATAAGATGCAATATCCGTTTGACGAAAGAATAGACCGGAGGAATACTGGTTCTATGAAATGGGATGTGGCGGAAAATGAACTTCCCATGTGGGTGGCAGATATGGACTTTCAGACTGCACCAGAGATTACAGAAAGTATGATGGAAAGGGCAAAACAAGGTGTATTTGGATATACAATATTGACAGACGAATGGTATCAGGCATACCAGACATGGTGGAAAGAGCGTCATCATTTTGAAATAGACAAGGAATGGCTGATCTTTTGTACCGGAGTGGTGCCTGCCATTTCAAGCATTGTCCGGAAAATGACAACAGTCGGGGAGAATGTCGCAGTCATGACCCCGGTTTACAATATATTTTTTAATTCCATCTTGAATAATGGCCGGAATGTGCTGGAAAGCAGACTGAAGTACGATGGCCTCGGGTATCAGATTGATTTTGATGATCTGGAAAAGAAACTTTCTGATCCCCAGATAACACTTCTGATCTTGTGCAATCCTCATAACCCGGTAGGAAAGATCTGGGACAGAGATAACTTGGAGAAAATCGGTGAGTTATGCGATAGATATCATGTGCTGGTGCTTTCAGATGAGATACACTGTGACCTTACAAAGCCGGGAGCGGACTATATACCATTTGCGTCTGTATCGGAAAACTGCTGCAGAAACAGTATTACCTGTGTGGCTCCGACAAAGGCGTTTAATCTGGCCGGAATCCAGACAGCTGCGGTGATTGTTCCCGATGAGAATCTGCGTCATAAGGTAAGCCGTGGGCTGAATACCGATGAGGTGGCGGAGCCAAATGTGTTTGCAGCGATTGCACCGGTTGCGGCATTTACCCACGGCGGGGAATGGCTGGATGCTCTGCGGAAATATCTGTGGGAGAACAGAAAATTTGCTGAAGACTACATTGAAAGGGAGATTCGGGGAATATCTGCGGTTCCCGCGCAGGCAACCTATCTGCTTTGGCTCGATTGCAGGCAACTGACCGGAAATTCAACGGATTTCTGCCGTTTTATCCGCAGTTACAGCGGCCTTTATCTGTCTGATGGAAATGAATACCGTAATGGAGAGGGATTCCTGCGTATGAACCTTGCCTGTCCGAGAAAGCAGGTGGAGGACGGATTGAAGCGCCTGAAAGAAAGCGTGGCTGCCTATGGGGCATGAGTAAAAATAATATAGTGCAATATGTCTGTTCTTTCACCATAAGTGCTGCTGCCCCTAAAGAAATATGACTTGACAAATTGATAAAGCGTTACTATAATTGAACATAGGTTCAATTATGGAGGACGAGATGGCACAGGTATTGAAAGAAGAAATTAAACAAAATATACATAAAGCGGCTCTGCAGGAGTTTTATGAGAATGGATATAAATCAGCTGCCATGCGCAATATAGCTGAGAGGGCCAAGATACCGACCGGTCTGATTTATTCCTATTATAAAAATAAAGAAGATTTATTTCAGGCCGTTTTGGACCCGGTTCTGTATGATTGGGAGAAGGTATTGACCGCGCAGGACGACACACACAATGAAGATACAATCTATGGACTTAGCAAAGCGGAGACGGAATGTCTGGTCAACCTGTTTGAACACAGAAAAGAATTTATTATCTTAATGGATAAGAGCGAAGGGACAAAATATGCACTTGAAAAAGAGCATTTTGTTCAAGAGATAGAGAACCATCTTAACAAGCACTGTAAAGATAAAACATCAGATGATATTTTTATTCATATTATTGCCAATAATTTTGTTGAAGGGCTGATGCAGATTATGTATCACTATAAAGGGAAGGAATGGGCTCTTATGATGCTACAGAAATTATCTAAAATGCACTTATCGGGAATCGGTTTATAAGACCGGTTCCTTTTTTTATTGAACAATATTGAACTTGTGTTCAAAATTAAAGGAGGAAAAATTATGATGTCACTACTTATTAAACTATTTATTAAAAACAAAGAAGAGGTTATGACGCGGAGCATGAAAAGAGCGTATGCTTCTTTGTCAAGCATTGCCGGGATTCTTTTAAATCTGTTCCTGTGTATTTCCAAAATAGTAATTGGACATATCAGCAATTCCATAGCCATATCAGCAGACGGATATAATAACCTGTGCGATGCTGCCACATCCTTAGCTGCTTTGCTGGGCTTTAAAATTGCCGGTTACGGAAGCGGCAGTGCGCATCCTTTTGGACATGGAAGAGTTGAGTGGATCGTGGGAATCTTTACGTCGTTTGCAGTCTGCTTCATGGGTATAAAATTAGCTGGTTCCTCAATCAAAGCAATCATTTCTCCGAAGAAGACGGTGTTTGGGGCTGCAGTTGTTATTGTGCTGATTTTATCTATTTTGGTGAAAGGATATATGTATCTATATAACCGCAAATTCTCTAAAATCATCGATTCGGAGACCTTAAAAGCAACAGCGTCAGATTGTATCAGTGATTTACTGGCAACTTCAGCAGTGTTGCTTTCAACTATAATCTCCTATGTGACAAATATAGAAATAGACGGATACTGTGGAGCTTTTGTCTCCATATTTATAGTCATTGCCGGGATTAAAAGTCTTTGGGAAGTGCTGGGACGGATTATGGGAAAAGCAGCTAATCAAGAGGTATTAGAAGATGTTTTGCAAAATACCAGGAATCATCCAGCAATAAAATCGGTACATAATCTTATGGTACATGATTACGGATTCGGATACTTTGTAATCTGTCTGCATGTGGAGGGGGATAAAAAAGAAAGTAAGAAATTATATGCTGCCGTCAGTGAAATATCACGTAATCTGTATCGAAAATACCACTGCGATACATTTATCCAGATTGATTATCTTATGGATGATCAGATGTTGGAAAAGCAGCTTTTACAAAAGTTGAATACCGAAATACATAAATACGGTGATAACATCAGTGTCGGCCATTTCAGGCTGATCGAAGGTGGAGCATGTACCAATATAGTATTTGATTTAATCTACCCCGCGGACCTACAGAAAACCGAAGAAGAAATATGCCTGAATTTGGAACAAAAGATGCAGGCAGATAACCAGCAATACTATACAACGATCAAAGGTATTATACGCCGTGAGCGTTTTAGCTTACAGCGGTAATATAAAAAATAACAGGAGGACCTTAGAATGAAAGAAAAATCAACAAGAATCAATTTGTTACAAAAAACGAATGTTGCAACTGCACTGATCAAACTGGGAATACCGACCATGATTGGAATGCTTATCTCTGCATTATATAATGCCATCGATGCATTTTTTGTAGGGGGCCTGGGGATCAGCCAGATGGGTGCCGTGTCGGTGGTATTTCCAATTGTCCAGATCGTAATTGGACTGGGGATGATGTTCGGAGCAGGTGCTTCTTCCTATATCTCACGTTTACTTGGAAAAGGTGACAACAAACAGGCAGATCAGACAGCTTCAACAGCACTTTTTTCGAGCATCCTTATCGGGCTTGTCATGATTACAGGTATCCTTGTATTTCTGAACCCCGTGCTTACTTCTCTGGGGGCAACAGAAACCATTCTGCCTTATGCAAAAGCATATGCGAGGATCTATGTAACAGGCTCTATTATCAATGTGTTCACAGTTACAATGAATAATCTTCTTACGGCACAGGGGGCTACCAAATTTACAATGATAGCCATGCTCACTGGAAGTATTACCAATGTTATTTTAGACCCTATTATGATTTACGGAATGGATCTTGGTATTGAAGGTGCAGCTATTGCCACAGTTATTTCCTTATCTGTCAATATGCTGCTCTATGCAGGATACATTATTAAAAAGCAGGGGGTATTGAGGATTTCATTTCATGAAATTAAGTTTTCTAAAACCATTTATTTAGAGATTCTGAAAATAGGAATACCTGTTTTACTCTTCCAGCTTCTGGCCAGTGCATCTATGGGATTGATCAATCTGGCAGCAAAGCCTTATGGTGATTATGCGGTGGCGGCCATGGGAGCAGTTACCCGGATTATGACGGTAGTCACTTATGTTGTATTTGGATTCCTGAAAGGATTTCAACCATTTGCCGGATATAATTATGGGGCAAAACAGTATGAAAGATTGAAAAAATCCATTCATCTCTGCATGATGTGGTCTACCGTCTTTTGTATCCTTGCCGGAATTGTTCTTATTATTTTTTCTACGTCAATCGTTTCCCTGTTTGGAACAGATGCTCAGATGATTGAGCTGGCAGATAAAGCTTTGAAATTAAGTGCGCTTCTGTTTACAACCTTCGGATTTCAAATGGTATATGCGTCACTATATCTTGCAATCGGTAAAAGCCTGGTTGGAAGTGTGTTAAGTCTCAGCAGACAGGGGATATTTTTCTTCCCTCTTATTTTTCTGCTTCCAAGGGTACTTGGATTAACAGGTGTGATCAGCGTCCAGCCGATTGCAGACTTTTTTACTACCATGATTACCGTGTATTTTGCAGTTAAAATAAACAGGCAGTTAAATAAAGAAATGCTGACAACTTTAATCATTTAATATAGATTGTTTTTGGTAATGTTTATATTTTCTCTGAAATAATATAGTCGGACAAACTGATAACAAGGCTAAAAATAAAATAACAGAGCTATGAATTGTCAAATGAGTCGTATTATAATAAACCCATAAAAAGAGAAATATTGTAAGTATGAATAAGGAGAGGTAAAGATTTCGTTGTACTTTATAGTAAGATAATTTGTCTTCTATCGTTGTATGGAGCTCAAATGGTTTTTGATCATTTTCTTTTTCCACAATTAAAAGCTCTTTATTGTAATTTCCAGGAGAGGTTGCTATTTTTCCCAGTCCATCCCCGTATGGACGCCATCGGATTTTTCCTATAGACCAGTTTAAATTGGCATTTTTACTCATAACTTTATACCCAACCTCTTTTAGAAACTGCTTATAATCTTTTAACTCTGCATAGGTTTTATGGGCAACAAAATCAACACAATAAATGTATTTGTGTGGGGCACATTCCTCAAATTCGTAAATTAACTTTCCTGTACGTACTAAGCGATATCCTTTTTCAGACATAGTATTCAGCCATTTTTCCTGTGCGTCAATAAAACCACCAAAATATCGAACGATTTTTTTCATATCTATTCTTCCTCCACGATTTTGTCTGCAATCTTTAGGATTTCATCAATTCGTTTTATCTCCTGACGCGTTATTTTTTTACCTAAAGATGTAATCACATATTCCTTTTTCCGTGTGGTATTGATTCCATAAGGTTCAATCCACTTCTTAGCCAGTAAGGAGTTAATTGCTCCATATAATGAACCTGCCCCTAAAATCAAACGACCATGTGTTTCATCTTCAATAAATTG
>URQQ01000012.1 GCA_900549995.1 uncultured Lachnospiraceae bacterium | reverse complement strand
TTGTATATTCTTTGATATCATCTGCGGTAATGTTCCATGTACCGTCAGCATTAATTTGATCCTCAAAGTTATCAGCCTGGATCAGTTCTGCCTGAAGGTCGATTGTGATGACTGCCTCAGCGATTTCATTGCCCCAAGTGGTAGGAATTGTCACTGTTGAGAAGATATCTTCGGTTGCTTTTTTACCACCTTTTTTGTTGGATAATTTGGTGTTATAGTAGAAATATCCATCAGAGCCTTCTGTCCAGTTCGTTTTGTCAATATCCAAATTGTTTTTAAGTTCTGCTGCATATGCCACGGCGTCAGTTCCTTCTGCCAGCCCTGTAATTGTCACTTTGACATCCATTCTCACGTAAGCGTCTTCAGAGTCAGCCGCTAATGATACATGAGGGCGTTTATCCAGTTCATCCCCCGGTTTTACTTTATCATATGTATAGCCATTCTCTGTCGGAGTTCCTTTATCCGAGTCCTCGATCAGTGATCCATCTACTTTTCCAAGTGTAATTACATTCTGTTTTGTATCTTTATCTGTGAAGTAGGCCAATGTTCCCCCGATACCTACTGCTGCGATTAATGCTACAGATGTGATAAGTATTGCTAATTTTTTCTTTGTCATAATGCTCTCTCCTCTGTGATTATATTTTATAGAATTATTTTTCCATGTCTTAACTTTAAGTTAATATTACAGGAAGAAAGTCATATGGCAGTCACACAGGAATAAAAATCCAGAAAAAAATACCTGTGTCCGGAAGGTGAAAATTTTAAACCCGGACACAGGTATTTTTATAATGGGCAAATCAGATAAGGTTAAATCACAAATGCGTACATCAGTACAAGATGGCAGAAACTTCCGCCCATAACGAACAGATGAAATATTTCATGACTTCCAAAATTTTTATGTTTCCCGTTAAAGATTGGAAGTTTCAATGCATAGATGACACCTCCGATTGTATAGATGATACCGCCTGCAAGAAGCCAGCCAAAAGCTGCCGGTGTAAGAGCATGGAGTATTTTTGTAAAAGCCAGGACACAAGTCCATCCCATCCCGATATAGAGAACAGAGGATACCCATTTGGGACAGAAGACCCAGAAGGCCTTGATTAAAATTCCGACGATGGCGATTCCCCAGATAAGGATCAGCATATAAGTACCGATGCGCCCGCCAAGAACAAGGAGACAGATCGGAGTATAGCTTCCGGCAATGAGAATAAAAATCATCATATGATCCAGTTTTTTCAGGATTGTATTTGTCTTCTCTGATAAATCAAGAGAATGATAAGTCGTACTTGCCGCGTACAGTAAGATCATACTGACAATAAATACAGCTGCGGATATCAGATATACTCTGTTCGGCTCATTTGCCGCTTTTATCAATAACGGTACAGCGGCAAAAATTGCCATCAACATACCAATAAAATGTGTAATTGCGCTTCCGGGTTCTTTTAAATGTTTTGCTGCACTGCTCATAAGTCATGCCTCCTAGAAATTGAAAAGATTACATGTAGTTTTCATTACTACGTTTACTATATGTATATATTACAACTGATATACATAAAAATCAAGAGGAAATGGAAAATGTTTTGAGATTCTGCAGATTAACCGAGGGTATAACTAAATAGTAACAAGTATGTCAAACACTCTGGTGTGAGACTGAGTTTGATTCGTTAGTGGTTAAAATAACGGGCAAAAAAGGACAATTAACGGACTTTTACGTTTTTTTTAATATGAGAGTGGTATGATGATAACAAAAAATTATTGGATGGAAGAAGGCGTAAGCATGCTAAAAATAGCACTGTGTATTAAAAAGACGAAATTGGCTTCTGTGATGGAAAATATGATTCTGAGGTATCAGAAAGAGAGCAATATTTTATTGACAGTTGATGTCTTTAGCGATGTGAGAGAACTGGAGCATTCTATAAGAGCGGACTATATGTATGATTTATTTGTATTGGAATTCAAAGAGGTATCAAAAAAGTTGCCTAAAATAAGAAAATGGATTGAATTATATAATGATAAAGCGGAACTTGTACTTGTTTCTTCAGAAATTATTGAACTTGAAAATTGGTTCGAAATCAGACCGATGGATATTTTAATCTATCCGTTTACATATGAAAGATTAACAAAAATGTTATATACGGTTCGGGATGAAGGGAGTAAAGACAAATATTTTCATTTTTCTTATAAACGTCGGAAATATAGGATACCGTTGGATGAAATACTATACTTTGTAAGTGCTGACAGAAAAATTAATATTATCACTAAAGGCAACCAATATATATTTTATGGTAAGTTACAGGAAATAGCAGATAAGTTATCACATGAAGATTTTATATATGTCCATAAATCATATATTGTAAATGGAAAATATATACAAGAGTATAGCTATAGAGAAATAACAATGGTAAATTTTGAAAAAATACCAATTAGCCAGAAGAACAGAAAAAGAGTGAGAATATATGAAGTACGTACAGAAAAAGACGAATTTTAACATAAAAATATAGTAAAAATACCGTTTTAAAATAGAGAATAAATTGAAGTGATATAATTCGTATAACAAATAACCCATATATTTCATAATAAGGAGAAGACGATGGGTTTCTCCTTTTCAGAGGTGAAACACAGTGAAAAAAATAGCAGGAATTATAGCAGGAATAGTAATTGCAGTTGTAATTATTCTAGGAGTCACAAGAGCTGACACATTGATTTTGCCAGACAATCTTTTTTCAGATAAAAAATCTGGGGAGAAAGCGGCAGAAGAGGATAAGACAAATAAAGTTTCTACGTCTAAGGGAACCATTGATCAAAGTCAGATAGATAATGAAGATTTTAATAAAGTAGACGATAAAAATATCTATAAGATGCAGGATACAGTTGAGACTAGAGGAATTCAATATAAAGTACAGTCTTTTTATATATCAAAAGAAAAAGGTGATTTTGATCCCCAGCCAGGTGTATGGCAGGAAACTTGTGCCGTGGATGAAAATGGAAATATTACCGGAGCCTATTCATACGTCATAGTGAATCTGGAGGCAATGAATGTCACAGATCAGGAGCAAAGTATGAGTTTTTACAGTTGCGGTCTTGATCTTCTTGATCAAGAGGGTAAACGGAAATATAGCAGTGGTTATATTAAGCGCCCGGATGGAGAAAAGATTGTTCAGTCTGAAGATATGAAGTCAGCATATGAATATGTGTTTCAGCCGGGAGAGAAAATTGACCAGGTACTGGCATTTGCAGTAGAAGACAGTTTGCTTGCTGACAGTAAAATTGACTTTTTTATCTGGCCGGAGGGAATGCAGGGCTATCACACAGAAAGCAGAATTATCCAGATGTATGAATAGATCAGACAGGTGGTAATATGAAAAGAATTGAATTAAAGAGAGCATTTGGCAGTAAAGGATTTTATTTTGGCGTGGCAGCGGGGCTTTTATTAGCAATCACTCATTTTTTTATGTATGCGGTTCCGCAGATGAGTCAGATGGATGTGATTCTTAATATGAATAAACCATATCTCATGATATATTCCTGTTATCAAATGTGGCTTGGTGCAGATGCATATAATCTGCAGAGTTTTTTGCTGGCATCGCTGCTTCCGGTGCTGGCAGCACTTCCTTATGGGGCATCTTATTTTGAGGATGTAAAGGGGGGATATATTAAGAATGTCTATATCCGAAGCAAGAGAAGAGACTATCTGACAGCCAAATACGCAGCAGCTTTTTTAAGCGGAGGTGTTGTCGCAAGTTTCCCTCTTGTGGTCAGTTTTCTTTTGTCCAGTGCCGCGTTTCCCATGCTGGTACCGCAACAGTCCACTCTTGCATTTCCGATTGGTCAGTCATCAATGATGGGGGAATTGTTTTATACGCATCCTCTTTGCTATGTTGTAATTTATATCATGATTGACTTTATCTATGGAGGGCTGTTTGCAGTGCTTGCACTGGTATTTTCATTTTTTACAGAGCACAGATATATTGTAGTAACATTCCCGTTTATTCTCCATCTATTTATCTATTCAGCGAGCAATCTTCTCGGAAACATCAGTAGTTCAGGAGTTTATTTCCTTCAGCCGGGGTTTGGCAGCTCTTTAAGTATCTATGTATTTGGGGAAATGATTTTTCTTTTTGTAATAACAGGTGTTGTTTATTTCTGGAAGGGGACGAAGGATGATATATTCTAGAAATTCCATATGGAATAATGGATTTTTAAGAGACTGCAGCGCAGGATGGGAGGGCATTTTGGCTATAGTGATCGGAATTCCGGTAATTACTTTTCTGGAAATGACACGGGCGGTTAAAATATGGCAATGGTCACATCAACAATACAGCCTAGCTGATTGTTTGATTACGATGCATGAGGTAATAAATTTAGGGATGATGCTGATTCCTTTTATTGTGTTTGCTTCTTTTTATATTTTCCGCTATGAAAATCGTGCGGAAATCGTTATCAAATCTAAAAAGCGAAGTAAAATCTGGAATCAGATCATGATCAAGAGAATTTTTCTGGCCTGTTTAGTTTCGGCTTATATTATGGTGTTTGAGATGCTCTTTGGTATGCTGATGAGCAACAGGTATATCAATTGGGATGAGAAAGTGAGTTTGTTTGCAACGAAGACGGATGGAGTAACAAGGAGTATAGGGTTTTTGGCTGTGGTGATTCTTTGTTATGTTGTATATGTTTTGAAGCTATGTTTTATGTTTTTTATCTCAGCTTTGCTGGAGAAAAAATATGTTGTATTAGGAATTGTAATTGGAATACCGGGGATCGAATATTTCTGCAGAGATGTACCGGTAAAATTATTTTATAAATTAGCCGGATTATCATATCAGGACTGGGTCTGCACAAAAAATATTGTAATAGGAATTTTGTGGTTGCTTACTTTATGTACTTTAGTGTGGGCGGCAGGAATGTATAGAATGAAAAAAAAGGATTTTTATGGATAGAAGAGCAAAAACAAAGAATCATACTTTTGTGAAAATAATTCAAAATGATCTGAGATACGGAATTGTCAGAAGTTGGAAATACTATATCCCGCTTCTGATTGTCATGCTGTTCTTTTTTGCATTTTTCAGAAACAGTGCGGTTCTTACTCAACAGATACATCATTTTACAGAAAAAATAACATTTCAGAATTATATCATAGAATTTCTGAAGGGAATGCCTGAATTTCATGCATATGATGTGAATGCAAGATTTGAAGTGCCGGCAGGATGGCTGTTTTTTTATCTTTGGAATGCATGTCTGATTGCGATGTACCCAGAGAGAGAAAGAAAAACGAATCGAAGGTATCTTATTTTGCAGTGTCAAAGCAGAAAGTTATGGTGGCTTGGCAAATGTATCTGGTGTATGGCAGGGAATCTGGTTTCCGTTTTGACGATGCTTCTTTCGGCTGCTCCTTTTGCGTTCATGCAGTCCGATGGAAGTGGCGGGATTGCAGCCGTTACTTTTCAGTATCTCGATGGAGTGAATTTTACAGGAATTGACAAGACGTGGGTAGGGTGGTTTGCTTTCCAGGCATTTCTGGTTTTATGCGGTCTTTCGATACTGCAGGCTGCGGTTACACTTTATACCAGACCAATTGCAGGATTTCTCTTCATAGCCTGTATTCTGATTATATCTGCATACTATTTAAGTCCGTATCTGCCGGGCAACTATCTGATGCTCCTGAGGATGAAGGAATTTTCAGAAAATGGTGGTGTGACTATTGCGGGTGGAATCATGGCTGGAAGTATGATGTGTGTATTGGGAGCTGGAATTGGATGTTTTAAGGTGAGGAAGATGGATATTCTATAGGAGCGGGTGGACAAAAGGAGGAAAGGCATGGAGATAGAAATTCGTAAGTGTTCAAAAATAATCGGTAAAGCAACTGTATTGGACGAAGTCGAGATGAAGATGAAGTCTGGCAAAATATATGGAATCAAGGGGAAAAACGGTTCTGGAAAAACGATGCTTCTTCGGGCAGTCTGCGGGCTTATCCTGCCTACATCCGGGGAAATTCTAATTGATGGCGAAGTGCTTGGCAAAGACATTTCATTTCCAAGGAGCATAGGAGCATTGATTGAGACGCCAGGATTCATCGCTGGTTATTCCGGGAAAAAGAACCTGGAAATAATTGCAGGTATTCAGAATAATGTGAGCGGGGAAGAAATCAATCAGGTGATGGAGAACGTAGGACTTGACTGGACTGACAGAAAAAAGTATAAGAAATATTCTCTTGGCATGAAACAAAAGCTTGGCATTGCAGCGGCTGTTATGGGAGAACCTGAGCTGATTATTCTCGATGAACCGACAAATGCGCTGGATGAGGACAGTGTGAAAAAATTAAAAGAAATCATGACAGACTTAAAGAATAAGGGTGCATTAATCTTATTTACATGCCATGATACAGAGGAACTTTATTATCTGTCGGACGAAGTCTATTATATGGAAAATGGAAGATTAAAGGAGAGAGCAGGTGGTGTGTATGAAACGGAAAAGTAAATACACATTGACAGGAGCTATATTCTTAATCCTGATATTGGTTTTGACCTACAGTGTCTGTTTTTACCGCGTGAATAAAAAATATCCGCAAACCAAAACCAGGATCTACACTGCCAATGAGCCGGTACAGGAGAATGGTATTGAGTATACCGTTTTGGGATCCAGATTTTATACGAATAAAGAGCTTAGAAATCTTCCTCATTTTCCGAAGGAGTCTTATGGAAATGGAGAAAAATTGATTACAGTAGAAGTAAAAGTGAAAAATGTAAGCGATAAGCCTATAGAAATGGAAGGGGATCTTCTGAGGATGGAATCCATCGCATGGGGGAACGGTGTCGATATGGGAGCCAGACAGTATTTTAATGAGGCGGATGATGTGGGATATTTTGAAATCAAGCCAGGGGAAGAGCGGCAATATGTACTGCCTTATACAATGATCAAAGAAATGTTTCATAAAGGGGAGTGGAAAAAGGCCGAAGACAGGGAGTATTATCTCGTAATATCGGTTTACCCGGAAAGAAAGATTATACGTGTATTATAAAAAAGAATCCCGTTTGGGATTCTTTTTTATGGAATCAGGATTTTAAAATATGTATGATAATCTACATTATGCGCCGCGTACATCGGAATCAATGTCATTCCGTGATAGTCTAAAGTTGGATATGGTCCATAACGGTTTACCGTAAAGTTGCGCTCAATATCCGGTGTCAGTGTCAGCGTAATCCAGTCTTTTTTGCTGCTTATCCCCACCATGACAAGCGGGCCGTATTTCACGCTGGCTACCGGGAGATCAAGCTGGTCGGGAGTGGCATCCAGGTAGATGGAATATGGCATATCAATCAGAATCACATCGCCATTTTCGAACGTATTCGTCATGGAAGCATAAGATCCGGCAGGCGGATCTTTCAGAACAATCTGTCCGTTTAAGTAGATTTTGCATCCCTTTTTACACCAGGACGGTATCCGGAATTTCAACGTAAACGTACCGCTTCCGGCAATTTTGATTGACACGGAATTCGACGGAAATGCCTGCCGCTGGGTAAGCGTGATTCCGTGTGTCTCCCAATATACACTGGAAGGCAGATAGAGATTTATGTACATCGTATGGTTGTCAGAAGAAACAAAATAAATACTCTCCTGGTATTTCAGGTGATTTTCCATGCCGGTTCCGTGACAGCAGGTGAAATCATCGTAGTCAGAACCATAATCTTTATGCTCGCCGCAGCCGATCGGCATCATGTAAGTGACGCCGTGATGCATATCCTCCGTAACCTCTGGATTCTGTGAGCCGAGAATCTGGTTGAACAAGGTACGTTCATAGTATTCCATGTAAGCCGGCTGATCAGGAGTATATAAGTATAATTCTTTCGTAAGCTTGAGCATGTTATAGGCAGCACATGTCTCACAGTTGGTGTTCGTGTCTATACTACCGGCCAGAATGCCTGGTTCCTGGAAGTAACCCTGGCGTCCGATTCCGCCGATCGAGTATGTATGTTTTGCCACAACTGTCTGCCAGAAATAAAATGCCGTCTTGAAGTACCGGCTGTCCCCACCGGCGGCGTATTCGTTCAGGGCGCCGATGACCTGAGGGATGTATTGATTGACCGGGGATCCGGGCAATGGGTCTTTGGCTCTTGAGAGGCTGTCAAACAATGGGCGGTTATCGAATAACTGTGCCGCCTCCAGATAGGAGGAATCTCCGGTGATCTGTGCGAGTGTGGCAAGAGAGTCATTCATGCCGCCGTAATCTCCGGCGATCTCCATGCTCCACATGTTTTGGAGCTGTTCCTTGGTGCATGCGGACAGCCGTCTTTGTACCCACCGTCCGATTCCGCAGGCAGCAAGCAGGGCAGTGACATTGCCTGCAAGCAGGTGGCAGTCCAGAAGCCCCGCAAGTAATTTGTGCATTGCGTAATAAGGTGCCCAGATATATGCATAGGACGTACAGTCTTCCAGCAGTGCAAACGGATCCGGCGGGCAGGCCGCCAGGTATCCAACACCCCAGGTAGAAGGATCATGGCTCCACCCGGACTGCGCCGCATTGGACGGAGTACACGATGACTTGAAATCTGCCGGGTCGCCGGAGGAGAGAATCTGTAGTGAACGTAGTTCTTTTACTATATAGTCAAGTTTCACCCGGAAGGTAGAATCGCCGGAAGAGGCGAATGCATGTGCCAGTGCGGACAGGTAATGACCGGTAGAATGGCCTCTTAACAGACCGCCTGGTTCTTCCCAGCCGCCAAGAGGGAGTGCCCCTTTGGTATCGGTGCCAAATGTTACACGGAAATTATAAAGCATCCGGTCGGAATCAAGCATCAGAAGATAATCAAGATCCCGTACATAGTTCTGGGTAAATATATGATCTCCCTGAAGCACAACATCATCAAGTGCCAATGCAGAAGCTTTTTTTACCGCCGGAAGGGACATCATGAAGGGACGTAATTCAGAGGCCTTCAATGGATGTGTTTCGGGGTATTCGGGAAGAATACGGCACTGATATGTGCGGACTTCCGACGCATCTTGGCATTGAAAGTCTGCAGTTAATGTAAGCCTTACCGGATATTCACTGAAGCTGGGACGTGTGACATGTCCGTCAGAGGTAAGGAATTCTGGCTGAGAGCTCTTCCAGGTGATTGCAGAACCCCACTCCCCTGAAACCGGAAGTTCAAGGTCCTGGAAGATAGAGTGAAATTCTGGCAGATGAATGGTATCTGCATCGTGAAGCACAATCTCCCTGTCTGTAGGAAGAGCTGGTATCAGTATTTCATATGGAAATGGTTTCTGATAGGCACCCTTGTGGCAGAGAACAGCAAGACATACTTCCTGATCAGGAGAACCGGCAGCAGGACGGGTCACTTTACCGTTGTGGCCAAGGACGTGCGGGGTGGAACTCTTATAATAGAAGGAACTGCCATAAGGTCCGGTCTTGGGAAGTGTAATGTCTTCCGTAAGCATATCAGGTATTATTTTGTCAAGATATTGTTTATCAGCGAGTGCACATGCCGCATCTGAGATATGGAACAGATCGTGCACTCTTTGAGTGGAGAATGCCTCCTGGTAAATCTGAAAATCTGCGTATCCTGCATTGGCACCCTGGTCAGTATATGGCCCCCGTCCGATCAGACATGGTTTTGCATTCACAAGGTCAAGGGAAGACACTTTGCTCTGTGTGATCCGCCCGACAGGCTCGCCATTGATATAAAAGCTTAAAATTGCAGGTTTCTGAGCGGTCAGAACTACGGTCATATGATACCACCGGTCAAGCGAGAGGGCGGCAGGCGCATTGACCGGAAGCTCCTCTTCCTGGCCTGCAGGACTTACGCATGGGGCAGCCAGAGCATGCCCGTCACCGATATCGGAAATCTTTAGATAGAGAGATGGATTCTGGCCGATCGAGAATAATGAAGTCTCTTTTGTACAGGAAAGAATCTGGCACCAGAAACTCACCGTAATTCCCTGGCTGCACTTGAAAGAAGCTTCAGGCAGCTCAATGTAACCGCCTTCTTTCCCTCCGGGCAGAAGAACCGCTGGTCTTGTAAGACCATAAAATTCCCCGCAGGCAAGAACGGTGCCCCCCGCATCGTAATTGCGGATGACACCGGTGTTGCCATGTCCGGACTTGTCGGGGACGATGGTACCTGTGATATCAGAGAAATCCAGATGTAATATTCGTTTATGTTTATCGATTGTTTTCATACTGAGGATCCTTTCCATAGATAGAAATGGAGTTTATAAATTAAAGTATAGCGATTGAAAAGCCAATGGTCAATACAGGAATTGCAAGGAATTGAGAAATGTTTGGACATTGAGTTAAAGATGGACGTCCGGCAACAGTGTTTGACATTCGGGTACTTTTCTGATATGATTAGCAGGATAACTTTGTAAATACCCTTTACTTGGTAACAGGTGAAGGGTATTTTTGTGGAGTCATGGAATATTTTATCTTGTATATGGATAAAACTTTCGCTTAGTCAGGCGGAGAGTGAAGGTAGATTATTATTTAGCTGACATTTTGGAAATACTTATGTATAGCTTGATCGTAATGCAAAATATAGAAGCGTTTATTTTGGGGTAATGTAAAAATTTACAAATATGATAGGTAGAATGTTTCGGGTGATTCATTAGAGAAAGGAAACAATAGTATTATATGGAGACATTAAAGTTTGAAGAGCTGGGTCTTTGCCCAGAGATTGAAAAAGCAGTAAAGTTTATGGGATTTGAGGAGGCTTCCCCAATCCAGGCGAAAGCAATTCCGGTTATGATGAGCGGTCAGGATATGATTGGCCAGGCGCAGACAGGAACCGGGAAGACAGCCGCTTTCGGAATACCGCTTCTTCAGAAAATTGATATCAAAAACAAAAAACTGCAGGGGATTGTTCTCTGCCCGACGAGGGAGCTGGCAATCCAGGTTGCCGATGAGATCCGTAACCTTGCCAAATATATGCATGGGCTGAAGGTCCTTCCGATTTACGGCGGTCAGGATATTGTGAAGCAGATCCGTTCACTGAAGAGCGGTACACAGCTGATCATCGGTACACCGGGACGTGTGATGGATCATATGCGCAGAAAGACAATCAATATGGATGAGGTTCATACGGTTGTTCTTGACGAGGCGGATGAGATGCTGAACATGGGATTCCGTGAAGACATCGAAACGATCCTCACAGGAGTGCCGAAAGAACGTCAGACGGTATTATTTTCAGCAACTATGCCGAAAGCAATCATGGAGATCACAAAGCAGTACCAGAAGAATGCACAGGTGATCAAAGTGGTGAAAAAAGAGCTGACAGTGCCGAATATTGAGCAGTTCTACTATGAAGTAAGGCCGAAGAATAAAGAAGAAGTGCTTTCAAGGCTTCTGGATATCTATTCACCGAAGCTTTCGGTTGTATTCTGTAACACAAAGAAACAGGTAGATACATTGGTAAACGGGCTTCTTGGAAGAGGATATTTTGCAGCCGGACTTCACGGTGACTTAAAACAGGCGCAGAGAGACCGTGTGATGCAGGGATTCAGAACAGGTAAGACAGATATTCTTGTCGCAACGGATGTTGCTGCCCGTGGAATTGATGTCGATGAAGTAGAAGCTGTATTTAACTACGACCTTCCGCAGGATGATGAATATTATGTCCACCGTATTGGAAGAACAGGGCGTGCAGGCAGAGTCGGACGTTCATTTTCATTTGTCAGCGGCAAGGAAGTCTACAAGCTGAAAGAAATCCAGCGCTACTGTAAGACGAAGATTTATGCCCAGAAAGTTCCGTCATTAGATGATGTTGCGAATACAAAGATTGAAAATATTATGGATGACATTGACCGTATTATTGAATCAGAAGACCTGACTTCTCTTGTGAATCTGATCGAAGAGAAAGTAAATGATTCTGATTATACAGCGATGGATATGGCAGCGGCATTTCTTAAAATGTGCAGCGGTATGGTGAAGGAAGAAAATGCTGATCCGGATCATGTTGACTTTGGCGATACAGGAGCGGAAGAGCCGGGAATGGTGCGTCTCTTTATCAACATTGGCAAGAAACAGAATGCAAGGCCTGGCGATATCGTAGGTGCACTGGCCGGCGAGAGCGGAATGCCTGGAAAACTGATCGGAAGTATCGACATGTTTGATAAGTATACATTTGTAGAAGTTCCGAAAGAGTATGCAAGCGATGTACTTCACGCGATGCAGGATGCGAAGATCAAAGGAAAATCAATTGCGATTGAGCCTGCGAATCAGAAATAAATAACAAACTGGTCTGGTCAATTATAACATAACTGGATATTCCAGCACATCCACAAAGATGTTACTATGTATCTAACGAATTCGAAGTATCACCTGACAGCTTATGAGATGCAGGGTTACAGGAAAGTAAGAGGCGGATTTCTAGAGTCTGCTTTCATTCAGAGAGAAGGATAGTGCTATGGAAAAAAAGAATACAACAGTTATGAAATTGGCTCAGACAGCTTTGCTGGCAGCTCTTTGTTATGTATCATTTACATTTTTACAGATTAAGATCCCAATGCCTGGCGGTGACGCGACATCATTGCATATAGGAAATGCATTCTGTGTACTTGGCGCCCTGCTTCTCGGCGGCTGGTACGGCGGCCTTGCAGGGGCAGTCGGTATGACAATTGCGGATATTATGGATCCCATCTATATCGTAGGCGCACCAAAGACATTTGTATTAAAATTATGTATTGGCCTGATTGTCGGGCTGGTGGCGCATAAGATTGCCAGAATTAATGAAAGTACAGACAAAAAATATGTGTTCAAATGGAGTGTGATTGCATCGGTGGCAGGGCTTGGATTTAATGTCATTGCAGATCCGATTGTGGGTTACTTCTATAAACAGTATATTTTAGGGCAGCCGCAGCAGATGGCGGAAGTTCTTGCAAAATGGAGCGCGGCGACTACATTTGTCAATGCAGTTGTGTCTACCATACTTGTCGCAGTTCTCTATAATGCAGTCAGACCTGTGCTTTTGAGGACCGGGCTTCTTGAGAGTACAGAGAGGCCGTCCAAAGCTCATGCCAAAATATAATCAGGCGGTGGTATTATGGGAAATGTAAATGACAGCAAAATAAAATCAATGGTGATGGTGGCAGTGTTTGCCACCATTACCTTTCTGGGAATCCAGGCATTTCGGATACCGATGCCTGCGGCTGTGGGAACTCCTTTTGTGCATTTTGGGCATATTTTTGTCGTGATGGGTGTACTCCTTCTGGGAGGGAAAAGAGGGGCAGTCTCAGGGACGCTTGGTCTGGTGATCTTTGACCTTCTGAATGGATTTGTGCAGGATATTCCGCAGGTATTTGTTGAGACAATCGTTAAATGCCTGATTGCCGGGGCATTGATGGCATATTTCAGAAAACGTGCCAGAGGTGACCGGAAGAAGGAATATATTGGTGCCGTAGTATGTGCATGTGTGTATGCTGCGATGAATATAGTGATTGAATTTGTGATGGGAATTGTCAAGATGATGATTCTCGGAAGTGGATTTCAGGCAGCATTGCTTGGATCAGCGTCATCGATTCCGGCGACTGTAATTAATGCAGTATTTATGGCTGTCGCAGTGTCGGTGATTTATCTACCGGTACGGTCTATATTTCAAAAGGTAGTCGGAGCAGTATAGAAGAACCAAAAAAGAGCCGTGATGGCTCTTTTTTGGTTCGAGTTATTCTATATTCAAAATGGAGATTAATAATTCTCAACTTTTCTTTCGAAGTAAGCCTTCGGATGTGCACATACCGGACATACTTCAGGAGCTTCTTCTCCGTAGTAGATAAATCCACAGTTCCCACATTTCCATCCAAGAGGAGCGTCGCCTTTGAATGTTTTTCCTGCGCGGAATGTTTCCAGAACTTTTTTATAGCGTGCTTCATGGGCAGCTTCTACTTTGGCAACGCCTTCAAATTTCTCGGCAAGTTCTGTAAATCCTTCTTCTCTTGCTTCTTCTGCCATCTTTTTGTACATATCTGTCCACTCATAGTTCTCGCCGGCAGCTGCATCTTCAAGATTGGCATCTACATCACCGATTCCGTGGAATTCTTTGAACCACATTTTTGCGTGTTCTTTTTCCTGATTAGCAGTCTCTTCGAAAATATTAGAGATCTGTACATATCCGGCTTTCTTTGCGGCAGATGCATAATAAGTGTATTTATTGCGTGCCTGAGATTCCCCTGAAAAAGCGTCCATAAGATTTTTTTCTGTTTTTGTTCCTGCGTATTTTGACATACCGTTATCCTCCTTGGTAGATAGTAATCGAAATGGCTGTGGATAAAACAACCTGGCAATGCAGTAATAAGGGTGAGCTTAATGCATTACCAGGCTGTCAGATGCTCACAGAGCAATTCAATATAAATTATATGGGTAGTATAGATTTATAATAACTTAGATGTATGAATCTTAGCCGAAGTATCTCTTTAATAAACCTTCGAAAGCTTTACCGTGGCGAGCTTCGTCTCTTGCCATCTCATGAACTGTATCATGGATTGCGTCAAGGTTAGCAGCTTTTGCACGTTTTGCAAGATCAAATTTACCTGCTGTCGCACCGTTCTCTGCATCTACTCTCATTTCAAGGTTTTTCTTTGTGCTGTCTGTTACAACTTCACCAAGTAATTCAGCGAATTTAGCAGCATGCTCTGCTTCTTCGTATGCAGCTTTTTCCCAGTAAAGACCGATTTCCGGATATCCTTCTCTGTGAGCAACTCTTGACATTGCAAGGTACATACCAACTTCTGAACATTCTCCTTCGAAGTTAGCTCTTAAGTCGTTCATGATATCTTCGCTGACACCCTGAGCAACACCTACAACATGTTCTGCAGCCCATTCTCTTTCACCAGACTGTTCTTTGAACTTATCCGCTGGTGCTTTACAGATTGGACATTCTGCCGGAGCAGCTTCACCTTCATAAACATAACCACATACTGAGCATACAAATTTTTTCATAGTAATAATCTCCTTTTCTTTTATATAATTTTTTATTTTTAATATTAGTAATAGTTACTAATATTAAGTTACCATAATTTTTTTCTTTTGTCAACTGCTATTTTTGATTTTTTTGTCTTGCCGTTCATTTCTTACGGCTGTATATCTGCCTTCTTTAAACAGTCTCCACATACACCATAAAATGTTGTAGTGTGAGTTTCAATTGCACCGTCAAAATTCTGGCTGGCAATTCGATTGATCTGTTCCATATCTTTGATATTCAGATCCATCATCTTACCGCACTCTCTGCAGAAGAAATGATAGTGCGGGGTTGTGTTCCCATCAAAGCGGTCACCGCCGTCTGGCGTAGAAATCTTTATTGCATCACCGATTTCTGCCAATAAATTCAAATTGCGATACACCGTTCCCAGACTGATATTCGGGAATTCCTGCTTCACTTTTAAGTATACCATATCGGCAGTAGGATGTTCTGTTGTATTTGCAAGATATTCTTTGATGGATTCTCGTTGCCTACTATATTTTAAAGTTGCCAAAGGGAATCCTCCTTTCAATAATAATGATAACAGTTACTATGATTATAATAAGGTATCAGGGAGGAATTGTCAAGTGATAATCATAAAAAAAGCGGATAAATGTGTTTCTTCTATATTAATGAGAAAGTTTTTAAAATATGAATAAAATTATGAGAGCTGTCAATACTGATAACAGACAGCGTGTAACAATTTGTAACAATTAAACGATAAAATGTTACAAAAAATTCGGTTCACATGTCATAAATTGTCATTAGAAAACCTGTAAATACTGTTGACATCAATATTTAACGTTGATATAATGGCAATGTAATAAATGTAACAAAATTGTAATAATTAAAGAATGCAAAAGAGAAAAACCGAATGACATTTACATAAAGGAGGTAAATCAATGCATTCAAATTCAGTGAAAAAGAAACTATTTCTTCTGGCTATGACGGGAGCGTTATTGATACCGGGAGAGAAAGCAAAAGCAGCAGATACGCCGCAGGAAAATGAAAAGCTGCCTGGGGCAGGAATTGAAAGTGTTCTGGATGAATATTATACATCTGGAGCAGGACAGAAAATTGAAGATTATCTGGCACCATCAGGGGAGTATTTGAATATAGCGTTTGCAAATGTAGATGATGGAAGTTATCTGTTTATCCGAAGTGAACCGACGAAAGAAAGTGAATGGGTCGGGAAGCTTTATAAAGGATATGCCGCCAATATTTCAGGACCTGTCGGGGAGTGGACAATGATTGAATCAGGCGGTGTGACGGGATATGTGAAGACTGAGTTCATAACATTTGGACAGACTGCAATCTCACAGGCGGAAGCCGCAGAAAGTGAAGGCAGTGAATTTAATTACGCACAGTCCAGGGAAGAGGAAGAAGCGAGAATTGCAGCGGAAGCCGAAGCCCAGGCGCAGGAAGAAGCGCAGGCTGCAGCAGAGGCAGAGGCTCAGGCACAGGCAGAAGCCCAGGCGCAGGCCGCGGCAGAGGCCCAGGCACAGGAGACAGCAGCACAGGCCGCTGCCGCATATATGGGAACCGGACAATCAGTTGTTGATTTTGCCTGCCAGTTCATTGGCAATCCGTACGTATGGGGCGGAACAAGCCTGACAGATGGTGCGGACTGTTCCGGGTTTGTACAGTCAGTATATGAAAACTTTGGCGTTAGTATGCCGAGAACTTCAGGAGAAATGAGAAGTGCAGGTGTAGAAGTCAGCTATGATGAAGCAATGCCTGGAGATGTGATCTGTTATGACGGCCATGTGGGGATCTATATGGGGGATAATCAGATAGTCAATGCCATTGATGATGCGCATGGTATCGGAATTTCTAACGCTACATTTACAAATATCATAACAGTTCGGCGAATGCTGTAAATTGAATATTAAAAAGATAAAAATCTCAGGAGATGTCTTGAGGTTTTTTTCTTGCCTGTGACACAGTGAAAAGTACCATATACAAAATGCACAAAATTGTAAAATGATGTTGGATACCGTAAAAATATAATACCCAAGTTATCAACACCGAAAATCGTTAAATATATGTAAAAATGGACTTATACCCAAAGTTATCCACATTATCCACACAAAAACTATCAAAATTGGTGGATTACTTTGCTAAAAAAAAGAACGGACGTTTTGTAGACAAATAATAAAAATGGTTTTTTGTCGAAAAAAAGAGAAAAATATATTGACATTCAAGTATTCAAAATATGTGATGAAGTGTCTACACAATTGGTTGGATTATTTGGTTGATAATTTATTGGAATGGTATTATAATTAATAACACGTTATGAGATAATAATAAAAAAAGGAGGCACTATAATGGCTGCTACAGTTACGAAAGAAATGACAATCGGAGAAGTTCTTCAGGTAAATATGGATATTGCACCAATCCTTATGGAAATTGGAATGCATTGTCTGGGATGTCCGTCAGCGCAGGGCGAGAGCCTGGAAGAAGCTGCAATGGTACATGGAATCGATGCAGATCTTCTTGTGGAAAAAATTAATGCATTCCTGAATGCTTAGTAAATGATGAACCGGCAGCATGACCAGTGATGGACATGCTGCTGTTTTACATTACTAACGATACTATTTTGTCTGTTTCTGATCCAGATACTGTATAATGCCGGAACAGACAGCTTCTGCTATTTTCTCCTGATAATCTTCGGTAGTCAGTTTCCCGGCTTCTTCAGAATTGGACAGAAATCCACACTCCACGATGACTGTCGCAGGTTTTGTTTTTTTCAGAAGGTAGTATGTATCGTTCGCTTTTGCCTGACGCGTGTTTTCAGGATCGGCTGCTTTGAGCGCTGTCTGGAGGACTTTAGCCGCGGTCTCCCCTTCTTTGGAGTGAGAATAGAAAAAGACCTGCGCACCTTTGACACTCTCCTGCGGATAGCTGTTCTGGTGTATGCTTACTACCAGCGGAGGATTTGTATCATTGATCAGGGAGACTCTCTTCTTCAGATCTGCAATTTTTTTATTCGTATCGCTGCTCTCGTTTAACCCTGTATCTGTCGTACGCGTCATAATTACAGTAAATCCTTTGTCCTCAAGGTGATTTTTTAATTTCTCAGAGATCTGGAGATTCAGATCTTTCTCCAGTGCATTGTTAATTCCGACCTTGCCCGGATCACCGCCGCCATGTCCCGGATCTATAATAATGGTACGGCTGTTATCCCCTTTTTTAACATCACTACTGTTTACATATTGGCTTAGCTTCTGGCTGGCGGCAATCACGCCGATCAGGAGCAGAAGAACCATGAGCAGTTCCATTTTTCGTTTCAAGACAACATCTCCTGTCATACAGTTATTTCAGTATATGCTGCCGTGGCTTGTTTTATAATAAAACAGCGCATATCCGTTTCGTAAGGATATGCGCTATTTGCGTTTATTTAATTTACATATTTTAAAATGACATCCCAGATGTCTGGTGTTTCAAATCCAAGCTTCCAGGCGGCTGTGCCGGCCAGATGATATTCTTTCATCAATTTCAGCTTTTCTTCAATAGACCGTGCATTTTCCAGCCAGATCTTATAAGTTGCATCGCCGCTTTCCCATTGTGCGTAATCCTGCATCACTTTCTCGTTCCATTCAGGAGTAACACCGGCATCGGTCACTCTCTGCAGTGCCTCGGCCATACCGAGAGCTTCGCTTGTAAGTCCGCCTTCCGCCTGAGGTGCTTCTTTCCAGAGACGTGTATAGAATGGGACGGCGTTGATTACTTTCTCGGCAGGAACCTGTTGGATCGTTGCCTCAATTCCTTCACGTACGAAATCGATAGACGCAACAGAACCGCTTTCTTCAGAACCGGAGAAATGCTCATCATATCCCATGATAATTACATAGTCAGCGACTTTTCCCTGCTCCTCCCGATGGTAATGGGAAGAGTAACCTTTTGGCACATAGTTATCGATAGAGAGAACAATATTGTTCTGGCGGCATTTGACAGATAATTCCCGGATGAACTGTATAAAATGTTCTCCTGTCTCAGAACTTAACTGCTCAAAGTCAACGTTAATTCCATCGATGCCGTTTTGAAGCACCTGGGCAATCAGCTGGTTTTCCAGATTCTCTCTGCTGGATGTACGGCTCAGAAGTTCCAGGGAATTGACATTTTCATTAAAATTATCAACCAGAGCCCAGACTTCTATATTGGACTGATGGGCGTAATTTACATACTCCTGGCTGGCAAGCGAAGAGATATTACCGCTATTGTCAGTGATGCTGAACCATGTCGGCGAGATTGTTGTAAGTCCCTTTGTGCTTGCGATTGTTTCCAGAACACTGGAGTTTGCTGTCTGGCTTGTTACCTGGTGCCAGGCAAGATTGATCGTATAAGGTTTTGAAATATTTGTATACTGAGGCTCATCGAATGGCCTTGTTACGGTTTCCTTCCGTATGTCTTTCAGGGTGCTGTTTTTTACATAGCCGATAAATCCATCACTGGTGCGGACTTTTTTCCAGTTACCTTCATTCTCGATGACCGTAACGTCTGCATTTTTCTTGATTTCCGTCAGTATCGGACTTTTTACACCGGCCTGGTAACGCACCTGTGTGTCTTTTTTTATTGTAGCTTTTTTTTGTTCGCCCCAGCTGCTGTTGATTACGATGCGGTTGGGGTTCTCATACACATTATATTCAAGGTTCGTATATTTCTGGACAAAATCAGCTGCAATATAAGCTGTGTTTCCTTCCGTTTTTAAGATGACATAATCTTCGCTGGATTTTTCACTTGCCACACTGTATTCGCTGCTTCCAACGCTGGTAGATACGACGCTTGTCGGCAATGTGTAAAGAAGCATATTCTCATTAGCATCCCAGTAGAATGTGTTGTTAATATAATCCCGTACAGTACTGTATTCTACATAGGCATGTCCGTCAGACATGATCCCGCTTCCTTTTGCAATTGTATTATTCACTACGACAGCAAGCTGATTTTCATTTTGTATTCCATAATACTTGTTCAGATCTGCTTTTTCCTTCGATGTTCCAAATTTCTTAAAAAGGAATGCTGCACCTGCTGCAGCTGCTATCAGTATCAGAATAATAAAGGTAAGAATAATGCGTCTGATGCGCCGGCGTCTGGCTCTTGCTCTTTTTCGGTTTCGGTTCAGATTGGGAGATCCTGCTCCCGTACGATTTGCTCTGGTATCTGGATCTGCAGGCATTCTGTTCACACGCTGGCCGTTTGGCCGCCTGGTGCTTCCAGATCGTTTTTGGTTTTCCATGGCATACCTCCTATTAGACCTTATTATAACAAGATTTCCACCGCACGTCATTAACTATTTCGACAATTTCCGCAGGCTGTACAGGGGCTTGGCATAAGGGGGTACCTTCGGTTACCTGGCTTTGATCATGTAGAAACAAAGCTCTTTCACATGTCCTGTTTCGTCTATAATATAATCGCGCATATAAGTTTTACTTTCTTCTTTTACCATATGCGCCGTGACTACCTGGAGTGGACTGGCGTATAAACCATTGAGTTTCAGGGGAATTCCATAATTCTCGTAATCGGATAGCTCATCGTACATCTCCTGGTATTGCTTTTCTTCTGGCATTACTGATCCTCATAAAATAAATGTGGCAACTATGGCTTAGGGACGCCGTATTCCTTTCGGTGCTTCGTGATATATTCCGGTAATCCCGCTGCTGACAAGAAGATAGACTAACTGATAATTAGTTATTTTGCTCTAAATGTATAAATTTTATTAATGTTGTACTGATTTTCTTGTCTGAAGCGACAGAGAATAATACTGAAGTGATTTTTGAAATGCATCTGAGTGCATTGTCTGTATGCAAAGAAACATACAGTGATTTTAGAATTTTGAATAAAATATACTGCCGTTATTTTTAAATAATCATCCCTCCTTGTTTGAAAAACATAGTTACCGGGAAAACTATCTTCTTGTACGAGTATTATAATGAACCCAAACACTTATTGCAAGTATTTTTTGAAATTTCTTTACATATTTTTTGTTTTTGTTTATACTAATAATTAAGTAAGTGTTTTTATTTACGAATAGGAAGTGATGATTATGAAGATTGAAAAACTGAATGACAATCAGATCCGCTGTACACTCACGCGTGCAGACTTAGCTGACCGCCAGCTGAAGCTAAGCGAATTGGCTTATGGGACCGAAAAAGCAAAATCACTTTTCCATGACATGATGCAGCAGGCATCTTTTGAATTTGGCTTTGAGGCAGATGATATGCCGTTGATGATAGAGGCAATCCCAGCCTCCGCCGACTCGATCGTCCTGATTATTACCAAGGTGGATGATCCGGAAGAGCTTGATACCAGATTCTCAAAATTCGCTCCGTCGTCTCTTGGCGATTACGGAGAGAAGAAAAAAGATGTTCTAGATAAATTGGAAGGTGCGGAGGAGTTCCTTGACTTGCTGAATAAAGTAAAGGAAGCGGTAGCAGAGCATCCGGAGCACCCGGCAAAGAAAGAAAGTGAAAGTGAGAATGTAAAGAAATCAGGTCTTCGCCTGTTTTCATTTGCATCGATGGATAATGTAATACATGCGGCACATTTGCTTGCCAATATGTATTCTGGTTCCAACACCTTATACAAAGATGACAATCAGGATCTCTATATTCTGGCTTTGATGCAGTCTGAGCACTCAACAAGTGAATTCAACAAAATCTGCAATATGCTCACAGAATATGGTGTACTGGAGAAAGCATCCGGCGCTTCCCTCGCTTACCTGGAAGAGCACTGTAAGGTGGTAATCTCTAATAATGCAGTACAGCAGCTGGCAGCGATCTGATGCAGGGACTAAAGCCCGTATTTCGTTTGAAAGACAAACAAACGTAATACGGGTTTTTTTTTCGTACGAATAATGATATAATGAAAAACATGGAAACGATAATGAGAAAAACAGACAAAAACCAAATAGACGAAAATGTCATTGAGGAAGCCGGACAGATATTAAAGAATGGCGGGCTGGTTGCATTTCCAACAGAGACGGTGTATGGACTTGGAGCCAATGCTCTCGATGCCCAGGCGGCAAAAAAAACGTACGAGGCAAAAGGAAGACCTTCGGACAATCCGCTGATCGTTCACATCGCAGATCTTGAAGCGCTGAAAGAAATCGCCAGAGATATTCCTTCTGTGACCGATGAAATCGCCAGTCATTTCTGGCCGGGACCGCTGACCATGATATTTGACAAGACGGACAAAGTGCCCTATGGAACTACCGGCGGACTGGATACAGTAGCTGTGCGTATGCCGGATGATCCAATCGCTAAAGCACTGATTATTGCAGCCGGCGGTTATGTGTCGGCCCCCAGTGCGAATACATCAGGGAGACCGAGTCCGACAACTGCAGGGCATGTCTATGATGACCTGAATGGGAAGATAGAGATGATCATTGACGGAGGAGCAGTGGAGATCGGGGTCGAGTCAACAATTCTTGATATGACAGTACAGCCTCCGATGATACTGCGCCCAGGTGCGGTGACGAAAGAGATGCTTGAGGAAGTGATCGGAGAGGTTTCGGTTGACCAGACGCTGATCAGTGATGACAGCAGCAAGGTTCCGAAGGCGCCTGGAATGAAGTACAGGCATTATGCGCCCAAAGCCCAGCTGATTGTGGTGGAGGGAGAACTGGAAAGTTCAGTGAAGGCAATCCGTCAGATCGCATACGAACAGACACGCCTCGGATACAAGGTTGGAATTATTGCGACAGCAGAGTCTGCCGGAAAGTATACCGTCGGTGTTATTAAGAGTATTGGGACGAGAAGTAATGAGAATTCTGCAGCGAAAAATCTGTATCGTATTCTGAGGGAGTTCGATGAGGAAGATGTGGATTATATCTACAGTGAGGCATTTGATACGGATGGTATTGGAAGTGCGGTTATGAATCGTCTTCTGAAAGCTGCCGGGCACCATACACTGCAGGCAGAGGATATCACGAAACTTCAGAAATACAGAAGAATTCTGTTCGTAAGCCACAGTGATAACTGCAGGGGGCCGATGGCCGCCAGCCTGCTGAAAGTGCAGCCTCTGCTTCAGGAGTATGCAGTGGAATCCAGAGGAATGGTTGTCCTGTTCCCGGAACCGGCGAATCCGAAGGCGGAGGAAGTGATGGAAAGCCACGAGATGTCTCTTGCAGGACACGAAACAAAAGTACTCAAAGAGGAAGACCTGACGGATGATACACTGGTGCTCACGATGGAAGAAAGCCAGAAATGGAAAATAATTTCTGAGTATGAGAATGTGAAAAATGTCTATACTCTCAATGAATATATCGGAGTCGGCAATGAACTGCGGTCACCATATGGGAAACCGCTTGCAGAATATGGAGAAACATTTGAAACTATAAAACGGTTTATTGAATTATTAGCAAATAAATTAAATGAGGAGGCCAAAAGAAAATGATAGCAATTGGATGTGATCATGGTGGTTACGAACTGAAACTGGAAATACTGAAATACCTGGATGAAAAAGGAATTGAATATAAGGATTTCGGGTGTGACGGGGAGCCGGTAGACTATCCGGTGTATGCGAAGAAGGTAGGACATGCCGTTGCCAGCGGTGAGTGCGAGAAGGGAATTCTGATCTGCGGAACAGGGATTGGTATTTCGATTGCCGCCAACAAGATGAAGGGGATCCGCTGTGCGCTTTGTTCAGACTGCTTTTCAGCAGAGGCAACCAGACTTCATAATGATGCCAATGTTCTGGCAATGGGAGGCCGAGTTGTAGGTGCCGGCCTTGGTGTGAAAATTGTGGATACATTTCTGCATACAGATTTTTCGAATGATGAACGGCATATCCGCCGTATTTCACAGATAGAAGATTAATTGGGAGGAAAGTTATGTCAAACGTATATGTAATGGATCATCCATTGATTCAGCACAAAATCAGCTATATCCGCCGTGAGGAACTGGGCTCTAAAGATTTCAGGGAAATGATCAGTGAGATTGCAATGCTTATGTGTTATGAGGCGACAAGGGATCTGAAACTTCAGGATGTGATAATCAAAACTCCGATTGCCGAGATGACGGCTAAGGAGCTGGCCGGGAAGAAACTGGCTGTTGTTCCGATCTTAAGAGCGGGGCTTGGAATGGTGGAAGGAATGCTCGCCATGATACCGGCTGCAAAGGTTGGACATATTGGATTATACCGTGATCCGGAGACGCTTGAACCAGTGGAGTATTATTGCAAACTTCCGGCAGACTGTGACGAGAGGGATGTTTTTGTAGTAGATCCGATGCTTGCAACCGGAGGATCCAGCGTTGCCGCAATTAAGCTTCTGAAAGACAAAGGTGTAAAGAACATCCGGTTTATGTGTATTATTGCTGCACCGGAAGGGGTAGAACGTATGAAGCGGGAACATCCGGATGTTGATATTTATATCGGAGCACTTGATGATCATCTGAATGACCATGGATATATTGTTCCGGGTCTGGGTGATGCAGGGGATAGAATATTTGGTACAAAATAATAGTGAAAAATGCGTTTGAGGTGTTGGGGAACATCGGAGGTGTAAAGTCATGAGTGGTAAAAGAAACGATTATATTTCCTGGGATGAGTATTTTATGGGTGTGGCCAAGTTATCCGGCATGAGATCAAAGGATCCAAACACTCAGGTTGGATGCTGCATTGTCAGCCAGGATAATAAGATACTGTCTATGGGATATAACGGACTGCCGACGGGCTGTTCAGATGATGAATTTCCCTGGTACCGTGAAGGGGAGGATCCTTTAGAAACGAAGTATTATTATGCAACACACAGTGAACTGAATGCAATTCTGAATTACAGCGGAGGAAGTCTTGCAGGAGCAAAGCTCTATGTATCATTGTTCCCCTGCAATGAATGTGCCAAAGCGATTATCCAGTCGGGAATCAAAGAAGTGATCTATGACTGTGATAAATATGCAGATACAGCGGGCGTACAGGCATCAAAAAGAATGATGGATTCAGCGGGGGTGAGGTATCATCAGTATCACGCCACCGGACGCCAGATCACGATTGAATTATAGGAATAACCAGAAATAACAGCCGGGATGATTATTCCCGGCTGTTATTCTGTCATCTGCCTGGCCTGGCGTAGCAGGAAACGATATCGTTTCCAGGCTGCATTTCCTTCATAAATATAGCAGTCAATCAAATCTGGATCCAGTACATTCTGAAAGTTCATATAGGCAGTTTCTATCTCATTTTTTGCTTTTTCTATTTCTTCTTCAATATTAAAATCCCCGAATGTATCCTGATACATAGAGAATTCATCCGTTGTTTCAAGCGGTGCTTTTTGATGAAATAACATAGGGCATATTCTCCTTTCATTCTTTTTATAGTATAGACAAAGTTGTGGTATAAAATACCTTTTAGCATGATATATATGAAATAAAGAGAAAAAGGAGAATGCTGATGCAGGAAAAAAATCAATCTCATATAATTGTTAATTTTGTTGTCCGTGCTGTAATCGGGTGTGGAACGATCTTTTTTGTAAACCAATTTCTTGCTTCTCAGGGCATTTCTCTGGCTGTTGGATATAATGGGCTGTCCATTTTGACATCCGGATGTCTTGGTATTCCTGGGGTTGCACTGCTTTATGGTGTACTTGCCTATCAAATTTTGTGAGGTATGCACAAAGATTTGGTGTTTTTAAAAAACGGGTGGACAAGAGGAAAGACGGAAGCTATAATACACGTTACAAGCAGTCAATTCATTATTGTCATTTCAGACAGGCCGGTTCCGGCAATGAATTCCAGGTAAAGAAAATTTAAGAGCTGAAAAGCACAGAAGAAAAGTGTGAAGGAGGGATGCAGTGAGACAGAGGAATCTATGCATTTGTGATGGGGAAAGTGTTTATGCGGACCATTTATCAGAAATGATGGAGGAGAAAAAGGAAATCAGGTTTCAGATTTTTTGCTGCAGCACATTTGAACATGCTGCTGAGCTGGCAGCAGAGAAGGTGATTGATATCCTGGTCGTAGGGGAAGAGATTCTGCACGAAGAAAGGGAACAGATTCTGGCGGGTAAAGTTTTTGTGCTCACACAGGAGAAAGAAAAAAGTTTCGAAGGTAATGAAACTTATATATATCGTTATCAAAGTATTGACGATATTTTTACGCAGATGGTGCAGGCATGTCTGGACAGTGACAGCGGTGAGCTTTTTTGTATTACAGGGAAGAGGAAAAAAGATCTGATATGTATTTTTTCACCTGTGCACAGAGCCGGAAAGACAACTTTTGCGCTGGAATTTGGCAAGGAACTATCAAGGTATGAAAGTACCGTTTATCTGAATCTGGAAATGTATGCAGGCAAGGGAGGAATTTTTCCGGATGAGCAGGGACTCACCATCTCCGATCTTTTGTACTATTCAAGACAGGAGGATCAAAATCTTGGACTCCGGATGGGAATGATGGTCCGCCAGATGCAGAATCTGGATTATATGATGCCATCTTTGGTCAGCGCTGATATAAGGTCGGTTACATCGGAAGAGTGGAGAAGGTTTTTGATGCAGATTCTGAATCAGAGTATCTACGAGATGGTAATATTGGATATCAGCGAAGGGATCCAGGGGCTTGTAGAAATTCTGGATCTCGCAGGGAAAGTATATATGCCTGTTCTTGACGATCCAGTCTCTGAGGGAAAAATCAAACAATTTGAAGGAGAAATTAAGCTGATGGGATTAGACGAAATACTGGATAAGACGGAAAAAATTCATATTCCGGAAGACATTCAGAAATATGCAAGAAAACTTGCAAAAGAGTATGCGGGAAGGGACAGACCGTAATGGATATTGGAAAAATCCAGGAAAGAATACTTGATGAGCTGGATCTGTCAAGAGAAATTGAGGACGATGAACTGGTAGAATTGATTCACAGCGTTCTTGAGGAATATGCCAGAAAAGAATATATACCGTTGAAGCAGAAGGCCGCTCTTGGCAAGGAATTGTTTAACGCATTCCGAAAACTCGATATACTGCAGGACTTGTTAGAGGATGACACGATTACAGAGATTATGATCAACGGTACCCAGAATATATTTATTGAAAAGAGCGGGCGGATTCAGCAGCTTGATAAGCGGTTTGCCTCCAGGGGAAAACTGGAAGACCTGATACAGCAGATTGTGGCCGGATCGAACCGGCTTGTAAATGAGGCAGTGCCGATCGTCGATGCAAGACTCGAGGACGGTTCAAGGGTCAATGTTGTACTTTATCCGGTTGCCTTAAATGGTCCGATTGTCACAATCAGGAAATTTCCAAAAGAAACAATAACAATGAAACAACTGCTTGAATGGAAGTCAATCAATAATGAAATTATATCTTTTTTAAATCTTTTAGTAAAATCACGTTATAATATCTTTATCAGTGGAGGAACCGGCTCCGGTAAAACCACATTTCTTAATGCATTATCGCATTCGATACCCAAAGATGAACGAATTATTACAATAGAAGATAACGCAGAGTTAAAAATTGGAGGAATCCCGAATCTGGTCAGTCTGGAAGCGAGAAATGCCAACGTGGAAGGAAAGGGTGAGATTACGATCCGCCAGCTGATCCGCACGGCACTCCGTATGAGACCAAACCGTATTATCGTAGGGGAAGTCAGGGGAGGGGAAGCCATTGATATGCTGCAGGCAATGAATACGGGACATGATGGATCAATGAGTACAGGACATGCCAACAGTCCGGGAGACATGCTGAGCCGTCTTGAAACTATGGTGCTGATGGGTATGGAACTTCCGCTTGCAGCTATTCAAAGGCAGATTGCGTCGGGAATCGATATCATTGTCCATCTTGGAAGACTGCGGGATAAAAGCCGGAGACTTCTGCAGGTAGTAGAAGTTCTGGGATATGAAAATGGTGAGATTAAGATACAGATATTATATCAATTCAGGGAGGTGAAAATGAATCGTGGAAAAGTGGAAGGAATATGGGAAAAAGTGAATCCCATTCAGAATAAGGACAAGCTGCTGGCGGCAGGATATCAGGAAAACTGAATATATAAAAGCCATAGCAGCCGGAATGGGTATGATCTGCCTGATAGCATATCTTTTTTACAGATCGGTAATAGCAGTGCCGTTGTTGTCTCCTCTGTTTCTGGTATATCTCTATCAGTGGGAACTTACCTGTATGAAGAACAAGGAACGAATGTTTCAGGTACAATTCAGAGAAGCGCTTCAGGCATTGGCGTCATCGTTAAATGTAGGTTATTCCATGGAAAATGCTGTGAAAGAAGCGAGAAAAGATCTGGGATTGCTTTATAATGCGGATGACAGAATTATGAGAGAATTTTCTCTTCTTGTACACCAGCTCAATATGAATATTACGGCAGAACAGGCTTTTTCCGAATTTGCCAAACGTGTCAGCCAGGAGGATGCGGTGAACTTTGCGGCAGTAGTTAAGTCCGCCAAGCGCAGCGGAGGAGATCTGATGGAGATCCTGAGATCATCAATTACTCAGATCTGTGACAAAATAGAGGTGCAAAAGGAAATACAGACTATGATTGCGGCGAAACGACTGGAATTTTTAGTGATGTCCGGGATACCATTTGGAATATTGCTTTACATGCAACTTAGTTTTCCGGAATTCATGGGAGTACTGTATGGTACCGTTTTGGGAACAGCTTTGATGACCGGGTGTCTGATCATTTATCTTGGAGCATTTTATCTTGGAAAAACAATCATAGAAATCGAGGTGTAGGATGGGAGTCTGTATTATTCTGTATATATGCGGAATTGTTTATATGGTGATGCTCCGGAAAAACAGACTTCCAAAGATATGCCGCGGACAGACGGCTTTAAGAGTTTTCTGGTGTATGGCGGCAGCGAATACTTTGGCAATGTTTTTGTTTCTTTCAGGCAATCAATATAGTATATCAGAGATAGAAAGAAATACATACGGCAAAGGAAAAAAGGCAGAAGAACTGGAAGTTACAGTCGGAAAAGAAATCAGGAAGAAAAAGATTACGGTGGAGATACAGGAACAGAAATATACTCCAAAACAGATCAAAAAGGTGTTTGAAACGTCTGTAAAGCAGCTCAACACATTGATTCTGGGGGAAAATAAAAGCAGGGATCATGTGGATCATGATCTCAATCTTGTCCGGAAGATTCCCGATACCCCAATCGAAGTGACATGGGAGCTTAATCGCTATGATGTACTCAATGTCTATGGGGAGATTCAGTTTGGCCAGGTTCCCAAAGAAGGAGTAAAGGTAAAACTTCAGGGGACGCTGAGTTACGAAGGGGAGGAATTTCCATACCTCACCGATGTCACAGTGTATCCCCGGAAGGTATCGGGAGAGACAGAAATCGCTGACAAAGTAAAAAAACTGGTAAAAGAAGAGGATGAAAAAACAAGAGAAATCTCTGTTGTAAAGCTCCCGGAAAAATTAGCAGACAAAACGATTACGTGGAACAGGAAAAATGACAGCCGGGGGTATGTAATACTTTTGCTTGGAATGACAGCAGCTGTAGCTGTCTCAATGTTAAAAAAACAGGAGGAGAAGAAAAAAACCGAACAGGAAAGAAAACAGATGGTGAGAGATTACCCGGAAATTGTAAGTAAGATTGTTCTGCTTCTTGGTGCGGGGATGACAGTCAGAAATGCGTGGAAAAAGGTAGTTATTGACTACGCAGGACAAAGAGAAGTGACAGGAGTACACAAGGCATATGAAGAAATGGCAGGCACTCTTCATGAAATTCAAAGCGGTGTCACCGAAGCAGAAGGATATGAGCATTTCGGAAGAAGATGCGGACTTCCGCAGTATCTGAAGCTTGGAGCGCTTCTATCCCAGAATCTTAAGAAAGGGACCAGCGGGCTGACAGAACTGCTGAAGACAGAGGCTGTGCAGGCATTTGAAGAGAGAAAAAATCTGGCGAGAAAGACAGGAGAAGAAGCAAGTACAAAACTGCTGCTTCCGATGTTTCTGATGCTGGCAATTGTGTTAGTGATTGTAATTGTACCAGCATTTTTATCAGTGCAATTGTAACGGAAGAAAACAGAAAATAAATGGAGGTAATACATATGAAATACTGGATGTATTGTAAATATAAGAGGTTTCGGGATGCGAAGGATGGAATTGGAGTTGTTGAGGTGATTCTCATACTCGTCGTTTTGATTGGCTTGGTGATTATATTCAAGTCTCAGCTTACAAGTCTTGTCTCATCTATTTTTCAGAAAATTACAAGTGAAAGTTCGGGAATCTGATGGAAGGGTGCAGGCAGCTGCCGGCAGAAAAAGGGGAAATCACGGCATTTCTCAGCCTGATTTTTCTGCTTCTTCTGGCATTTACCGGCAGTGTGATTGAAAGCGCCTCGATTCAGATTTCAAAAAATTACAAAAAGGCAGATATGGTCAGGGCGATGGAGTCGGTCTTTGCAGAATATCACAGAGATTTATTGGAAGAATATGATATCTTTGCTCTTGACGGGACCTATGGCAGACAGGAGTTTTCTTATGAAAATCTGACAGAGAGGCTTAGTCACTACGGAGCATCCTCTATAGAGAATAAAGTGGAGGGGATTGAATACCTGACGGATCATTCAGGACAGCCCTTTTATGATCAGGCGATGGCATATATGAGTACAATCACAGGACTTGACAGGCTGGAAGGTCTTTCTGGTGAGGCTGAGATCTGGAAAGAGCAGGAGGAAAATTCCAGGCAGTATGAGGGTCTGGATGAAGCGACCAATGAAGAACTGCAGTCAGAACTTAATGCAGCCGAAAAGCAGCTCGAGGATCAAGATAACCCTCTGCAGAATATTTCAGGATTGAAACAGTCCCCTCTTTTATATCAGGTAATGCAGGAACCGGATTCCATCTCACAGAAACACCTGGATTTGTCAGGACTTGCGTCTCACAGACAGAATCGCAAGGGAGAAGGCAGTTTTCCTAAAAAAGAAAAGGATCTGGGAATTCCAGGGACGTTTCTCTTTGGAGAGTACCTGCTGACTCATTTCTCAAATAAGCTAAAACCTGCTGAGGATAAAGCAATTGCTTACGAGACAGAGTATCTGATTGCAGGTAAAGAAAGTGACCGGGAGAATCTGGAATCGGTTCTTTCAAAACTTCTGTTTGTCCGGTTTGGAATTAATTATGCTTATCTTCTGACTGATCCTGAGAAACAGGGAGAGGCTGAAGCATTGGCACTTGCAATTACCACGGTCATTGTTTTTCCGGAGATTGCAGGACTTCTAAAGCAGGCGCTTCTTCTCGCCTGGGCCTATGGTGAGACCATTATAGACCTTCGGACATTGATGGAAGGACATAAAGTAGTTCTGGTAAAAAGCAGTTCCACCTGGAACCTGTCGCTTGCCGGACTGAAAAAGCTTGGCACAAATGAGGATGCAGGAACAGGAACTGATTCGGAAGAGGGACTGGATTATGAAGGGTATCTGAGAGTGCTGTTAGTCCTGGAGGCAAAAGAAACTTTATCCATGAGGTGCATTGATCTGATAGAGAGTAATATGAGGCTGAAAGGACAGGAATATTTCAGCGGTGATTCATGTATTACGAATCTTAAGACCGTAAGCACATGCAGGCTGCGAAGAGGAATTGAGTACAGATTCGGAAACGTTTATGGATATCATTAACATATTATGACGAAAAGAGGTGAATACAGATGCCCTTTCTATCCTTAGAAAATCACAAACAAAGTAAGTGTAATACCAATTCAAATGAAAAGAGAAAGGAGGCAGACTTTTGTGCGCATCTGAAAACAATTCTAAACTCCCATACATATGCAGAAAGGGCATCTGTATTCATCTCTTTTCGGAAAGTTATAAAAAGAGTCCGCAGCAGAAAGAAAAAGTTCCGGGGCGTCATTTCACTGGAAGCGGCAGCAGCCTTCCCACTGTTCTTTTTTGCGGCCGTCTGTCTTATTTACCTTCTGGAGATGATGGCTGTCCGGACAAGTATCAGAGCCGGGATGCAGGCGGCCTGTCACAGTTATGCGCAGGAAGCTTCTGTGTGCAGTCTCACGGCTCCGTCGAGGCTGGAAGAAAAGATTATCAATTCGGTGGGAGCCGAGAGGCTTAACAGAAGTATTGTTGCGGGAGGGAGCAGCGGAATCGATGCGGGAGGTTCATGGGCATCCGCATCTGGTATTCTGAAATTACATGTATCATACAAGATGAAACTTCCGGTTACTGCGTTTGGCGGGCTGATGTCTGTACAGGAAGAAACGATGACCGTAAAAGGATGGACCGGGTATCAGGATGAATGGTCGCTGGATTAGAGAGAAGAGACGGTATATGTGACGGAGAATGGTGTTGTGTATCATAAAAATTATCATTGTACATACCTGGATTTATCTGTTCATACAGTTCCAGGGAGTACAGTAAGCGACCTGAGGAATGAAAATCACGGAAAGTATCATCCGTGTGAGAGGTGTGTCAGAGGACAGAAGCCAGGTGCAGGTGTATATATTACAGATCAGGGAGACCGCTATCATAACAGTGCATCTTGCAGTGGTTTAAAAAGAACGGTTTATGCGGTGCCGTTGTCGGAAGCGGCGGGGAAAGGAGCATGTTCAAGATGCGTGAAGTAGGATATATATTGGGAATGGGGTTCCTTACAAGCGGTGCGGTGATGGATATTCAGTACCGGAGTATCCCGGGATGGATGCTTCTGATAGAAGGAATTATGGTATTAATTTACCGGGTGTTATTTACAGAAGGAAGTATTTATATCTGGGCAGCCGGAGGAGTTGTTGGATTCGTATTCCTGTTTGTCAGCAGATGGACAAGGGAAGGGCTTGGGTATGCGGACAGCATTACCATTTTTCTGCTTGGGATATTCCTTGGAATATGGGAACTGCTCGCTGTACTTGGAACGGCATTTCTCTTATCTGGTCTGACAGCCATGCTTTGTATGGTGGTCAAGCATTGGTCCAGAAAGAAGACAATGCCTTTTTTACCATTTCTGGCGGCTGCGTACCTTATTACATGGGCAGCAGCGGGAATCAGATAGGAGGAGTACGGATGAAGTGCCGGATGAAAGAGATGCAGAAGACAAGATATAGGGCCAGTATGACAGTTGAGACGGCATATTTAATGCCGCTGTTCTTTTTGATGTTCATCCTCATAATGAGGATGACATTTTACTTTCATGATAAGACGGTTCTTTATGGAGCGGCTTATGAGACAGCGGCTGAGGGAATCGAAAAGCTGAGGGGAGATGTGAAGGAGGAGAGTGGTCTTTCAAAGTATTTTCATAAACGTCTGGGAAGAAAAATGATTTATTTTGGATATGCAGATGAAAATATTACTGTAAGTGACGAAGAAATTATCGTAGAAGCGAGTGCTTCAAGAAAGAGAATGGGAATTTCAGTATGTGTAAAAATGCCGGTTACAAAGCCTGAGAAACAGATCAGAATGATACAGGGACTGAAAAATGCGGCAAAGAGAAAAACAATATCAGGTATAAGGGGGAAATAGGTGAAGACAGCGGGTTATAAAAGGAATTTAAATAATACTTATCTTATTATTGAGGACGGGATACAGTATGAGGAAGATTATCAGATACGGATGATTAAGGAGAACCATATTCATGGATTATTGCCTTTAAGAGGAAGAGGGGTAGATGGGAAGAGTCAGTACTCTTACGATATCAGCGGCAAGGTCTCTGTGAAGGCGATGTATGAAAAAGCAAAACTTCGGAAAGAGGATATGACAAGTCTGATTCGTGATCTTATGCAGACTGTGAAGGCAGTGAGAAGCTACCTTCTGGATATTAATTGTATCCTGCTGGATACGGATTATATTTTTTATGAAGATGGCCAGTTTTATTACTGTTATTATCCATTGAACAAAGACGATCTATGTGATGAGTTCCATAGACTGTCCGAATATTTTGTGAGCCAGGTTGATTATGAGGAAAAGGAAGGAGTATATATGGCTTATGAGCTGCATAAAGCAACTATGGAAGAGAACTACAGCCTTGAAAAAGTAGTCGGAAGGATTGAGGAAGAGTCTGCGCCTGAGGAAGACGAGTTACAAAAAGATCAAGATGAGCCAGAAAATAATATACAGGAAAAAAGTTATCAGGACTGGGTAGAAGAAACTTCGATGGGGATTGGCCACGTAAGGGAAGCAAAGGGCATGTTTTCGCCGGTTCGGAAAATAATAAAGAGAAAAAGAAAAGCAAAATGGGGGGAATGGGACGAACTTCTTCTGGATGAAGATGACTTGTAATATATGGAAAAATCGCATATAATACATCTATATCGAATAAAGGAGCATGCCGGTGTATAAAAAAAGATCAACTTGCACAATTGTACTTATCGTGATAAATGCAGCTGTTTTTGTGATTCTTTCACTGCTTGGGAGAACAGAAGATGGGGGATTTATGCTGCAGCATGGAGCAATGTATGTACCATATGTTCTGGGAGAGGGACAGTATTACCGTCTTTTTACCAGCTTGTTTCTTCATTTCGGAATTACGCATCTGACCAATAATATGCTGATGCTGGCGCTTCTTGGATGGAATCTGGAGACGGAGACAGGCAGTGTTAAGTTTCTGATTATCTATCTGGTCAGTGGTTTGGGAGGAAACCTTTTATCCTCTGTGATTGACATTAGAATCGGAGAGTATGCTGTCGCAGGAGGTGCTTCGGGAGCGATCTTTGGAATCATAGGTGCATTGTTGTATATTGCTATACGCAATCACGGCCAGGTGGGAAATGTCACTGGCCGTGGAATTTTGTTCATGATTGCGTTGAGTCTTTATTTTGGTTTTACAAGTACCGGTGTAGATAATTTTGCACACATTGGGGGTCTGGTTACCGGTTTCCTTTTGGGGATACTATTGTATAGGAAGAGAAACCGTAAAGCAGGTGCCTTCTCCTTCGACTGAGTCAACAGTAACAGTACCGTTATGTGCAAGAACAGTACTTTGTACAATCGGGAGACCGAGACCTGATCCGCCCTGTTTATATGTAACGAAAGGTGTGAAGATAGTATCAATCCGCTCTGATTCAATTCCACATCCAGTGTCACTGATCTTTATAACAGCAAAATTACCTTCTACATAGCTGTTTAGACGGATGCTGCCGCCCGGGCCAACCGCTTCCTGTGCATTTTTCAGAAGGTTTAAAAATATTTCTTGTAATTTAGTTTTATCTCCTGTAATCTGAGGAAGAGAAGAATCTATTTTAGAGGTAAACTCTATATCAGCATCTGTAATGGAAGCTGCAAAAGAGAGCGCGATATGTTTGATAAACTTCTGGAAATCAAAAGTTGTCAGATTTAAGTGTTGGCTGTTGTTATATATGGATAATTCGTTAAGTAATTCTGTAGTAAATTCTACATCTTCTATCATCTGCGGCCAGTGACGAAACTCTTTTACTTCTGGATGCTGCGACTCAATTAATTGTAGAGTGCTGTAGATTAGTGTCAGTGGGTTACGCAGTTCATGGGAAATCTTGCTGATTGTAAACTGGTAGGAATCCATAAGTTTATGAATAAGCCCAGAATATTCAGGAGATGAATTCATCAATAAGGTCAATTGTTGGTAATCATTTGTTGTAAACATACTCATTCCGCCTTTCTATATATAGTAAAAGTGTATCATTGGATGGATGAATATTCAATCAGATTAGTCTGACAAATTCCGACGGCGTGATTTGACAGCGTTTGCGGATGTAAAAAATTATAAAGAAAGAGGGTAAAAACATGAAAGATGACAACTGTATTTTCTGTAAAATCGCGAATGGAGAGATCCCATCAGCGACATTGTATGAGGACGAGGATTTTCGTGTCATACTGGATCTGGGACCAGCATCAAAGGGACATGCTCTGATACTTCCCAAAGAACATTATGCCAACCTGTATGAGTTGAGCGATGAACTGGCTGCAAAGGCAATGGTTCTTGCAAAACGTATGATTATCAAAATGCAGAAGGTTCTCAATTGTGATGGGTACAACGTTGTCCAGAATAACGGGGAGACTGCAGGTCAGACGGTATTTCATTTTCACATGCATCTGATTCCGAGATATGAAGGAGATAATGTAGGTCTTGGATGGCATATGGGTGAATTGACGGATGAGGACAGAGAGGATATTTTAGCTAAATTGAAAGAAATGAACTGATGGAGAAGTGATAGAAAGTAAAAAAGAAAGATAGCAAAGGTACCAGACGTGATAATTGAATCAAAAGAAAACGAAGGATTCGATTGTATCTATGAGGAAAACGAGGATTTAGTTTTCAGGACAGCTTTGCATTACTCTAAAAATTATTACACAGCACAAGAGATATCACAGAACGTGTTTTTGAAACTGTTCTTAGAACTTAAGAAAAAAGAAATTGAGAATCCAAGGGCGTGGCTATTAAAAGTAACCAGAAATTGCGCATTGAACGACAAAAAGAGATCAAGTCATGAAATCGCAAGTGAAAATCTGGAAGTGCTGAGTGCACTTTATGAATGTGAAGAAGACCCGGAAGAGATTCTTCTGTCAGAAGAACACGATAAACTGATTATCGAACTGCATAATGAGATAATGGACAAACTCCTGAAAAAGAATCCGAGATGGTATGAAGCGATCAATCTTGCATATTCCTACAAGATGCCGCAGGCAGAAATTGCGCATACGCTGGGAGTGTCATTAGAAGTAGTGCATAGTGTGTTGTTTAGAGCAAGAAAATGGATCAGGAGAAGTTTTAGAAAACAATACGAAAAATTGATAGCAAAGGATACCAGACGTGATAATTGAATCGAAATCAAATAAAGGATTCGATTGTATCTATGAAGCAAATGAGGACTTAGTTTTCAGGACAGCAATGAGTTATTCAAGGAACTATTACACAGCAGAAGAAATATCACAGACTGTATTTTTGAAGTTATTTTTAGAACTCCAGAAAAATGAAATTGAGAATCCAAGGGGATGGCTCGTAAAAGTGACCAGAAACCTAGCGCTGAATCAAAAGAAAAAATCAAGCCATGAGATCGCAAGTGAAGATTTGGAAATGCTGAGTGCACTTTATGAATGGGAAGAGGCACCGGAAGAAATTTTACTGTCAGGTGAGCGTGATAAAATGATTATCCAGCTTCATGATGAGATTATGGAAAATCTCTTGAAAAAGAACAAGAGATGGCACGAGACAATCATTCTTGCATATGCATATAAGATGCCGCAGGAAGAAGTGGCCAGAACCATGGATCTTACATTGGAAGTTGTACACAGTGTGTTGTTCAGAGCAAGAAAATGGATTCAGAAAAATTATGAAAAGCAGTATGAGAAATTGAGGATGTAAAAAGAATAGGTGTCATCAGGCACCTATTCTCGCTATCAGATGAGATCTGATATTTGGCATTTGCGTTATTTTTGGGCAGCGGCTTCCTCAATTAAGTTGATAATTGTATCAATAGAATTCTGCTGAGATGATCTGCTCATAGCATCTATGTAAGAATTCCTGTTCTCATATAGTTTACGAATTGCAGCCAACAATGCTTCTTTACTAAGTTCTTCTTCTTCAAGTACAATACTGAATCCCTGCCGTTCAAAAGAACGGGCATTCAAAATCTGGTCTCCACGGCTTGCATTGGCAGACAGTGGGATCAGAAGATTTGGCTTACGAAGAGCCATTAATTCGCAAATAGCATTAGCGCCGGCTCTGGAGATAACGATATCGGTCAGAGCAAACAAATCTTTCAGTTCATCCTGGATATATTCAAATTGTACATAACCCTGCAGCTCTTTGAGTGAAGAATCAACTTTACCCTTGCCGCAGAGATGTATCACATGAAAATCCTGTAAAAGTTCTGGAAGGATCAGGCGTACCGCATTATTAACAGCAACAGAGCCAAGACTGCCGCCAATGATGAGGATTACAGGTTTATCACCTGGAAGGCCGCAGAATTTTAATGCAGCAGATCTGCTTCCGGTCAGCAGTTCCTGACGGATTGGAGAACCGGTCAGAACAGCTTTATTTTCTGGAAGATGCTCAAGAGTCTCCGGGAAATTGCAGCATACTTTTGTTGCAGAGGGAATGGAGAGTTTATTGGCAAGCCCAGGGGTCATATCTGATTCATGTATGATTGTCGGGATATGACGGCGTCCTCCGGCCATTACAACAGGTACGGAGACAAAACCCCCTTTTGAAAAGATAACATCAGGGTTTAATTCCTTAATTAAGGATTTGGCTTCACTGAAGCCTTTTAATACACGGAAAGGGTCTGAGAAGTTTTTCAGGCTGAAATATCGGCGGAGCTTCCCAGAGGATATGCCGTGATATGGGATGTGGAATTGTTCGATCAGTTCCTTTTCTATTCCATTATATGAACCAATATAGTGTATATCGTATTGAAGTTCTCTTAAGCGTGGTAATAAAGCAATATTAGGTGTAACGTGACCGGCAGTACCGCCGCCGGTAAGAATAATACGTTTCATATTTTCCCTCCGAATTTGTTTTCTATGACTAATATTATACAGATTTAGAAAAAAGGTCAAGGGAATGGGAAAAGAAAATGAGGTTGTCAGATGAAAGAATCAAACAATCAGCTAGAAAGAAATGCATTGACAGAAGATGAAAATAAAATAATAGAGGAAATCAACACAGACCCCTTGCTTTCCAAGGTCAGGGCACCTAAGGGGATGAAAGAGGCTGTGATGAGGAAAATATATGAGCAGCAGCACCCGGAGATTTACGATGGAATGTCAGAGGAAGACAAGGAGGCATTGCGTCTTGGGAGAGAACTGCTTGCAAAAAGAAAGGAGGAGAGAGAAAAAGATCCAGATATCCGGCCAGATACGGCTGTATCTCCAAGAACAAAAAAGTCCAGAAAATCCAGAAAGTTCAAGCTCAGAGTATGTGCGCTTGTTGCTGTTATGGTGATGACGATACTGGCAGTTGGAATTACAAGTATTGGTGGACCACAGCATCTTGCTGAAATGGTGGACCGTGTATTTGAGGGCAGAAGTCAGATTAGTATCAACTCAAAAGATGCGGAGATAATAGAAGCCGATTCAGAGGAAGAAAGGGCTTATCAGAGGGTGAAAGATGAGTTAGGATTTGATGCTGTTAGATTTTGTTATAAGCCAAAAGGGATGAGCTTTAAAGGATCACAGATAGACAGTGCTTTACAATTCGCATATTTTATGTATTCATATAATGATAAGACAATAAACTATAATATTGTAACAAATTATAGATTACATGCAATGAAATTTGATATTGATGACAAACTTGTAGATGAATATAAAATATTGGTGGATAAGGTAGAGATTTCTGTTAAGCAATTTTATATTGAAGAAAGTGGAGAAACAGAATATTCGGCACAGTATGTCTATAAAGATGTAGATTATTTGATATTTGGAGTAATAGACAAGGAGACATTTGAAAAAATCATCAAGAATTTAAATTTTTTATAGTTTTTACGTAAGTTTTAGTTTTTTGAATTGTTATATTATTAGAGGTATTTAGTTTAGGAGAAAAAAATGAGAATAAAATTAAGAAGTTTATTATTGGTTGTAGTATTATCTATTGGATGTATATTGATTCCCGAAAATAAAGTTATAGCTAGTTCAAACGATAATCAACTAATGCAGATAGGGGATGGAATGTCTGCTTTTCAAAGTGAAGAAAGTATTGGTTATATTCAGGTAATGCCTAGAGGAAAATATTTGCAGACTGGATTTTCAGCTATCAACAAAGCAGGAGAAGGTTTACTTACCGCTGGTGGTGGCACATTTGCGCAAATGGTAGTAGATGATATAAAGGTTGACGTAGATGTAGAAATGTTTGATGGTGGTAAATGGGAGAATATTAAGTCTTGGTCTGAGAGTAAAAAGAAAGATTCGGCAGTAATAACAAGCAAAACATTTGAAGCAGAATCAGGACTTTATCGTGTTAAGTGTTTACATACGGCAAATTCAGAGTCAAGTGGTTCTACTACAGATTTGTTTTATTTAGATTAACTTCCTCCCTCCCGGAGGGCTTCTGGTAACCACTGCACATATGGCGCAAACAAAGGAACTTAAAAACTACAAATTTTTAAATGCCTACATATAGAAAACCAGACCAATGGCAGTCACGAGCCAATGTCATATAGTGCAGTGGTTGCCAGAAGCCCTTCGGGAGGAATCTAATTATACTTAAGGTTAGAAGATTACAGTTATATATTATATAGAAGAAAGAAGTTCTAATGGGATGGCGGCAGCCATTCTTTTTTCAGCTCAGATTAGAAAGTTCAAGTAAATAAAGCTGGTTTGAGGAATTAGCCTAAAGCTAAAATTTATTATATTTTTTAAAATTATGCGTAAGTTTTTGAAAAAGTAATTGTCTTATATAATATAAGTACAATTGTGGGTAATTGAACATAGAGATGTTGAAAGTGAATATAGTTCACTTAAATAGCGTTTGCAGGGATGTATGACTGCGAAGGATCTCTGGTAACCACTGCATATATGACAAAACGTTAAGGAACCTGAAAACCAAAATTCTAATGGCCTTACATAAAAAAACCAGACCAATGGCTTGCCCAAAGCCAGTGTCATATCTGCAATGGTTACCAGAAACTCTTCGCATGGTATCATTGCTTTCACGTGAAGTTAAAGTAATCCATGTTTGTGAAGCATAAAAGGGGAATGGCAGATGCCATTCTCCTTTTTGTGATCATGAAAGAATAAGGTGAATCTTTGACGGAACAAATTTAATGTAATAGAGACAATCTCTTATTATCTGCCGGTTGCCAGTTTCAATGCTTTGGCAAGCTGATCTGGACATGAAGTTGGGCGGCTGCCGCATTTGATGCCTTCCATCCGGTTAATTACTTCGTCAACGTTCATGCCGGTAACAAGACTTGCAACGCCCTGAGTGTTGCCGCTGCATCCGCCTACGAATTCGACAGATTTAATGATGTCATTTTCTACATCTACATTAATCAATTGAGAACAAGTTCCCTGTGTTTTATACTGCATGATAAACCTCCTGAGATTCATTTTATTATTTATTCTTAAAACTTTTCCTTACAATCAGTATATGCCGGAAAAGCCGGGCAGACATTAATTTCTTTCATCTACCGTGGATATTATAGCAAAAGTCAATTCTAAATTCCAGTTATTGATAAAAATAAATTAACTTTTGAGAAAACATAAATGACAGCATTTCAGATTTCCTATTGATCTTCTGATAAACAAAGGGGTATGATATGAAGGAAGAACAGATCAGAACGGATGCGGAGGATAAGTTTTACATTCGGCATGTTCTGGATAAGAAGAACAGATAGATCAGAATATAAAAGGAGTAACTGTATGATAGGGATTATAGGTGCAATGGATGAAGAAGTTGCAGTATTAAGAAGTGAGATGGAAGTAGAAGAGACAGTGGAACAGGCATCAATGACATTTAACAGAGGGAAACTCTGTGGCAGAGAGGTGGTAATTGTATGCAGCGGTATCGGTAAAGTAAATGCGGCCGTATGTGCCCAGATTCTTGCTGACCGTTTTCACGTGGATGTATTGATCAATACGGGGATTGCCGGATCGCTGGATGCGGCAATTGATATTGGGGACATGGTAATTTCAACAGATGCTATGCATCACGATATGGATGCTACTGTATTTGGGGATCCGGCAGGACAGGTGCCAAGAATGGATACGCTCTCCTTTCCGGCAGATAAGGAACTTATTGAGAAAGCAAGGACTGCCAACGAGGAGGAGAATCCTGATATTCACACATTTACGGGAAGGATTGCAAGCGGAGATCAGTTTATATCTTCACCGGATGTCAAAGAGCGCATCGTCAGCCTGTTTGGCGCCCGTTGTGTAGAGATGGAAGGTGCGGCAATCGCGCATGTAGCATACCTGAATAAAATTCCGTACGTCATTGTTCGAGCGATTTCGGACAAAGCCGACAATAGTGCGATTATGGATTATCCAGAATTTGAGAAGCAGGCAATCCAGCATTCTGTAAGGCTTGTCCGCAGTTTGCTGCCGAGAATTTAATATGCAGAGCTCGGGAAGTGCGACAGAAAATGCGCCAATTTGACCTGCAGATGTAGAAACGTGTAGAACGATTTAGAGTCCAAATTCTTTTGTTTCCTGTATAATAACGGTAAACGAAAAAAAGAAGGAGGACTTTTTTCATGTTAACAACAATACTGAATTACCAAATTATTTTCTTTCTGATCGGAGCAGCAGGTGCGGTCGGAATTATCAGCAAAGCAGTATCTCAGGTTATGCTGAAAAAACTGGTCAGAGCGGCCGGAAACATGAACAAAAGCAATCACAGTCTGATAAGACTTGTCCGGGCAAAATTTGAACATGCCTGTATGGTAAGTGACAAGGTGGAAAACGTTGGGGCATTTGTGGATAAATATATGTATGAGTACAAGGTGTGGGGGATAAAGCTGCACACATGGAGACAGCTGGAGATCAAGTCGATCTGGCTTTGTGCATTTTTAGGAGTACTGGGTGCGGGGATCAGTTATTTTGCGCTGGGAGGAATGAATGATCAGGTTCTCCATTATGGTGCGATGGGCGGAATCGGTGCGGTAACGATGTTTCTGATACATACGGCGACGGATGAAAAATTCTATATGAGGGCGGCAAAGACGTATATGGTGGATTACCTGGAGAATGTTCTGGCACACCGTTACGCCAAAATTTATGGACAGGCTGGTGCTGAAAATGAAGCGATGGCTGTACAGGAGGAGATAGCAGAGAATGAAGATAGAAGTGCCCAGGCAGCAGAGATGAGCGAGGAAGAGGGCATGACAACATGGGAAGTAAAGGTGCAGGAGAAGCCGGCCAAAGAGCAGAAAGCGAGGCTGAAACTGGCCCGGGAGAAGGACAAGTCCCGGGCAAAAGAAAAGGAGAGGGAATCAGCTTATACAGTTCCATTAAAACCGATGAATGCTGCGCCTGATGATATGCAGGAGGCAAAGGAGAAGATGAGACGCCTGAAAGAAGAGAATGCGCAGGATAATATAGAGGATATTGCGCCAAGGGAAGAATTAATCAGGGAGATTCTCCAGGAATTTTTGGCCTGATACAGAAGCTTTGGGCGCGTCTGAAGCATAAAGGGGTGTTTGGGTTTCTGCCAGCGTAACGGAGGACGGGAGACGGGGTTACCGAAGTCTGTCAGGGTGAAACGTCATATATGAGTAAGAACACAGAAGAACGGTGCAGGGAAGGAAAGCCTGCACCGTTTTTAGGCTATTTTTCGGTAATCCGCTTTTTTTCTTGCTAAAGCGGGGTGCATTTGCTAAAATAAAGCTAACTATGAGACATGTATAGAAGGGAAGGATAATGATGGCAAGTAAAGTAACATTTGATTATTCGAGAGCAGGACAGTTTATTGCAGAACATGAAGTTGACAGCATGAAAAAACTTGCATTAGATGCGAAAGAAGTATTGGTAAGTAAAAGCGGCGCGGGAAATGATTTCCTTGGATGGATTGATCTCCCGGTTGATTATGATAAAGAAGAGTTTGCTAGAATCCAGAAATCTGCAGAAAAAATCAAAGGAGATTCAGAAGTTCTGATTGTAATCGGAATCGGCGGATCTTATCTTGGAGCAAGAGCTGCGATTGAGTTCCTGAGACATAATTTCTACAACATGGTTTCAAAAGAGGTCAGAAAAACACCGGAGATTTATTTTGCGGGCAACAGTATCAGCAGTACATATCTGAAACATCTGATTGATGTAATCGGAGACCGTGATTTTTCAGTCAATATTATCTCAAAATCAGGGACAACAACGGAACCTGCAATCGCATTCCGTATCTTCAAAGAGATGCTGGAGAAGAAATACGGCAAGGCGGAAGCTGCAAAACGTATCTATGCGACAACGGACAAAGAAAGAGGAGCGCTTAAAAACCTTGCAACAGAGGAGGGATATGAGTCTTTTGTAGTGCCGGATGATGTGGGAGGACGTTTCTCAGTTCTGACAGCGGTTGGTCTTCTTCCAATCGCAGTAAGCGGCGCTGATATTGAGAAATTAATGGAAGGTGCGGCTGCTGGAAGAGAAGAAGCACTGAACTGTGAGTTTGAAGAGAATGGAGCGCTTCAGTATGCTGCAGTCCGCAACATTCTTCACAGAAAAGGGAAAGCAATTGAAATCCTGGCGAATTATGAGCCAAGCCTTCATTATGTATCAGAATGGTGGAAACAGTTATATGGCGAGAGTGAAGGAAAAGACCAGAAAGGTATTTACCCGGCATCGGTAGACCTTACAACTGATTTACACTCTATGGGCCAGTTTATCCAGGACGGAAGCAGAACAATGTTCGAGACGGTAATTGAACTGGAAGAATCACAGGAAGAGTTATTTATCGGGGAAGAGCCGGTAGATCTTGACGGGCTGAACTATCTTGCAGGGAAATCTGTTGACTTCGTAAATAAGAGTGCAATGAACGGAACTATCCTGGCACATACAGATGGTAATGTACCGAACCTGAAAGTTACAGTTCCAAAGCAGAATGAATTCTTCCTTGGCCAGCTGTTCTATTTCTTCGAGTTTGCAGTAGGTGTCAGCGGATATATCTCAGGAGTAAATCCATTCAATCAGCCAGGAGTGGAAAGTTATAAGAAAAATATGTTTGCGCTGCTTGGCAAACCGGGCTTTGAAAAAGAAAGAGAAGAATTATTAAAGAGATTATAAAATGCCGTAAAGGGGAACTGTCTTAAGTGGCAGTTCTCCTTTTGGATTTATGGGACTCTCATAAAACATTATAATTATGAAAAAAGGAAGTGATTGATTGCTGTCAAATCAGGTGTTACAGAAAACGATCAATGATATCAGTGAGATTACGGGGGCCAGATGTTCGGTATGGAGTATGGAGGGGCGCTGTCTGGTTATGACAGACAGTCAAAACCGGGGACTGGAAGAGAAGGTTTTACAGTTTCTTGCTGATGCAGAGGAGATGGAAGAGTGGATTATGCCGGATGAAGCGATGTTTCTTGTCCGGGAGGAGATGGAACCGGCTTACATCCTTGTGCTTCAGGATGCCTATACAGATCTGAAGCTGGCCGGACGTCTTGGTGTGAGCCAGATCAGAAGTCTGATTCATGCATATAAGGAAAGAGTGGACAAAAATCATTTCTTCCAGAATCTTCTTCTTGATAATATGCTTCTGGTGGATATTTATAACCAGGCGAAAAAACTGAATATTGAGGCAGAGACGAGACGGGTTGTCTTTGCCATTGAACCGAAACGGGAAAGTGACAGCATCGTGATTGAGACTCTGAAAGGGCTGTATGCCACAGGTACGAAGGATTTCGTGACCTCTGTCGATGAAGGGCACATTATTTTGATCAAAGCTGTGGAGAGTACGGAAGATTACCAGGAGATCAACGATACTGCCAAAGTAATTGTAGATACGCTGAATACAGAGGCGATGGTCAATGTCCGAGTCGCATACGGAACCGTTGTGTCAGAGCTTAAAGACGTGTCAAAGTCTTATAAAGAGGCCAGTATGGCACTTGATGTAGGACGTATTTTCTATGCTGAGAAAAATGTGCTCGCTTACAATGAACTTGGAATCGGGCGCCTGATTCACCAGCTTCCGATATCGCTGTGTGAAATGTTCCTGCAGGAGGTATTCGACGGCAGGGCAGTTGACCAGTTCGAGGAAGAGACACTGAGTACGGTGAATAAATTCTTTGAGAATAATCTGAATATATCGGAAACTGCAAGGCAGCTTTATGTGCATAGAAATACACTCGTATACCGTCTGGAGAAGATTCAGAAGACAACAGGACTCGATGTCCGGGTATTCGAAGATGCGCTTACATTTAAGATTGCGCTGATGGTGGCTGACCACGTGGAATTCCTGCGTTCAAAGGAATAATCAGGTGTTGTCTCTGGAATACAGACGAATGTGTTCTTGAAATTGACAGAAGAGTAGACTATAATAGGGAACATGTAAAACAAAATTTGGAGGAAAGAATCATGGTAAAATTATACGACAATGGTGTATATTTATTAAATGGGACCGAGATTTTGGAAGACTCATCCGAGGCTTTAAATGCGGTTGCAGCGAAAACAGGATGCACCATCTCGAAAGAAGAAGCAGCCAGAAATACGATTGCCTATGGCATTTTAAAAGAGCATAATACTTCTTCTGACATGGAACGTTTACAGATTAAATTCGATAAACTTACATCCCACGACATTACATTTGTAGGAATCATTCAGACAGCGAGAGCTTCAGGCCTTGAGAAGTTCCCGATTCCGTATGTACTTACAAACTGCCACAACAGTCTCTGTGCAGTGGGCGGAACAATCAATGAAGATGACCATATGTTTGGGCTGACCTGCGCGAAGAAATACGGTGGAGTCTATGTACCGCCTCATCAGGCCGTAATCCATCAGTTTGCAAGAGAAATGCTTGCAGGCGGCGGGAAGATGATTCTTGGATCAGACAGCCATACACGTTACGGTGCACTTGGAACAATGGCGATGGGTGAAGGTGGTCCGGAGCTTGTCAAACAGCTGCTGAACAAAACTTATGATATTAAGATGCCAGGTGTAATTGGTGTCTATCTGGAAGGGGAGCCGATGAAAGGTGTCGGACCTCAGGACGTAGCACTTGCGATTATCGGCGCAACTTTTGGATGCGGTTATGTCAATAACAAAGTGATGGAATTCGTAGGCCCTGGTGTGTCAAAATTAAGTGCTGATTTCCGAATCGGAATTGATGTGATGACAACAGAGACTACCTGTCTGTCTTCGATCTGGAGAACTGATGAGAAGATTCAGGAATTCTATGACATTCATGGAAGAAGCGGAGATTATAAAGAGCTGAATCCTGGTGAAGTTACATATTATGACGGTATGGTATATGTAGATCTTGGCAAAGTGAAACCGATGATCGCAATGCCGTTCCACCCAAGCAATACGTATACTATCGATGAAGTCAATGCCAACTTAAAGGATATTCTTCATGATGTAGAGCAGAGAGCACTTGTAAGCCTCGACGGCGCAGTAGATTATTCTCTTCAGGATAAGATTGTAGACGGAAAATTATATGTTGACCAGGGAATTATCGCAGGCTGTGCGGGCGGTGGTTTTGAAAATATCTGCGCGGCCGCGGACATTATTCGTGGAAGAAATATCGGCGCGGATGAATTTACATTCAGTGTATATCCGGCAAGTACACCGATTTATATGGAACTTGTGAAAAATGGGGCTGTTGCAGACCTTATGGCGGCAGGAACAATTGTGAAGACTGCATTCTGCGGACCTTGCTTTGGTGCAGGAGACACTCCGGCAAATAATGCGTTCAGTATCCGTCATTCTACAAGGAACTTCCCGAACCGTGAAGGCTCAAAACTTCAGAACGGCCAGATTTCTTCAGTTGCGCTGATGGACGCGCGTTCCATTGCGGCGACAGCGGCGAATAAAGGATTTCTTACGTCGGCTGCGGATCTTGATGTTGAGTATAAGAATCCGAAATATTATTTTGACAAGAGTATTTATGCAAACCGTGTATTTGACAGCCATGGTGTGGCAGATCCTTCTGTGGAGATTAAATTTGGCCCGAACATTAAGGACTGGCCAGCGATGTCGGCGCTTCCGGAGAATCTTGTGCTGAAAGTTGTATCTGAGATTCACGATCCGGTTACAACAACAGATGAACTGATCCCATCCGGTGAGACATCTTCTTACAGATCCAATCCGCTTGGACTGGCTGAATTTACGCTGTCCAGAAAAGATCCTGCTTATGTGGGACGTGCAAAAGAGGTTCAGAAGGCGCAGAAAGCAATCGAAGCGAACCAGTGTCCGCTGGAGGTGCTGGAGGAATTAAAACCTGTGATGAAAGCTGTACGTACACAATTCCCGGAAGCAGGCGAAGGCAATATCGGTGTCGGAAGCACGATATTTGCAGTGAAGCCGGGCGACGGTTCTGCGCGTGAACAGGCTGCATCCTGCCAGAAAGTACTTGGCGGATGGGCGAATATTGCACATGAATATGCTACAAAGCGATACCGCTCGAATCTGATCAACTGGGGAATGCTTCCATTCCTGATCGAGAAGGGTGAACTGCCGTTTGCCAACGGTGATTATATCTTTGTTCCGGAGATTAGAAAAGCGGTGGAAGAGAAAGCTGCAATCGTGAAAGCTTATATTGTAAAGGGTGACCAGCTGAAAGAGATAGAGCTCCGTCTCGGTGATCTTACAGATGCTGAGCGCGAGATTATACTGAAAGGCTGCCTGATCAATTACTACAGAGGGTAGCAGGCAGATAACAGAATCAGAGAAATGATAATACAGAGTACATTTTGGTCTTTGGCTAAAGTGGTACTCTGTATTTTGTTTCTATGATAGAATGGATGTAAGGACAGGAGAAAACGGAAGGAATGCATTGGGAGGATTTTGTATGGGTGAAAGAGAAAAACTGAAAAAACTCCGTGAACGGATGAAAAGAGATGGAACAGATGCTGTCTATATCGGGATGTCTGATCCACATCAAAGCGAAGGGATTGCACCACACTGGAGAGCTGTGCAGTGGGTGACCGGGTTCACCGGAACTGCCGGCTGTTGTGTTGTCACTTTATCGGCTGCCGCGATTTGGAGTGATGGCCGATATGCCACGCAGATGGAACGGGAGGTAGACAGCGGAGAGTTCTGTATTTTTAATACATCAGATCCTGAGACGCCGGACTGGATGACATGGCTTTCGGGGATGCAAAAGAGAGGGGATGTTCTTTCGGTTGACCAGGAAGTGCTGTCACTTAAGGAGTTTCGGATGTGTGAGGCGGCATTGAGACGGGCCGGGATCTGTATTACCTATGAGAAAAGTTATGTAAAAGAATTGTGGAATGACAGGCCCCCGATTCCTGAGAATCCCATCTGGGAACTTGAGGCTTCTTATGCAGGGGAGACGCGTACGGAAAAAATCAGCCGTGTCCGCAGGAGGATGTGTGAGGCAGGGGGGACAGCATATCTTGCCTGCTGTCTGGACGCAGTTGCATGGCTTACGAATCTGCGGGGAGGCGATCATCCGCTGTATCCTGTATTTCACGGATATCTTCTGATTACACGGCAGGATGTGTTCTTGTGCGTTGACAAAGAGAAGATCAGTCCACTGATCTGTGAACATCTGGAGAAAGATGGAATTACAATCTGTCCACGTCAGCATATACGTGAACTGATTCTTAAGCTTCCGGCTGGAGAAACACTCCTCCTGGATCCGTATAAGACTGCACTTGGCCTTTATACTGCCGTTCCGGAGGCAGTTCATGTTGCAGAGAGGCCGGATCTGATTACCTTGCTGAAGGGAAGAAAAAATGAGACAGAACAGGAAAATATCCGGAAAAGTAATCTGATGGAGTGTGTTGCCGTCTGCCGTTTTATCCGGCATATTTATCAGCGTCTGGAAGAGGGGGATGTGACGGAATATGAACTGGGACAGGAACTGGAGGATTTCCGGAAGATGGAACCGGAATACTTACAGCCTGCGAATCTTCCGATTATTGCTTACGGAGAGAATGCAGCGCTGCCACATTACAGGCCTGCGAAAGAATCAAGTGCCCTGATTGGGAATACGGGGATGCTGCTCTTTGATATCTGTGCACATTATAAGACGGGAACGACGGATTTGACGAGAGTGATTCCGGTCGGCCCCTGTACAAAGGAGATGCGCACGGATTATACACTGACCTTAAAGTCGCACATAGCACTTGCCGTCCAGCGGTTTGTATATGGAATCACAGGGGATGTGCTGGACGGGATTGCAAAGTCGGTGCAGTGGAACCATCATCTGCATTATGGACATGGTACCGGGCATGGAATGGGATACCTGCTCTATGTCCATGAAGGGCCGGGGAAAATCATCACAGAATATTCTCCGGTATTTCCATATGCAAAGCAGACGCCTGTTGATGTGGGAATGTTGTTCTCCAATGAGCCCGGAGTTTATAAACCTGGGAGACACGGAGTACGTCTGGAGAACAACTTGCTTGTACAGGAAGACTGTAAAAACGAGTTTGGCAGATTTTTAAAATTTGAGACAGTGACATTCTGTCCATTTGAAAGGAGCCTCATTCTGCCGGAGCTTTTGACCGAGGAGGAGCGAAACTGGATCAATGATTATCACGCACAGACATTTGAGAAGCTGTCTCCGTGGCTGAATGAGGAAGAGTGTGGCTGGCTGAAGGATAAAACCAAGCCGATATGATTCAGTATTTTTTAAAATAAATCAGATTCTATGCAACAGTTAAATACATACGGGACTCTTATATACAAAGACCCAGGAGAGGGGGGACCAGGATGGACGAATATGGGCACTGTTCAATTGAGGAATTGGCGAGGCTTTCGAAGATGGGAGATACCAGAGCATTTGCAAAATTATATGAGATGTTTTATCAGGATCTCTATCGTTTTGCCCTGTGTACGATGAAACATCCGCAGGATGCGGAGGATGCTGTCAGTGAGGCGGTTATAAATGCATACAGCAGTATACATAAACTTAAGAAGGCGGAGTCATTCAAGAGCTGGATCTTTCAGATTCTTGTAAATGTCTGCAGGAAGAAATGGTCTTCCAGAGAGTACGGGGAAGCGCCGATTCTGGAGGAGGCTTCAGAGGATAAGGATTATGCGCTTGCACAGGATGTGAGGAATGCTTTTGCCGTGCTGACGGAAGAAGAACGGATGATCGTGTCCCTCTCTGTGTTCGGGGGGTATAAAAGTCCGGAGATCGGAGAGATCCTTCGCCTGAATGCGAATACGGTGAGGTCAAAGCAAAGCCGTGCATTAGAAAAAATGAGTCTTATACTGAAATAGGAAGGAGGCCGTATGTATGGGAGTACAGGAGAATGAGCTTCTTGATAAAATTAAGGCTGGCATGGAACAGGTAACTGTACCTGAGAGCCTTCAGCCCGAAGAGATTGAAAAGAAGCTGAAGCCGAAAAAACCGGGGAAATGGCGCCGCGCATACACGTATGGATTGGCTGCGGCCTGTTGCCTGATTGTAGCAGGGGTTTTATCGGTGTATGGAGTGAATAGATCGGGGAGTACCCGGAGCACTTCCGGAGCCACCGGAAGAAATACGAGAGAAGAAGCAAAAACAGCATCGAAAGATATACAGTCCTCTGAGGGGAATATCTCCTCGGCAGCGGACTATGGAGAAATTTATAAGTACCTGAGAAAATCAGAAGAAACAGTTTCTTCCTATAACAGCAGTATGTATGCGGAAGCCTCCGTGGAGGATAGCGCACAATCTGCGGGTTCTGCAGAGACTAAGGAAATAGCGGCTGTCCAGAGTGCTGATTATTCGCAGACAAACGTAAGGGAAGCGTCGGTTGGCGAGGGGGATACGGTTAAGACTGACGGAAAGTACTTGTATGTATTGAGAGAAAACAGAAAGAAAATCAGTATTATTGAACCGGCAGATGGTAAGCTTGAAGAACTTTTTTCAATCACACTTTCGGGAAAAGACAAGGATCAGGTGTCGGCAGAAGAATTTTATGTGGAGAATGAGAGGCTGATTGTTGTTTCAAACGTCATGCGGGAGCAGGAAGATGGGAGAACGGAGAATCTTACACAGGCGGATACGTATGATCTCTCAAAGAGTGATGAAGCGGAACATCTCGGGTGTGTTACAGCAAGCGGCAGCTATGATTCATCAAGACTGACGGACGGATATCTCTATCTTTTCAGTAATTTTTATCCGCAGACGGGATGCAGAGAATCGGAGAAAGAAGAGTATGTGCCGGCTGTGAATGGTGAATTGGTCAAAGCCAGTGATATCTTTATGCCATCCTGGCCGTCAGGGAATATGTATACACTGATTTCGGCGTTCTCAGTATCAGACCCGGGAACAATTACTGATTCAAAGGCAGTTTTCTCGCAGGCGGGTCTCTGCTATGTGAGCGGGAAGAATATTTACATGTGTGATACAGATTATTCTGCCTCAGAAGATGGTGAGCAGACACAGATTCGAAAGATTGCTTATGAAGACGGAAAAATTATACCGAAGGCACAAAATGTAATACAGGGGATAGTCAAAGACTCCTTCTGTATAGATGAGTATGACGGGAATGTCCGTATAGCTGCGACTGTTAATAAAGTAGTGACAAATGATGGCCTGTTTTCAGGAGGAAATGCGAGGGCGGAACGTCAGACGACCAATACGCTGTATGTTCTGGATGAAAATCTGGAAGAGATGGGGAAAATTACAGATCTGGCAAAAGGAGAAAGTGTGAAGTCAGCAAGATTTTTTGGAGATACAGGTTATTTTGTGACGTTCCGTGAGACGGACCCTCTGTTTTCTGTTGACTTGTCTGATCCTGAAAAACCGAAAATTATCGGAGAGCTGAAGATTCCGGGGTTCTCGGCATACCTGCATTTTTATGGAGACGGGCAGCTGCTTGGAATCGGCCAGGAGATTAACGCAGTTACCGGAGCGATGGAGGGGATCAAGCTGTCCATGTTTGATATCTCAGATCCGTCCAATGTGAAGGAAAAGGATAAATATATTATCAAAGATTCCAATTATTCAGAAGCGCTCTCGGACTATAAGGCAGTTCTTGCTGATGATAAGAAAAATGTAATTGGATTTTCAGTCTATACAGGCAATTATTCAAGTACATTACAGTATCTTTTATTTTCATACAATGCAGATAAGGGATTTGTCTGTGATATGGAACTGGATCTTGGAAGTGCTCAGATGACGGCCAAAGGAGTTTATATCGGAGATGTGTTCTATGTAGTGAACGGTAATACGATACAGTCGTTTGACTTGAAGACTTATAAGAAGATTGATGATCTTGTTTTATAGACAGAGCAGTCAGATTAAAAAAATGCCGGGATATCCGTCAGGGGGGGATTCCGGCATTTCATTTTACTTTATTGTATTGACCGTATTCTCTGTGCTAATATAGGACCGATAATGATGGCAATGATAATTTTGATACAGTCACCGGGAAGGTAAGGCAGTGTTCCGATAGCAAGACCCTGCAGAAAGGTAAGATTCATCTGAATACAAAGCCAGGCAGTGCCGAACACGTAAGTGACGGCAGTTCCCAATACCATGCCCATAACAATAATGACCCGGCGGCCGCGGAATTTTTCAAGAATATATCCAGAGATCACCGTAAGGAAAACAAAACCAACAAGGTAGCCGCCGGTGGGACCTGCAATTTTGCCAAGACCTCCTGCGAAACCGGAGAATACCGGAAGTCCCACTGCCCCAAGAAGAACGTAGACCAGATAGCTGACAGTTGCTGATTTCCATCCCAACAGGAAAATACTGATATAGAGAACCAGATTTGTCAGGGAAACAGGCACCGGACTGAAGGGAATTGGTATGGCAAAGGGCGCTATAATGCATGTGATGCCTGTTACCAGGGCTGTCAGAACAAGTGACTTTACAGAAGAAATGGAAGATGAAGGTATGGTTGATTTTTCGTTTGTCATGTGAAAGTCTCCTCTTAATATAGAGTGTGCGGGTTACAAAGATGAATTTTACACACACTCTGGTATATGGTTTTGATATACCAAGTATAAAGCAGTTTAAAGCGAATGTCAACTTAAAATATAATAAGGTTAACAATGAAATAAAAAAGACTGAATATTCTGATAATTATAGAGTATAAAATTAGTAATAAAAAAATATATAGAAATATTTAAAATAGTATTGACAAAATGCATGTGCAATGGTATTATAATATCAACTTAAACAAATAAGAGTTTTCGAATAAAGATTTTTATCAATAATGTTCAAAGATGATTAGGGATCGGAGAAAAGAATTTAACTGAATGTCAATTTGGAAAAAGGAAAGTCAAAGAAAAGAAATCATCAGAACAGATTTCACAAGGAATTAAAGTTTTATATGAATCGGAATCTGAGAATGAGAATTCAAAAGAAATGATTTAAGTAAAAGTAATTCTTAAAAATTCTGGAAATGAAAGTTTTCATATGACAGCTGATTCGTAAGAGAAAAAGTTTAATATGAAAAGTGAAACAGAAAGAATGAAGTGAAATTTATAGGACTCGCCAAGAATCTTTATATAATGATAAAAAATCTGAGAAAAGAAAACTCTTATTTGGGAAAGAAATCTCTTCGAAAAGAATATCCTGACGAGAAAGGGATATTCAGAAAAAAGAAGGATTTATAATAAAGATTTAAAATTGAAAGGAAGGAGGCTTTGACCGTTGGATATTTCAGAATGTATAAATCAATATGTTAGTGGTATGGCAAATGGATGTTCCTGTGATAAAAGCCTTTACTATAGATACTAATCCAGTAATTATAAAAAAATAAAAAGGAAATATCGGAGAAGAAAAAAACTGGGTTATAAAATTCAATTTGCAGAACATATTGAAAAACAGATACCACAATAGTTCAAAGATTAGACAATGTGTAAAGAAACATTAGCTAAAGTATTTGTCTTTATGAACCATATTTAAGTAATAGTTATAGAAGGAATAACTTAGTAGGATGATAAATTTAAAAGCAGTCTGAAAGGAATTGTATTTAATATGTATCTTCTGAAGGGTTATAGATATAATAACTTACATCTTGATATATGGATAAGCAATACCGTAGATTTAAAATCTTAGACTTTGAGTTATAAATCGTAGATTTAATTTTTAGAAAGGCTTACAGGAACAGGAATTTTAAATTAATTCCTCCGGTTAATTATAAATATGAAAATAAAATTAAATAAAAAATAGCCATTATAGTCGGATGATTGTGATGGCTATTTTTCTGTGGGTAGCTTTTTCGGGCGGCAATCTTTATTATGTAAAATTTGTAATATTTATTTAATATTTTCGAAAAATCTCCCCACTAATTTTTGACATTGACTATGTCCTGTGATAAACTTAAGAAGTATAAATGTATTGTTAATTGAGGAAGTATATAAAATATTAATAGAGGTGAGAACGTTGGATAAGTATGAATATCGCGTAAAGACAGAGCAAATGCTCAAATATGTTAACGAAAAAGCTTATGATTTGGCGATGGAGATTGCAGATACGATTGACTGGCGGAAGGTAAAGAATGTAGGCATGCTTACCACAGTCAGTGAAATATATGAATATAATGGTGAATATCAGAAGGGGATTGATATTCTGTCTATTGCATATGAGCGTTCTCCGGGCAGCAGGAAGATTGTATATAAACTGGGAATCCTGGCACTGAAGTCAGGTGAGATTGATGATGCGACAGACTGTTATGAAGAATTTATGAATATAGCACCGAAGGATCCGAACCAGTATGTATTAAGATATAAAATTTTGAAAGCGCAGAAGGCGCCGATCGAACATCAGATTGAGGCTCTTGAGGATTTCAAAAAGGCTGAATATATTGAGAAGTGGGCATATGAGCTTGCGAAACTGTATGATCAGGCTGGAAAGACTGCGGAATGCCTTGAGGAATGTGATGACTTGATTCTGTGGTTCAGTGAAGGCAAATATGTATACCAGGCCATGGAATTAAAGATGAAATATAAACCGCTGACACCTCTTCAGCAGGAGAAGTATTCTCAGCGGAATATACCGGAGCCGGAACCAGTTGTTATGGAAGAGACGGCAGAGGAACCGGAAGAAATTGAAGAGCCAGAACCACCTAAGAAGAAAATGTCTGATACAGGCGTCATTCTTGGGGAAGATCATCATAAGTCATCGGTAAAAACATCAGCAGCAGGGGCAATGCTCAATGAAGCTGTAGCAAAGATGGCATCGGATGTTCCGGTAAAAGTGGAGTCAGATGGAATCCAGGAGCTCTATGCGGAGCAAGAGACGCCGGAAGAGACGCCGGAAGAGACAGAAGAAGAGATTGTTCCGGAAGAATTCCAGGGAATGCTTGGTATGGAGACAGAAGAGCCGGAGGAATCCGAGGACGCATTGGATGGCATGCTTACAGGACAGATGAAGATTGAAGAGATTCTCAGAGAATGGGAAGAGAAGCAGCGTGAAAATGCGAGAAAAATCGAGGAAGAGAAAATGAAGGCAGCGGCTGAAGCAGCGAGCAGGGCAAAACAGGTAGCTGCAGAAGAAGTACCGGAACCACTGTCCAATGCGGAAGAAGCTGAACCTGAAGATTCTGAACCGGAAGAGGCTGCTCTGGAAGATGAGTACGAAGAAGTAGAAGATGACTATGAAGAATTAGAAGATGATTACGAAGAACTGGAAGAACCTCTTGAGGATGATGAGGACTATGATGACATCGATGAACAGATGGAAGAAGAGTATGAAGAACTGGAAGAGGAACTTGAAAATGACTACGATGATTCAGACGATTTCATAGAAGATGATCAGGATGATTTCTTCGACGGAGAAGAAATCGAAGAGCCGGAAGAACCTGTGAAGCCTGTGAAACCTGCAAAGGCGAAAGTTCAGAAGAAAAAACCGGAAATAGAGATTGATGACAGAGAGATTGATGATCCGGAAGACATGAGACCTGGAAAATACGATACAGGTTTTGTTGTACAGGGACGTTATGACTTGAGTGTTACGAGTGAAATTGGTCTGAAGGCCGGCCTTACAGAGGAGCAAAAGGAACTGTTCTCTTATTTTGTTCCTGTAAGAGGCATGAGTGAACAGCTGGTAGAGATACTGGAAAATGATAAAAACTGCAAGACAAGGTACGGAACATCCAGAACCGGAAACCTGCTCATTGTCGGACAGAAAGGTGCAGGTAAAACAGTCCTTGCTGTGGATATTGTAAAAGCAATTCAAAAACAGAGAAATCTGAAACAGGGAAAAGTCGCGATTGTAACCGGAGAAGCACTGAACAAAAAAGATCTGAAGTCCATTGTGAAGAAGCTTCAGGGAGGTGCAATCATTATTGAGAAGGCTGGAAAACTGAGCCCAAAGAAGATTAAGGAATTGAATCATCTGATGGAAGACCAGACAGGGGAACTTTTATTCGTTCTGGAAGAGCAGAGGAAACCACTGGAAAGAATTCTGACAGCGAATCCGTCATTTAAGAAGAAATTCACATCCAGACTTGAGATTCCGAAGTTTATCAGCCACGATCTTGTGACTTTCGGCCAGACGTATGCAAATGAGAATGGATACCGGATCGATGAGGATGGAATCCTTGCATTGTATGCAAGAATTGACCTGCTTCAGAGGGAAGACCACTCTGTCACTGTCGCAGAGGTAAAAGATATCATTGATGAAGCGATTGAACATTCTCAGAAGGCAAATGTAAAGCATTTGATGAAGAGAGTATTTGGTAAGAATAAGGATGATTCTGACCGTATTATATTAAAAGAACAGGATTTCTAATTTTTCTGACGAAATTGGAAGATAAAGGAAGAGTTTTGAGAAATGGTAATTCATTTTGTCAAAACTCTTTCTTTTTGCCTTTGACTAAAGTATAATAAGTCTATATTAGCAAAACCGACCTGGGGGTGAAAGTATGGCGAAAACAACAACTAGAAGAAAATACGAAATAGGGGAATTGGACCATTATCTTTTTGGACAAGGGACACATTATGAGATCTATAAAAGACTTGGTTCGCATTTGGTAAAGAAGGGACGTACAGAAGGCGTTTACTTCGCAGTGTGGGCGCCAAATGCAAAATCCGTATCAGTAGTGGGCGACTTTAACAACTGGGATATGGATAAAAACCCGATGGAGCGGGGCGAGCCTCTGGGAATCTATACTTGTTTCATCCCGCGTGTGAAAGAGGGAATGATGTACAAGTATTGTATTGAAACTTACACGGGCAAACATATCTTTAAGGCAGATCCGTTCGCCAATTATGCGGAACTGAGACCGGGTACAGCTTCAAGGATCGTTGATATTTCCAAGCTGAGCTGGACCGATAAACAGTGGATGGACAAGCGGAAGGAATGGAAGCAGGAGGAGAATCCGATCTCGATCTATGAAGCGCATATCGGCTCATGGAAAAAACATCCGGGAGTGGAGGATGATGGATTTTATACATACCGCGAATTTGCCAAAGCAGCCACTGCATACATAAAGGAGATGGGGTATACCCATATCGAACTGATGGGAATCGCAGAGTATCCATATGATGGTTCATGGGGATATCAGGTAACGGGATATTATGCGCCTACAGCGCGCTATGGAACACCGGAAGATTTTGCCTATATGGTCAATTATTTCCACCGTAATAAAATTGGTGTCATACTCGACTGGGTACCGGCACATTTCCCGAGAGATGCACATGGATTGGCAGAATTCGATGGAACACCGACGTTCGAGTATGCAGATCCGAAGAAAGGGGAACATCCAGACTGGGGAACCAAAATATTCGATTACGGCAAACCGGAAGTACAGAATTTCCTGATTGCAAATGCCCTGTTCTGGATTGAGGAATTTCATGTAGATGGCCTGCGTGTCGATGCGGTAGCTTCCATGCTCTATCTGGATTACGGTAAAAAAGACGGGGAATGGATCGCCAATAAATACGGCGGCAATAAAAATCTGGAGGCCATAGGATTTTTCAAACATCTGAATTCTGTCGTGCTTGGACGTAATCACGGGGCGATGATGATCGCAGAGGAATCTACAGCATGGCCGATGGTTACGGGGAAACCGGAAGATGACGGCCTTGGATTCAGCCTGAAATGGAACATGGGCTGGATGCATGATTTTACAGAATATATGAAGCTGGATCCGTATTTCAGGAAGGATAACCATTACAAAATGACATTTGCGATGACTTACGCATACAGCGAGAAGTATGTGCTTGTGCTTTCACATGATGAGGTTGTCCATCTGAAATGTTCTATGCTGAATAAGATGCCGGGACTTGGATTTGATAAATTTGCCAACCTGAAGGTTGGATACGCGTTTATGATGGGACACCCTGGCAAAAAGCTTCTCTTTATGGGGCAGGATTTTGCTCAGCTCCGGGAGTGGAGCGAGGAGCGGGAGCTTGACTGGTATCTTCTGGGAGAGAGCGAGCATCAGCAGCTTCAGGAATTTACAAAAGATCTCCTTCACCTATATCGGCGCAATAAGGCGATGTATGAGCAGGATACAAGGATGGAAGGATTTGAGTGGGTAAATGCAGATGACAGAGAACGCAGTATTTACAGCTTCATCCGCCACTCGAATGACGGGAAGAAGAATCTCCTGTTCGTGTGCAACTTTACACCGGTAGAACGCCCGGATTACAGAGTCGGTGTACCGAGGCGCAAACAGTATAAACTCGTAATCAACAGCGATGATAAAAAGTATGGCGGAGATGGAAAAGAACGTCCGGCGGTTTACAAAGCAGTGAAACAGGAATGCGACGGAAGGCCGTTTTCTTTCGGATATGACCTGCCTCCATATGGAGTGGCAGTATTTGAGTTCTAAAGGACGGTTTAGCCATGTGCTGAATATAAAAAGATCAGAATGCACGTATCAAATGCATTCTGATCTTTTTTAATTACATAGTTTGCTTCATTCGTTTGATAACTTTGAGGCGGGTAAATTCTTCACGCTCTTTTTCTTCCAGTGCATTGGAAATATTATAGACAAGAGTATTGTAGTTTGGAATGGTAATATTTTTCAGTGCATTGGCACGTTTCTGTGTCTTTTTAATATTTGTGGCAAGCCGGTAGGCAGAATTTTCCACCATGGAAAGCCGCACCGTTAGATCTTTTACTTTGCGGAACGCCTCCTTTGCCCGGTCAATGGACTCTTTTGTCGTACTGAAGGAGTAGGTCGGGGCATTGTCATCCGGCGTATAAGTGACCAGAGGAATTTCTGTTCCCATAATGCTGCGGCTTCTGATACGGATGGAATTTTCGATGGGTACGGTATATGCAAGCTGTGAAACCTGATTGATTCCGTGGTCAATATTGGCGGCCTGGAGACATTTGTAAGCGTAAGTGAACGTAGTATCAATCTGCTCCTGAATGTCTTTTGCCTGGTCAATCAGTTCCATCAATTCACGGATTAAGATATTCCGTTTTTTATCCATCAGGTCGTAACCCTGCTTCGCAAGTCCAAGAGAGTTCTTGGCAAGTATTAAGTTTCCCTTTGTCGGAAATGTACGAGGATCCATTACATCCCTTCCTTTCCCTTTCTAGATTATTTTAAAACATCTGGGAGTCAGTTGCCGCGGCAGGCCGGCCGTTTTCCTGCGCATATGCAGAATCACCATGTTCTTCCAGGATATCATCAGATGGATGATAGTACTGGCTTAGAATCTTGGTATCAACACGATCCAGTTCTTCTTTTGGCAGCATGCCGAGAAGTTCCCAGCCGAGATCCAGAGTTTCTTCTATGGAGCGGTTTTCTTCCGGGCCCTGTCCGATATACCGTGCTTCAAATTCACGTCCGAAGGCAAGGTATTTTTTGTCAATCGGCGACAGTTCATCTTCACCGATAACGGAAGCGAGGTTTCTGGCATCTCCTACTTTGGCGTATGCGGAGAATAACTGGTTTGCCAGATCCTGATGATCCTCTCTTGTATAACCTTTTCCGATACCATCCTTCATCAGACGTGACAGGGAAGGAAGAATGCTGATCGGAGGATAGATGGACTGTCCGTTTAGATTGCGGTCTAAAACGATCTGTCCTTCCGTGATATAACCGGTCAGGTCAGGGATCGGGTGGGTAATATCGTCGTTTGGCATGGTAAGAATCGGGAGCTGAGTCACAGAGCCATCGATTCCCTCTACGATTCCGGCCCGCTCATAGATCATGGCAAGTTCACTGTACAGATAACCCGGGAAACCTTTACGGCTTGGAATCTCTCCTTTGGAAGACGAAACCTCACGCATGGCTTCGGCAAAAGAAGTCATATCGGTCAGGATGACGAGGATATGCATACTTTGTTCAAAGGCAAGATATTCAGCAACTGTCAGAGCAACTTTTGGAGTAATCAAACGCTCCGCCACGGGATCATTGGCCATATTTAAGAACATGGCAACGTGGTCGGAGACCCCGCTTTCTTCAAAGGTACGGCGGAAGAATTCCGCATCATCGTGCTTGACACCCATTGCGGCAAACACAATGGCAAATTTTTCATCAGAACCATCACCCAGAGAAGCCTGTTTTACAATCTGGGCGGCAAGCTGGTCGTGAGGCAGTCCGTTGCCGGAGAAGATCGGAAGCTTCTGTCCGCGGATCAGAGTTGTAAGTCCGTCGATTGCTGAGATTCCTGTATGGATATAATTCCTTGGGTATTCCCGTTTTACGGGATTCAGCGGCAGTCCGTTGACATCCCGTTTTAACGTAGAGGAAATGGGGCCAAGATCATCGATCGGCTCCCCAAGTCCGTTAAATGTCCGGCCGAGCATATCGGGGGAGAGTGAAATTTCCATCGGATGCCCAGTGAGCTTAGTGTGTGTATTTTTCAGTGACATATTTTCTGTATTTTCAAACACCTGGATGATCGCTTTATCCTCGTAGACTTCTACGATACGGCCCAGTTTTTTCTCACGGCGGTCTACGGCGAATTCAACAATCTCTTCATAGAAAGCATCCTGACAGCCCTCCAGAACGACGAGAGGGCCATTGATGCTGCTCAGCCCAAGATATTCTATTGACATGGTGGTCCCTCCTTATTTATGCATTCTTTTCCATGACACGGTCGTAAAAAGTATCGACGGCTTTCCGGTAATCTTCAAACATTTCCGGCTTGTCATTCGGGATATCGTATTTCATTGCTATGATTTTTTCAAAGATGTTCTCTTCCTTTAAGACGGACATCGGCATACTCATATTGATGAGAATCCGGGCCTTCTTATAAAGATACAGTATGATCTCCATCATCTGAAACTGCTTGGTGAGCGGAACACAGGTATCATCAGCATGGAACGCATTCTGCTGAAGAAAGCCAAGCCGGATCACCCTCGCGATCTCGAGTACGAGCTTCTGGTCATCGGGAAGTACATCACTTCCGATCAGCTTTACGATCTCCATCAGGCTGCTTTCCTGGTTCAGGAGAGCCATCAGCTGATTCCGGTCGTCGATAAACTGCGGGGATACATGGTCAGTGTACCACGGCGCAAGGTCATTCAGATATTCGCTGTAACTTGTCAGCCAGTGAATTGCCGGGAAATGCCTTGCATAGGCAAGACTCTTGTCAAGTCCCCAGAAACAGCGGACAAAACGCTTCGTATTCTGCGTGACAGGCTCGGAGAAGTCGCCGCCCTGAGGGGAGACGGCTCCGATAATGGAGACAGAACCATCGCTGCCATTTAAATTGTGCATCATACCGGCACGCTCATAGAATGCGGACAGCCGGGATGCGAGATATGCCGGGAAACCTTCCTCGGCAGGCATCTCTTCCAGACGTCCCGAAAGTTCACGGAGCGCTTCGGCCCAGCGGGAAGTGGAATCTGCCATGATTGCAACATCGTATCCCATATCACGGTAGTATTCAGCCAGTGTAAGGCCAGTGTAGATACTTGCTTCACGGGCAGCGACCGGCATGTTGGAAGTATTGGCGATCAATACAGTACGGTCCATCAGCGGATTGCCAGATTTCGGGTCCACAAGCTGCGTGAATTCTTCCAGAACCTGTGTCATCTCATTGCCACGTTCACCGCAGCCGATATAGATGATGATGTCGGCATCTGACCATTTGGCAATCTGATGCTGTGTCATTGTTTTACCAGTTCCAAATCCGCCGGGGATACAGGCAGTACCTCCCTTGGCGATCGGAAACATAGTATCGAGAATACGCTGCCCTGTGATCAGCGGGACGGAGGCAGGAAAACGATGGTGCGTCGGTCTGGCAATGCGGATCGGCCATTTCTGCGTCATGGTGAGATCTACAGTTTCACCATTTTCGAGTTCTACTGTGACGAGAACGTCATCGATCGTATACTGTCCGTCAGGGACAACTTTGATTACGAGTCCGGTGAGATTCGGAGGTACCATACATTTGTGTACAATTGCTTTCGTTTCAGGAACTTCAGCGATGATGTCCCCTCCGTGAAGTGTGTCTCCGACAGCGACAGTCAGATGTGCATCCCATTTCTTTGAACGGTCAAGAGAATCTACGCTTACACCGCGGCTGATATATTGTCCCGAGTGTTCCGCAATCTTCTCCAGCGGACGTTCGATTCCATCGAAAATGTTATTCAGGATTCCAGGTGCAAGCGTGACAGAAATTGCACTGCCTGAAGCTTCTACTATCTCGCCGGGGCGCAGACCGGTAGTCTCCTCGAATACCTGGATTGTTGTCCGGTCTTTATCAAGTGCAATGACTTCACCGACGAGGTGGTCCTTGCCTACGTACACCATTTCAGACATTTTAAAGCCTGTGTTGCCCTTCAGGTAGATGACAGGGCCATTGATTCCATAGATAGTTCCTGTATTATGCATAGCCATTACCTCCTGTAAAGAGGAATCGGTCATATTCCTCGGCAAGCGCTGACTTGAAAGAATGGTCAATCAAAATATTCCGTTCACGGATAACCATACGGATTCCGCCGGTAAAATCTTCACGGCTGATGGTCAGAATGACGCCGGTCCGCTGTTCAATCTCTTCCTTTAAGTGTGCGTCGGACGGGTTCAGATAGATATCCATCATCTCCTGTCTGGCAAAATCAAGACCTTTCTGAATATAAACACAGAGGAGATCTTTATACTCATCTGTCTGCATGTATTCATTTACAAGAACGCCAATGCGGCGGAACAGCTTCTGCTTCAGTGCAGTCTGGCAGTTGCCCTGTTCCCGTTTCAGGTCAATCTGGACACGCGCCATTGCCTTGTTAAGATCCTGGCGGGCCTTATTGGTCTCAGTTTTAATATTCAGCTCGGCCTGACGCAAGGCGGCTTCTTTATGCTCGTTAAAAATCTTTTCGAGAGAGTCAGAGTAGTTCTTGACAATTTCGTTGCCCTCTGTTCTTGCCTCTTCCATGGAAGCGTTCTGCAGATGTTTAATTTTTTCTTCTAAAGTCACTTGGGTCACCTTCTTTTTTTAGTTACAACTTCAGCCCGATGGCTTCGTTGACATAGGATGTAATAAAGTCTTTTTTACGGCCGGTACCGTGCCTGTCAGGGATTTCCACAATCAGAGGAAGTTTCCGTTTCAGCTTGATTTCATCAATAAGCTCCGGAAATTCCCGGCCGAATTTTTCTGTCAGAAGGACAATGCCAATCGTTTTGTCCTTCATGACTTTCTGGAGTGCATTGTACAGCTCATCACGTTCGTGGACGACGATGCCGTCGACTCCGGCCAGGCGCATTCCTGTACAGGTATCAACATTATCACTGATTAAGAACATTTTCATAGGCTTATAATTTACCCAGGATCATGAAGGAGATGACAAGTCCATAGAGACAGATTCCTTCTGCAAGTCCTGCAAAGATCAGAGATTTACCGAAAATGCTGCTGTCCTCGCTGATTGCACCAAGAGCAGCACTTGCGGCGCTTGCCACTGCGATACCGCCGCCGATGCCGGAAAGTCCGGTGGAAAGGGCAGCTGCGATATACCCGAGACCTGAACTGCTCATGACAGATGCACCGTCAGCAGCGTGTACCGGATAACCGCCAAGCATTACGACTGTGGCAATAATAAAAGTTCCAAAGTAAAAGAAGACATTGACTCCAAGCGCCTTTTTAAAGCGTCCTTTGTTTTTTTCGCCGATCAGATAATATCCGAAAGGAATAATAATACTTAAAATTAATGCGGCAATAAGAATGATTTTCGTTGCTAAACTCATAATAGCGACCTCCTTAAGTCAGATGTTTTTTATTTTTTTCACGATATGGTTTAAATTCACGTCCGCTGCCCTGGTAGAAACGGCTGAAGATTTCATAATATTCCAGACGAAGTACCTGGATTCCGACGATCAGCCCCTCCATGAGGCAGACGAACACATTGCCGAAAATTACGATCAGCCAGTTCGTATGGCCGGCCTCTGCGCCGGAGAGCATCATTACAACTCCCATCATAGCGCCATGACTGACGGCGAAGGCTCCGATACGAACGAAGGACAGCGTGTTGGAAAAATAACTTAACAGTGTCTCAAACAGTTCGAAGAAGGCTTGAACGAAAAACATTACTTTACCCTCTTTCAGATCTGCAGTGTGCTTTGTAATCAGATTGGAGAGCGGCTCTTTCAATGCGATCAGAAGAAGCGGAACTCCGAAAAGCAAAATAAGGAGCACGGTTCCCGGTGTCTTGTGACCGGATAAAAACAGAAGAACTGTTACAACAATTGATGCATAGAATACAAGGCCTGCAATTCCATTGGCATCAAAGATGGAACTTCCGATGTCATGCGAACGGAATGCCGCTATGATATGGAAGATCATCGTCACCAGGATGATAAACATTCCGAAGATGACGGCTGCCACGAATACTGTATTCATGTTGCCGATGCCGGGAACATTGGTCATCGCTTCCTGGGGCCTGAGCCACCTGGCTTCAATCAGATCTTCGAATCCAAAAACACTTCCGAACATGAACCCAAAAGCGGTTGAAAAAAGCCCGGCCGCTGCGATAATTCCCGCCAGATCCATTTTCCGGATCTTATATAGAAGGAATCCGCCGACCATAAGTACAAGCCCCTGGCCCACATCCCCAAACATTACACCAAAGATGAAAGTATAGGTGAGGGCTACAAAGATTGTCGGATCCATCTCATTGTGTGCGGGAAGCCCATACATCTTTACAAACATTTCAAATGGCTTAAAGATGCCGGGATTCTTAAGCTTTGTCGGAGGTTCTCCAAAATAGTCCGCATGCTGGTCCTCTACAACAACGAAGAGGTTGGGATCGTCTTTGATGTCATGGATAAAGTCATGTACATCTTTCTCGGACATCCAGCCGCAGAGAATATAGAAATTCTCGTGTTTATCTTCTACACAGGCGGCAAGTTTTCTGATGTCAAAATTGCTTGCGAGGGTATCCAGCTGATTCCGGGCCGCGTAGAGTTTTGTTGATTTTGACAAAAGGACATTCCCGATCTGCCGGTCAATGTCATTGAGTTCTACAGTCAGTTCATCAATTTTCTTCAGCAGGCTCTGGTACGCCTCTTCAGGAGTTCCATCGTATTCATCGGGAAGGAAAATCCGTTCAAAATGAAGGGACTTGAAGATCGCGTCCATCTGTTCGGAGCGGGAACGGGAGGTGAAATAAACACCGTAGACATAGTTGCTGTCCCTTGCGCCCTCTACAAAGATTACGTCTATGTTCTTCTCTGTGAACTCATTCATCTTATTGAAATAATCGAGAGATACCCGGCCAAAACGGAATTTTATGAACTTATACTTCAATACATCCCGGAGAGTAAAAACCATGGGCCGGAACGGTTCGATTGTTTTTAAAAGCTCACGGTAAGAATCACGTTTGTTTTTTAGTTCCTGCTCCCGGTCCATAAACTTTGTATACTCATCATTGGCTTCCCGTATGACTTCGGTCAGTTCTCTTTGCGAGAGAACCGGCAGATTTTCAGGTTCTTCGCAGGCCAGATATCCGGTGAACTGATTCGCCTTGGCGAGCTGCTCCTTATAAGGGTTTGACTCAGTAAATGGCTGGAGGTTGTCCACGGTCTTAAGCTCTGACAATGCATTTTCCAGCTGGATCTCGTATTTCGAGAGGTACTGGTTGGTTACACGGTCAATGTCAAGCTTTGGACCTGTTATGCTGATAAATTTCATTTTTACGATCATGTCTTAATTCCACCTCCCGTATATTGTCTGATCTCGCGGGGTCCGAGGCCATAACGCACACATTCCATAATTGTAGTAATACGCTTTAATTCTTCCTGGCGGAGAAACAGATACGTATTCATGGTCGCGATAGAATAAGGTTCCCTGCGCTGGTCGGACATATATAACTGATACAGGCATTCACTGTACACATGCTCGATTGAGGAACCAAGCTCCAGCGGATAGCGTCTGCCATAATAAGTTTTCTTTACTTCTGCTATAAATTCATCCAGTGACGGCGTCTCTGCAAGCGTCTTCAGAACATCACGTTTTATATGGTAGTGGATCGGAATCAACAGTGCATAAATGTCTGCCGGATGTATTGTATAATATTTTTTAGAGCGGTAAATCCACTGAAGATTCAAAAGATCAATCTTAGTACCGGTTTCTCTTGTGAAGATCTCAAGCTCTTTTTTTGAAAGTACTTTCTTCTTTTCCTTCCAAAGTGCTGTATAATAATGCAGGTCTAATACGAGTTCATAATCGAAGAGAGAAGCATTGCCTGCATCGCGGAGTTTCTTAAGAGGTTCATAATATTCTGTCTCTTTTAGATTTTCCACAAACTCATACAGATTCTCGGAAGTGATCAGCCGGTCAATGGATATGGTGGAATATCTGTCGAAGAACGCTTTTTTATGATTCAGGTCGAAAGGTTCTTCATAGTGGTTGAAGATGATTCCAAGACAGTAGTTGATCAGGTCAACCTCGAAGCTTTTCAGGTAAAGCTTCAGGAACCTGCGGTGTTCGATCCCCGAGAACCTGTAAAGCTTTGTGTAATCTTTGTAGAGGGACTGTATCATAACTTTTTCAATATTTCCACGGTGAAGCTGATCATCTTCAAGCGATTCGAATGCCTCTTCATATGCGGGGAATTTCCGGAGGTAACGGACAATCTCTGCCACACTTGATAGGCTGGTGATATCTTCAAAATTTTCTTCCGTCAGCAGATTCGCACTCATGGCACGTACCTTTGCCACCAGACCGCTGTATGCGAGTAAATTGCCCATAATCTACACCTCTGTGATATGTTTCAGGATTTCTCTTGCATAATCTTCATGCTTTACTTCATATTCCCTGTTCAGCGTATTGATAATACGTTCATTTTCTTCTTTCAGTTTCCGGATTTCTTCTTTTTTCTGCTCCTCCAGTTTTTCTGAAATGGCTTGCAGACGTTTTTTTGTGTCTTGCTCAAGACCTGCATCAAACTGTGTAAGTCTTTCCTCCATTTCTTTCTCAAGAACAGCCTTTTGCGCTTCCGCATGTTCAACGATTGCTGCAGCAGCGCTTTCAATCTCAGACAGCTGGCTTACAATTGAATTCATGGTGTCTTCCTCCCTTAACGGATTCCGGCTGGCGATCTTCCGAAACCGTTTTTGCGTTCTTATATTTCTGCCAGATTTCGTGATTTCGATGATTGTAAAATCTGAAATCTGACCTATGTTATAATAATACACCTATTTTCAAAAAATGCGATAGTTATTTCTAAAAAATGCGATGGTTTCACAACGGCATATCAGTTTGAAAACAGGGACATTTTATATAGTATGCCAAAGTTTAAGAATTTCATGTTTTCTTCGGGACAGAAAGAAAGTGATTTTACTATATGGATATGGTAAAATACATTAGATACTGAGAATATTCCGGCAAATACAATCGCTTACGGCAATCCATGCAGAGTGATCCGGGAGAACATATAAGAATCAGGGAAAGGAGACAAATCGATGAGACTTCGGAATATACCGAGAGCGGATGAAGTACTGCTGGCTCATGAAGCAGTCATAAAAGAGGAAGAAAATAACAAGGGAAAATGGAAGGAAGTGTTTGGAAACGAGAACCCCATTCATATTGAGATTGGGATGGGGAAAGGGCGTTTTCTTATGACGACGGCGAAAAATAATCCTGATATAAACTATATCGGGATTGAGCGCTATTCCAGTGTCCTTCTGAGGGCGATCGAGAAATATGATACAGAGGAATTTAAAAGTCTTACAAACATAAAGTTTATCTGTATGGATGCAGCAGATATCGGCAATGTTTTCGAAAGAGGAGAGGTGAAGAGAATCTACCTGAATTTTTCAGATCCATGGCCGAAAGCAAGACATGCGAAGAGACGCCTCACCTCAACTCAGTTTTTTGAACGTTACGAGACAATACTGGCATCAGACGGTACTGTAGAGTTTAAGACGGATAATCAGGGGCTTTTCGAATTTTCACTGGAGCAGGTAGAGGAAGCCGGATGGGTATTGTGCAGCCATACCTTCGATCTTCATCATGACGAGCTCATGAATGAAGGTAACGTGATGACAGAATATGAGGAGAAGTTCTCAAGCAAGGGAAATCCAATCTGCAAACTGATTGCAAGACAGAAGAATTTGTAGCAATTTAAGTTCAGTGGCATAAACTGTTATAAGATTAAAAATGATCCGGGGAATTTTTATGAACTGGAAGAAGAAATTTAATAAAAAGTGTTGTCAGTGTGCATATGATTACAGAGGGTTGTGCGGTAAGATTGCAGTTATGAAGAAATCTCTGGCGGAAGTGTGTGCAGCTTTAAATCCGCCATGCAGGCCGAAGAAATAAAAAATGAAAGAGGCGGGAGTCAAATCCCGCCTCAAAGTGTTTTATATTCTTTTAGTATTTTCTGCTGATACTCACCCGGTGAGGTGCGGTAATATTGTTTAAAAACATACGAAAAGTGTTTGACATTTATATAACCTACCTTTTCCGCAATTTCATAGATCTTGATACAGGGGTCGTTTTTCATATAGTTAACCGCATTTTCCATCCGTATGCCGGTGAGATATTTAATATACGATTCGCCAGCTTCGGTATGAAACAGTGTGCTTAAATAATTAGGTGACACACCTATTTCCTCAGCAATTAAGGCAAGGCTTATCGGACTGGCATAGTGGAGACGGATATACTGCTTTGCTCTGTCGACGATATTCCCTTCTGAGACAATGCCATTTGGTGCAGGTAAGTTTGTGTGCTGCGGGCTGGAAAGAAGACGAATCACTTTAAGTAAATAATCGCGCAGGGTCAGGTTTGATTCTGTTGCCAGCTGGGGTATCAATGATGAAACATACCTCATTTGATTTGTATCCGATGAAATTTGACGGGCAGTGAAACATTGAACAAGGTATCGGCCAATAGCAATTCGATTTTTACGGGCGGCATCGGGTATTAATGCAATGATCGCATCGATATACAATGACTGTTCGGTGGATTGTTCCTTGATTATAACCGAATAAAGTGCCTGAATATACTCTCGCAGTTTTTTGATCCGGGTTACTAAGGAGATATCAATTTCATCATAGATATAAAGCTTATCTTTACAGGAAAGCAGACGGCAATCTAATGCAATACTTGCTTCCTGGTAGGCGTCGTTAATCATTAATATGTCTTCAAAGGCGGTGCTTTGACCGGCGGACAGCGTCAGATCTATATATGGAAATTTATTTTTTTTAATTTCGTCCAGGAAATTTTCAGCAAGGTTAGAGGCCAAGTGATAGGTTTCAGCAGATAACAGAGTTACTGCATCCTCATTTTGATCCAGGCTGACCCATATATTTGCCGGATACTGTTCGGCAAGTTCAAGCGTAAGGCGGTAAAGTATATATTTATAAAGCGGCAGGTCGCTTACAGGGACATTCTGAGAGAGAAGAATATCTTCATCCCAACTTATTTTCATGATAATGCCGGCGCCATCAAGCAGATTTATCTTCATGCGGTGGATTATTGGATGGAGAGATTTCGTTTCAACATAAGAGTCATTAATGATGGCCTGGATAAAGCGTGATACGATTTGGAGCTTCCCTTCTTCAGATAATTCCAGCAGCCGGTCATACATATATTCTTCCGTCTGTTCTGCATTAAGAGTTTGTTTTATCGTTTCTAATGTTTCTTTTAAGTTAGTGAGCGAAATTGGTTTTAGCAGATAATCTTTCACGCCAAATTTAATCGCCTGCTGGGCAAATTGAAATTCATCATATCCTGACAAAATAATTATTTTCTGCTGCGGATTTTTTTCCAGTACAGCCTGACACAATTCCAGACCAGTCATTTCTGGCATTTTAATATCTGTAATAATCAAATCTGCCTTATGATCCTCCAGCCATTCCAATGCCGAGATACCGTCATAGCATACGTTTGCGATGGACCAATCAGCATCCTGTTTCGGGATAGACAGGGAAAGATAGTCCAGAGTAAGCTTTTCATCATCCACTAATAAAACATTATACATTTTTTAACACCTCCATTTTTAGCAGCGGTAATTTTATTGTAAATTCAGTGCCAACATTAAGTTCACTGGTGACATGTATTCCATATTCATCCCCATAATGCAATTTTATACGATTATTCACATTTTCCAGTCCGATGTGGCCGTTGGCTCCGGGAGGGGAGAATTTTTCGGTTTGACTGGAGATCCTGTTAAGTTTGGTTTTGAGAAGATCCAATTGTTCGGGAGTCATTCCTTTACCGGTATCCGCAATGACAAAATAGGTATATTGGTCTTTTGTAAAGCCTTTAACAGTAACTCTCGTCTGGGCACGCTGCTGTTCTAAACCGTGAATAACCGCATTCTCTACGATTGGCTGAAGTATAAAAGATAAGATATATTGATGATTGAGCCCATCTTCGAGAAATAATTCATACTTCAATCGCTCCTCAAAACGACTGTGTTGGATGCTTAGATAACAGTCTAATACTGAATATTCGTTTTCCAATGTCACTTCTTTATCCCATTTGGCCATACCCCGTAATAATTGATGGAGTTTGTTGATATTATCCACGGCCTGATCGTGTTTATCTAATTGAATCTGCATACTTATCATATTCAGAGTATTATAAAGAAAATGTGGTTTGATTTGACTTTGCAAAGCATTTAACTGTGCCTGGGAATGGAGTGCATTGGCTTCATAAACTTGAGTGGCAAGCTGCGTATTGCGGTTTATATTTTCGTTAATGGTCTCCACCATTGAATTAAAGGAATCTCCCAGGTAACCGATTTCATCTTGGCGTTTGCTTTGGAAATGAACCTGAAAATTCCCTTTGCGGACTTCTTTCATCAGTTGTACGATCTCCATTAAAGGCTGCAGAAATCTCCGGGCAAAGATGAGCAGTACAATAATTGCCGAAAGCGAACTCAGAGTGGCCAGAATCAGTGTGAAATCCCGGGTCTGCTTCGCGTTAGTGGTAAGTTCATCTAATGAATTTACCGATACAATGGTCCAGTTGGAGTTTGTCACTTTGGCAAAATTCATTAAATATTTAGTGCTGTCAAGTTCCTGCTTCCAAGGTGAATCAGCAGACAATGCAGTATCAGATAAAAGGTCAACTTTATGATCATCAATGTTGCTGTAAATCAGGTTTTTTTGCTCATCAATGATAAAGATGCCGCCATCATTTCCCATATTTACTTTGGCAGCCAGATCATAAATACCATTGTAGCTGGCATCAACTTTAATAACGCCGATTACCTGATCAATATTTCGGATGCTTTTTAACGGTTTTACAATCGAAAAAACAGTGTCTTTAGGATAGGTTACTATTTGTTCCAAATGAGGAGGGATAAAGGAAGACTCTTTGTTATTTATAGCATTTTTATACCAGTCATAATTTTCAAACTCTATATTATAGTCAACACTTTTAGGCATTCTTCCACTAAAATAAATTTCATCTGTTATGATAAAGACATTCAGAATATCTTTACGCGGCATAATCATGATTTGATCAAGGTAATTTTCAATGACGCGCCGACGTTCCAGCCGTTCGGCATTATCTCCGCCTTTTTTTTCGAATTCATCGATAATAGTGCTGTCATAATACAGGTAAGTTGTCAATCGGAAAAGCTCATCCAGATAGTTGCCGATATTATAGGAAAGCTGCTCCAGTGTCTGCTGAGTTTGTGCAGAAGATTGAGATTCAAAATCTTTTGTGTATCTTGTATATGATAATATCGATGTAATAAAAATTGAAATTAAGATCAGGGTTGCCACGACAAAAGTAAGAGTAAATCGAATGCTGTGCATTTTAAGTGAACATGACTTTAATAAACGGTCCAAAATAAATCCTCTCCTTTATAAGTTGATAATGATAATATATCATATAAAATTGTTGTTTTCCGGAAATGAGAAAAAATCGTACCCTGATCGTAAGTTTTGGGTATTTCACTTGGGCAAGTAAGAATTTATACTTACATTATAAGTTAGAAACCTAAATGATTACAGGAGGGATGAATATGAAAAAGAAAATTTTAGCAGGTATGCTTGCAGCCTTGATGGTGGTCAGCATGGCAGGATGCGGCGGCAAAACGGATGGGAATGGCGGCAGTTTGGAAAGCGGCTCAAAGGATAAAACGGTAGTTAAGTTCTTTAACGGAAATGTGGAGATGGTTGATTGGTATAATGAAGCAGTTGATCGGTTTAATGAACAAAGCGATACGATTAAGGTTGAACATGAGTTCCAAAAAGAAGGGACAGCAGCACTTCAGACGAAGATAGCGGCAGATGATCTTCCGGATATTACAACCATGTCAACACAACAGATGATTGATGCCGAGAAATTTGTTGACTTATCTGATAGCGAGTGGTGGGATCGAATTGATCCGTCGGTCAAAAATCTTTCAAAAGACACGAAAAGTGGAAAAAACTATTATCTCCCAACGAATACGATGATTACGGCCGCAATATACAATCAAAAGGTGTTCGACGAATTAAATTTAAAACCGGCTGAAACTTTGGATGAGTTTACGGATAACCTCCGGGCGATAAAAAAAGCGAATCCGGATATGGATCCGTTATATTTTTCAGGAAAAGAGGCATGGACGATTGGAATGCTGTTTGGTTATATCCCGGAAGCAGTGGAACGGCAGAAAATTGGGGAAGAAGAGTATGGAAAAGCGGCATTACGAGGAGATTTAAGTGTTTTGAAATATTCCGAGAAGGGCGGTGCGATGGAAGAATATATCCGGTGGCTTGGTACTTTGCAGGAAGAAGGATTAATCAATGGAAACGTCCTTACCGCAACTTATGATGACGCGATGAATGCCATTGCAAATGGTGATGCAGCGGTTATTTTCCAAGGATTATTTGCCCTTGGCGGTATTTTAGATATCAATCCGGATGCAGTGAATGAACTTCGTGTCAGTGCTATGCCGGCGATCAATTCCGATGTTAAACCGGCGGTCAATCTAAGTCCTGACAGTACGTACTACATAATGGCCGATTCGCCGAATCAGGAAGCTGCAAAAGAATTTTTAACATGGTTATTTAGTGCGGAAAACCAGGCTTCTTATACAGAGACAAGAAATGCGCCGACGGCATTTGCGGATGTTGACGTTGATTTGGGACCGATTGTTAAAAGTGCCGAAGAGGTTGTTGAAACCGCAGCATTACTGGGACCGGCTAAAGAACCGGCTGGCTTTGGCGGTGACGCAACTGGTGTGATGCTGCAAGAATTTTTTGCCGGTCAATATACCCCTGAGGAATTTGCCAAGGCATATGAGACGGCGTGGAAAACTGCTTTTGATGCACAATAGTTTCATATTTTCATGCAGGGAGTTGCGGGGTGAGTGATACATACGCAGCTCCCTCTTTAACAGAAAAGGAGTAGATCAATGAGTGTGATAAGAAGTAAAGTATCTACCAACTTACATAAATTTATGTTTCTGCCGGCGGCTCTGCTTTTTTTGATGTTTTTTATTCTGCCATTAGTTCAGGGGGCAGGGGTAAGTATGACTGATTGGAATGGTTTTTCAGAGGAGCGTAATTTTATCGGACTAAGCAATTTTATTCGATTTTTTTCCGATCAACGTGCACTTCATGCAATCGGAGTCACCTTGTTGTTTGGGTTGGTAAGTCCGGTATTGCTGAATGTTTTTGGATTGCTTTTAGCAATTTTGTTTGATTCAAAAGTGAAAGGAAAGATATTGGCGCGTACGGCAGTCTATATGCCATCAATCATCAGTCCGCTGATTATGGGGTATCTTTGGACTTTGATTTTATCGCCAAGAACCGGAGTTCTTGATAAAATATTGCAGCAATTTGGGAGTGACTATTCGTTTGGATGGGAGATCCGGATAAAGCTATCTGGTTGATTATTATTGTAAATGTGTGGCAGTTTGTGGGCGGTCCAATGATGATTTACCTGGCCGGACTGCAATCAATTCCTGGTGAGTTATATGAATCTGCAAGAATAGATGGGGCAGGGCCTTTGCAAATGTTTAAAAATGTAACCTGGCCGTTATTATATCCATCAGCGCGGATTAACATATTTACCAATATCATCGGTTCCATGGCGGTATTTGATATTATTATGGCGATTACTATGGGGGGACCCGGCTATGCTACAGAGTCACTTAGTATATTTATTTACAAGCAGTCATTTAACGGCTTTGCGGGTTATGCAACAGCGGTATCAATTATTATGTTTTTCATCATTGTCATTCCGGTTGCTGTTTCGCTGCGGTGGATGAGAGGGAAAGAAGTAGAAATGTAAAGGAGGTTGCCAGTGAAAACATTAAAAAAATTATTTCCTGTTTTGGGTATCGTTGTAATTATCATCGTTTTTATGATTCCATTTTATATTATGTTTTATTTAAGTTTAAGTGATGCCGGCAGCAGTATAGCAGAAGAGTGGTTTCCGAGGGCGTTAAATTTCGCGAATTTCAGCAGTGCGTGGAAGGCAGCCAATATGGGGAGAGCGATGTTTAACTCTTTGTTTATAACAGTTGGTGCAGTGATTTTATTGGTATTTTGTGCTGCCTGTGGAGGGTATGCAGCGGCGCGAAATAAAAGTAGGATAAACAGGTTTATTTTTAACATCATGATATTAAGTATGATGGTACCGGGAATTATTAACACAGTACCGTTGTATTCTATCATGAAAAGAATAAATGGAATCAATACGCATTGGGCAATGATTTTTCTTCTGGCATGTCAAAGCCTGCCGTTTTCGGTGTTTTTATATGAGGGATTTATCCGTTCGATGAGCGAGTCGGTTGAAGAAGCGGCAATTATCGACGGGTGCTCCAGATTTGGAGCTTTCTGGAAGGTTACGTTTCCGTTGTTAAAGCCAATCACAGCTACAGTGGTTATTATGCAGGGTGTTGGCATTTGGAATAATTATGGTCAATCGGTATTCTTTCTCCAGAATCAGAATTATCATACGATACCATTGGCGATCTCGACTTTCTTCCAAACTTATGGTGCAGATTATCATTTGCTGGCGGCAGGAGCAATGATTGGACTGGCACCGGTAGTGGTGGTTTTCATACTGTTCCAGAAGCAGTTTGTAAAAGGTTTGAGTGCCGGCGGCGTGAAAGGATAAAAATAATATGATAACCAGAGAAAAATATTTTAAGGATATGTATCGCCCTCAGATTCATTATACGGCCGAATCGCATATTATCAATGATCCCAATGGATTGTTTTATTATGAGGAAGAGTACCACCTGATGCATCAGTATAATGTTAACAATCATATTCATTGGGGGCATGCAGTAAGTAAGGATCTTGTTCATTGGAAACATCTTCCGGAAGCATTGGCTCCGGATTCAATTGGACAGATCTGGTCAGGAAGTGCGGTAGTTGACTGGGATAATACAAGCGGCCTGCAGTATGGCAGAGAAAAAGTGATCGTAGCATTATTTACATATAATGAGCACGTAGATGCACAGCAGAGTCAGGGCCTGGCATACAGTAATGACCGAGGACGGACATGGACAAAGTATGAAAGGAATCCGGTGCTGACTTCGCGAGGCAATCCGAATTTCCGTGACCCAAAAGTTTTTTGGTTTGATGAAGCAAAATGTTGGATTATGGTATTGGCATGTAAGGATCATGTTGAGTTTTATCGTTCCCTGAACCTGATTGACTGGAAGTTTACAGGAGAATTCGGATCCACAGAGGGTTCACACAAAGGTGTATGGGAGTGTCCTGACTTATTTAAGCTGCCAGTTGAAAACTGTCGTGAAGAAAGCCGCTGGGTTCTGCTTGTAAGTGTTAATGATGGTGCGCCGGCAGGCGGAACCGGGATGCAATATTTTGTAGGGCAATTTGATGGAAAAAGTTTTGTGAATGATGATCCGTCCGGGAAAGTTAAATGGTTAGATTATGGCAAAGACTTTTATGCCGGTGTAACCTGGAACGATATTCCTGCTCAGGACAATCGAAGATTAATGATTGCCTGGGCTGATAACTGGCTCTATCGGGACAAAGAACCAACTTCTCTTTTTAAGGGGCAGTTCTCAACGGTTCGTGAATTAAAACTGGTAAAAGATGAAAGTAAAATCTGCATAATACAGGAACCGGTGAAAGAGATGCAGCGACTGAGAACAGATCGATCCATGATAAGTGACCGCGAATTGTTACCGAATGACGGGCTGGAACTTGAGGTGCATAGTGAGGCCTTTGAGCTGTGCTGTGAACTGAAACTCGAGGATGATAAGGGTCAGGTTCAAATTGTATTTTACAGTGATGATGAAAGTTGGGTAAAATTAATTTATGACGAGGACGAAAAACATTTAAACTTTGTACGTCAATCACAAAGTGGATATAAGATACCAGAATTTGACGGAATATTCAGGGCACCTTTAAAATTAAAAGATCATCTGCTTAAATTACATATCATAGCAGATGTGTCTCAAGTAGAGATTTTTGCCGATGATGGTAAGGTTGTTATGACCAATTTGTTTTTTAATGGCTGTTGCAAGCGTATATTCGTTGGGATGCAGGATTCTAAGGCGAAACTTATTCGCAGCAGCTACTATGAATTAGATTCAATTTGGCCGCAAAAGAAAGAACAGTTTCAACAATTCAATCAGGTGATTACCGGAAAATGGGCAGAGACTATTGATGGTCTTGAAGGGGATTGCAGCGAAGAGGGAATGCTGATTTGTGAAAAGAAATACCGTGATTTTAATTTTCAGGCAAAGATGAGAATCATGCCATATCACACAGGAAAATGTGCTGGTTTAGTTTTTGGGATGGATGGTCAGGGAAATGGATACCGGCTGCTTTTTGATGCTGATCATAATGAGGTGAAGTTGTTACGTGAAAATACAGTGTTTGCGCAAACATCATTGACAGTGAATCTAAAGAGGACATATCAGATCTGTATTAAAGTTAACAAGTGCAATTTGAAGATTTACTGTGACGGGGCAGTGTTGATACATCGGGAACTAACAAATTATATGGGAGGTTCTTTAGGACTTTGTGTGAGGAATACAAATGCAGTATTCCATGATTTACAAGCAGATTAGAAAGTTGCATTGCTCTTTGACGAATAGAGAACCAAAAAATAATAAGGGGTAAAACTGACAGAAAGCACCATCCGGATAAGAGTTCCAGATGGTGCTTTTTGCTATAACTTCCTGGATTTTTCTGTGCCGGCATTGACGCAGTCCATGACAGCGTAGCGCATCTGGCCTCGTTCCAATGCTTCACAGCCTTCAATGGTTGTTCCGCCGGGGGAAGTTACCATGTCTTTGAGTTCGCCGGGATGAATTCCCATTTCCAGAATCATTTTCCCGGTACCCATGACCGTCTGTGCGGCCAGCCTGTACGCAGTGGCACGGGGGAGTCCCTGTTTGACGCCGCCGTCTGCCAGTGCTTCGATGAACATGGCAGCATAGGCAGGTCCGCCGCCGCTCAGTCCGCAGACAGCATCGATCAGCTTTTCCGGTACCCATTCCACGATTCCGATGGATTGATAGAGCAGTTCGGCTGCCTCTTTTTCATCATCAGTCAGGTTATTATCGGAGCAGAGCGCGAATGCTCCGGCAAATACCATGGCAGGTGTGTTTGGCATGATCCGCAGGATCCGGGGTGAGGAATCCATCATTTTTTCCAGACGTTCTACGGTCACTCCGGCAACAATAGACATCAGGGCTTTGTTGTCAAGGGCCTGTTTTGTCTCTGCAAGCGCTTCTGAAGCATTCTGCGGCTTTACTGCGAGAAGAATGAGGTCGCTTTTACGGCACAGTTCCTCGTTGTCTGAAGCGAGATTCACACCCCACTTTTCTGCTTTTTCCATCATTGCAGGGTTGATGTCATAGACGTAGACATTTTCTTTGGCCAGGACGCCGCTTTCCAGTGCACCATAGAGGATGGCACCTCCCATATTGCCGCAGCCGATCAGGCCGATTGTTTTTGTGATCATGATAAAAACCTCCTTAAGTTAAGAATGATGTTCTTCCCAGGCGCGTTTCAGATGTGACGGATCCGTGAGAAGATATTTTGCGCCAAGTGCCATACATCTGGCAGCATAGATCATGCCTTTTTCTCCGATGCTCATGCCCGCCTGTTTTGCAGCGGCCCAGTGATGAAGAGGTGTTCCCCTGCACATGCATGCGGCGCTTACAGTCACTGTCGGAATCCGGTGGCTGACATCGGAGACATCCGTGCCGATGGACAGAATCACCGGCTCCGGTTCGAGCGGTTCCAGTCCGGTGAAAAGCTTCCCATTATTGTTAAAACCGGCTTCTTCTGAGAGCTGGCGGGCGAAAGAAAGTTCTTCGTCCGTATATTGGGGAACCGGAATCTGCTCCATAGCATGATAAAAAGTTTCTGCAAGTTCACGGTTTACCTTCATCTCACTGCAGCTTGCGGCAAGTTCTATCTCCACACGGGTTCCGGTCATAAGCGCGGCGCCTCTGGCACAGTCGTCCACGCGTTTGGAAGCATCTTCTGTCCGGGCGCGTTTGGCGGAGCGGATAAAATAATTCGTGGATACATAGTCCGGAACAATGTTGGCGGCAGTATCAGCGCTTGTATAAGCATAATGCATCCGCACATCGTCTGCGACATGTTCCCGAAGATAATTCACCCCGACATTCATAAGTTCTGCAGCATCCAGAGCGCTCCGCCCGAGTTCAGGTGTTTTGGCGGCATGGGAGGAGACTCCGTAAAAATGATAGTTTTTAATATCCTGAGCAAGCCAGATATCATTGCTGATACGGTTTCTGTCAAACGGATGCCATGTGACGGCGGCATCCAGCTGATCAAAAACATGGGCTTCATTCATCTTGATCTTCCCTGACATGTTTTCTTCCGCAGGGCAGCCGAAGACGAGGATTGTCCCTTCTGTATGGGATGCTTCCATATAAGCTTTCAGAGCACATGCCGCAGCCGCCGCACCTGTCCCAAGAAGATTATGCCCGCAGCCATGACCAAGAGATGGGAGAGCATCGTATTCAGCGAGAAATCCAAGCACAGGGGAACCTGTCCCGAAAGATGCGGTAAACGCAGTATCGATGCCTGCAGTGTGGAAACTTACATCAAATCCCTGTTCTTTTAGAAAACCGGCAAGATATCTAGAAGACTGATGTTCCTGGTAAGGAAGCTCCGGATGATCAAAAATGTAGGCAGCCACTTCTTTCATCCGTGGGATGAAGGAATCGAACCACTGATTTTCTATCTGATTATTCATAGACACCTTCCAGTACGTCCAGATACTCCTGTCCGAATTTATCTACATATTCGTCGAGAGCCCGTTTTACTGCAAGTTCCCCTTCTTCTCCCAGTTCCTTTTTGAGTGTATTGCCTACTGTGTGGAGGAGATGCGCCGTGTGATATGTAAAATCTTTCATACAGCTTGTTCCCAGTGCTTCTTTCTTGCGTACGAGTTCTGCGGCTTCTTCTTCTGACAGAGGATATCCCCAGTCAAATACACATTGATCCCCGCCGAAGCTTAAGTTGGTAGACATGGTTTTGCAGATAAGATCATCGCGGAATCCCTGATAGACTGCGTTGTCTACGTTGACACAGTAAAGTTTACCGTAATTCATGATATTGTGCTTTTTCCAGGCATCACACCAGGGACATTTGCGGATATAGGTCTGAAATGTTGGTTCAGTACGGACCCAGCCAACTTCCATCTGTCCTTCGTATTCCGGCTGCCATTCTCCGTAGGCCTGATCTGTCATCATATTCAGAGGATCGCCGTTTGCCTGAGCATTTGCTGCCATGCGGGCACCGCGTTCTCTTCCGTAGCTGATCATACCTTCCTGTATTGTCTCCGCCCCATCATCTCCGCACAGGGTGATGGCATGTTTGGCGAGCAAGGCAAATAAAATTGCGTGATGTTCAATTTTGCATGTGATTTTTGACTCTGTATCCATGATTACCACTCCATTCATAATAAGATACAACCATTATACAGCCAGTTTTACATATTTGCTACCTTAGATGTGAAAATTGACTGAAAAATAAAAAACCAATATAGCTATTTGTACAAAATACAGATTGCCATATTGTAATATATTCACAGTTATTGTTAAACGACATCAAGATTGTATTAATATTTAAACAATCTGACTGTGCAAAATTGACAAAGATTTAAAAAGATTTGGAAAGATAGGGTATGGATTTGTTCATAAATTTTGATGATCTAAAAAATTTTCAGGTGATAAAGATAAATTTTGAATAAAAAATCTAAAAAAAAACAAACAAAAACATTATATTTTGGATAAAAAATTAAGAGAAAATCGAAACAGGGGATAAAATGCAGGAGTGTTGACAAATTAAAAAATTAGCAGTAATGTGTATACAACTTTTAAAAACTAAAAGTAAATATATTAATAAGAAGGAAGGGGATAGTACGGAAGCTTTAACGAAGAACTTGCTGGAAGAACTGAATTGCCAGACGGTCTTCACGATTCCCATTTTCGGTGGTATCGCAGTAGATGAGTCGGTAGTAGTTACCTGGATTATTATGGCAGTTCTTACACTTCTGTCGGTTATATTCGTCAGAAATTTAAGTGTTGAGAATCCGGGGAAAGTACAGCTGGCGTTGGAATCTGCCATCAGCTGGGCACAGGACTTCTTTGTACAGATTATCGGGAAAGAAAACCAGCGTTATGTACCGTATCTGATTACGGTGATTCTGTATCTGGGAGTTTCCAATGTGATTGGGCTGTTCGGATTTAAACCGCCCACAAAGGACCTGAATGTTACAGCGGCTCTTGCAATTATGAGCATGGTTCTGATTGAATATTCAGGAATACACAGGAATGGAATGAAGCACTGGTTAAAACATTTCACAGAACCCGTACCTCTTGTTACCCCGATTATGGTGATGGAAATCGTCATCAGGCCGCTTTCACTTTGTATGCGGTTGTTTGGTAACATACTGGGAGGATTTGTGGTCATGGAGTTACTGAAGATGGTTATACCACTTTTAGTACCAATCCCATTTAGTTTTTATTTTGATATCTTCGATGGTTTGCTGCAGGCTTATGTGTTCGTGTTCCTGACAGCATTATTTATGAACGAAGAGATGGAGTAAAGACCGGAATATATTTACCGGCCGTGACAGAGAGGGCGAGGCCTTCTTAGAAAAACATAAAAAAGGAGAATAGTATGATGGGTACAATTATAGCAATTGGAGCAGGTATTGCAGTTTTAACAGGTTTAGGAGCAGGTATTGGTATCGGTATCGCAACAGGGAAAGCAACAGAGGCTATTGCAAGACAGCCGGAGGCAGAAGGAAAAATCAGCAAGACATTGATTCTTGGATGTGCACTTGCAGAGGCAACCGCTATCTATGGATTCATTATCGGGTTATTAATTATCTTCTTCTTAAAATAAAGAAAGGCAGGTGTTAAGGAGTGTTAAGATTAGACTTTAACCTCGTCTTGACTATTATTAACCTGATTGTTCTTTATCTTTTATTGAGAAAGTTCTTAATCCGTCCTCTTACGGAAATTATGGAGAAGCGGAAAGCGATGATCGAAGATGGAATCAAGAATGCCAACGACACGCAGGCCAAAGCGCTGGAACTGAAATCACAATATGAAGGCGCACTAAGGGGTGCCAAAGATGAGTCCAATCAGATGATCGAGCAGGCCAGAAAAGATGCCAAAGCCGAGTATGAACGTATTGTAAAAGAGGCAGATATACAGGCAGGAAAATTAGCGAAAGCGGCCAGGGAAACAATGGAAGTTGAGAGGGAACAGATGTTACGCGATATGAAATCTCAGGTGGCAGGGCTTGCCATTGAAGCTGCGAAGAAAATTATCATAGATCAGAGCAGTGGGAGCAGTAACCAGGCAATTTACGATCAGTTTCTGGAAGAAGCAGGTGAATCTCATGATGACACAGACAACCATTAATTATGCAAAGGTTTTGTTTGATCTTGGGATTTCAGAGGAAGCGATCAGGGATGCAGACCGAATTTTTGGTGAAGTTCCTGAGCTTTGCACAGTGCTAAAGGACCCTGTGATTCCAAAATCTGCAAAACAATCAATTATTGAGCGGGTATTTCCCGGAGAGATTAAGAATTTCCTGAAAGTTGTGAGTGACTATCAAAAAATGGAAATCGTGAGGGACATATTTGCCACCTATTTTGAACGCAAGGATGAGATGAACGGGATAGTCAGGGCAAGGCTGTCTTATGTTGTTCCGCCTACAAAGGAGCAGCTAGATAAAATGGAGACGTTCGTGTGCGGGAAGTATCATGCCAAAGGTGTGAAGTGGGATATGGAAGAAGATCCGAAGATGATCGGAGGATTCATATTGCATGTAAACGGCAGGGAGTATGACTACAGCATACAGGGACGTCTAAAACGATTAGAACAAAAATTGACCTGGAGGTGAGCAAATTGAGTTCAATCAGCTCAGATGAAATTATCTCTATTCTGAAAGAAGAGATAGAGAATTATGATGTGATAAGCAGAGACCAGGAAGTGGGAACGGTTGTTTCTGTCGGTGATGGGATTGCCACCATATACGGAATTGATCATGCAATGTATGGAGAAATCATTACATTGGAAACTGGTTTAAAAGGTATGGTACAGGATATCAAGCAGAATGAAATCAGCTGTATTCTGTTCGGAGACGATGCAGAGATCAAGGAAGGAACCAAGGTTGCACGTACTGGAAAGAAAGCCGGAATTTCCGTTGGAGAAGGATATATAGGAAGAGTTGTAGATGCACTTGGTGCACCGATTGACGGCAAAGGTGAGATTGAGGCGAAAGATTACCGCCCGATCGAACAGGAGGCTCCTGGAATAATAGAGCGTAAATCTGTCAGTGTTCCGCTTGAGACGGGAATTCTTTCCATTGATTCCATGTTCCCGATCGGACGTGGGCAGAGGGAATTGATTATCGGTGACAGGCAGACAGGTAAGACATCGATTGCGATGGATACGATTCTGAACCAGAAGGGAAAAGATGTAATCTGTATCTATGTGGCAATCGGGCAGAAGGCGTCTACAGTAGCGCAGCTTGTCAATACACTCCGCACAAATGATGCGCTGGATTATACGACAGTGTTCTGTGCGACAGCCAGTGACTGTGCGCCGCTTCAATATATTGTCCCGTATTCTGCGACAGCGCTTGCGGAGTACTTCATGTATCAGGGCAAAGATGTACTTATGGTATATGATGATCTGTCAAAACATGCGGTTGCGTACCGTGCGATCTCATTATTGCTTGGACGGTCTCCCGGACGAGAGGCATATCCCGGAGATGTATTCTATCTGCACTCAAGGCTGCTGGAGCGTTCCAGCCGGTTAAGCGACGAGGCGGGCGGCGGCTCGATCACGGCACTTCCGATCATCGAGACACAGGCAGGAGATGTATCTGCATACATTCCGACGAATGTAATTTCTATTACCGACGGTCAGATCTTCCTGGAGACAGATCTGTTCAATGCAGGTATGAGACCAGCCGTCAATGTTGGATTATCTGTATCCCGTGTCGGCGGTGCAGCGCAGACCAAGGCAATGAAGAAAGCTTCCGGAAGTGTCCGTATCGATCTGGCACAGGCGCGCGAGATGGAGTCCTTTACACAGTTCAGTTCCGACCTTGATGATGCGACGAAGATGCAGCTTCAGTATGGAAGCTGTCTGACAGAACTTCTGAAACAGCCGCTGTGTCATCCACTGAGCCTTCATGAGCAGGTAATTACACTCTGCGCGGCGACAAACAAACTGATGCTTGACGTCGAGACAAAGAAGGTGAAACAGTTCCAGGGAGAAATGCTTTCTTTCTTCGACAGAGAGCATCCTGAGATTGGAAAAGAAATCGAAGAGAAAAAAGTTCTGAGTGAAGAACTGATTCAGAAAATCATAGATGCAGTGAAAGAATTTAAAGAGAGAAGATAAGCAGGTGTTAGTATGGCAAATGCAAGAGAAATAAAGGAGAGGATCGCAAGTATCCAGGAGACCAGAAAAATCACGAATGCGATGTACCTGATCTCTTCTTCCAAAATGAAGCAGGCGAAGAAAAAGCTTGCAGATACGGAACCGTTTTTCTATGCAATGCAGAGAGAAATTTCGAGAATTCTGCGCCATGTCCCGGAGATGCACAGCCATTTTTTTGACACGCGTGAAGGGAAAGCACCAGAAGAAAGGAAGATCGGCTGCATTGTCGTTACTGCGGATAAAGGGCTGGCCGGAGCATATAACCACAATGTCATAAAGATGGCAGAAGAAATGCTGGCTAAGCCGGGACAGCATAAGCTGTTCGTGCTGGGGGAACTGGGCAGACATTATTTTGAAAATAAGGGTGTGGAAGTAGACACAGATTTCCATTATACGGTTCAGAACCCGACGATGCACAGGGCAAGAGTGATTGCATCCAGGATTATCGGCCTGTTTGAGGCAGGAGAGCTGGATGATGTATATATTATCTTTACGATGATGAAAAATGCAATGCAGGTAGAGACAGAAAAAATCAAGCTTCTGCCTCTTGTGAGGGCCGATTTTGGTCCGGCTAATGTTCAGATTCCGCTGGATGTATACCGGGAAGATATTGTCCTGTATCCTTCTGCGCACAGCGTTATGGACAGCATTGTCCCGAACTATGTGAATGGTATCATCTATGGATGTCTTGTAGAGTCCTTCTGCAGTGAGCATAACTCTCGTATGATGGCGATGCAGAATGCCACAGACAGTGCGACAGATATGCTGGGTGAATTGAATGTGACTTATAATCGTGTGCGTCAGGCCGGTATTACCCAGGAACTGACGGAGGTAATCGGCGGTGCGAACGCACAGAAAAGGAAGTGAGATAAAGCGTTATGACAAAAGGAAGAATTGTACAGGTAATGGGACCTGTAGTAGATGTAGAATTTGATAGTAAAGAAGATCTTCCATTAATCAAAGATGCGCTGGAAGTAGACAATGGCGGCAAGAGATGCGTCATGGAAGTGGCACAGCACGTAGGCAACAATATTGTACGCTGCATTATGCTTGCGTCCAGTGACGGGCTTTATAAAGATATGGAAGTAACTGCGACCGGGGCAGGCATCAAGGTGCCTGTAGGTGATCAGACACTTGGAAGACTTTTTAATGTTCTGGGGGATGCGATTGACAATGGTGAAGCGCTTTCTGACAGTGACGAGAAGTGGGTGATCCACAGAAATCCTCCGTCATTCGAGCAGCAGAGCCCGGCAGTGGAAGTACTGGAAACGGGAATCAAAGTCATTGATCTTCTGACACCATATGCAAAAGGCGGTAAAATCGGTCTGTTCGGAGGTGCCGGAGTCGGCAAGACGGTTCTGATTCAGGAACTGATCCATAACATTGCGACAGAGCACGGCGGATATTCGATCTTTACCGGTGTCGGAGAACGTTCCAGAGAGGGAAATGACCTCTGGTCGGAGATGAAGGAATCGGGAGTTCTGGAGAAAACTGCGCTGGTATTCGGACAGATGAATGAGCCGCCTGGAGCACGTATGCGTGTCGCTGAGACAGGACTGACGATGGCAGAATATTTCC
>URQQ01000011.1 GCA_900549995.1 uncultured Lachnospiraceae bacterium | reverse complement strand
GAAGGACTCGAACCTTCACAAACAGAGTCAGAGTCTGCTGTGCTGCCATTACACCAATCCGCATTGTGTTGTTTTTTTATCTTGTCTCGTTGACAACAAGGTTATTATATCAGATGGACAGAAAAAATCAAGCACTTTTTTGAAAAAAATTAAATTCAGATTTTACATGTAGACCATGGTATATTTTTTGACATTTTATTATTGCCCTAATTTGAATTTTTTATCCCTCTTTTTACAATCCGGCATAGTTTCTGCACCTGCACTCTTCTTCTTTTTCTTCTGATTTCACCGGCATGGTGCTTTTTTGTCTTTTTCCATATATCTCCTTCCCCAATACATACGAAAGGGAAAAGGTCAGGCATTTTACGCTCCTGACCTCTTCCTGTCATCTGAGAATTTCCTCTCCGAATAATTCTTCTATCTCGCGGGCATATTTTACCCATTCCTTTTCGTACAGCTTAAGCTGAACCATTCCCTTTTCTGTTATCTTATAATACCGCCGGTTCCTCCCGTCATACTGTACGTCATATTCATCGAGACACGCATCTTTCTCAAGCCGTTTCAATACAGGATATAATGTGGATTCCGAAACTTCCAGCACCTGCCGTACATCATTCGTAATCCGATATCCATAGGTTCCCTCTCCCTCTCTGGATACAACTGCCAGCACAATTGCATCCAATAGTGCTGATCCTGTCTGAAATACCATAAGCCTGCTCCTTTGCCACTATGCTATCGGATCGTCCGGAATGATGATGGCTGCCACAAAATAAGCTACCACACCGGTTCCCGTACATCCCAGCAATACAAGCAGAAGCCTGATCAATGTAGGATCAATATCAAAATATTCTGCCACACCTCCGCATACACCACAGATCATTCTCTGACTTCTTGAACGATATAATCTTTTTGCACTCATAACTGTTACCTCCTTTTAATTTACCTGTTCTGCTACTGTCCTTCAAAATTTACGATAACTGCTCCCATACTGCAGGAAATATCCATACTTTTTCCTGCGCCGTTATCTGCATCAATTTCCCTTGCAATTCCGCTGAAATTTCTGTTTCCATATCTTACCTCACCAACACCGCATTCCAGTGAGTAATCATAATCCTCTTCTCTTCCCGGAGTTGTTAATTCAATTTTGCCGACTCCACATTCGATATCAACATCACCCAGAGTTTCACCGGAAAGTACCAGCTCGCCGGCACCACAGGATGCCGATACTTCATTTGCCTTAAAACCGCTTACCTCTGCATATCCTGCTCCTACCTCCAGATCCAGGTCATCTGCATGGATTCCATCTGCATACAGGCGGCCTGCTCCCATGAACAGATCTGCCTCACTGAACTTCCTATCCTTTGGCAAATCAATATAAATTCTTGCGTCATCACCATCTGTGACCACGTTCTCTTTCGTTTCCACGACGAATGTGCCGTCTCCCTCACGGTAATATTTTAACCCAAGCTCTTTCGGAACATTCTCTGTCTCTATTGTCACTTTATCGCTGTCACTCTCACCTATACGCACTTCACAGCTCGTGGTTGAGATATCAAGAGACTTAATATCCTCAAATTCATCTCTGCTGTCCGTCGCACGCACTTCGTATGAATCGTATGTGGACCCGTTATGTCCATTGAAATATCCAAACGGTCCCCAGACTCTGTGATAACTTAATCCCAAATCCGAATACCGTCCTCCCATCGCAAATGAAATCAGGCATAATACAATCCCTGTTCCTGCGATCACCGCACATACAACCGAGAATACTTTCCATCCTTTTTTCATGCTGATGCCCCCTTTCTGTGAAATGGCTTTCTGACCAGATCAACGATAAAACGGATCATTGGCGGAAATGCCATCATACATAGCTTCACTGTCAAGACTGTTCCGATCAGTCCGATTACAAATACAATCATTCCTGCACCTATCATTCCCAGACCAGCCGCCGGCGATGCCACCAGACAAGGGATTCCTGCTCCAAACAAGATAATTCCGGTAATTCCAATACACACCATCGCCACCACAAATGAAATCAGTACTGCAAATATTCCGACTGCAATCCCAAAGACTGCTGCTGCAATTCCAATCGCAATCGGAACAACAATCGGTGACGCCACGATGACAAGCAGAATAATTGCAACCACTTTCCATACATCTGTCTTAGGCTTTGAGCTATCGTCATATCCCGCATGATACCCGGTATCGCTGTAATTATACTCGTAAGATGTTTTCTTTCCTGTCTCTCCCCTTCTCGCCGGAGAATCTTTCCTGTCAAATCTCGTATCTGTATATCCCGTTTCACTGAATTCGCTGAACTCATCGTCCTGCCCTTTTAAACCGGCTTTGATTGTCGCTGCCACTCTTTCCGGACTTCCAAGATCCTTAATTACTTCGTCTTCATTTTCTGGTCCCGCATCATCAAAATAGTCATTATAATATTGTATGGCTTCCTTCCGCTCATCGACGGATATATTTCTAAGTAACGCTTCTAACTTTTTCATAAATTCTATGCGGTTCATACAGCCACACCTCCCTCAAATAATTCTGTGATTTTCTTAGAATAATTCTTCCACTCAACACGGTATAGATTCAACTGTGCCATTCCTTTCTCCGTAACCTTATAATATCTCCTGTTTCTGCCGTCAATCTGTTTATCGTATACCTCCAGGCATTCATCTTTCTGAAGCCTCCTGAGTACCGGATAGAGCGTAGATTCTGAGACATCAATGGCTTTTCGTACATCCTGGGTAATCTTGTATCCGTAAGTGCCTTCATTCTCTCTTGATACAACCGCCAGCACAATCGCATCAAGGAGAGCCGCACCAGTATTAAATACCATATGCCCACTCCTTTTCTATAATATTATTTTTCTTTTAATACTGTTCCTTTAGTCATATTATATGTCGTATAATATTATGTGTCAATAGAATATTATAAATTTCTCAAAAGAAAAATATTCTTTATAAAACTACTAATGTCCGTGAAGTTATGCTATACTATTGATAAATTGAAATTAAAGAGGTGTACAATATGAGCGAAGAATTATTACAGAATGAAACTGACAAACAGGAATCCATGGCTGACTACGAAGGCCATTTTGATGATGCCAATCCATGGAACGTTGTAACCAGATATATGGAAGAAGGAACTGTCCTCCCTGTAAAAATTGAAGGGATTGTAAATGGAGGAGCCATTGCAATGGTCGAAGGCCTTCGCGGATTTATTCCTGCGTCCAAGCTTTCTTTATCCTACATTGAGAATCTGGAAACATATCTGCTTCAGGATATCGAAGTCCAGGTAATCGACGTTGACCAGGCCAATAACCGTCTCGTCCTTTCTGCACGGGAACTTCTGAAAGCCAAAGAAAGAAAAGCCCAGGAAGAAAAACTTGCAGATATAAAAATCGGTTCTGTCCTGACAGGAACGGTTGAAAGCCTTCAGAATTATGGAGCTTTTGTCCGTCTTGAGAACGGACTTTCCGGTCTTGTCCATATCTCCCAGATCAGTACAAAAAGAATCAAATCACCAAAAGACGTATTGAATTCCGGTGATGAAGTTCAGGTGAAAGTAATTGGTATTAAAGACGGCAAAATCAGCCTGAGTATCAAAGCTCTTGCTGAGCCTGAAGAAGAAGTGTATGAAAAAGTAGAAATTCCAAAATCCGAAAATATCGGAACAAGCCTTGGAGATCTTTTCAAAGGAATCAAGCTTTAGACCATACTTAGAAAAATTTTAACGAGACAGCTGACATGATTGCAGCTGTCTCGTTTTAATTACCGACGCCGGATATTTTTTGTAATCAACGCAGTCTCTTCACTTCTTTGCAATCTCAAAGTACACTTTCACAGTTTTGGCATAATTCAACGATGACATTATCCGGTGCCTCCACCAGAAGAACTTTTTTCCGGATTGCCTCGATCTGCGTAAGCTCTGTTCTGTATGGAATTTTTCGCTGCCTCAGATAACCGTCCCATTCTTCTATATGATCCACATCAAACGCAATGTGCCGGACGCCAACAGCATTATCATTTTGTTTCTGTTCTGCCAAACGCCCCTCCATACAAAACAGTTCCAGAACCGAATCCGGACCGCATTTAATATACGCAGCATAATCATCTCCAAGACTCGTTTCACTTACGAAATCAAGTTTTAATACCTCTGTATAGAAGCAGACAGACTCTTTTAAATCCCGCGTGTTCACCCCTATATGGTGTATTCCATTAATCTTCATCATCGAAACTCCCTTTGATCTTTCCCTTTTCTCCGCAAAAGCCTGCCACAAAAACGTTACTTTAGTATGGGGCACTCTCATCAATATTTTTATCTTTTCTCCACTGCTCTACATTCTCTCTGTCTACCAGGTCACATGGGATAATTGTGCTTTCGTCACATTTCTCTCCATTCATTACCTTCACCGCAATATCAATGGCATCATTAATCATACTTGGAGAATAAGTCGCTGATCCAAGCCAGATATCTTTATAATCAGGTGACGTCATTTTTGCCATATATCCTTTTGCCCCTCCCCCGCCGATCACTGCCTTGATGTCCGTCCTGTTTGCTTCTTTAATCGCCTGCGTCAAACCAATTCCAAGTTCATCATCCGCAGAAAACACTGCGTCTACCTCCGGGTTTGCACTTAGTATATCCGTCATCAGCGCAAGCCCTGCTTCCTGAGATGCATTGTCCGCCGAATATTCTCCAAGAACTTTTACATCCGGGCTGATCTCTTTGATGGTATCCTTATACCCCTGTACACGTTCTTCTGAGATTGCTCCCCATCCAGATACGCCCGCAATTACTACTGTATACGAATCCCCCAGCTTATCCTTCAGATATTTTGCACCGTCTACTCCGATTCCCTTATTATCTCCTCCAATATAGTAATCCGGCTTTGTGCTGCCCAGAGTACGGTCAAAATTCACCAGTGTAATTCCTGCATCCATCACTTTCTTTGCTGCAGTAGCCAGCTCATCGTTGATCGGCAGAAGCAGCACAGTATCACACTTCATGTTAATCAGTTCTTCCATCTGGTTCGCCTGCTCATTTGTACTTTCTGCCGCCACTATTTTGGCATCAATATTGTTCTCCTTACAATATTTTTCTGCATAATACTGTACTGCCGCCGTCCATCCCGTAGAAGCCTTCGGAACTGAAATCCCAAGCAGTTTTTCAGAGGACTCCTCTGCTTTTTTCTTTCCTCCAGAAGAAGAATCTGACGACTTCTTTGAACCACATCCTGCTGCCAGCGCCACGGTCATAGTCATACACAATAAAACTGCGAATATTTTTTTCTTCATTTTTTCCTCCTCTTATACTGATGCTCAAATTGATCCATTGTCTGTAAAGTATTTCCGTGTCGTAAGCTCCGGACATACAAACACTTTCACCAATTCCTTGTTTGTCTTCAGTTCCTCCAGAGCAAGCGGAAGTTCCGATAACGGCACTGCCATTGAGAACATTTTCTGCGGCTTCACAATTCCATACTGGAGCAGTTTTATCGCCTCTGCCCAGTTATTTCCAATTCCCGCACAGGATCCGGTCACTTTTTTCTCCCCTAACACAAACTGATACGGTTCAATCTCTGCTGCCGCATCTTCTGCACAGATTCCGAACGCAGTCAGTTTGCCACCTCGTCTGAGCATTTCAAATGCCTGTTTATAAGTTTCCGGATTTCCTACTGCCTCAACCGCATAATCTGCCCCGATACCGTCTGTCAGCCTCATCACCTCTGCCACAGGATCGTCCACTTCATTGATATTGATGGTATAATCCGCCCCCATCTCTTTTGCAAGCGCAAGCCTTTTCGGCCTGCTTCCCACAACGATCACCGGGCAGCATCCTCTTGCCTTTGCCACCGCCGCATGAAGAATTCCAAGACCGCAGCCAATTACAACTACACTTGAAGCAACTTCCGGTTCCATCCGCTTTGACGCATGCAGTACAGCAGTCATCGGTTCTACGAAAGCCGCAGTATAATCATCCAGGGTATCCGGCAGTTTATAACAGTTTTTCCACGGAGCCTTTACATACTCCGCAAATCCGCCGTCTGTATGAATTCCAAGCTGTGTAAATGTTTCGCACAGAAGGCCGTCATTGTGTCTGCAGAAGTAACAATGTCCGCAGGTAAGGCAGATATCAACCGCAACTCTGTCTCCGATCTTGAGGCCCTGGGTGTTGGCCCCAACTCTCGCAATCTCTCCGACAAATTCATGCCCTGTAATGAGCGGCAGTTTGTCCGCTGCATATTTCCCCGTATAAATACTCGTATCGGAACCGCAGATCCCGCACACCTTTACTTTGATCAGCACTTCATCTTCACTGATTTCCGGAACCGGAACATCCATATATTCCATTTTATACGGCGCTTTCACTACTTGTGCCTTCATCGTATCGCTCATACCCGTTTCCTCCGTCTATTCCATTGGATTATTGAAAATTTTATCTTTCCTGCCCTCGTATGGAGCTTTGATCAGCAGTGGCTTTAAAAACGGCGCTACTTTCTCTACTCCGTCACCGACACTCATTGTCACATCTTCGTGCTCATAACTGAGGACATAGTCGTATCCCACCATTGCAAGCTCTGTAATTACTTTTTTCCACTGCACATCTCCCCATCCTGGAATACGGAACCGGAAAGAGCGGTCCAGCCTCTGCCAGTCACCCTGCATTAACACTCCGCCACGCTGGACGTTATGTGCAACGACTTCCGCATCCTTTGCATGTACATGAAAGATACGGTCTCCCAGTTCATCAATAAAATTTTCTACCATCACTCCTCCGGTTGCCATCAGATTCGCCGGATCAAGATTAAACCCAAGGCAGGGATGATTGTCTACAAGTTCCAGTGCTCTTTTGGCAGTATGTATATCATAGATCAGATTGTTCGGGTGAGGCTCTACCGCAAACTTCACTCCATATTCCTTAAATTTGTCAAGAATCGGTACAAATAATTCTGCAAATTCTTCTTCTGCCTGTTTCCAGCCATTGGCAAACGGAAATGGAAAATATCTTCCCCAGTTCGTAATCCCGGTAAATCCATTGACAACAGGCACTTCCAGAATGTTGGCTGTCTGGGCAGTTTTCAGCAGACTTTCTGTTCCATACCGGATCTTTTCTTCCTTCGTCCCTTTAAAAAGTCCATCCGTATCTTCCGAATGAGGTCCAAGAATCAATAAAGAATCTGCATGGTTAGACAATGCCGAGATTTCCATACCATAGGAAGACACCATATCTTTCAGTTTTTTCGCATTGCTGCCTTTTAGAACCTCATCGCAGTCCATCTGTCCATTCCCTATATAGGCAGGTATTTCTAACATCTCATATCCATTCGCACTCGCAATTTTAGCAACCTCTTCCAACGGAAGATGTGCATAGTTCGCAGCAAAAAATCCTAATTTCATACTCATTTACCTCCATCTTATTATCTTAAACTTGATCGTCGTTTCAGCAGTCTCTATGTATGCTTTGCTTTCAGACGTCCGCACTCTTTCCTTGTCTCCACCAGAACATTCGTGTACCGCTTGTTATAGGTACAGCATCCAATTGGTTTCTGTCTGATCAGAAGTTCCAGGCAGTTATCACAGAGTGTACACCACTTGATCTCCTTTTCCCTTCCTTCTTCGAGTTTCTTTGGAAGCATCGGATCTGCAAAAGACTGCCGTCCCACTGCTACCATATCAACCTTGCCTTCGGATATGAATTTCGCCCCATAATGAAACAGAGAATTGTTTTCTTTCTCTACTGCAAGAATTCCATTATTGCCGTCTCTGAACACTGAGTAGTTAGAACCAATCACTACCGTTTCAGGCTTTAACACCTTCTTCATTTCTTTTGCCCATGTATTATGGAGAAATGCAAAATACGGTGCATTTCGTTCTGCCTGTGTAATGGAAGTGGTGATCGAAGGGCTTCCCCCTGACTCCACAAAATAACTCGCACCACGCTCTTCCAGACCTTTGATCAGATCCAGCGGTTCTGACAGATCAATGATTGGTGAATCCGGGTCTTCCGTACCAAACCCTCCCGGAAATCCTTCCCACATGGAGACTTTTGTTCCAAGCAAAAAGTTTTTATCATGAATTTCTTCCCCTACACGCTCAAATAAGTCGAATGCAAATTGTCTTCTGTTCTCCCACGCCCCTCCATATTTCCACTTTCTGTCATTGTATGGACGCAGGATCTGGCTTCCGAGATAGCCATGGCAAAGTTTTAAATCAACGCCGTCTGCCCCTGCATCATAAGCGATGCGTGCGGCAGTGACAAATTCCTGAAGTATTTCCTCCACATCTTCTTCCTGCAGAAGCTCTCCTCCGAATCCAGGCAGAGGTTTCACCGTAACCCTCCTGGAAAATTCCGGATTGCTCAACTCTCCCGAATGGGTCAGCTGCAAAACAATCAGGACATTTGGATTCACTTCCTTGAGACCATGAATGAACTTTTTCAGTTTTTCAGCATTTCTTGGCATAATCGAAAGCTGTGCCAGTCTTGAACGGCTTTTGTCTGTTACCGTGATGGCCTCTAATGTTACCATCCCATATCCTCCTTTGAACAGATTCTCATATCTCTCAATCGTCCAGGCTGTCGGATTCCCTTCCTCATCTGCGTCAGTACATTCCATAGCCTGTACCCAGAAACGGTTCTGGCAGGTTCTTGTACCGATTTTAATCGGTGACAATAGTATTTCCTTATAATTTTCCTGCATGGCTTTTCTCCTTTTCAATTATTTTAACGTTTCAATTACTTTTTTCCTCATCCATCGGATGATTCCCCTTTCTTAAAAGAGATGACAATTCCACATTTTACCATTTTTTCATAACTTTTTTGTTTGCGCCTTTTATAATCATAAGATTACATCACAAATTGGAACGTGTCAATATTTTTTGTGTTATTTTACATTATCACTATTTATTATCAGTTTTTTTATGAACTTTGCACAAAAAGGCTGTGCAGCATCACAAGCCACACAGCCTTTATCATTTTTCTCAAGTTTATTGTTCCACAATTTCTTTCAATTCCATCTTTGCACGTTCTAAAGCCTGGCTAACCGTGTATTTCCCGGTCACCGCACCATGGACGGCTCTTCCGACAATCTCCTCCATCTGTACTTCCGTCATCGGCATTTTCCCGCAAATCCGCGGCACTTCCCTTGGTTTCGTACGCGCAATCCCTTCCCATGCAGTCTCATACCAGGGATAAACATTCGTAAGCATTGCTTTATAGTCTTCCTTATCATCAGGCACCACACGCCCGAGAACCGCATTCGGTCCAAGTAGTTCGTAAGAGGAAAGCCACTTCATAAATTCACAGGCTTCTTCTGCATTCTTACTGTACGCACTGATCCCAAGAGACCAGCCGCCGAGAACTGAATATTTTCCCGGTAGTACTGCCGCTTTCGTCTTTCCGACCACCTTTGAGAATTTCCGGTCCTCCAAAGCAGAGACGTGCTCTGTATACATAACCATCATTGCAGCATTCCCTGCACAATACTCCTTCACCTGCTCATCCCACCACCAGTCTTTCGCCCTGGGATCGGCATAATTATAGCTTTCCAGGTAATTCTTCAGCGCATTTACCGCCTCCTTCTGTGCGATCGCGACCTTTTTCTCTTTAAATACATCCCCTCCAAACCCAAAGACTCTGGCCAGATACTCATTTACCGCCCCGGAATATTCTTTCCCTCCAAGCGTCACTCCATATTCCGTATCTGAGATAGGATTGTATTTTCTTGTAAATAATTTTGCCACTTTATTAAACTCTTCCCAGGTTTCAGGTTCCTTCAGGTTTTCTTTATACCATTCATAATAAAGCCTCTGATTCTCCAGTTTGGCAAATAAATCTTTCCGGTAAAACAATAACTGCACCGTCAGGCTGTAAGGTACCGCATAATACCTGCCTTCTACCTTCGACGCTTTCTCGAGCACATCCTTTGCGTAACATTCAAAATATTCTCTCGATTCTTCATACAGTCCATCCAGGTTTCTCAGTATTCCCAGTTCCACCAGATCATGAAGCCATGGGAAATCTATACTGTAGATATCATAAGTCTCTTTCTTTTTATGTTTCAATATCTCTTCATAAAGTTCTATATAAGGTTTTGTCTCAACCTCCACATGAATCCCTGTCTTTTTCTCAAAATCCGGGAGAAGCAGCCGGATCGCGTTACTGCTCGGCGATTCATTCAAAAGGATTGTAAGTCCTCCCCCTTCCTTCGCCTGCACCGGATGCGTATGCTTGCATTTGCCGCTCTCAACTTTGATCATTCTTCTCCTCACAGAAGGTTCTGATTCACTGATCATATCCTTCATCATGAAAAATGCCACATCAGCCAGGCGGTAAAACGGAAGCGCAACAGAACTTCCCTCCACATAGTTTGTAAAGTCGTAAGGTTCCAGCACAATCAGCCTTGGCCTTTTCTCTTCTTCTCTGCAGACCAGTTCCATCGCCTTTCTGACACTGCTGTACATCCCAATATTGGACAAAAGAATCGCTTCCGGCACAGATTTAAGATTCAAAATGCGCATGGCAGACCTGAAAACGCCTCCCGCCTCAAAGTTACTGGATTCAATATAACTTGGTTCCACAGGAACTCCAAGTTCGCACAGAATTCCAAAAAAACTGTTTAAGACATCTGCCTCAAATGTATACTCTTTTGGTCCCGTAATTACCGCAAGTTTTCGTACTCCTTCCCCAATCAGCTCACTTATCTTTTCAGAAATTACTTTTCTGATATCAAATCCGACAAAATTATATTTTCCGCCCGCTGCCTCATGGTGTAAAAACACAATCTTCAACCCATTTTTTATAATTCCGTCGAAAAACTCTTCATTTTCAGGCTGGCAGGTAATCAGAAGCACCCCTTCCACGTTGCGCATCAGTGCCTCATTGAGCAGCCGCCGCTCCTCGGTTGGAACTTCATTCGTAATCCTGAGATTCACAAAATATCCCGCCTGCGCGGCGCGGCGGTTCAGCTGTTCGAAAATCTCCATATATTCCCGGTTTCTGCTGTTTGGCATAATCATATTAATTTCTTTCGTATGTTCCATTTTCAGGTTCCGTGCGATGGAATTCGGTTTATATCCAAGCTGAGCCATGGCAGCTTTCACTCGCTGGATCTTGTCCACGCTCACGTTCGTGGCACCGTTGATCACATTCGATACCGTTCCATGCGATACGCCTGCGAGTTTCGCCACTTCTTTTATTGTAACCATACCGTTCTCCTTTTTAACGTTTCAATTGCAAGTTTTGTGTACACTTGGGTGCAGGGGGAAAGACTTTGCAAGCGGGGCTTGCTCGTCTTTCCTGGTTTGTTTTTGCGGTCTGCACCTTTATTCAGCCATGCCACTTCGATTCCGCTTCGCTTCATCTCAGTGCGGCGGGGCGCCGTATACAGAGCAGGAAGAGATCAGCTCTGCAAGCGAGCTTGCGCCGCTGCTCTTTTCCTGCTCTGTGCATGGCTGAATAGTAACACATTTCTGTCTTTAATTCAATAATGGGGGTTGTTTTTTGAGGGGATATGATTTATAATCCAGATATTGAAACGTTCCAATACATTTTGTGAGTGCCTTTTATAATAAAAAATGAAATGAGGTGTATCACTATGACGGTGAATGAAGCGGCGAGGCTTATTGATATCAGTGCGGTCAGGACTGTGCATTCTCTTGCGGATATCGAGGAGGTTGCCGGGATTGCCAAAAAATACAATTTTATTAATGTCCATGCATTGCCGTGCTGGACGAAAGATGTAAGCAGATTGTTGCAGGATGTTCCTGGTGTATATGTGGGTGCTCCTGTCGGATTTCCAGGAGGCGGCCACAAGACGTGCGTGAAAGTGCTGGAGGCGAAAGAGTTGATTTCCGATGGCGTGGAGGAAATGGATATTGTAATGAATGTCGGTAAGTTTAAAAATAAAGAGTATGACTATGTTTTACATGAGCTGAACGAAATCATTGCACTTGCTCCTGCAAATGTTCTCACGAAAGTTATTATTGAAATCAATTGTCTTACCGATGAAGAAATGGATGAAGCGTGCAGACTCGTCATGCAGACTAATGCTGATTTTATAAAAACCGGAACCGGATGGGTTCCTGGGCAGGCCAACGTAGGCCGTATTGCACGGATCAAAAGACTCACCCAGGGAAAGATAAAAGTCAAAGCTGCCGGTGGAATCCGTACCCGCCAGGAATTTGAGCAATTATTAAGTCTTGGCGTTGAGCGGTTCGGTATCAATACAAAATCTGCTCTGGAAATCGTCGAAAGTTTCCGGTAAAAGGAGTTCCTATGGAAAATACAGAAAAAATTATAGCCTATGATCTCGGCACCGGAGGCATCAAAGCCTCTCTGTTTGATACAGGCGGTACTTCTCTGGCGCACACATTTATTCAGTATGATACTTATTACACCGGCACCGATTTCCATGAGCAGAATCCCGAAGACTGGTGGAATGGAATCGTCCGTTCCACCAGGAATCTGCTGAAAAAAACAAATGTCCCTCCAAAAGAAATCGCCGCATTGTCAATTTCCGGCCATTCTCTAAGCGTTGTCCCCATTGACAGAGAGGGCAAACTACTCAGAAAACGGATTCCAATCTGGTCAGACACCCGAGCCTCACAGCAGGCAGAAGATTTCTTTCAGACCGTTTCATATGAAGACTGGTACATGCATACCGGCAACGGATTTCCGCCGGAATGTTATTCCATTTTCAAGATCATGTGGTACCGTGACCATGAACCGGAGTTATTTCATAATGTATATAAAATTCTAGGTTCCAAAGACTACTGCAACTTTTTACTGACCGGGCATTGTTGTACAGATTATTCCTATGCGTCCGGCAGCGGTGTCTATGACTTGAAAAAACATACATACATTCCGGAATATATTGAAAATGCGAAAATATCGCCTTCCATCCTTCCGGATATCATCCCTTCCCATGAAATCACAGGGACACTTACAAAAGAAGCAGCGGCGGCACTTCAACTTCCTGACACAGTAAAAGTCATCTGCGGAGGGGTAGACAATTCCTGTATGGCTCTCGGGGCCAGAGGAATCAAAGACGGACGCACTTACACATCTCTTGGGTCCTCGAGCTGGATCGCCGTTATCGGGAAAGAACCTGTTTTAGATTTTAAATGCAAGCCCTTTGTCTTTGAACATTGTGTCGAAGGGCTCTACACTTCTGCCACAAGTATCTTCTCCGCCGGGAACAGCTTCCGCTGGGTCAGAGATATTATCTGTTCTGAACTACTGGAAGCAGAAAAAAACGGAAACATCCAGGATGCTTATACGGAGATGAACCGGATGATCATGGACTCCCCCATCGGCGCTAACAAACTGATCTTCAATCCGAGTATGGCCGGCGGTTCCATGTTCGAAGAAAGCCGGGACATTGTAGCCGGATATGCCGGACTCACACTCGGGCATACAAAGAATGATCTCGTGCGTGCCGCAATGGAGGGCATCACATTCAACCTGAAATATGCGATGGATCTTCTGTCCCAGTACCATCCCGGGCTTCAGCAGATGCTGTTTGTCGGCGGCGGCAGTAAAAGTCCCATCTGGCGGCAGATGTTTGCAGATGTTTTTGATATGGAAATTATAAAGACAAATATTGATCAGGATGCTGCCTCTTTAGGCGCTGCTGCCCTTGCAGCATATGGACTTGGCTTTTGGAAAGACTATAGTCTGATAGATCTAATACACAAAACAGAATCCATAAACAAGCCAGATGCCGAGAGCGCCGAAAAATACCGGAAGCTTTATCCGGTACACCGAAAAGTTGCTCATTATATGGCTCTCACCGGCAGCCAGCTTCATAATTTATCCATTTGACGTATCATGGATTTTTGACTCTGTAAATGATGAAACATATATAAACTGACCGTCTTCTTGGGACATTTCTCTCTATGTCCCAAGAATTATGGCATAAACCAACTTCTTCATTCCCTGCACTGTTGGTTTTCCATTCTTACAGGGAAATCTTCATGCCGCCTGCCGTATCTGATTATTCTTCGATATTCTCAAGATCCGAAAGCCACGCTGCCGCGCAGGCGTCACTTGGCATACGGAAGTCACCTCTTGGAGAAAGCGCAACAGTTCCCACCTTCGGCCCGTCCGGCAGACAGGATCTCTTAAACTGCTGCGAGAAAAATCTACGATAGAACGTCTGAAGCCATTTCAGAATCGTGCTGTTGTCATACCTTCCCTCAAATGCATATTTTGCGAGTCTGTAAATCTTGGCAGGTTCATATCCAAAACGAAGCACATAATACAGATAAAAATCATGCAGTTCATACGGCCCGACAAGATCTTCTGTCTTCTGGGCGATCTCACCGTCTTTTGGAGGCAGTAGCTCCGGACTCACCGGGGTATCAAGCACATCCAGAAGTACGGTTCGAAGTTCCTCCTCCCCGCATGTATCAGCATAATATTGAACGAGATGACGTACCAAAGTCTTCGGAACAGATCCATTGACTCCATACATAGACATGTGGTCTCCGTTATATGTGGCCCATCCAAGCGCCAGCTCCGACATGTCTCCGGTACCGATCACCATTCCGCCGTCTTGATTCGCGATATCCATCAGCACCTGTGTACGCTCTCTTGCCTGTGCATTTTCGTAGGTCACCGAATGATCGTCTTCTGAATGTCCGATATCCCGGAAATGCACCCTCACGGCATCCTGAATCGGAACTTCTTTTAACGTTGCCCCGAGTTTCAGTGTCATCTTGCAGGCATTCTGGTAAGTCCGGTCCGTTGTGCCGAAACATGGCATCGTCACCGCTGTAATCTGGGCACGCTCAAGCCCCAGCAGATCGAATGCTTTCGCGGTCACAAGAAGCGCAAGCGTTGAGTCAAGTCCCCCGGAGATTCCGACGACCGCGGACTTTGCCCTCGTATGCGCCAGCCTCTTCTTCAGCCCCATCGCCTGAATCATCAGAATCTCCTCACAGCGTTTTGCACGTTCCTCACGGTTTGACGGCACGAACGGTGAAGGCGAAATCTGACGTGTCAGCTCTGTCTCCCCAAGTTCAATATAAAACGGTACCTTCGGCAGAGTTTCTCCATTTCCCGGCTGAAAGGTCGTATTTTTCCTCCGCTCACTGAGCAGTCGGAAGATATCAATCTCACTGTAAATGGCTTCATTCGTAAACCTTGGCGATTCCTTCAGGATTGTCCCATTCTCCGCAATAATATTGTGTCCTCCAAAGACCACATCTGTTGTCGACTCACCTTCCCCTGCATTGGCATAGACATACCCTGCAATCAGTCTTGCCGACTGGCCGGATATGAGACTCTCCCTGTAGCTGTCTTTCCCGATTGTCTCGTCACTCGCGGAGCAGTTGACAATCAGCGTAGCTCCCTGGATGGCAGCCTCAATGCTCGGCGGAACCGGAGACCATACGTCTTCACAGATTTCTGCCGAGACAACCAGCTCCTCCATCTCAGCTGCCTGAAACAGTATCTGAGGTCCAAAAAGTACTTTTTCCCCTTCAAATACAATATATTCCGCTTTTGCCGGACCTGGCTGGAACTGTCTCATCTCATAGAATTCACCATAATTTGGAAGAAATGTTTTCGTTACCAGGCCAAGGATTTTTCCCTGATTCAGTACTGCCGCGACATTATATAGTTTCCCCGACACAGCTGCCGGAGCACCAACGAAAATCAGGGCATCTTTTCCTCTGGTATACTCCGCAATTTCCTTCAGCGCTTTCCTTGCCTCCTTCAGAAGCGTATCCTGCAGAAATAAATCTCCGCATGTATATCCCGTAATACAAAGTTCCGGAAATACAACAACCTTCGCCCCCGCATTTACCGTTTCATCAATCATCCTGCAGATTTTCTGTTTATTGTATGCTACATCTGCAACCCGGATATCCGGAGTCACCGCTGCCACTTTCACAAATCCATGGTTCATTCTTTTTCCCTCCAATTGTCCTGTAAATCTGATCCGCCTACCTGCTCTTTTTGAATATCTCTTTCAGTTCGTCCACTGAGAATGTATAATTTTTATTACAGAAATGACACTTCACTTCTATTTCCTTCCCGTCATCAATCATCTCCTGGATATCTTTTTTCCCGATGCTGATCAATGCTTTCTCTACCCGGTCTTTTGTACAGTTGCAGTAAAATTTCACCGGCATGGTATCCGTAACCGCAAGATCCAGATTCCCAAGCAGATCCTCAAGAATCTGTTCCGGCGTATAGCCGCCGTCAAGCATTGCCGTCACTGAATTAATATTTTTTATATTCTCTTCCAGTTGATCAATGACCTCATCTTCCGCAAAAGGCATGAGCTGGACAATAAATCCTCCCGCCTGCTTCACCGTATTGTCATGTTCCATTAAAACACCAAGTCCGACAGAAGACGGCACCTGTTCAGATGTTGCAAAATAATACGTCAAATCCTCTGCGATCTCTCCGCTCTGAAGTACAGTCTGTCCAACATAGGGTTCTTTTAACCCCATGTCTTTAATGACATTGAGAATACCGCTCCCAACTGCTCCTCCGACATCCAGTTTCCCCGCCAGATTCGCCGGAAGCATCACATCCGGATCGTTGGCATATCCTTTTACATTCCCCGCACTGTCCGCAGTCACCGTAAGGCCGCCGATCGGCCCGTCTCCTTTGATCTGAAGTGTCAGAAGATCTTTTTCATTCTTCATCATACTTCCCATCATCGCTCCTGCACTTAAAAGTCTCCCAAGCGCAGCTGTAGCGACAGGGCTCGTATTATGCGCAATTCTCGCATCCTCCACTGTCTGTCTCGCCGTCACCGCAAATGCCCTGATCTGCCCGTCTGCTGCTGTTGCTCTTACAATATAATCATTCATTTTCAAACCTCTTTCTTCTATATATAATAATTATTCTTTACATATCTTACCCTGTTCTCTTGCAACCACATAAATTCTTTCACTGTTATCATCCGGTTGATTCCTCGTAAATGCATCATATGCTGTTACATAAGTTAATCCCGCCTGTCTTAGCAGCCTTACAATCGTATCCAGACGGTATGCCCTCTGGTAATGCGTCTCTTCGAATCTGCGGTAGAGTTCACCTTCCTCCCGGATAAAAAGAGTCAGATCATACTCATTGATCTCTTCTTTCTCATCATAATAGTTATCCCAGATAAAACTTCCTTCATCCCTATTCTCAGCAATCGTCTGTTCACCCAGAATATCCCTGTATTTATGAACTGTATTAAAATCAAAAATAAACACACCGCCCGGATCCAGATAGTTATTGACAAGTTTAAACACACTCTGAAGATCTGTATCTTCTGTAATATAGTTCAAAGAATCACAGATACTTACCACAGCCTTCACTGTCCCAAAAAGCTCAAACTCCCGCATATCCTGCAGCAGATACAGAATATCAAGGCCTGACTGTGTCTGTTTGTCTCTTGCAATCTCCAGCATATCCTCGGAATTATCAACTCCGATCATATCATATCCTTTTCCCGCCAGAATCTCTGTCAATGTCCCTGTTCCACATCCCAGATCCAGAACAATCCCATCTGAGACACCATATTCGGATAAAAGCCCGGTCAGATACTCTGCCCATTCTTCATATGGCACGTCATCCATGAACGTATCGTAGACAGAAGCAAAACTTTCGTATGTATTGGTTTCATACGCTTTTTCCATTATCATTATCCTCTCTGTTCCGTGTTTTCGGCCATGTTTCAAAACTAACCAACATGAAATAATTATAATTCACCCCCGCCATGTTGTCCACACCTTAATTTTTCTTCCTTTCTCTTCTGCCTCCTCACAACCTAAAAGCCCGTTGTCTTTCTCTGTACTTCAGCAAATCAAAAAAGTACAAGGAACTTAAAGGCCGGAGTAAAACTCCCTCCATCCTTCATGTTCCTCATACTTTCAAAAGGTTCTGGCTTATTTACTTTTCCCGTTTTCATTGACAGCGGATTCTGGATTGCTGCAGATCCCTTCTATAAATGCAAGGATTTCATCAACAGCATCTTCTGTCTGTGCCAGACGGCCGGCCTGATCCATAAATCCATGGCTTAATCCATGATACTGGATAACTGTAGTATCTACCCCTGCCTTTATAAGTTTCCGGGCATATGCTTCATTTTCCATTCTCAGATAATCAAATTCACCATATAAGATGATACAAGGCGGCAGATTCCGGAAGCTGCCAAGGTAAGGGCTGACGTACGGATCAGTAATATCTGCGGCCTGCAATATGAATCCTAAATTATCAGTGGCTGTCATCTTTAAAGAATCAATGATATCAGTAATCAGATCTTTTTGTTCCTGATTCATTCGGAAAATCTGCAGATTTTCTGCGAACTCCTCATCTTCCACAGATGCAAGATTTAAAGCAGGATAGTTCAAAATCTGTGCTCTCACCATATGTGTTCCTTCATCACGGTCTTTCATGGCACATACTGCTGCCAGATTCCCACCGGCAGAATCTCCGGCAATACATATCTTTTCCTTTGATCCGCCATAGAGATGGATATTTTCATATAACCATTTCAGCACATCATAACAGTCATCTAATCCTGCAGGATATGGGAACTCAGGCGCAAGCCTGTATTCGGCTTGTACCACGATACAGTCTGATTTTGCAGTGAACAGTCTGCACAATTCATCCATCACTTCCGGGCGTCCGGCAGAAAAGCCGCCGCCATGGATATAATAGATGACAGGACTGTCCGAATAATTCATGTCCTTTTTCCGGTAAAAATAAACAGGAACTTGTCCTCCGCTTCCGTTTATATGAAGTTTCTCGGTTACAATCCCCGATACGATTGGAATGCTCTTGATCCCATTCATAATGAGCCTTGAGAATCGGCCATCCGGTATTCCCTCTCTCTGCCCCAGTTTCCGGAGAGTTTCGAGCATCGTCTCCCGCGCTTCCCCGGAGAATGCCGCAGACATTTCTGCAAACAGGCGGGGATCCAATACCCCTTCTCTCTTTTCGTCAGGAATCGGCTTTTTTATAATAGTGAGGCCGTTTTCCTCTATAAGCTTTGCATCTGTTTTAAGGATATCCAGAAATTCCTGTGGATATTGTCTCTTCTCCATGCGCTCCTCCTTCCTTATCTAATATGATTGATACCTGTTGCTTTATTTTGTCTCCACGTCTTCACGTTCTTTCAATTCTTCCATCACTTTGGGGTAAATTTTATCTAATTTATAAAATGCGTATATCACAGGAGTGATGACAAGCATCGGAATTGGGAGGTATAGATACAATCCTTCAATCGCTTTTACCGCTTGCGCACTCTGTACAGCTGCAAGTCCGTCATATCCGGATGCCCCTAAGATCCCAAGCGCGATTGCAGGTGCCAGTCCTGCACCTATTTTTGCACCAAATGTTGTCGTAGAATAGAGCACTCCCTCTACTCTGACTCCTGTTTTCCAATGCCCATATTCGATTGTATCTGCCACCATTGCAAAGATTGTTCCCATCATTGTCGATGCTGCTCCACCTTTGATAATGGAACATGCGATCAGCCATGTCAGGTTTGTCGGGTTCAAAAGTACTGCAATCTGGGCTGCCAGGCTGATAAGGCAGCCGAAGAGCGCCACATTTCGTTTCCCAAACCTGCGGATGAAAAACGGCAGTATGACCATGACAACCAATCCAGAGAACATGGTAGAAGACAGTAAGAGTCCTGCAATATTCTCATTATTCAGAACATATTTCGCATAATAAGAGGCGGTCATTAATGTGATATTGATATAAAGTGATAAAAATACCCAGGCAGCTACCAGTAAGAGCCAATAATTATTTTTTGATATCACCTTCAGAGATTTCATGAAAGATATCTTTTCTTCACTTTTGGCTGATAATACAACCCTTTCCTTTGTGTTAGAGAAACAGAAAATGAAGGTGATCGCTGCAATTACACCATAGATAGCAGAAACGATTATCCAGCTCTTCTGATGCTGGCTTCCTCCGATAGCGTTGACGAAAGGCAGCGTAATTCCACTGATTACAAGCTGGCCTACCTGTGCCATAAACATTCTGAATATATTGATAATCATACGCTGGTCCTGATCTCTGGTAATCAGAGAGTTTAAAGCACCGTATGGAATATTAATCATTGTATAGAGAAATGTGCTGACCAGATTATAGGTAATTGCCACATAAATGTATTTCCCGGCAGTACCCAGATTCGGAACAGCGAACATCATGACAGTCGCAACTCCAATCGGTATTGCAAGCCACAGAAGCCATGCTCTTGCCTTTCCGTGTTTGGAACGGACTTTATCCATCACGAATCCCATGAGTATATCACTAAACCCATCCAGGAACTTGGAAAAAAGCAGGATACTTCCGATAACCGCCGGATTCAGCCCCAGCGTATCCGTATAGAAAAATGTAGCATAGGTAGTAGTCAGTACCATAATCAGATTACTTGCCAAATCCCCGCTTCCATAAGCTATTTTTTCAAGCAGCCCTATCTGCCCTGCCTGTGATTTCTGTAAAGAATTCCTCTTAGTACTCATAATTTTTCTCCTTCTTTATCCCTCATTCGTATTGTTTAATTGATCTATCATATGAAAAAGTTCTGGGTAATCCAACCCTCCCGAAATAATCAGACTACGCAGCGGAACCTGATCAATTCCAGTGCAGATCAGTTTATACAAACTGCTTTCCTTACCGCCCAATGTAAGCTCTAACCGCTCCAGAATTGTCTTATAATAGCCAAGCCCCAATTCAGTTTCTTTCAGGCAGCCAGCAAGACTGTCTGCCGTATACTCCTTGTCATTCTTTTCTGTCATTGGCAGATTCTCCATATATAGCGCGCGGAATTCCTCTTCTGTAATACAGAATGTTCCGTGCTCCGGCAAAGCAGAATAGACGGGAACCATCTTATATATTTCCTGAAGCCTGGTTTCTTTATGATCGCCCTCTGCATCAACCGTTAATGTCTGCAGAATATGATCACTGGAATTCCCAATCAGAATTTCAAACTTACCACCCTCTATGCACCAATCTTTTTCAACCGGATTATAATAAGAAAAACTTCTGTCATCCAAAGTTAATGTCACCACACCGCTTTCACCCGGTGCCAGAAAAACCTTTTCAAAAGCTTTCAGTTCTTTGGACGGCCGGATAATGCCTGATGCCTTTTTACTGATATAAACCTGTACTACCTCACTGCCTCTAAATGCACCTATATTCTTTACCTCTACAGAAACTGTCAGTTTTTCATTCTTCGCAAAAGTATTCCTGGAAATCTTAAAATCCTTCCATTCAAATTCTGTATAGGAGAGACCAAACCCAAATGGGAAGGCAGTTACGCGTTTTGCAGTATCATACCAGCGGTACCCCACAAAGATACTTTCCCGATATTGAGTATTGAGAGGATCTGTGGCATAATAATTGTAATTTGGTGTATCTGCAAGGTCAAGCGGCCAGGTTTCGGCCAGCTTTCCTCCCGGTGTTTCTTCTCCTGTCAGCAGTTTCGCACATGCCGTGCCAACTGCCTGTCCTCCCAGATACATCAGAAGGATGCTCTGAACCTTATCTTTCCAGGAAAAGATCACTGGCGCGCCGCACATCAGAATCACTGTTACCTTATCATGCACAGACGCTACAGCTTCGATCAGATGATTCTGATTATCGGGCAGATTCAGGTGACTGCGGTCGTACCCTTCACTTTCCCACTCATCAGGAAGCCCTGCAAATATAAGAACGTTACTGCACTCTTTTACAGTCTCCACTGCCTGCTTTATCAGATCAGCTTCGGTATCATCTGTTTGATTTGAAAACAGATATCCTTCAGAATATTGAATGTCAAGCCCGCATTGCTCCAAAGCCTCCAGCGGTGTATTCAGCTTATATGGATTGATTTTACTGCTGCCAGCCCCTTGATAACGTGGGTTCACTGCCAGCTGCCCCAAAACTGCAGTTTTATGCCCCTGATGAATGGGCAGCACATGATTTTCATTTTTTAATAAGACAGCTGACTGTGCCGCTGCCTTACATGCCAGGCTGTCATGCTGGCAGAACATGGTATTTTCTTCCACTTTGGGATTGTTATTTTTCTGCACACACTTAGTCACAAGATTCAATACATTACGAACAGCACCGTGAAGTGTATTCTCTTCTAAAAGTCCTTGACGTACTGACTCGATGATTTTAAGATCATTATACTCACCAAGGAAAGGCATTTCCAGATCCACGCCGGCTTTTAGTGCGCGTACCCGGTCACTGACCGCTGCCCAATCTGTAATGACAGCACCTGTAAATCCCCATTCGTTCCTGAGAATTTCAGTAAGCAGATATTTATTTTCACTGGCATAGACGCCATTGAGGCGGTTATAACTGCACATGACAGTCCATGGCCTGCTCTGTTTCACTGCCAGTTCAAATCCGGCCAGATAGATTTCCCGAAGCGCTCTGGCATCAATGATGGAGTTGTTGATCAGCCGGGCAGTTTCCTGATTGTTCGCTGCAAAGTGCTTCAAGCTGGCGCCCACTCCCTGGCTTTGTAACCTCTGGATAAAAGATGCTGCCAGGATTCCCGCCAGATACGGGTCTTCGCTGATGTACTCAAAATTACGGCCGCACAGAGGATTACGCTTGATATTGACTCCCGGACCAAGGACAACAGACACGCCTTGAACCAAAGCCTCCCGTCCGACGGCCTGACCGATTTCTTTCATGAGTTCTTTGTCAAAACTGCATCCAACAGCACTTGCTGCCGGAAAGCAGGTTGCAGGCATACTGTCATTAATTCCCAGATGGTCGGCTTCCTGCGGCTGGACTCTCAAACCATGCGGTCCATCCGAGAACATGATTTTCGGAATTTCCATCCGTGGTATTTCCTTGGTATACCAGAAGTCTGCTCCACTGCAAAGGGATGCTTTTTCTTCCAGTGTAAGCCTGGAAATGATATGTTTCATGTCACACACTAGTACTTCTCCTTCTGTCAAATTTTATTGAATATATCTGTTCCAAATAACGAACAGCACCATCGACACTACGATGTTTTGTGAGGTAGATAAAATGAAAAAAGTAAACAAATCTAACACTCAGCAATATGATCCTTCTTCCTTCCTGAAAGATATCCTGAAGGCAGCGGAAGAATTTGAAAATCAAAACAGTTTTATCTTTGATGAAACAAGACATGCTGCGCTTGTTTTCAAGCAGCGCGAGGATATAGCTACCCACGCCTACTCACCCTACTTTCATGATTTTCTGAAGTGTATTAAAAACGGTGAAGTTGATCAGCTCAAAGTCAAGCTGCTAAACCCCGATCTTCATCTGCAGGTCGGACAGATGTCCACCAATCCTCTCCGTCATTCCAAATACTCTTTTATTGTCATGGTAACAACCATATCCCGTCTTGCAATTGAAAGCGGTCTGGATAGTGAAACTTCTTTTACCCTGAGTGATATCTATTCGCAAAAAATGGATCTGTGCGAGACAACCCGGGATGTAGCGAGGGTATATGTTGAAATGGCATATGACTATACCCATCGGATCGCCGCCGTTCTGCACCGGAAAAACGATTCTTTCATCACCCGCCGGGCAATCGAATATATCGTCGGCCATCTTCATTACCCAATTCGAATAGAGGAAATTGCCTCCTATGCCGGAGTTACAGCGAATTATCTCTCATCACATTTTAAGCAAAATACACAGAAAACCATTTCGCAGTATATTTTGGAACTTCGGCTGACAGAAGCAAAAGAACTGCTTCGTTTTACCAGACAGAGTATTCAGGAAATCAGCATCTCTCTTGGCTTTAGTTCACCGAGTTATTTTTCACAGCAATTCCGGCTTTTTTTTGGAATAACACCGAAATTATACCGCAGTCATTATACCAAATAACATTGATATATAGTCGTGAACATAACCTTGCGCGCACTTAATATATCGGTTTGTTCTGCGTCTAAGAATATCATATAAGGACAGTCATAAAAACAAAAATACTACGATTTATATATAAAATATACGTTATTTTCAGTGGAATTAACAAAAATAACCGGTCAGCAATTCATTCCCGCATCTTTCCCCAAATCCATGCACGCTTTGGTGATCTATGCTTCAATATATGCTGTCCAGAACAAAAAGTCATTGACACACAGCTTCAATCAGTCTACAATAATAATGAAATATAATGTTTCGGTAGGTGAGGTTACCACAGGGATCGGGTTTATCCTAAGATTGCTACCGCAAATTTGTGGAGACACAAATCGTTGGTCAGCAGGAGATGTCGGACTAAGGCATATCCTAATGCAGTTGATATGCCCTGTGATACTAAAGCTTGAACGACGGGAATTCAGAGAAAATGCTCTAAGTGGGTGTTATATCCTCGTCGTTTTGACGAGGTTTTTTTTATAATATAGTAAACTTCGTTTCATTTTAACAACAAAATCCAATCATAAAGGCAGGTGAGGAAAATGGACGCTGGTGCCAGTTATCATTCGCGTAGTTACCGTAAAAATTTCATAACGAAAAGGAGTGAGCAAAATGAACAAAGATATTTTCATGGAGCTCCTGGCAAAGAGAGAGTTCAAAGCGATCAGAAGTATTCTGGACGTTATGAATGCAGTAGACATTGCCTCACTGTTGTCAGAGCTTGAAGATAAAGCATTAGCACAGGCATTCCGCCTGATCCCGAAAGACAAAGCCGCAGATGTATTTTCAAATATGAGCAATACCATGCAGGCTTACTTAATTGATGTCTTTACGGAGAAAGAATTAAAAGATATTCTGGACGATCTGTTCATGGACGATACTGTGGATTTGCTGGAGGAACTTCCGGCCAATGTAGTCACACGTATCTTAAATGCAGTCGACCACGAGAAGAGAAAACAGATCAATATCCTCCTTCACTATCCGGAGGACAGTGCCGGCAGCATCATGACAACTGAGTATGTAGACCTCAGAAAAGAAATGACTGTCGCCCAGGCGATGGCACATATCAAACGTGTCGGTATACACAAAGAAACGATTTATACCTGTTACGTCCTTGAATACAGAAAACTGGTCGGTATCGTCACTGCCAAAGATCTCATGACAGCTGACGATGATGAGAAAATAGAAGAATTAATGGAAACCGAAATCATCTCCGTAGGCACACACGATGACAAAGAAGAAGCTGCACAGCTCTTTGGCAAATACGACCTGCTGGCGCTTCCGGTTCTCGATGTGGACGGGCTGATGGTCGGAATTGTAACCGTCGATGATGCCATGGATGTCATGGTGGAAGAAGCTACAGAAGATATTACAATCATGGCTGCCATGAATCCGAGTGAGAAATCTTACTTTGATACTGGGGTGTTCGCACATGCCAAAAACAGAATCGTATGGCTTCTTGTCCTGATGCTTTCTGCCACGATTACTGGTACCATCATCACAAAATACGAGAAGGCTTTCGAAGTAATCCCGATTCTGGTATCCTTCATCCCAATGCTGATGGATACCGGCGGTAACTGCGGTTCCCAGAGTTCCACTCTGATCATCCGTGGGATTGCCCTTGACGAAATTCAGTTCAGAGATATTTTTAAAGTTATCTTTAAAGAATTCAGAATTTCGCTTATAGTCGGTATTGCGCTTGCAGCCGCCAACAGCCTCCGAATTCTGATTATGTATCACAAGCCGGAACTTGCGATTGTAGTAGGATTATCACTCATTGCAACCATTGTGATCTCAAAACTGATCGGCTGTATCCTTCCGCTTTTTGCCCAGAAGGTTCATCTTGATCCTGCAATCATGGCGGCGCCGCTGATCACAACGCTGGTCGATACCTGTTCAATTTTGATTTATTTTAATATCGCAACACACATGTTCAATCTATAAAAAAAGGATATTCCAAAGTTTTGAAAATCTTTGGAATATCCTTTTTTACCTGCTATTCAATTACATGAATCCAGCCTTCTGGTGCTTCAATATTTCCCATCTGAATTCCTGTCAGTGTGTCATATAACTTCTGTGTGACAGTACCCATCTTCTCCATTCCGCTTGGGAAACAGATCTCTTTGCCATGATCGACTACTTTTCCTACCGGAGAAATCACTGCTGCTGTTCCGCAGAGTCCGCATTCAGCAAAATCTTTTACTTCATCAAGGTAAACGTCTCTCTCCTCTACTTCCATTCCGAGATACTCTTTTGCAACATGAAGAATTGAACGTCTCGTAATGGAAGGAAGAATTGTATCAGAGTGAGGAGTTACCACTTTATTGTCTTTAGTAATAAAGATAAAGTTCGCACCGCCTGTCTCTTCCACTTTCGTCCTTGTCGCTGAATCAAGATACATATTCTCATCGTATCCTTCTGCATGTGCTGTCACAATTGCATGGAGGCTCATCGCATAGTTAAGCCCTGCTTTAATATGGCCTGTTCCGCAAGGTGCCGCCCGGTCAAAGTCTGAAACTTTAATCGTAATCGGTTTCACACCGCCCTTGAAATACGGGCCTACCGGGGTTGAAAATACACGGAACTGATATTCATCTGCCGGTTTTACGCCGATGACAGGATTGCTCCCAAACATATATGGCCTGATATACAATGTAGCACCTGATCCATATGGAGGTACATATGCCGAGTTTGCCTTCACAACCTGCGTCACTGCATCTACAAAACGATCCTCCGGAAATACCGGCATTTCCAGTCTTTTCGCAGAATCTACCATTCTTTTCGCGTTCAGATCCGGGCGAAATGTCACAATTCTGCCATCCGCTGTCGTATATGCTTTCATTCCTTCAAAGATTGTCTGGGCATACTGCAGTACACCCGCACATTCATTCAGGACAATATTGGCATCCTCCGTCAGAACTCCATCATCCCATGCTCCGTCTTTAAAGTTAGACACATACCTTTTCTCCGTCGGCCTGTATGTAAATCCAATATTTTCCCAATCCATTTCTTTTCTGTCCATTTCTATCTCCTCCATTCCTTAAGCCCGATCTCTTTTTTACAATTATAATACCCTGCCAGCAAAAATTCAAGAGTGCGCTCTGTTTTTTATCCCGAACAATTTTCTATCTCTCAGCCATGCTGATTGCTTCGATTCCTACACTTCCGCCTCGCACAACTTCAATCGTATGGAACTCCTCTTTCAGCAGCTTGATAACCGCATCATTTTTGGTCGCAGTCTGCACAAACTCCAGCAGCATACTGTCCTTGCCATAGTCAATGATATCCGCGTTAAATGTCTGGGCAATGATGGTCAGTTCCTTCTTCTCATCGAGCGAACATCTCTTCACCTTTACATACAGAATCTCTTTCATACACACAGACAGGTCTGTAAAGTCAATGACTTTGATTACTTCCACCATCCGGTTCAGCTGCTTTTTAATCTGCTCAAACGTCTCATCATCACTGTTCGTCTCAATTGTCATTCTTGAGACTGTCGGATCTTCCGTAGTACCAACGGTAAGGCTCGCCATATTATATGATTTTCCAGAGAACAGTCCGGAAATCTTGGCCAGAACACCAATCTCATTCTCCACATACAGAGAAATCCATCTTTTCTTCATTGTCGTATTCATAATTCACACCATTCCTTTCCCAATCCATTCTCTTAACAATCCAGTATCATTTCACCCAGCGTTCCGCCTGGCTGAATCATCGGAAATACTGATTCTTCCGGATCAATAATAAATTCAATCAGTGTCGGTACCTTCGTATTCTTCTTAGCTTCCGCAAATGCCGCTTCGATCTCTTCCTTCTTAGACACACGGATTCCCTTCGCACCATAACTTTCTGCCAGTTTCACAAAATCCGGTGTATACGGCGGGCATTCACATGTGCCGCACTTTCCTCTGCAGGCAGCTCCCGAGCGGAGACATGTCATCGCATACCTTTTTCCGTAGAATAATTTCTGCCACTGCCGTACCATTCCAAGATACGTATTATTAAACACACATAAGATGACCGGAAGTTCCTCCGCCACTGCAGTTGCCATCTCCTGAATATTCATCTGCATTCCGCCGTCGCCTGAGATTGCGATGACCGGAACATCCGGATTCCCGATTTTAGCGCCTACTGCTCCCGGAAGGCCATAGCCCATTGTGCCGAGTCCTCCTGACATAATCATCTGTTTGCCCGGTCCAAGTTCCAGATACTGTGCAGTAAACATCTGATGCTGTCCGACATCCGTGACAACGATCGCCTGCTCGAACATCCGGTTGATCGTCTCAATAATATCCTGCGGCCCCATCACCGGTTTTTTCTTCATTGTGAGAGGATGTTCCTCTTTCCACCCGCTGACTTCATCCAGCCATTCCTTCGTCTCACACGGTACAACATATTCCAGCAGTTTCTCAATGGCCTCTCTTGCATCTGCTACAATCGGAACATCTACCTGAATATTTCTGGAAATAGACGCCGTATCAATATCGATATGTACAATCTGGGCATTCGGCGCAAATTCATGAAGTTTTCCTGTAATCCTGTCATTGAATCTGGTTCCAATCGAAAATAACAGATCACACTCACTGACTGCCATGTTCGCCGCATACGCTCCATGCATTCCCAGATTACCTATAAATAACGGGTGAGCCGTCGGAATTGCCCCGCGCCCCATAACCGTTGTAATCACAGGTACATTTGTTGTCTCTGCAAGTTTTGTGAACATTCCATTCGCACGGGCTATATTTACACCGCCTCCGGCAAGGAACAGCGGACGTTTTGCTTTGCCCAGCATCTTGATCGCACGTTTCAGCTGTCCGATATGGACTCCCGTACTCGGCTTATAGCCGCGGATATTTACTTCCTGCGGATATTCCGGATCTCCAAGTTCACACATAACATCTTTGGGAAGGTCTATCAGAACCGGTCCCGGTTTGCCCGTCTTTGCAATATAAAATGCTTCTTTGATAATTCTTCCAAGGTCTTCCCGGTTCCTCACAGTCACCCCATATTTCGTAATGCTCCTGGTAATGCCGACAATGTCTACTTCCTGAAAAGCATCATTGCCAATCAGATGCTTCGCAACCTGGCCGGTAAAACATACAAGCGGCACACTGTCATAATTCGCTGTTGCAAGCCCTGTCACAAGATTGGTAGCACCAGGGCCGCTTGTTACGAGGCAGACACCAACCTTTCCTGTTGTCCTTGCGTACGCATCCGCTTCATGCACCAGTGCCTGCTCATGACGCGGCAGAATGATTTTCGTAAAGTCCTGCTTATAAAGTTCATCACTGATATCAATTGTACAGGCACCCGGATACCCGAAAATAGTATCCACACCTTCTTCTCTTAACGCTCTCACCAAAAGTTTATTACCCGAAATTTTCTTCATGTCTATTCCTCCTTCTTACCTTTTTCATAATCAGCAGTACCGAATAGTACCAAAAATCGCCCTAAGCTATTATAAGCTTAGGGCGAATATTACAAATCCGTGTTACCACCTAAATTCAAGGACAATGTCCCTGCTCTCTGCCAATACAGGATTCCTCCGATATTGCTTCCCTGTAACGTAGGAAATACGTTGAAGCCTACTTGGAATTACTTCCGTTCGGTCCACTGCTCAAAGGCTACTTCCATAATCCCTTCACGAAGATTCACACCTGCCATCTTCTCTCTTTGCTTCCGGGTAATTATGTACTCCTCCTTGTCACTGCATTTGACAAATAGTATAAAACAAATGTACTCATTCACTTTACTGAGTTAAATTATAACTATTATATGATCTTACAATATTTTTGTCAACCTAAAGTGGCGGAAAGAAATAAATGGTTACAATAAATCAATCATGCTCCAAAATAATCTGCATAACCTGCGGCCCTAATGTTTGACATAAGAATGATTCTGCTGATATTTCTTAGGTGATTCTCCTGTATAACGTCTGAACATTCTGGCAAAATAGCTGGAATTATTAAATCCGGTCTGCAGTCCCACCTCTGTCACTGACTGCCCGGACGTACATAACAGCTCCTGCGCTTTTGTGATCCTGTATTTAATAAGATAAGCTACAGGAGACATCCGGATTCCATTCTGGAAATTTCTCGTACATTCCCGCGCACTGATTCCTGCAGCTTTGGCAATATCTTCAAGAACAATGGGCTCGGTATAATGCTCATGTATAAACTCCAGCATCTGCTTCAGCCGCATCTGAGTCTGTACATTGACTTCACTTACGGCATAGCCCCTCTGCGATACACCATGCTGCGCAACAAGCCGCCATATATGCATCATTTTCTCCATCAGAAGCAATTCTCCTACTGCGCTCTCTTCACAGTATCCGTCATATGCCTCATCCATACATGCAAGTATTTCTTTTTTCCAGGGATCATGCTGATTCAATGCTATGACCGGAATCTCCTGAATTCCTTCCAAAGAAGATTCGATCCTCTGATACAGCTCATTTTCTTCGCCACCAGTGAACAATCCCGGAGAAAAAATAAATGTCAGCAATTCACATCCTGCGTCCCCGGCAATCTCAGTAGCATGTAATACAGATTGATTAATAAATCCACCCTCACCTTTTTGAAACACATATTCCCCTGTCTCCAGACAGTACCGTACGGCCCCGCTTTTCACTGAGAAAAATTCGATGCCCGGATGCCAGTGCCACGGCACACTTTTCATCGTATATTTTGTCAGATCTGAATAGATTACACTGCACGGAATATATGCAGCCGGATATTCCACCAGCTCTTTCCTGCTCTTGTCTATCACGATGTCTGCTCTTTGTTCAATTCCTCTGCCTTTGTTCATACGCCCTCCTGCCAAATGTCCAGATAATGCTATTTTCAGGCTGAAAATTTATATATCTTCTGTGATTCAGGCTCTATAATGTCTATTGTAAACTTATCAGGGCAGCAAAACAATCCCTTTTCTATCATATGTAATCTGAAAGGAATATAAAAATGAACAGATCAGATAAAACAATACTGAAAAAACGGATCCAGATGGCATTTGCAGGAAATATACTGACCGGTATCGGTGTCGGCATCTTGAAATCAGCCGACCTTGGAATCGATCCATTTACTTCCCTTGTCACAGGGTTCCTGAATCTTACCAGGGTTTCCTATACGCTTGTCTTTCTCGTGGTTACCGGGCTTCTTCTGATTGTGACCGCTTCTCTTGACAGACACTATATCGGCTTATCAACCATCCTGAATTTTGTCATTCTTGGACCGCTCGTAGAAATCACTCAAAGTATTACGACGGCTCTTTTTCCTATGGAGAAAATCATTTTCCGTTTTCTGTTCCTTATCGTGGGAATCATATTCATTGCTTTTGCAGGGGCAGTCTATGTCACAGCAGATCTGGGTGTCTCCGGTTATGACGCCATATCTCTGATCGCAGCAGACCGGCTTCCTGTACCATTCCGTTTCTGCCGTATCACTGCAGACTTGCTTTGTGTTGGGATTGGTTTCTCCTTAGGCGCCACCATCGGAATCGGGACGATAATCACAGCGTTCTGCTTTGGCCCTGTCATTGACCTGTTCTGCCGGAAGGTGACCAGACCTTATCTCTACGGCAGCGCTGCTGCAGTTTCCGGTATCTGATTCTTATTTGTAAGAATCCTAAAGAAGAGGTGCAGGAAGGCCTTATGTCCGTCGCACATGCTTTTGGAATAAAAATTGAAGCGCAGTTACGACTGCGCCTCAATTTTTTCCGCCAGGTCATTTAGATACACCCAGCGCTCCATCTTTTCTTCGAGCATTTTCTCCTGCTCTTCCTTTTCCTGCATCAGCCGATTCAGCTTACCGTAATCACTCGCTGCCTTCAGAATCTGCTCTTCCAGAGTTTCAATTTTTTCTTCGAGTTCTGCAATTTCTTCATCGATCACATCATACTCTCTCTGCTCTTTAAACGTAAACTTCAGCTTTTTCTCTGTTTTCTTCCATTCCGTTTTTGATTTTGTTTCCTCCTGATTCTGAACAGACTGTACTTTCTGGCTCTCTGCCATACATTCACGTTCTGCTGTGATTTTCAGATCATAATCCGAATATCCTCCCTCAAACTGCCTGATCTCACCATTTCCCCGGAATGCGAAAATTCTTCTCACAATACGGTCAAGAAAATAACGGTCGTGGGATACCGTAATTACAATCCCCTCAAAGCTGTCCAGATAGTCTTCCAGTATCGTTAGCGTCTGGATGTCCAGATCATTCGTCGGCTCATCGAGAATCAATATATTCGGCGCTTCCATCAGTATTTTTAACAGATAGAGTCTTCTTTTTTCCCCGCCGGAAAGTTTCTCGATCAGACTCCACTGCATCGTTCCGTCAAAAAGAAATCTCTCAAGCATCTGGGACGCCGTAATCGTACCATCTGTCGTTTTTACATACTCTGCAGTCTCTTTGATATAATCAATGACACGCAGTGACTCGTCCATATACTCATTTTCCTGAGAAAAATAACCGATTTTCACAGTCTGTCCGGTTTCCACTTCACCGGAATCCGGTTCGATTACCTGATTGATGATCTTCAAAAGTGTACTTTTCCCGCAGCCATTCGGCCCGACAATCCCAATCCGGTCTCCTTTTAGAAATATATAGCTGAAGTCCTGAATCAGTGTCCGTCCGCCGTAAGCTTTACTGATATTCTTCACTTCCAGAGTTTTCTTTCCAAGCCTTGAGGAAACAGAATCCAGAGCCACTTTCTGCTCTTCCTGCGGATCTTTTTCATTTTTCATATCCTCGATCCGCTGGATGTGGGCTTTTTGCTTTGTAGACCTGGCCCTGGCCCCGCGCATCAGCCACTCCATCTCCGTCCGCAGGATACTTTTCCGTTTCCTTGCAGTCGCCAGTTCCATATCTTCACGTTCTTCCTTCAGCTGCACAAACTGAGAATAACTTCCCGGATATTGATAAATTTTACTCTGGTCAATCTCCACAATCTTATTTACCACCCGGTCAAGAAAATACCGGTCATGGGTTACCATGAGAATCGCTCCCCGGAACTTGTTCAGATATTCTTCAAGCCATCCTGCCATCTCACTGTCCAGGTGGTTCGTAGGTTCATCCAGCACAAGGATTTCACAGGGCGCAAGCAGGGCATTCGCAAGCGCTACCCTTTTTTTCTGTCCGCCGGACAATTCTTCGATTTTCTGATCATGACAGACAATGCCAAGCGTATTTAATATAGTTTTTGCTTCACTTTCCACTGACCATTGATTCAGTTCCGTCACATTATCCTTAAGGACTGCGCTTAAAACATCAGCCCCCTCCTCAAATACAGGGTTCTGCGGCAGATATCTCAGATGTACGCTGCTTCCCTTAGTTACAGTCCCCTGATCCGGCACTTCAAGCCCCGCAATTATCTTTAAAAACGTAGATTTCCCGGTTCCGTTGACTCCGATCACTCCGATCTTATCTCCATCCTGAATTCCGAAATCCACATCATCTAAAAGCTTCCGCTCCGTATATACTTTGGTAAGATGTTCTGCTGTCAATAAATTCATTGCTCACTGTCCTTCTTATTTCTTTCTCTCGTATCTTGCAAACACATATTCCAGGTCAAAATATGTCTGCTCATCGCTGATTCCTGTCAGTTCCCATTCCTCATCCTCATCCAGATTCGGAAAATACGTATCCGCCTGATATTCATGGTCTATTTTCGTCACATGTGCGAGACTGCAATACGGAAGAAGCTGCCTGTATATGCTCTCTCCCCCGATCACATAAACATCCTCAGAGTCATATTTTTTCAATTCCTCCAGCAATTCCTCAATACTGTGTACAACAACGGCATCCTTCACATTGTATGACCGATCCGATGTCAGAACAATATTCGTGCGGTTTTTCAGAGGCTGCCCGTTGGGAAAACTTTCCAGTGTCTTTCGCCCCATGACAACGACATTTCCCGTTGTCGTCTGGCGGAAAAATTTCATATCCGCCGGTATACTCACCAACAGTTTATTCTGTAACCCAATCGCCCAGTTTTTATCAGCTGCAACTATGATATTCATATCCATCCTCCTTTTTATACTGCCACCGGAATATTTTTTATCTGCTCTCCTGTCACATAATCCTCAAGCCTGACATCATCCAAAGTAAAATCATAAAAATCAGTGATTTCCGGGTTGAGCCAGAATTTCGGCGCCGGATATTGCTCCCTTTGAATCAGTTCCTCCACCATCGGAATGTGCCTGTCATAAATATGGGCATCTGCGATTACATGTACCAGTTCTCCCGGAACCATGCCGCACACCTGCGCAAACATATGCACAAGCACCGCATACTGGCATACATTCCAGTTATTTGCCGCCAGCACATCCTGAGAGCGCTGGTTTAACACCGCATTTAACACAAGCTTATCCTGCCCCTTTTCCTTCGTCACATTGAAGGTCATGCTGTAGGCACATGGATACAGATTCATTTCATGCAGATCCTGGTGCACATAGATATTCGTCATAATTCTTCTGCTGTATGGATTGTTTTTCAGGTCATACAGTACCCGGTCTACCTGATCCATCATGCCTTCTCTGTACTGGTGTTTTACTCCCATCTGATAACCATATGCTTTACCGATGGATCCATCCGCATCCGCCCAGCTGTCCCATATGTGACTGTGAAGGTCATTTATATTATTGGATTTTCTCTGCCAGATCCAGAGCATCTCATCCGTACAACTCTTAATTGCTGTTCTGCGAAGTGTCAGCGCCGGGAATTCCTTCGACAGATCATACCGGTTCACGACACCAAATTTTTTAATCGTATAGGCAAAGCTTCCATCCTCCCACTTCGGCCGTACTTTCTCGCCTTCTGTACTTGTCCCATGGTCTATAATATCACGGCACATATCGGCAAACACCTTATCTGCATAACTCATAGAGATCCTCCTTTACCTGTAACTAATACCATTCATTTATACGGAAACAGTATAACATATACTTAACATAAACTAAAGTTTTTCTCAGCAAAAGAGCAGGGCATCCTCCGTTTTTCCAAACGAGCCATGCCCTGCCTCCATTTTTGTATTCCCCACATTTCCAAGTACGGAAAGGATTTTAACAGCACCCTTCCAGAATCATATTCAGCGCATTTGCGCTGCTGCTGTGCGAACGTTCCACGGGTACATTGTTCCGCTGCGCTTCTTTCAAAGCACAATGAACCATCTTATGTGATACCGTTGATGTAAACAGAATGATCAGATCCGGATTTCCAATCTGAGTTTTCAAATTCCCCTTCATTTTCGTAAATACTTTCGCCTTGCACCGATGCTGTTTACATATCTCTTTATACTGACATTCCATTCTCTCATTGCCGCCGATGATCACTACACTCATATCTGTCTCCTTTCCATACTCTTATGTATCAGCTTTCAGGCCAGCTGTGCCAGTTCCCTTCCTGCCTCTTCCAGCTTCAAAAGTATCTCGTCATCCGGCGTTTCATTCGCAATGATACCTTCTCCTCCAATCAGAACAGCCCCTGTTGCTTTCATCCGGTCTTCCCAGTCGCGCATCCACTCTCCGTCTCCCCATCCATAAGATCCGAACAGCAGAATATGCCTGCCAGAAACCAGAGGTATAAGCTCCTCTACAAAGGGTTCCATCTCTGCTTCCTCCAGCTGTTCAGCACCCATAGAGGGGCATCCCAGAGCAAATGCATTTTCCTGCGCAAGAGACTTTGCATCTGCCGCAGACACTTCCATAAGTTTCACTTCCGCTCCTTCTGCGCCTGCTCCCTTCGCGACAGCCTCCGCCATGCTCTTTGTGTTTCCCGTACCGCTCCAATATACAATTGAAATATTCATTTTTCTATCCTCCCGTATGCTTTGATTATTATATAGAAGCCTGCCTTGTGATCTGGGCAATGCTTCTGCCTGTGAGATATTCATTCACCGCGCATACTTTTGCACGGTCATAAGAATCAAAAATCATTCTCGCTCTCAGCGGATTACTGTAAACTTTCCAGTAGCCCGTCATCAGTGCATGCCTGCCCTGGTGTTCCAGAAACCCCTGCACATCACTGAGAGGATATCCAAGAAATGCCCCGATCTCATGCGGAAATCCCATTCCTTCCATTGCAAACTGCTGTGCCCTCAGACAAAGATGACCAAGCATTCCCTGAAGATCCATCTGGTGATACCCAAACTGACGTAGAAACTCTTGCATTTCCTGCTGCTCCATCTGTCTTTCCAGCCATCCTTTCCGGTAGAGTAAAAGAAGAAATTTCTCATCCTTCTGAGAAAGTATTCTGCACGAAAGATCTGTCTGTTCAACTGCATTCTGTACAAACAGAAAAAAACGCTTTTCTACATTCATTGTGCATGCACCTTTTATTCCTTTCAGCAGCGGTGCACATTGTAATATCATCTGAAAATGAACTTTCTGTGTCAAATCATCATTTGACAGCATATATGAAACGACTTCTGCTGCTACCGGCATAATATCCTCCTTAGTCAGTGATTAATTGATTATGATTCTCATTTACATATATGTTAGCATAGACTAACCATTAGCACAAGGTTTTTAGTTGATCACTTTTTATCACTGATTTTTTAAGCCCCTGCGTTCTGTACAAAAAAAGACACTCCCAACCTTTACAGTTAAGAATGCCCTTCTTTATTTTTCTTTATTCAAAGCCTTTCCTTTTACGATTCCCATGCTTTTTTCCATTTCCCCTTCAGGATAAAGCAAAGTGCAATGCACATTCCCACAGTCCACCCAATCGGAATCGACCACCAGATTGCATTATATCCGATAAAATATGCCAAAATATACGCCCCGGCCACCCGGAGAGTAAGATCTGTAAATGTGGTAACCGTGAAGCCGCACATATATCCGGTGCCCCGCATAACCCCATTGCAGATCAGAAGCACTGCACACGCAAAATAAAATAATGTCACCACATTCATATAAGTCGTCCCTACAGAAAGTACCTGTTTTGTAATCTTATCACTCGTGTCCGCGCTGATGAACCAGCCAATCATAAATTTCCCCGCAATTCTCACAATCACGACAGATACAACGCTGTATAGCAGACACATTTTTCCAGCGGCAAAACCACCCTTCTTTACCCGGTCAAGTTTCCTCGCCCCTGCGTTCTGTGCTGTAAAGCTTGAAACTCCGTTGGAAATACTGATAATCGTCATTTTAAAGAATGAATCCAGCTTAATCGCCGCCGAATATCCTGCAATCACAGAAGCTCCATAACTGTTGACAAGCGCCTGTACTAACAGCTGTCCAATCGATACCACAGACTGTTGTATGATACTTGGAACCGCAATCCTGCTCATTTTCAAAAACAGTGCTTTTTCAAACCACTGTGTCTTTCCTTCCGACACAATCGCCCTCAGCCTGTGAAGAAGCGTCACTGCTGACAGAACAGACGATATCCCCTGCGCAATAAACGTGGCCCACGCAACTCCGGCAACTCCCATATGAAGTACTGCCACAAATACATAATCCAGTATAATATTAAACAAAGAAGAAAAAATAAGAAAATACAGCGGCGTCCTCGAATCCCCGAGTCCGTTGAAAATAGCCGTTGAAATATTATAGAGAAATAAAAACAAAAGCCCGCAAAAGTAAATCCTTAAATAAAGTGCCCCGTCTTTGAATACTTCTCCCGGAGTATTCATCAGCTTCATCAACACATTATTTGCCAGTAATCCAACCGCAGTCAGAAGCATGCTTAAAAACAGCATTGAAAATACAGCCGTAGATGCCGCCGTCTTCATGCTCCGGTAATTCTTTTCCCCGAAAATCTGTGAGATAACGACGGAACATCCCATCCCCGCTCCCGTTGCCACCGCAATAAAGAGCATTGTAATCGGATAAGATGCCCCGACTGCTGCCAGGGCATTCACCCCGGCATATTTTCCCGCAATCAGACTGTCTGCTATATTATAAAACTGTTGAAACATCCCGCTGAGCACAATCGGAACCGAATAGCTGATAATGATGTTCGACGGATTTCCCGCCGTCATATCCCTGATCATAATACTTCCCCTCTTTTGTAAATCCGTTCATTACTGTGCCTTTAAAAGTGCCACAATTTTTGCTTTCGTCATCATACGCACCACAGTGTACAGAAGCGCCGTTTCAACCGGAAGCATGAGACACTCTTTTACAATTCTGGCCGGAAGCACTGCTGCCATTGAGCTTCCATACATCACCGTAAGCCAGTAAGTATTAAGCAGAAGATTGACAATGACCATGACCGTAAGCTTTGCGGCGAAAATCCTCTGAAATGTCAGCGGTCTGCGGTACAGAATCATTCCGTAGATCACGCCGCCAACAATTGCATCGAATGTAAACCCGAAAAAGAATGGTCCCGTCGGTTTCAGAAGATACTTGACAATATCCGCAACTCCGGCCATAATCCCTCCGACCGCCGGTCCAAAAAGCAGCGCAGTCACCTCATTTGCCAGAAATGCAAAACTGATTTTCAGAAAATCGGTCAGCTGTACACTGTAGAACCCAAGAACTACCGCTACGGCAATCATCATCGCCGTCACTACGAGCGTCCGCAGCTGCCTTAACTCTCTAAAAGAATTCAAAAACTGTGACTTCATATGTTCCATAAAAAATACCTCCTTTGCAGTGTCCTTCGCCACGCACAGCAGGTATTTCCATATCTGTTATGTGCAGCAGCGGGATGCGAGACATGTACCGCAAGTATTTTCATACTTTTCGTCCTGCTGGCAACTCCCCGTCCAGCCGGCACTTAACGCACATCTCTCTACTCTGCCTGTTCATCTGTTTATTTTTACTAAACGATTGTATCACAGTCTTTCATCCAAGGCAATATAGAGTATCCACGGATTTCTGACCAAAACAGTCTGATTTTTTTACAATTCGCATGTTTATTTTTCAAGTTATCGCTCATTCTAATAGTAATTCTAAAACCGATTCCGGAAAAAGAAAGGTGTAATAAATCATGAGAAAACATAAAATAAAACTGATTCCTGTCCTTTGCGCTGTCCTGTTGTCCTGCGCTTCTTTTACAGGCTGCAGTTCCAAAGAAGATGATAAACTGCTGGCTCTGGAAGAAAAAATGACACAGATCGAAGATGCGATTGCCGAATTGCAGGCACAGAAAGAAGAAAAAGAAACCAGAACAGTCAACACATCACAGGCCGAAAGCAAAACGGCTGCAAGTCTTGAAGGTTTGACAGCTTCCGTTGACCGGATGAAGGAAAATATCAAAGCTGTCGTTCCTGCCGGAACCAAAGAAGAACGGATGTCCCAGTATTTTGACATGAAAAATGAGATCAAGCAGCTCGTTGAACGAATTGATGCCTATGACGACAACCTGGAAATCCAGTATAAAAACAACACACTCTCCTATACCGACTACTGCATCCAGGAACGGATGGCCGAAGACCTGAAAGGCCAGTTATCTGATTCCGAAACCTCCCTGAAGCAGCTGCTCCGTGTAGAAAGCCAGACAGATGAAGCAGGTGAATAATCCACCTGCTCCATCAACCACTTCTTTATGCATATACACGGATCATACTGTTCACTTCTTTAATGATCGGCATATCTTTTAATATCTCCATAGATTTTGCCATGTTGCTTTCTTTCACAACATCCGTAATGATTACCAGTTCTGCACATTTTCTGCTCTCGGCTTTCTGTGTCACTTTGGAAATGCTGACTTCATTGCTGCCGAACACCTGGGCAATCTGTGCCAGTACCCCTGGGCGGTCTACCACATTCATACGCAGGAAGTATTTATTTTCACTCTCTCCTGCCAACCGGATCGGCAGTTCATTATAACAGGTACAGCTGATCCGGCCATTACACTGATAGGCTATATTTCTTGCCACATCTATGACATCGCCCATGATTGCGCTGGCCGTCGGCAGCTCTCCTGCTCCTTTTCCATAGAACATTGCATCTCCGACCGCATCTCCATGAACAAATACGGCATTAAATGCACCTCTCACAGCCGCCAGCGGATGGTCATTTTCGATCAGCATCGGATGCACTGCCGCCTCGATTCCTTCCGGCGTATTTCTCGCCACACCGAGAAGCTTGATCACACAGCCAAAATTCTTCGCACACTGAATATCCTTCGATGTGATCTTCGTGATTCCCTCAATCTTTACATCCTGAAATACCACTCTGGAATGAAATGCGATAGAAGCCATAATCGCCACTTTTCTGCCGGCATCATATCCTTCGATATCAGCCGTCGGATCTGCTTCCGCATACCCAAGTTCCGTCGCTCTCTCCAGCGCGTCCTCAAATTCCATATCCTTCTCAAACATTTTTGTGAGAATATAATTGGTTGTTCCATTGACAATCCCGACAACCTCTGTGATATTATTACCGGCAAGGCATTGCTTCAAAGGCCGGATGATCGGAATACCGCCTGCGACAGCTGCCTCAAACATAAAATCCCTGTGGTTCTTCTCCGCGGCCTGAAAAAGTTCCCTGCCATACTCCGCCACAAGATCCTTGTTTGCCGTCACCACGTTCTTTCCCGCGTTTAACGCTTCCAGAATCATTGTACGGGCAGGCTCAATTCCTCCCATCACCTCAATGACAATCGAAATTTCCTCATTTTCTGCAATTTCCTTCCAGTTATCCGTAAGCAGAGACTGATCTACCCCGTCTCTGATTTTCTTCATATTATGCACAAGAATTGAGGCAATCTCTAATTTGGCCCCAATTTTGTTCTCCATCTCTTTTGACTGTCTTTTGATCAGCTTATATACTCCGGTTCCCACCGTACCCAATCCTAAAAGCGCAACCTTTACTGTTCTTACATCACTCATTGTTTCACGTCCTTTTCCTCTGGTATTTGAAAGCCTGTCAGAAGGATTCTGATTCATCCAGGCCATGCATGTTCTTCCTAGTATATCATAAAATGAATTCTTTCTCCAGCTTTTTTTCGCGTACCACGGACATTTGTTTCTTTATTGCGCACACATCATTCATTTCTAATCATTTCTTCCAGACTGACAGACATACTCTGCTCAAAAAATGACAGCATTTCCTGTATTGTAGATTTACTCTCCTCCCAGGAAGGATGCCTTACACAGAAAGCCTCTTCCAGCTCTCTGCCTTCCATAGGTTTCCATGTATGAAACTGGTATATATATCCATACTTTGAAAGAAGCTGTACGAATTCCTTGCTGTGCCCTTCTGCCCTGTCTTCATCATCTGATACAAGATAACATGGAGGCATTTTATAATTTTTGAGAATGCCGCCCGGATTCTTAAGATAAGGATAGTACTTCTCCTTCCTCTCCCTGTTCTTATAGAGCAAAGGCCAAATCTTCCCGAACTGTTCCTTTTTCCCTGTATAAAATACTCCCGAGATAAATCCAAATGCCCTGATTTTAAATTGAACCCCCTCTGTTTTAAATATCTTCTGAAGCTTCGCACTTCCGCTGACAGCTCCGGCATAAAGACCCAGAAATGCACCTTCCGAATCACCGGTTATGTATACATGATTCAGATCATATGGGTACTGGTCATCATGTCCGGCAATCCACTGCAGGGCATCCAGTATATCCTGAATCTGCTCTCTGAGCACAACTTTCGGAACCAATCGATAATTCACACTGATCACAGTGTACCCCTGTGCCGCCATATTCATATTAAATTCTCTGTTAAGCTCCTTGCATCCATATACAAACCCGCCCCCGTGAATATTCAGGATCAAAGGCAGTTTTTCATGGGTATATTTTGGATAATAGATATCCAGAAGATGCCCCCGGTCTGTATCCGGAAGATACTTAATATCAAGCCTTGCAGCCACTCCCTGCGGAAACTTCCTGGCCTTTCTCCTCTTTTTATCTTTTCTTCCCATGCGAAAAGCCATATGGCCCGCCGCCGCTTTTGCTGCTAATTTCATCATCTATGCCACCCCTTTCGTATACTGACTACGTCTGATTACAGGTTATAGAACAATAAATATACAAAGGCACACCGTCCCCTGTATTATAAGAAATACCAGGATGCATCACCGCTCCCCGGTCTCATTTCTGCATCCTGGTACACTGTTTCATGTTTTACAGATACACACCCTAGTATCCCAGCTCTTCTCCGATCAGAATCACTTTTATCCTTTCATCCTGTCTGGACTTTCTTGTAATCACTACTTCGCAGCACATGCAGTCCGGTGACAGGCAGTTTGAGCAGATCCCTGTGGACTGGCAGGGCGTCTTATATCCCAGACGTATTGCATTCGCAGGGGATGCCACATTCCTGATCCTGCTCATTGCATCATCAACATTAGCTGCCACTTTATTCATTCCCGCCATGATAATCACATGTCTCGGACCATGTATCAGACAGGCCAGGCGATTACCGGTTCCATCAATATTGACGAGTTCCCCATCCAGCGTGATTGCGTTCGTACTCATGAAAAAATAATCCGCCCCCGCTGCCTCCTGATATAACCGTCTCTGTTCTTCCTCCGATTTCGCTGTCTTTCTGTCAATCAGGTGAAAATCGGCAGAATGAAGCGCTTCCATCATCCCGCACTCTTTCAATGTCTCCGACCCTCCCCAGCTTACAGATGCGCCAGGTTCCATGAATCCAAGCGCCATGGAAACTGCTGCTTTACTGTCCTCACAGTAATATCCTTCTATGTTACGTTTTCCCAGATTTTCAATAATTCCATCTGCTCTGTTTTTATATGCTTCTTTCATTGGATCCATAATCACATTCATTCCTTTCCATACGCCATGATACCGTTTATATTATAACACACCAGCAGAATCTGAAATATGAATTTTCACAAAAATAACTTAATATTTTCTTGCGTATACTTTCCTTATGTGTCAATCATTTCACATTTTCTATATATTATTTTTCATTTTTGTTACATAAAATTTTATTTTCAATAATAAAAAGCTGTATTTGCGGCAATATATCTGTTTTTGCTGTGTTAATTATTTTTCAGACTTTTTGTTAATTATATATCAATTGTTAGTTATTTTATATAATTTTCATATTTTTATGCACATTTTATTGAATAAAAAATCTAATACTGGTATAATCATGTCATAGGAACTTTCAAACCAGGTCATTTGTTAACAGAAAGAGAGGTTTTTCATTATGGGAAGACTAAATTTACAGGAGACTTATCAATTATATATAAACGGTCAGTGGAAAGATGCCTCAGACGGCGCCACATTCCAGACCTCCTGCCCTGCGAACGGGGAATTACTTGCTTCCTGCGCACAGGCAACGAAAGAAGATGTCGATGAAGCTGTCACTGCTGCATGGAACGCATTTGAAACATGGAAAAAAACTTCCGTGAATGAGCGTGCCGCGATATTAAATAAAATTGCAGATATCATTGATGAGAATGCAGAACATCTGGCAATGGTTGAGTCCATGGATAACGGAAAGCCAATCCGCGAGACAATGACCATTGACATCCCCTATTCTTCCCGGCATTTCCGGTATTTTGCCGGATGTATTATGGCAGAGGAAGGCAGCGCTACCATGCTTGGAGAAGACACTTTAAGCCTGATCTTAAGAGAGCCGATTGGTGTTGTCGGGCAGATTGTTCCCTGGAACTTCCCGTTCTTAATGGCCGCATGGAAACTTGCCCCTGTACTTGCAAGCGGCTGCTGTACTGTATTTAAACCGTCAAGTGCCACGCCTTTAAGTGTACTGGAACTTGCAAGACTTGTAGGGGATGTTATTCCGGCAGGTGTCTTCAATGTAATTACCGGTTCCGGTTCCAAATCAGGACAGTACATATTAGATCACCCTGGATTCCGTAAACTGGCTTTCACCGGATCTACCGAGATCGGAGGCTGTGTTGCATGTGCAGCTGCAGAGCGTCTCATTCCTTCTACTCTGGAACTTGGCGGTAAATCTGCAAGTATCTTCTTTGATGACTGCAAATGGGATATGGCAATGGATGGGCTTCAGCTTGGTATTCTGTTCAATCAGGGACAGGTGTGCTGTGCAGGCTCCCGTGTATTTGTACAGGAAGGCATCTATGACCGTTTCGTGGAAGAAGCTGTCAAACAGTTCAACAAGGTAACCGTCGGCATGCCATGGGAGATGGATACCCAGATGGGCTCACAGATCAACGAAGGACAGCTGAAGAAGATTCTAAACTATATTGAGATTGGCAAACAGGAAGGTGCCGTTGTCGCCTGCGGCGGTGTCCGTGCAGACGAAGGCGATCTGGCAAAAGGATGTTTCATGCGTCCTACCCTCTTAACCAATGTTACTAATGATATGCGTGTTGCAAGGGAAGAAATCTTTGGACCGGTTGCATGTATTATAAAATTCAGAGATGAGGATGAAGTCATTGCTCTGGCAAATGACAATGACTATGGCTTAGGCGGTGCGGTATGGACGAGAGATATCAACCGGGCGATCCGTGTATCCCGCGCAATTGAAACCGGGCGTATGTGGGTAAATACTTACAACGCAATTCCGGAAGGCGCACCGTTCGGCGGTTATAAAGCTTCCGGTATCGGACGGGAAACCCACAAAGTAATTCTGGATCATTATACACAGATGAAAAATATCATGATCAATCTCTCAGAATCGCCATCCGGATTCTACCCGGAAAAATAAGTATAAAGTCTGATCACAAACAAAGCACCGCAGAAAAGATGATGGACATCTAATCTGCGGTGCTGTTTTCATGAGAGCGACAGACGGGGTTCGAACCCGCGACCCCGACCTTGGCAAGGTCGTACTCTACCAGCTGAGCCACTGTCGCATAACATTTCGTTCATCAGAACAATAATTACTATACTACAGAGTCCACCGTCTGTCAACAACTTTTTTCAATTATATGCAATTAAAAGCAAGGAGTCTATTGTCTCCCTGGCAATGCAAAAGACGGCGCAGCCCGAAGGCTCACCGTCTCGCATATTTATTTTGATTCTGCTGTTTTTATTTCCAATCCGAGTTCTCCAAGCTGCTTTTCATCTACTGCTCCCGGCGCCTCTGTCATCAGGCAGGAAGCATCTTTTACTTTCGGGAATGCAATGACATCACGGATACTGTCCTCTTTTGCCATCAGCATTACAAGACGGTCCAGCCCGTATGCAAGTCCTGCATGCGGCGGTACTCCGTACTTAAATGCCTCCAGCAGGAATCCAAACTGTTCATGCGCCTGTTCTTTGGTAAATCCAAGTGCCTCGAACATTTTCTCCTGTACATCATTCTGGAAGATACGGACACTTCCTCCTCCGAGCTCTGTTCCGTTTAACACGATGTCATAGGCTTTCGCGCGCACCCTTCCCGGATCACTGTCAATATATTGTAAATCTTCTTCCATCGGCATTGTAAATGGATGGTGCATTGCTGTGTAGCGGTTCTGTTCCTCACTCCACTCAAGAAGCGGGAATTCTGTAACCCACAGGAATTTATATTCTTCTTTGTCAAGCATTGAAAGCTGTCTTGCCAGCTCCAGACGCAATGCGCCAAGTACGTCCCATACTACCTTATTTTTATCTGCGGCAAACAACAGAAGGTCTCCATTCTCGCCATCCATCGCTTTGATCAGTGCAGCCATCTCCTCATCCTTCATGAATTTCGCAAAGGATGATTTCACTGTACCGTCTTCCTGAATGGCAATATACGCCAGCCCTTTTGCGCCGTAGTCTTTTGCATAATCTACCAGCTTGTCAATCTTCTTACGAGGCATTGCCCCCTGTCCCTTCGCGTTGATACCGCGGACAGTTCCGCCGCTTCCAATGGCACCTTTGAATACGACAAATTCACAGTCTTTGACTGTCTCTGTCACATTCACCAGTTCCATTCCAAAACGGACATCCGGTTTATCGGAACCGAAACGGTCCATTGCCTCCTGCCATGTCATTCTTGGAATCGGAAGGCTCACTTCCACATCCAGGACTTCTTTGAAAATCTTCGCAATCAGACGCTCATTTACTTCAATAACGTCATCGACATCCACGAAGGAAAGTTCCATGTCAATCTGGGTAAATTCCGGCTGACGGTCTGCACGGAGATCCTCGTCACGGAAACATTTTGCAATCTGGAAGTAACGGTCATACCCGGAACACATCAAAAGCTGTTTATACAGCTGCGGTGACTGCGGAAGCCCGTAGAAGTTCCCCGGATGCACACGGCTTGGCACAAGATAGTCTCTTGCCCCTTCCGGCGTGCTTTTTCCAAGCATCGGTGTCTCTATCTCAAGAAATCCCTCTTCCGAGAGGAACTGGCGTGTCAATGTTGCCACCTTGCTTCTCATAATCATGTTCCGCTGAATATCCGGTCTTCTAAGGTCAAGATAGCGGTATTTCAGACGAAGCTCTTCTTTCGTCTTACTGTTCTCTTCTACCGGGAACGGCGGTGTCTCTGACTCTGAAAGAACACGAAGCTCTTTTGCCCGCACTTCGATCTCGCCGGTCGCAAGATTTTCATTGACTGCACCGGAACGTGCTTCTACTGTCCCTACAACAGCAACTACGAATTCGCTGCGCAGTTTCCCTGCTTTTTCAAATCCCTCTTCACTGATACTTCCATTTTCAAATATAATCTGGAGAATTCCGGAACGGTCTCTCAGGTCAACGAAATCTATTCCGCCCTTGTTACGGTTCTTTTGAACCCATCCCATTACTGTCACTTCTTCTCCGATATTGGCACTGGAAAGTTCTGCGCATCTGTGCGTCCTCTTCAGCCCCTGCATTGATTCTGCCATGTTTTTATCCTCCAATTTATTCTCTCTTTAAAGCTCATCTACGGAATCTTTGTACATTTCAATGATCTCCATGTAGCCGTCTGCATTCAGCTGTTCCTTCTGGAACTTCTTGTTCTTCTTCATATTGGCAATCATCACCTGTTTCCCTGCCTGGCGTTCTTTCTTCGCCAGCTCAAGCACCTTCAGTACGCCGGCCTGTCCGATCCCCTTTTCCAGAAGGAAGGCTTTCTTCTCACCGCCGGTCGGCACTTCGAATCCTCTTTCCAGAAGAAGCATGACAATTCTTTCAAATCCAATCGAAAATCCACATGCACAGGTCGCCTGTCCTGTAAACTTGCCGATCATCTCATCATACCGTCCGCCGCCGCCGACAGAACCTCCGAACTCATCCATGGAGATCTCGAAAATTGTCCCCGTATAATAGGACATCCCACGCACAAGAGTCGGATCAAAGCTCATTTTAAATTCCGCTTCTTTCGCACTCTCCACGCTTGTGATGATCATTTCCAGGCCATCCGCTGTATCTGCATCCAAAAACCCTTCCAGTTTCTCCCTGCAATATCTGACACCTGCAATATCATTTGTGATTTCTTTAAACAGTTCAAGGTATTTTTCAATGGACTCTTTCTTATATCCTTCTGCTTCCAGTTCTTCTGCGACTCCGTCAAGGCCGATCTTATCCATTTTATCCAGGATTATAAATACAGTATCGTAATCTTTCTCTTCAAACCCGCTGTATGCTGCCATTGCTTTGAGAATCTTACGGTCATTGATGCGGATCGTAAAATTCTTAAAATCCAGTTTTCCAAGCAGTGTGGATGTTGCCAGAATCAGCTCAATCTCTGCCAGATTCGTAGGCTCCCCGAGTATATCAATGTCACACTGCATAAACTGGCGGAATCTTCCTCTCTGCGGACGGTCGGCACGCCATACATTTCCCATCTGCAGCGCTTTAAACGGTGAAGGCAGTTCATTTGCATTATTGGAATAGTATCTGGAAAGCGGAACCGTCAGGTCGTAGCGAAGTCCCCCGTCTACCAGGTCATTCTCTTCTTTCGCCGCATCAATTTTCAGCTTCTCTCCACGCTTCATAATCTTGAAGATCAGCTTTTCATTCTCGCCGCCCTGCTTGCTGCTTAAGTTTTCAATATGTTCCACACATGGAGTCTCGATGGACGAAAATCCGAAAGAACGGTACGTGTCTTTGATCAGTCCAATCACATAGTCACGGACTTCCATTTCCTTCGGCATCATATCCTTCATCCCTGTCACTGGTTTCTTCTTTAACGCCATAATAATTCTCCTTTACGTTCTATCATTTCATCAATACGCGCGATATACTGACTGACATCTTTTACATTCTCGGCGCGTTCAATTCTCTTCTGATTCTTGCCGCCGTAACCTGGCCGGCCGGGGAATACAGCCTTCGTGCTGGCACCTGCACCAGCTGCAATAATAGTCTGCTTTTCCTCCATAATAAGTATATTGTATATTCCGGCTTTGTCAACCTTTGCATATCCAACATTTTCAAAATTGCCGGCAATATTCTTCTGACGGTACATATAATATGGTTCCAGCTGCATCCTGCGGGCATAGTTTTCTGCGATCCTTATCATCCCCGAAAGCCGGTCCGCCATCTGCTGTGTGCTGTCTTTGTCATCTTCCTGCCCCTCACGAATCTGAAGTTTCTTCTCCTGCCCAAGCTTCGATGCTCTCTTAAGCGCAAGAGAATGTACCGTGATACTGTCCGGCGCAAGCTCCATAATCTGATCCAGGGTGTCTCTCATATCACTTTCCTCTTCCCCCGGAAGTCCGGCAATCAGATCCATGTTGATATTGTCAAATCCTTCTTCTCTTGCCATCTGAAATACCCGGACAATGTCTTCCACCGTATGTTTCCGCCCGATCACATCGAGCGTCTTCTGCTGCATCGTCTGCGGATTAATCGAAATACGGTTAATACGGTGTTCTCTCAGAACTTTCAGTTTCTCTCTCGTAATGCTGTCCGGCCTTCCAGCTTCTACCGTAATTTCTTTCAGATCGTCATAGGAAAATGTACGTTCCAGATGGGTAAGAAGCCTGTCAAGCTGTTCCGGTGAAAGTGTCGTCGGCGTCCCGCCGCCCATATACACCGTATTTAACTTCTTATCTTTGGAAATCTCTCCGATAAAGGTAAGCTCTTTCTCAAGCGCATCCAGATATTCATCCACCCTGTCCTTCCAGGCCGCAATCGGATAAGAAGTAAAGGAACAGTAACTGCATGTTGTCGGGCAAAATGGTATTCCCACATACAGGCTGTAGCCGTTATCATAATCCAGCTGTTCCAGAAGTGCTTTCTCCCGCTTCGCAATCTCATATCCAAGACTGGCCTTCTCCTCACTTACCATATCATGTTCTCGATAATGCCCGATAATCTCATCTCTGGATTTTCCTTCTTCCAGCATTGTCATCGCAATCTTCGTCGGACGTATACCAGTTAAAATTCCCCAGCTGATCTCTTTCCCCGTCGTCTTTGCAAGCCACCGGTACACCAGGATATTCATCTCGTGCTTTCGCTCTTTTTTATCATCCCGCTTCTCTTTATCCACATCTTCGGGACATACTTTATAAGTTATCCCCAGTTCTGTGACTGAAATATCCACATAGGCGTCCTGCTCTGTATCCATTTTCTGTGTAATCTTCGCATCCGGGAAAAATGCTTTCACGATATGATAAATATCATACGTATAATTCTGATCGTTAAACTTTAATTCTATCATTCATTACCTCTTTTATCACAGACAGGGACGGAGAGTACTGAAAAATCTCCGTCCCTGATCACATTTAAATACCCCACACACGTTTTTCCTCGCCGATGAAAGTCTCCGCTTCATGCCCCGGATACACCTTTGTCTCCTCCGGCAGAACCAATAACTTTTCTTTGATTGACCGGATCAGTGTGGCCTCACTTCCTGTCGGAAAATCCGTTCTTCCCATGGAGTGGCAGAACAGCGTATCACCGCTGAAGAGCACTCCTTCTTTTTCCATATAGTAACAGCATCCGCCCGCGGTATGTCCCGGCGTATGGATCACTTCAAATTCCATCCCCGCCGCCTGAATCTTCTGTCCGTCTCTGGTATACGACGCATTTGGAAATCCGTAGCCGGCTCCATAGACCACCGACATATTCAGTTTTGGATCTTCCAGAAGTTCTTTCTCATGCATATGAGCATAGACCGGAACACTCCATTCCTTAAGCCATCCATCCAATCCCAGGATATGATCAAAATGTCCGTGTGTCAGCAGAATCGCCTTGACCTCAAGCCCCATGCTCTTTACATGTGACAGTACATAAGCCGGTGCTGCCGCCGGATCAATGACAACTGCCTCTTTTGTTTCCTCGTTCTGTACAATATAACAATTGGTTGATATAATCCCAATTAAAAATCTCTCTATTTTCATTTTCTTACCCCACAGTACGTTCGATATCGATGACGCTCTCCAGCTGTCTGAGTTTTTCGATGACCCTTGCAAGCTCCGCTCTGCCACGGACAATAAATCCCATGTCAATCGTTGCAGTTCCCTGCTTGCTCGTACGGACATTCATCGATTTCACATCAATCTTTGCTTCCGTAAATGTCTTGGAAATCTCCATCAGCAGCCCCTGGCGGTCTCCCGCATACATCTTGATCTCCGCAAGATATTGTCCTGCACTTTCTTCCACATCCGACTGCTCCCACTCGGCATCAATGAGCCTTACACGCTCCGCCTCCGAAAGATGGAGAATATTAACACAGTCTGTGCGGTGGATTGACATTCCGCGGCCTCTTGTAACAAAGCCGACAATCTCATCACCCGGCACCGGGTTACAGCATCTTGAGAACCGTACCGCCATGTCATCGATCCCCTTGACTACGATTCCGCTCTTGGACTTGCTGATATGAACTTTATTCTTCGCTGCCTCTGATACTTTCTCAAGGATCGTCTCGTCAGTGATCTCTTTCTTATGGTCTTTGCCATACTCTTCCGCAAGGCGGTTGACTACCTGACCTTCCTTGAGGCCACCATGCCCGATAGATGCAAGAACTGCATCCCAGTCACGGAACCCATACTTCCGCTGAACGATCTGCATGTATTTTGGTTTCACAAGGTCACTCATATTCAGAGATTTCGCCTTACAGTAAGAGGCAATCAGCTCTTTCCCGCGGACAATATTCTCCTCCTTGAATTCCTTCTTAAACCACTGGTTGATTTTGTTCTTTGCCTGGGTGCTTTTTACAATACTGAGCCAGTCACGGCTCGGCCCTTTGGAATTCTGGGAAGTCAGAATTTCAATTCTGTCACCGTTTTGAATTTTATATTCAATGTTTACAAGTTTTCCATTGACTCTTGCGCCGACCATTTTATTGCCGACTGCACTGTGAATCGCATAGGCGAAATCGACCGGTGTCGATCCTGCCGGAAGATTCTTCACATCACCGTTCGGCGTAAAGCAATAGACATCTTCTGCAAACAGGTCAAGATCACCTTTCAGCAGGCTTAAAAATTCCCGGTTATCCGACATATCCCGCTGCCACTCAAGGATCTGGCGGAGCCAGCTTAATTTCTCCTCTTCCTGAGCCTCCACGCTCTTCTTGCCGTCACCGGATTCTTTATACTTCCAGTGTGCCGCGATACCATATTCCGCCGTTTTATGCATCTCCTCCGTGCGGATCTGGATCTCAAACGGCTGTCCTACAGAACTCATCAAAGTCGTGTGCAGTGACTGATACATATTGGACTTCGGCATCGCGATATAATCTTTGAAACGCCCCGGAACCGGCGTATACATTTCATGGATCACGCCAAGCGCCGCATAACAGTCTTTGACAGAATCCACAATGATGCGGACCGCAAACAGATCATAAATCTGGTCAAGTGTTTTATTTTGATTCACCATTTTCTTATAAATACTGAATAAATGTTTCACCCGGCCTTTGACATCCACTTTGATGCCCGCGTTCTGCATATGGCTGCTGACTTCTTCTACAATCTGCTGAACGAACTCTTCCCGTTCCGTCTTTCTGGTATTCAGCTGGTTCACCAGATCAAAATATACTTCCGGCTGTGAATAACGCAGCGCCAGATCGTCAAGTTCTGTCTTGATTTTCGAGATACCAAGCCTCTGGGCAATCGGTGCATAGATATCCATCGTCTCCTTGGCTTTCTCCTTCTGCTTCTCCGGACGCATGAACTGAAGCGTCCGCATATTATGAAGCCGGTCAGCAAGCTTTATAATAATGACACGGATATCCTTTGCCATCGCAAGAAACATCTTACGAAGATTCTCCGCCTGTACTTCCAGTTTGTCTGAAGAGTAGGATAACTGTCCCAGTTTTGTGACACCGTCTACCAAAAGCGCCACTTCACTGCTGAATTCTTTTGCAATCTCATCGCTTGACATCGCAGTATCTTCTACGACATCGTGCAGTATCCCTGCCGCGATTGTCTCCTTGTCCATCTCCAGGTCCGCAAGTATAATCCCAACCCAGAGCGGATGGATAATATATGGTTCTCCTGATTTTCTGGCCTGATCTCCATGCGCAAGCCTGGCAATATTGTAAGCCTTGGCAATCATGGATATATCTGTAGACGGATGATACTTCCGTATCCTTCCAATCAGCACATCATATAATTTATCAGGATCCTGATAATCTTCAGGTGCCTTCACCGCGTGGCCATCCACAATTTCCAGATTCCTGTACGGTTCCTCTATCATTTTGGGTCCATCTGCCATATCATCCCCTCCTTCTCCCAGGCGGCTGCATAACTTCCGCCTTAATTCTCACTATTTCCCAGGGTATGCGATGGCCTTCTGCCTGTCATACCCTTCCTATTCATTCATGTTGATTAAATTTTACTATACCACAAAAAGACAGCTATTTCAATTCTACATATACTTGGAAATTGTAATCTGTACCGTCTTCTTTCCCATATACTCATTGATTTCCGGATAATACGCCGCAGAAATCTTCATCCCAGTCCTTCTTCCGGACAGCATCTCTTCCACAGCCCGCTCTCCATATTTCGCCCCCATGTCCTCCCGGAATTTCTCAATATCTCCGAAATACATGGCGTCTATCTCAATGCCTTCTTTACTTTTTACCCGGAGTTTCATTACATTATGATTCTTGCCAAGAATCCTGCCGCTTAATATCTCAATCTCCTTTTCGGCAAACAACGGTTTCGGATTCCCTTTTCCAAACGGTTCCAGAAGCGAAATCTCCTGAATAAATTCTTCCCCTACAACCGAAAGCGGCATCTGCATATCGATCGATACTTTTTCAATCATATCTTCCTCTGTAAGTCCTGATAATTCATTCAGCCTTTGCCGGAATTCTTCGATCTTCTCTTCCTCAAGCGACATTCCCGCCGCGAGCCTGTGTCCGCCAAACTTTGTAAGCAGATCTTTACACCGGTTCAGTCCCTCATACATATGATACGTTTCAATCGAACGTCCGGAACCTTTGGCGCCTTTCTCAGCCTTCGTCAGTACAATGGCCGGCTTATGGTAACGTTCTCTGATCCTCCCTGCCACAATCCCTGCCAGACTTTCATGGCAGTCCGGCAGATAGATCACCAGAATTTTATCTTCTTTGATCTCCGTCGTCTCTACCTGGTCTACGGCCTGGTTGACCGCCTGTTCTGTCAGCTCTTTTCTGCTGTCATTGAGCGCTTTTAAATCCCCGGCCAGAACATCGGCTTCCTTTTTCGTCTGGGCACAGAGCAGTTCGAGAGAACGTTTGGCGGTATCCAGCCTTCCGCTTGCATTCATGCATGGCCCAAGTACATATCCGATATGGTACGGCGAAAGCCTTTCCAGCGGAACCTGTGTGCACTGTATCAGCGCCCGAAGCCCAAGATTCTTTGTACATTTGATCATCTCAAGCCCCTGCCTGACAAAAATGCGGTTCTCATCTACCAGATCCATCACGTCCCCGACTGTGGCAATTGCCACATTTTCCATCAGATAATCGACATCCTCCACATCCTGCCCGCAGGCATTGTAAAGTGCCTCAATCAATTTATAGGCAACTCCGGCACCGCATAATCCTTTGAACGGATATTCGCAGTCCTCCCGTTTGGGATCTACCACCGCGTCTGCCGGTGGCAGAAGATATGTTTTCTTTCCATCTTCGTCTTCCTCATAGGGAACTTCGTGGTGATCGGTTACAATCACTGTCATTCCCATATCTTTCCCGTACCGGATCTCTTCTGTCGCCGCAATTCCATTGTCACATGTCACAATCGTATCCACGCCTTCATCCAGCGCACGTTCCACCAGATTCTTGTTCAGTCCGTAGCCGTCCTTCATACGGTCCGGGATGTCGATATCCACATCTCCTCCAAGCCCGCGGATTCCCTCAAGCAGTATATAAGTAGAGTTCACTCCGTCAATATCATAATCCCCGATCACCCTTATTTTTTCCTGATTCTGGATCTTCTCCTTCAGAATCTCAACCGCCTTGTCCATATCCTTCATCAGCATCCCGTCATACAGGTCAGAGATCGTACCATACAGATATCTTTCAATCTGATCGTCACCAACTACGTCCCTGTTGCGGATCAGGCACGCCGTCCTTGGATTGATGTGGAACTTTTCTCCTATTCTTTGAAAATCAGCCCCTTTTCGGAGCACAAACCATTTCTCCATCGTATCAATTCTCCTTAGTAAAAATACATTGTCCGGCTGCCTGCTGGATGAAAGCCGAATACTCCGCACCTTTGGTGCTCCCGTATTCGCCGCCGGAATTCGCAATCCGGACTGACGTCCTGCCTGCTCATTCCGTCCAGCCCGCCAAATATACAGGCAGATGTACAGGCAAACCTGTACATCTCCTGTCCACTTGGCGGGACTTTCATCGAAAAAATGGTGTTGAAAGGTTTCATACCTCTCAGCACCATTTTGTCTGCTATTTCGTCTTGCCTGCACCAAGTTTTGTCTTCATCACATACCACAATGCTCCGGTGATACATACCGATGAATAAGCACCGCATACGATACCTGCCATAAGCGGAAGTGCGAATTCCCGGATGGAGCTGACTCCCAGAATGAACAGTACCGCAACCATAACAAACGTTGTCAATGAGGTATAGATACTTCTGGTCAGTGTCTGTGTGATACTGTTGTTGACAACATCTTCCAGACTTTCCTGTCTCCTCTGGCTCTTTAAGTTCTCACGGATTCTGTCGAAAATTACAATCGTCGCATTGATCGAGTAACCTACGATTGTCAGCATACATGCAATAAATGTGTTGCCGACAGATATTCTTGCCACACCGTAGAATGCCAGCACGACAAGTACGTCATGTACAAGTGCTGCAACCGCACTGGCTGCGAAGCGGATATCTTTAAACCGGAACCATATATATACAAGCATACAGATTGTCGCAATGATCACCGCAACAATTGCATCACTTCTCATCTCAGAGCTGATGGTGGAACTGATATTTTCTGATGTAATTTTATTTTCATCTACTCCGAACTTGTCCACAAGGGCTTTATTCAGTTCTTCACGTGTATCAAGGTTCAGGGTCTGTGTCTTGAAGATTACACTGTTGCTGTCTTTCACCTTCGTCGGCTGCACATTGGCATCCCCGGTGATATCCTCAAAGACCGGAACAATCTCTGAATCGATTTCTTTGATGGAATAGTCTTCTGTGAATTCCACCGTTGTTGATGTACCACCCTTAAATTCCAGACTGTAGTTCAGGATTCCATTTTTCCTTGCGCCGTTGACACCCATCACCGCGATTCCTGCCACAATCACAAGGATTGAAATGACAAAGAAAAGATTCTTCTTTGAAAGGAAGTTGATCGGTGCACGTTCTTTCTTCGTTCCATAAAATTTTGCATCTTTCAGTCCGACTGCATAGAACGCAAAAATAATCATACGTGTAATTACAAGCGCAGTGAACATGGATACTACAATACCCAGGGCAAGTGTCTGTGCAAAACCTTTGACACTTCCGCTTCCCTTTAATCCAAGTACAATGGCTGCGATCAGTGTTGTGATATTACCATCGACAATCGCAGAGAGCGCTTTCTTAAATCCAAGTTTCAGAGCGGATCTCACGCTCTTGCCGGCAGAAATCTCTTCTTTTACACGGGCAAATATAATAACATTGGCATCTACCGCCATACCAATCGAAAGCACGATACCTGCGATACCCGGCAGCGTCAATGTAATATTAAATGCATTCAAAAGTACAAGTACAATCCCCGTATAGATCAGAAGCGCAATGCTCGAAGCCAGACCAGGGATCAGATATACGATGCACATAAAAATAAATACAATCGCAAGACCGATGGCTCCTGCCATAAGGCTTGTCGAGATAGCTTCTTCTCCAAGCTGTGCACCTACGACATTGGAACGGAGTTCTTCCAGTTCAAGTTTCAGACCTCCGATACGGATTGTTGAGGCAAGATTCTCTGCTTCTTCATAGGAAGCCATACCATCGATATATGCCTCTCCGCCGTCAATTTCTGTTTTGACACGCGGGCTGCTGATCGTCTCACCGTCATAGACAATGTTAATAATCTTACCTACATTGGCAGCAGTCGCCTCTTTGAATTTCTGTGTACCCTCTTTTGTCAGAGACAATTCTACAATGTATTCCTTGTTCTTCATATCATCCTGTGTTGTCTTTGCCGAAGCAGTCGCAACATCCGTACCTGTCAGTACTTCATTGCCTTCTGAATCAGTGAATACAAGGGAACCTGGCTGTCCAAGTTCATCCAGAATTTCGTTGGCATCAGAAACTCCCGGAATCTCAATGTTGATACGGTTATTGCCTTCCTGATAAACAGAAGCCTCTGTACTATACTGTTCCACACGCTTCTGAAGCTTGTAGATCGTATCACTCATCTCTTCCGCTTTTGGGTTCTTGTCCTTCGTCTGATACGTAATGCTGACACCGCCTGCCAGGTCAAGGCCAAGCTTAATATTCTTTGCTGAACCAGTATTCCCTTTGCCGAACCCGACAATGGTTGTAAACCCAAGCAGCGCAATCAGCAGTACAGTTACAATCAGGCTTATGATTCCTTTACTTTTCTTCATGTCCTACTTCCTTTCTTCGTCTGCCAAAGCAGCCTTTATCATAATTGCACATTCCACTCGTTTTCTCTCCATCTCACACCCGATATCGTATGCATCATGGAGGGAACCCTGGAATTTATATGCATTTGCCATACATCCGCCGCTGCAGTAGAATCTGGCAAAGCAATTTCTGCACTTATCTTTGGAATAGACACTGCAGCCTCTGAATTCGTCTGCAATCTCAGGTTTCACGATCCCTTCCTCTACATTGCCCATCAGGAAATCCTCATCTCCTACGAACTGATGGCATGGATAGAAATCACCCCAAGGTGTTACAGCGAGGTACTCTGTACCTGAGCCGCATCCGGAAAGCCTCTTTGCCACACAGGGGCCGCCTTCCAGGTCAATCATAAAGTGGAAGAAGTTAAATCCGTTACCTTCTTTCTCCCGTTCAACCATTGTTTTTGCTAACTGGTCATATTCTTCAAATATCTGAGGAAGATCCTCTTCTTTAATTGCATATGGGTCTGTGTCTGCGCCTACCACCGGCTCGATTGACATCTGTTTGAATCCCAGGTCCGCAAAATGCAGTACATCGTTGGAAAAATCCAGATTATCTCTCGTGAATGTCCCGCGGATATAGTAACGTTCCTGTCCTCTGCTGTCTGCGAGCTTCTGGAATTTCGGAACGATCAGATCATAACTTCCCTTTCCGTTCCGGAATGGACGCATCCGGTCATTGACTTCTTTCCTTCCGTCAAGACTTAAGACAACATTGTCCATCTCCTTATTGACAAATTCCTGGATTTCGTCATTTAACAATACCCCGTTAGTCGTCACCGTAAACCGGAAATGCTTATCATGCAGTTTCTCCTGCTCCCGCCCGTATGCCACGAGCTGTTTTACGACTTCCCAGTTCATCAGCGGTTCCCCGCCGAAGAAATCCACTTCCAGATTCCTTCTGCTGCCGGAATTGGCAATCAGAAAGTCCAGTGCCTTCCTGCCGACATCATAAGTCATCAGCGCACGGCGTCCGTGGTATTCACCTTCCTCTGCAAAGCAGTATTTGCATGCAAGGTTACAGTCATGGGCAATGTGAAGACACAGTGCCTTTACAACCGTCTTTCTCTGTTTAACCTCTCCGATATAATCTTCATACTCGTCCTTTGCAAAAAGCTGTCCTGCTTCAGTAAGTTCGATCAGATCACCAAGAGTCTCTTTAATTTCTTCTTTATTATATGTTTTCTCCAGATGTAACACCAGTTTTGACAGCACGTCTTTTGAACGAAGCTCGTCTGCCGTCCAGTCTCCCTGTATATCCGTCAGATATGCAAGCATATCGTAACAAAGCTCGTCCACGACATGAACACATCCACTGTTTACATCCAGTACAATTCGATATCCATTATTCTGGTATTGATGAATCAAGGCCTGGTACCCCTTTCCTTTTCATTCTCCACACATGAATAGGCAGCGGCCTAAAGCCAAGCCGCTGCCTTCATCTGTCTTTTTATGCAGTGTAATTATTTCTTATGTTCGCAAGTCTGATTGCCTACTGTACAAGATGTTTTACAAGCAGACTGACAGGATGTCTGGCATTCTCCACATCCGCCTTTTTTGATTGTGTTGTTCAATGTCTGTGTATTCAATGTTTTAATATGTTTCATCTCAGTTCCTCCTTACGTTTGCATTCACTTTAGGTATTATATCATAACAGAAGCAGTTTTTAAAGTATTTTTTGTGAATGCAGCCCGCCTCAGGAGATCTTCCATTCGTATTTGCCTCGCTCTCCGGTCTGATAGAAATCAGCGTATGTGATCTGGAACAGATTTTTCCTGAATTTACTGATATCTACATTGTTTTTAATGATATACTGCCAGATTCCGGCGTTGGAAATATCTCCCTGCAGAAGAATGCCGAGGACTTTTCCGTCATTTACAACTGCCCGTTTATATACAAAGGCATCTTCTTTCACCAAGATCTGATCTTCCGGGTCTGCTTTGATCTTTCCGAGGCAGAGTGTCGTAAGCCCAAAGAAGTTGATCGTATTCTTCGCCGCAAACCGGTCTTCGTAAACCGTCTCATATCCGCACATATTCCGTGCGGCAGTCTTCCCCTGTTTCATCGCGTTTGGCCAGATTCCTGAAAGCCCTGTGACATCTCCCGCCGCATAGACATTCGGGTCTGACGTCTGCATATATTCATTTACCAGAATTCCCCGGTTCATCTCGATTTTGCTTCCCTCTGCAAACTCGGTCGCTGTGCGGACTCCAGCTGCCACAATGATCATGTCGCATGGTACCGAAGTGCCGTCATCAAATACAACTTCATGGATCTTTCCGTCATCCTGGCATTTTGCCTCCTGCGCCTTCCGGCCAAGATAAAACCTGGCTCCCGCCTTCTCAAACCGTGTCTGATATTCAGATGCCGCATGTGCGTCGAGCTGCACCGGAAGAATCTGATCTGCCATCTCTACAATCGAGATCTTTTTCCCCCGTTCTAAAAGTCCGTACGCCGCATCCAGACCCACAAGGCCGGAACCGATAATCAGGATATTCTCGGACTGTTCTGCCATCTCATCGATTGCCTGGGCATCCGTCAGATGACGGAGACCAAACACATTCGAAGCTTTCCTTAAATCTCCGACCGGAGGCAGGAAACTGTTGGCGCCAGACGCGATCAGAAGCTTGTCATAAGACTCTTCCCCTGATGCCAGTGTTACTTTTTGGTTCTCTGTGTCAATGACAGTCACCGCTTCTTTGACCCAGCGTATTTTCTTTTTCTCAAAAAAGTCTTCCTCCGCAAAGTTCAGGCTCTCGGCATCTCTTTCGTGGGAAATGTATTTGTGAAGCATACATCTGGAATGGACTTTCTGATCCTTTGAAATCATGACAATCTCAGAATCCGGTGCAAATGCGCGTATCTCAGAAGCAGCAGTCATCCCCGCTGCCCCAACTCCAATGATTACATATTTCATATTTTACACCTCCTCTACATGGATTGCCTGTTTGGGACAGGATTTCACACAGCTTGGTTCACTGCCTGCATCTTTGCAGAAGTCACATTTGATCACCCTGGTTCTTGTTGTCCGATCTGGCTTCAAAACACCGAACGGGCAGTTCATGACACACATGAAGCAGGAACCGCATTTGTTCTCATCGTATGTCACAAGCCCTGTCTCAGGATCTTTTCTCAAAGCACCGCTCATACAGGACATCACACATTCCGGCTCATCACAATGTCTGCAGAATACCGGCCGGTAATTTCCCTCTTCATCTTTTAATATAAAATTTCTCGATTCATTCTCCGGGTCTGTAAGATCCAGATCGTAGACCGTGCCTTCATCTTTACGGTGCGCCTGCATACATGCCACGGAACAGTTTTTACAGCCGTCACATTTTTCATATTCAATTATAATTCTTCTCATAGCCGCACGCTCCTTTCTATATCTGAAGTGCAGAGCGTTTTTCCACAATAATCTGTTCCAGAATGTCTGCTGACTGTTTTGCGTCTGCGTTGATAATCACCTGTCCTCCGGTCAGTTCCTTCATATCTTCTGTCAGTATCCTGACAGCTTCTGAGCTTCCGGTTACGAACGGCGGAAGTCCCAGATGAAGCGGGAGTCCCAGTGCCAGCCCGTAGCATCCGTCCGCCAGAGCCTGCTCTTCCAGCCACTGTGCAGCGGACAATACAAGCGGAAGCTTGGGAAGATCAACACCGATGGTCTCAGCAAGTTCTGTCGCCACAATCTCCAGACGCCCGATTGCAAGACATGGCCCAAAGTTCAGTACCGGCGGAATTCCAAGCTTCTCACAGACAGCACGAAGTTTTGGCCCTGCAAGTTTCGCAGCTTCCGGTGTCATCAGGCCGCAGTTCTCAAGCCCGCCTGAAGAACATCCTGCTGTCAGCACAATGATATCTCTGGCAATCAGCTCTTTTGTAAGTTCTACTGTCAATACATCATGTCCTCCGGCTGTCAGGTTCGAACATCCAACGACACCTGCGACACCTTTGATATCCCCGGATACGATCAGGTCTACCAGCGGTTTCCATGTTCCTCCAAGGAAGTCTTTCAGTGAACCTTCGCTGACTCCTGTCAAAGTGTTGGCATACCCATGGTCTTCCATCAGATTCAGAGAAACTGTTCCTCGTCTCTGTGTATAGGATTCTACAACTTTATCAATAATTTCTTCCGTCACCCTCTCACGGTTCTCGAAATCAAATTCTTTCAGTTCTGCATTCGCTTTCTTCGCTACGCTGTCGATACAGATCTGTTTGATCTGAAGTTCATCACAGATTGGCTCAATTCCCGGAAGTGTACAGTTGAATTCAGAGATCACAGCATCGATTGCACCGGTCGCAAGAATTGCCTCACTTGTATAGTTATTGCCCGCATGTCCGTCAAAAATCTCTTCATAATGAGCGCCCCGAAGCTGAAGATCCTGCCCTACACAGGTACAGCCTACAAGCTTGAATCCTTCTGCTCCGGCTTTCTTCGCTTTTTCAACCACGTCAGCTTCTGTCAGCCTGTTCTGCAGATATGTAAACATTGAATGCTGGTGTCCGGTGATCATGATATTGATATACTCTGGATTTACTACACGCATTCCCACCGGTGCCATACGGATCTCCGGCTCGCCAAGTACAATATCGTTCAGAAGATTTGTCAATGTCAGTCCATAAATACCTGTAGAAATTCCAAGCTTTAAGCAGTCTTTCAGCATATCTGCAGGATCCGAGTTCAGGTTCGTTGAACATTTGACCACACCATGACAGACTTCGGATTTCGCTCCGCCCGGCAGAATGCCAAGCGCTTTCCAGTTCTCATAGCGGGGTGCATACGCCATCTTCTCCACCAGCTTCATCTTCTTATATTCCGGAAGGTAAAGATCCTCAAGCACTGCATCTGCCACTTTCTCAGCTCTCAGGTGCACATCTTCCTCTTCAATTTCAAAAATGCCTGCCAGGCGGTTTAAGGCGTTAAGTCCTTTAATCTCGCCTTTTTTCTCCGCCACATTTTTTACATTCAGCGCTGTGTTCTCAACAACGTGAATGTAGCAGCCCGAACCTGACGCCACTGCTCTCAGGAAATTCCTTGCAACAATCGTATCCGCATTCGCCCCGCAGATTCCTCTCGGCGCCTCCGGCGTAATCCTGCATGGTCCGTTGGCACACAGGCGGCAGCAGACTCCCTGCAGACCAAACCCGCATTTTGTACTCTGCCCTTCCACCCGGTGATGGGATGTTTCAAAGGGAAGCCCGGCAATATAGCCCTCCAGCGGTTTGTCTGCGCTCTGACATGTTGTACATCCGTAACATTGATTCATAGTAGTACCTCCTTGATATTAGACTATTTTTATCCACTTTATATTTATATAAAAACCTTCCTGAAATATTATGATTCAAGAAGGCTTATTTTCACTCTTCTTCCAAAATATTGTAAAGTGTCTTTTCTTTCAGCATTGCCTCCACACATTTCTGTATCTGCAACAATTCATGATGAACCTTGCATCTGTTTTCTTCTGAATTATGGCTGCAAAAATGGTGGATACATTCCATCACTGCAAAATCCGGCTCGATCGCGGTCACTACATCATATAATGTAAGCTCCTGTACCGGACGCTTCAGCAGATAACCTCCGCCCGCCCCGCGGACAATCGATACAATGCCTGCCCGGTTCAGTTTCTGCATAATTTTATATGCAAATGCTTCCGGAATCTCCTCTTTCGCACACACCTGCCTGATATTTAGTTTCTCTCCCTTTTTCAGTGCACGGACGACACGGATCGCATAGTCACTTTCCTTTGTAAACAGCATTTTCTCACCTACTTTATTTGTTATTATTATAACAAAGTAGAGTCTTTATGTCAACTTAAAGCGGCAGGATTTCCCAGGATTTTTCTCTTTCAGAATGTGTGGTATGTAAATTTAAAATCTCAATTATACACTCCAACTTCACTCCTCACCTCAATAAAAAACAGACAGCTGCATGCACACCACTCCTCTGCTTACAACTGCCCATATTCTACGAAATTATCTTCATAAACTTCTAGTCTAAATACGTATATGTTTCTCTCTGACTAAGAAGATTTTTCCAATCACATTCTTGTCGTAATATCCTTATACTCTTGACACTCTCCTTGCATTTCTTAATTCTTCGATCTTTAGAAACGCATCCTCTAATGGTAATTCCCGTCCATTCTCCATGTCATCAATACCTCTGTCTAAACTTCCGAAAATACTCTCCGTTCTGCTTTTATCTATAGCGTTCACATTTGCCACCTTTAATGCCAGAACCATCACTCCTACTCACACACGCAGACTATACTTATAGTTGTTTTATTTTATCATAGACAGAAATTTTCGGCAATAGAATTCTCTGATCTTAAAAATCTTAAGAAACCATTCCTCCAATCATCCCTCCGCCTGCGCACATTAAAAGTGTTGTCGCCACATTCACAGCCCCGGAACCAAGTGTCCTGTACACTCCAAGGGAAATCAGCAGCAACAGTGCAAAGTATGTAACGCCAAGAGCCAGTCCCCACATAAACTTCTTCACCCTGGTAAGCTTACCAAGAATCAGTCCTCCTACAAATGTGGACACAATATAGGTCACAATAATCCCGACGGTGACCATCTGCTCATTCAAATCCATCTTATATAGAAGCAGTGCCATTAAAAGCAGCAAAAGCCCTGTCACAATGTAGGATGCCAGCAGTGCCTTCAGCATCCAGATTACTTTTGATTCTTTTCCTGTCTTTTTCTCCATCTTATCCTCCTCATCAGACAATTACCTTCCTCTGTTTAAAAGTATGTCTGATGAGAAGATTTTATTCATTATTGTTCCATCTGCCTTCCCAGAAATCCGGCCGCACATGCTGCAAGTTTCAATTCTGTCTCTCCCGGCTTCTTTCTGTCATTTTTCTCCATCATTACTACAGACCCTATGGCATCACCTTCACAAAGAATCGGACAGATCACTTGTCCGGTGTATTCTTCTGTCTGCTCCGGTGTGATTTTGATATATTTCTTATCTCCCGCCATAGCCAGAATCTGTTCACGTTCTTCGATTGCCGTCTGAAGCTGTTTGCTGATATATTTCTCCTGTAACTCCCTTTTACCAGTTCCCGCCGCCGCGATGACCTGATCCGTATCCGTCACACATACAAGACACCCTGTTGTCTGCGCAAGACTCTCTGCATACTGTTTCGCAAATGTTCCAAGCTCCCCGATCGGTGAATATTTTTTTAAAATAATTTCTCCTTCACGGTCTGTAAATATTTCAAGCGGATCTCCTTCTCTGATTCTTAATGTTCTTCTGATTTCTTTCGGAATAACAACCCGTCCCAGATCATCGATCCTTCTTACAATCCCTGTAGCCTTCATATAAAAATTTCCTCCATTTTACGTAATTCATACTGCATTCCTTTTCTATGGTTCCAGCCTTGTTTATAGCTGGAACACAGATTATGGAAATAGTATTTGTAAAATAGAGGAAATTATTCGCTCATTATAAGTTTAGATAAAATAAAATAAATTTACGGAGTTATAGTAGTATCTGCAACTGTAAAAGTCACTGTTTCACTATACGTACCAGCATATTTAGCGCTTGCATCACCGTTAACTGTGATATTTTTTGTAGCACTACCAGACGCTGATGCTGCATCATCAGCCGATAATGAAATTATTGATGTTGGATCTATATTTGTATTACCATCTTTCAACGTAACAGAATACTCTTTATTTCCACTAGTCTTCAGTGCTACAGTTGCACTATCTGTACTTACATTAATCTTATGACCTTCCTCTAAAATTGCATCATGGATTGAGAATGTCAATGTTCCATCTATACCTACAGTTCCGCTAATATCCGCAGGTATCTCAACAACATATTTAGCTGCCTGTGTCATCTCAATTTTAACATTACTTGTTTGATCGCCTGTTTCATGTATCTCTGCTGCCATCACCGGCATACACATCCCCACTGCCATAACACCTGCTAACCCCATTGCTGCTAAATTTCTTTTCTTCATATTCTTATCCTCCATTTTTTTGTTTTTATATCAAGCGTCTTCTCTCCGCCTGTTATTAATTTTACTCTGCTTCCTGATATTCCACATGGAATGTAATTGATCCGCTGTAGAACCCTGAAAGCAGCCTCTCATTAAAATTGGTTGGTATGATAACTGCCTTTTTGACATCTTCTGCTGCTGGTATCAGAACTTCATTGTGCTGTTTATCGACAAGCTGGTCAGCAATCTGAAGTTTGTACCGCCAGATGATCCCTGCGTCACTCTCGTGATGCAACGCAAAACTGTCATCATCATCGGACTCTGTTCCTTCCACTGTGATCAAAACATTGCCATCCGGAAGTTCTCCTTCTTTGGATGTCTCGATATCAAAACTGTCAGTATCTCCGGTCAATGTCACTGCTGCCGGAACGCTGACATAGAACTTTGCATCGTTTTTCTCTTCCTTCAGCTCCATTTCCTGTTCACGGTCAGTGTCTGGAAGTATTCCCTCCATGTCATCTGTGGCATCCTCTTGCTTTTCTTCTTTCTCCGTTCTTTCTTTGTCTGTCTTTTCTGTTTCAGCTTCGGCCTTTTCTTCTATATTATTTTCGGCCTGCGGCTTTTTGGAAATAACGGGAATCTTTGTTTTATGATCTGTTTCTATTGATGGAACATCTTTTTTGTCTTCTTCCTGTAAAGGTTTCTCTGACGGCTGTTCTGTCGTCAATTCCTGTGATGGCTGTTCTTCCAGGATAGTTTCATCCTGCTGATGTTCTTCTTCGGATTTTTTTACTTCTTCCTCTTTCTTTGCCTGAAGTTCCTCCTCGAGTTCTTTTAAGACCGCTTCATCTGCCTCAAGTCCCTGCTGCTTCTTCTTAACTTCCACCTCATATTTACATGGATGCTCTTCCACTGCCGGACGGTATGCACAGTCTTTATGGTGAATGATATTTCCTTCTTCATCCTTTTCTGAACAGTTTCTATCACACGGAACTTCTTCCTGCGCCTCCACATAACCACATTTCTCATTATGGTCATGATGGAACTGCCAAACATCCTCTGCTGCAGTCTGTTCTTCTTCCACAGCCTCTGGAAGTATCTCCGGAACTTCCGTTTTTTCTTCTGGAAGCACTTCCGGGTTTTCCGCTTCTTTTGGCTCCCCTTCCAATACTTCTGATTCTATACACTCTGTTTCATTCTCATTTTCACATGGAAGGTTATCATTTTCTTCGATAACGTTCTCTTTGAAATCCGGTTCTTCCTTTACTTCCGAAGTTGTCTGGACATCAGCTGAATATACCGGCGTCATTGTTCCGGCCAGAACTACCGAAAGAATCAGCGGAAAGATTTTCTTTCTCCGATCATTTCTCATTCCGGTTCCTCCTACTCCACTACCAGAACTGTCTCCATATTTGCTCCGTTCATCGCCTCCTGTGTTGCTATGTTCGCAGTTTCAATCTGAAGTACTGCCGGATATTCTCCCGCATCCAGTGCCCGGTTAAGCGAAAGCTTTGCGATGGCTTCTCCTGGCGGTACCTGTTTCGATTCATACAGAACTTCTCCTGTATCTTTCAGAACCAGTTTGTATTTGAAGAAACATGGATTCCCTTCCGGATTCCCCAATGTTGCTTCTACATCTGTCTGCCCTGCCGGAAGATAGATCTTAGGATATCCCGGAAGTTTAATATTCTCCGCCTTCGCATTCCCTTTTGGCGCCTCCGGTACGGAACCATCCCAGTCATCTGCATTCGGGTCAATGTCCGCAGATACTTTTTGATCCGGCTCATGACTCCCAAACCATCCATTGACATATCCAAATACACCAACGGCTCCAACAGCCACTACCGTCGCAAGTGATCCGATTATGATCCTTTGACGTCTCAGTGCCTTTGCCACAAGATCTGTTTTCTGTTCTCCCTGGTTCTCTGCTGACTCTGCTTTTTTCCTATCTTCTTCCACAATCTCTACCTCAATCACCAGTTTTTTATTACTCATTTTACAGATTTGATCTGCCGTTTCTGTCTTTATTATATGCCATTCCCTGGAATCTGACTAATACTTTTGACCCATCGTTGTGCGATACCTACAGGTTATCTCCAGACTCTTTTTCGAAAGATGTAATCATCAATTTTAAAAATTCTTCCGCTTTTTTTGAGAGAATTTCTCTCTTACGTTTCAACCAGACAAGCTTCCTGATAATTTCACAGTTTTCCAGTTCTATACTGCAGATCTGCCCATGTTCCAGCTCTCTGGCCTGCCACATGTTTCCAAATATAAATGCATCCGTTCTTTTTACCATACTGATAATCGCATGATAATTATTCAGTATAATAGTCTTCTTAAAATCAATCAGACGGTTGCTGCCATCAATACTCAACATATAATTCAGATTTGAAAAATAATCTTCCGGCAGGCGGATATTTGAGAATTCGAGCAGTTCACTGACCTTCACTTTTTTTCTGCCATACAGCGGATGATCCTTTCCAACATGAATATAAAGCGGTCCTTCCCCGATCTCATGGACTTCGATCTCTTTCAGTTCTGCTATTTTTTTCAAAACAGGATACTGAACACTGTTCACGGACACTACCCCGAAATCTGCTTCCAGCTCTTCCACATGTTCTAATACTTTTTCCACCGTCGTCTCGTATATCATAAGATTCGTATGCCTGGCAGAAATCTGTTCATAACATTCAAACATCAAATCATCTGCCATAATAACCCCTGCCACAGCAACTCCCACTTTACTCTGTATTGTCTGCTGCATCTGTTTCGAAAGTTTTCCAACTACATCCACCTGCTGAAGTATAGATTTCGCGTAAAAATACAGACTTTCCCCGATTTCCGTCAGTTCCACTCCCTTATTTGACCTTTTGAGCAGCTCCACACCAATCTCATTTTCCAGCCCCTGCATCGCCCTCGTAAGATTTGGCTGTGATACATACAGGCTGGCTGCCGCCTTTCGAATACTCTTCTGTTCTGCAATTTCCACAAAATATCTCAAGTCTTTTAATTCCATCGTTTCTCAACCCTCATTCTTTTCTTAACCGATATGTTTTCGTCTTTTATTCTCAGGATATCATAGTTAAAAATCTGCATCAACCAATACAGCGTAAATTAAATCACTGCCCGATCCACTGGCATGATTTCATAGACGCTGTACGAGAAAGAGAGATCCGGCGGCGCTCACACCTTTTCGGATCTCTCTTTCTCTGTTAACACTATTTTATTTCTTTTGTTTCAATAATAAATTTCGCACTTCCATTCATACTGGCATCTTTTCCCGAGAACGTCTGGTAAGAAGTTCCAAGTTCAGACATTTTATCCAGCCTCGTTTTGATTTCCTGAATATCACCATCAAATACTTCGGTCAATTTATCAATCCCTGTCGTCTTAAATTCAGACATGCCGCTTTTAAGTGTACCTGCTCCTTCTGCCAGTTCATCTGTGCCATCCGTAAGCTGTACTCCGCCTGCCTGAAGTTTGGATGCACCGTCCGTGATCTGAGAACTGGAATCATTCAACGTCTTTGCCCCCGTTTCCAGTGTCTCTGCTCCTGCTTCCAGAGAATTGATTCCCTCTCCTGCCGCATTGATCCCATCCATCAGCTGTACCGATCCATCAAGGAGCGTGCCGACCCCTGACTGCAGATCTTTGGTTCCATTGTAAAGCCTTCCTATGCCGCCATTTAATTCTGCCGCTCCATCGGAAAGCTGTTGCGTCACATTTTGAAGTTCCCCAACAGACCCTGCAATCTCTGACAGTTCCCCCAGCTGGCCAAGTTTTTCTCCGACAGCACCCGTCTGCGCATCTACAGCATCTGTGACAGCGCAGCCTACGGCATCTGCAATGGCATCTTTTTGTCCTTCCAGTGCGCCGCAAAGTGCTGCCACCTGTTCATCTGTAAGCCCCAACTGTTCAGCCGCACCATAGATGACCTGCTCTGCCCCGGCGACAGCACCTTCTGCCGCCCCTGCTCCTGCCTGGCTTCCCACAGTACTTCCAAGATTGGCAAGAGCCTGCATCTCCTCCTGGGAAGGAAGCATTCCTCCGGCCTGCGCAAGACGCCCTGCCATATCCGCCGCAGCCGCATTGAGCTGGGCCGTTCCATCCGCAAGAGACTGTGCACCATCCACAACCCCCGCCTCATATCCTGCCACAAGCTGATCTGCTCCGCCTTTCGCAGATGCAAGGCCGCCGTTCAGGTTCTGCGCCCCTTCCTTCAGCTGTCCTGCGCCGCCCTGCAGTGACTGCGTCCCGGCTCTTAACCTGGATGCCCCGTCATAGAGCGACGAAACACCTGTCGTATAGGCTGTAATTCCATCTGACAGCTGATTGATTCCATCCTTCAGTTCGATGGATTTTCCAGCCAGAGTATCTGTACCATCGGATAATGTCTTCGTTCCATCCAGAAGCTCCTCCGATGCATCCGAAAGTTTTGTGATGGCATCTTCCAGATCTCCAAAATCCTGCACATCACTCAATCCGGCTTCATCCATAATATCCGCTGCAGCTGCCGTAAATACTGCCCCCATCTCGAAGTCCGTGACATCGGCTGTCACAGTCACACTGTCTGGTATGTCAAGATCCAGGTCCTCCTTCTCTGAAAGATCCAGATTTTCCTTAAGCCCCGGGAATCCGACCCCAATCACAATATCCTTGTCAGCATCAGAAATCACCTTGCCATGGTCTACATTTACATTTGTAAAATGATCTGTGGAGAGCATCATCGCAGACACCATCGTAAACGGTGTATACATCTCTGCAGACTTCCCGTTGAGATCGACCGTCTGCTTCTCGCTGTTTAAATACCGGATGCACATTTCAAACTTTCCGCTCTTCCCTTTCAGGTTCTTCGGAGAAATCTCTTTGCCGTCTAATTTATATGTGATGTTCACCCCAACCGGCGCCGGCTGATCCGTCGTTCCTTTATAATAAATATCTGCGCCTTCCGTCTTCCACGTAAGTTTCTGATTGTCGCCCGGGGTAAATGTCTCATCCCCCTTCACATTCTCAATATCACTTAAGCTTGATACATCCGTCACTTCTGTGACAGTGCCGGCGTTTTTCAGCCAGTCACTGACAATTGTTTTTTTCGGAGTCCCATCCGGATTGGCTGTCACATATACCGTCTCTTCTTTGAACAGCGATCCGTCTGTGCCGTTTGTCTTCTTCGTAACAGCATTTTCGGCAATTGCCTTTACTTCGTTCTTCTCCTGTTTTGTATCTGTCTTTTTATCCGCAGCCACCACAACGGCCGGGATACTGGGGCTTTGTATATGGTACGCTGCAGGCATCACCGCGACTGCCGCCGCCATTGTTACTGCTGTCAGTTTTTTAAAATTCCGATTACGGTTCATCTATAACTCCTCCTTTTTTATAAATCCTATGGATGTCTTACATATCACACGGTCAAAGATCATAAACATGGCCGGAAGCACTGCGATGACAACCACCGTACTGATAATTGCCCCTCTCGAAAGGAGCGTGCAGATCGAACTGATCATATCGATTTTAGAATACAGTCCCACGCCAAAAGTCGCCGCAAAGAAACTGAATCCGCTGATCAGTATTGACTTCATCGAAAGTTCATGGGCAATGCGGATTGCCTCCTGTTTTGTTTTCCCCCGGCAGCGTTCTTTCTGGTAGCGGCTCGTCATCAAAATCGCATAATCTACGGTCGCGCCAAGCTGTATGGTCCCAATGACAATACTTGCGACAAACGGAAGCGGTGTCCCGGTATAATAAGGAATTGCCATGTTCACACAGATTGCGAATTCAATCACCGCCACAAGAATGAACGGCAGGGATATGGATTTAAATACAATCATGATGATGACAAAAATAGCGATCACAGATGCAATATTTACATTTTTCAGATCTGTGTCTGTCACAACTGCGAGATCCTTCGTCAGAGGCGCCTCCCCGATCACCATCGATCCTTTGCTGTAATTTTTGATCACTTTGTCTACCTGTTTGACCTGTGTATTCATCTCATCTGTCGCAGTCTTAAAGTTGGAACAGATAAACTGTACTTCATAGTTGTCGCTCTTTAACATCCTGGTCACATCTTCCGGAAGCATTTCTTCCGGGATACCGGGTCCGACAAATGACTCCATGCCAAGCGCCCACTTGACACCGTCCACCTTTTCCACTTCTTTCAGGAGGCTGCTCTTGTCCTTGACAGACAGCTCATCGTTTTTCAGAAGCAGCATATAGACATTGTTCATCTGGAAATCTTTCTCCAGTTTTTTATTCGCGATGGAACTTTCAAGTGTTGCGGGAAGTCCCTTGTCAATATTGTAGTAAACTTCTGTATGCCCGTTCCCATAAACAGCCGGCACAAGCAAAACAATGAAAATAAGTATCCACACCTTGTAGTGCTTCGTAATAAAATCAGATATTTTCCTGAGATCCGGAACGACCGCCTTATGTTTTGTCTTCTCAATCGGTTTATCACAGAGCAGTATCAGGGATGGCAGAAATGTTACGCAGCATAACACTCCGATCACAACTCCCTTTGACATTACGATTCCGATATCTCTTCCAAGCGCAAATGTCATAAAGCAAAGTGCAGCAAATCCGGCAATGGTTGTGACAGAGCTTCCGGTAATGGATTTGAATGTATTGGAGATTGCATGTGCCATCGCACGTTCTTTTTCTCCGGGAAACCTTTGTTTGTTCTCTTCATAGCTGTTGAGCAGAAATATGGAATAGTCCATCGTCACACCGAGCTGGAGAACCGCCGTAAGTGCCTTGGTAATATAGGAAATCTCTCCCAGGAAGAAATTGGTCCCCAGATTATAGAGAATCGCCACCCCGATACTTAACAGGAACAGCACAGGAACTACCCAGGACTCCATCGTCAGTGAAAGAATGATCATACAAAGCACCGCCGCAATCACAACGTAAACCGGCATTTCTTTGAGTGACAGATTCTTTATATCTGTAACTACACCGGACATCCCGCTGATAAAACACTGTTTTTCACAGAGTGTCCTCATCTCACTGACCGCGTTCATCGTCTCATCAGAAGACGTCGTATTATCAAAAAGCGCCACCATCAGCGTTGCATTCCCATGATTAAATGCATCCTTGATCTCGGACGGCAGAACACTGATCGGTATACTGATATCCGCGATATCATCATACCAGAGCACGTCTTTGACATGATCGACCGCTTCAATCTTCTCTTCCAGTTTGATCGTATCTTTCTCGCTCATATCTTCGACAATCACCATCGAGAATGCACCCATGCCGAATTCATCCACCATCAGATCCTGTCCTTTGACTGTTTCCAGTGTATCGGGAAGATAACTCAGCACATCATAGTTGGTCCTCGTCTTCATAATCCCAAACACAGACGGCACCAGAAGAAGCAGACATACCGTGACAATCAGTTTTCTGTGCTTTGCAATCCATTTTCCAGTCTTAATCATAACTCTTCTTCCTTCTTTCCTGCTTTCTAAGAATTGACCAGTAGTCATTTCTTTACCAATAGTGTTATACAACAAAAATGACCACTAGTCAATATGTAAATGTAATTTTATTGACTTTTAGTCATTTTTTTATTAGAATGGATTTATGAGCTGAATCACACGAAAGAAGGTGGCAGATATGAGCAAGGTCCAGGAGAATAAAAAGAAGAAAAAAGAATCTCTCTTTAATACTGCGTATGAACTTTTCACGACGAAGGGAATCCAGAAGACGGCAATCTCAGATATAGTTGAAAAAGCCGGCGTTGCAAAAGGTACGTTCTATCTGTATTTTACGGATAAATATGACCTTCGGAACAAACTGATCAGTCACAAAGCTGGCGAGCTGTTCTCCGCTGCCAACAAAAAACTGGTAAAGGAGCAGGTTACGGGTGTAGAAGAACAGATTATATTTATTGTTAATTATATTATTGACTATCTGAATGCCAACCGGTCTCTGCTGAACTTTATCTCCAAAAATCTTGTCTGGGGAATTTTCCGCAATACCTTAAATATCCCAGCCGATGATTCCGACCTCAACTTCTATGATATCTACCTGAAGATGCTCGCTGAAGATGAATGCGGCTATGAGGAACCCGAGGTCATGCTCTTTACAATCATCGAGCTGACCGGCTCAACCTGCTATAATTCTATCCTTTACAATGAACCGCTTTCCATCGACAAATACAAACCTTATCTCTTCCGTACGATCCGGCTGATTATCAAAAGTCACAAAATTAACAATTAATACTGGATATTCTCAGTTAACTCCGTTATAATAGTTCTATAACTGACTGAGGCGCCCTCGTCTCAAGTCAATATCAGGAGGTTGTTATGAGTAAAATAGATGAAGTAAGAAATGATATGGTTGCAGCAATGAAATCCGGAGACAAAGCAACGAAGGACACATTGTCCCTGCTGCTCTCCGCTTTGAAAAATAAGGCAATTGACAAGCGGGAAGATTTGACCGCAGAAGAGGAAACACAGGTCATCTTAAAAGAGATCAAGCAGATCAAAGAAACTCTTGAGATGACTCCTTCTGACCGTACCGACATTCTTGAGGAATGCAATACACGTCTGGGTGTTCTTGAGAAATACGCACCGAAAATGATGGACGAGAACGAGATCCGGGAAATTATAACTTCCACACTCGCCGAGATCGGCCTGGATGCACCAACCGCAAAAGATAAAGGGAAAATCATGAAATCATTGATGCCGAAAGTTAAGGGGAAGGCAGATGGCAAGCTTGTAAACGAAATTGTTCTTTCGTTTATGACTGAATAAATGTAACCCGTCAACCTTAATTCAATTCACTGACAGAAACATTGGAAACAAGGAGGTGGCTCTATAAAATACGGTGTAAGTTACACGTATATTTATAGAGCCATCTTTTTCTTTCCCGCAAAATGTTTCCAGGGCGTGTCTGAAAATTTAATCTTCGTTTACGCCCGAATGCCCACAAAAAGATTGGAGTGATAATATGGGTAGTAAGCAGCAAAGTAAATTTGATCGAGTCTTGGGGAAAAAAGATGTATTTTCGATTGCATTCGGAGCAATGATCGGCTGGGGCTGGGTTGTCATGGCCGGCCAATGGATATTGAAGGCCGGAACCATCGGCTCCATACTGGCATTTGGCCTCGGCGGAGTGATGGTTATGTTCGTAGGCCTTACATATGCAGAACTGACCTCGGCAATGCCGCAGTGCGGTGGGGAACAGATTTTCAGCCTCAGGGCACTGGGACCGAACTGGTCTTTCTTATGTACCTGGGCCATTATTCTTGGTTACGTCGCCTTCGAGGCCTGTGCGCTTCCGACCGTTCTTGAATACATTGCCCCCAATTTCATGAAGGGGTATATGTACACTGTGCACGGCTTTGATATCTATGCCACATGGGTCGCAGTCGGAGTCGTAAGTTCAATCATCATTACCATTGTTAACTTTGTAGGTGTCAAACCTGCCGCATTCCTCCAAAGTGTCCTGACTTTTGTCATCGCAGGAATCGGGATTCTCCTGATTGCAGGTTCCGCATTTAACGGAGAGCCTGCCAACACAGAACCACTCTTCCATAACGGAGGCGGCGGCATCCTGTCAGTCGCAGTCATGACACCATTTATGTTCGTCGGTTTCGACGTCATACCACAGGCAGCAGAAGAAATTGCCCTTCCATTTAAGCAGATTGGCAAGATTATTCTGATCTCGATCGCCTCTGCAGTCATCTGGTATGCCCTGATTATCCTTGCCGTATCACTTATGATGACGCACAGTGAAATGCAGTCCTCAGTTCTTGTAACCGCTGATGCTATGAAGAAAGCATTCGGCAACAGCGACATGATGGCGAAAGTCCTGATTGTCGGCGGTATGGCCGGTATTCTGTCCAGCTGGAATTCCTTCTTCATGGGAGGCAGCCGCGCGATCTATGCGCTTGCGGATGCAAAATGTCTTCCACAGTCACTTGCTAAAATACATCCGAAATACAAGACACCTACCACTGCAGTACTTCTGATTGGCTTTATCTCCTGCATCGCGCCATTCTTTGGCCGTGCCATGATGGAATGGCTCACAGACGCCGGCGGAATCGGAGCGGTCACAGCCTATATGATGGTTTCAATTTCCTTCCTCGTTCTCAGGAAAAGAGAACCTGAACTTGCAAGGCCATATAAAGTAAAAAATTACAAACTGGTCGGAACATTTGCCGTCCTTTTGAGCGGGCTGATGCTAGTCTTATATCTCCCCGGCATGCCTTCCGGGCTTGGCCTTCCTGAATGGACCATCATCGGGCTGTGGGCTTTGCTTGGGATCTGCTTCTATATCTATGCCAAGAAGAAATTCCCTGACTTTGGAAGGGTACTTAACATCGAGCTGAATGAAATGCAGAAGAAAAAATAAAAGCAAAAGCGGAAGACCTTTTTTCATTGGTCTCCCGCTTTTTTACTGTTCTGATCCTTGAAGAAAACTTCTTTCATTCCATTAATCCGTATAAGGCTGGCTTTCTTCCTGTTTCACAGTGACTCCCTGGTCCGCGAAACTGATCTTTTTCCAGTTCTTTTTATCCACACTGATTTTTGTATCTTTCTTCCACTCCTTGTACAGTTTGTCAAACTGATCCTGTTTTCTTTGCTGTACAATGGATTCTTTCTTCGTATCTGTAGCTTCCCGGTCTAACAGGCTCGTAACTTTAGCCACATAATAACCATTCTCTGTCTCGACAAGACCGGTAACCTGGCCTTCTGTAAGCTGGTCTGCCGCCTTGATTAACTCTTCTGCCGGAGAAGTTGACTCTGCATCAAACGTTGCTGTCTGAGCTTCATAACTTTTCTCCTTGGCAAATGCCTCGAAATCAGAAGCAGTTTCCGCGTCTTTTGCAAACTGTTCTGCATCTTTTTTCAGCTGTTCTTTCTCTTCATCTGTCAGGTCTTTTGATTCCCCGCTGTCATCTGTCGTTGTAAACGGGAAGTATACATACTGCATGCTTTTCTGTGCTGCTTCCTCATCTGATACATTTGTATCCACATCTGCTGTCATGGCTTTGTTCATTTTCGACGAAACTGTCATCAATGTCAAAACATTCTCAACAGTCTTCTGGTCTGCGGATATCGCTTCCTTTTCCTCCAGACCGTTATTCTTTATGAACTTTTTAGCAGCGCTTGTAATTGCCTTCTTCTCTTCATCTGAAACTGAGACGTCATAATCTTTCTTATGGTCATCCAGGATATAAAGCTGTTCGATGGATTCCATCACAGATTCCTTCACCGACTCTTCATAAGTTTTCCCGTCAGATATTTCATTTTTCCACATATCAGCACCGCCGCCTGACATGGATGAAAGATATGTCTCATACTGTGCCTGCTGATATCTGGCATAGAAATTGGCCACATCCGCAGTTACTTCACTGTCTCCGACTGTCACAACCACATCGCTGTCATTTAATTTGCCGCAGCCCGCCAGAAGTGTTCCCCCGACCGCAAGGCAGACTGTCAGAGCAAGAACTTTGTTGAATAATTTATTTTTCATGAAATCCTCCTTAGTGCTTTGGTCATCCCAGTCCTGAATCATACGGTGCTCCGGGACATCCTCTGATTATCCATTATATCGTTTTTTTCCTACACAAGCAACGTTTTTATATCATTTAGCACTTTTTTTACGACTTCTATCGGAGACTCTTCCTTTGCTTTTTTGTTTGTCGCTTTTTTCTGATAGATAAAATATGGGTTGGTATCGGCTTTGAATGTCAGATTTCCATGATACTGTTCCAGAAGTACAGGAATCGCCTGCGCTGACACTTTTGCACGTTCATACATCGTAAATTTATACTCATCACCCTTCTGCTCTACAGAGATCACGTATACCTGATGGGCCAATGACTTGATATGTGAAATCTCCAGAAGTTTATGCACCTTCCTTGGAATATCCCCGAACCGGTCAATCAACTCTTCCATCATATCATCCATCTCTTCTTCCGACTCAATCGCCGCAATCCGCTTATAGATATCCAGTTTCTGAGCCTCATTTGGAATGTAAGTCGATGGAATAAACGCATCTTCGCTGATATCGATCGTTGTAGTATAGGATTCTTCCTCCTCCATCTCACCTTTCAGATGCTTTACCGCCTCATTGAGCATTTTACAGTAGAGATCATACCCTACTGCTTCCATATGCCCGTGCTGTTCTGCGCCGAGCAGATTTCCTGCCCCGCGGATTTCAAGATCACGCATCGCTATTTTAAAACCGGAACCAAGATCTGTGAATTCCCGGATCGCAGCGAGACGCTTTTCCGCAATCTCTTTTAACATCTTATCCCTTTTATATAATAAAAATGCATATGCCATACGGTTGGACCGCCCGACACGCCCTCTCAGCTGGTATAGCTGTGACAGCCCAAGCCGGTCTGCATCATGAATAATCATCGTATTAACATTCGAGATATCAAGCCCTGTCTCAATGATCGTTGTGGAGACAAGCACATCGATATCACCATTGATAAAGTCATACATGATCTTTTCAAGCTCGTGTTCATTCATCTGTCCATGCGCAAAAGCGATCGAAGCTTCCGGAACAAGTTTCTGAATCTTCGCCGTCACATCCACGATATCCTCCACACGGTTGTATACATAATAAACCTGTCCCTGCCTGGAAAGTTCCCTCTGAATTGCTTCTCTTACCATCTCATCATTATATTCCATCACATAGGTCTGGATCGGCATACGGTCCTGCGGAGGTTCTTCCAGCACACTCATATCGCGGATTCCGATCAGGCTCATATGAAGTGTCCTGGGAATCGGCGTTGCTGTCAATGTCAGAACATCTACATTTTCCTTTAATTTCTTGATCTTCTCCTTGTGCTGTACCCCGAACCGCTGTTCCTCATCGATGATCAGAAGCCCAAGATCTTTAAACTCCACATCCTTGCTGAGCAGCCGGTGTGTGCCGATGACAATATCTACCAGTCCTTTTTTCAGGTCCTCAACCGTCTTTCTCTGCTGGGCGGGTGTACGGAATCTACACATCAGGTCAACTCTCACCGGAAAATCTTTCATTCTCTGAGAAAACGTATTATAGTGCTGCTGCGCCAGAATGGTCGTCGGCACAAGATAAACGACCTGCTTATCCTCCTGAACAGCCTTAAATGCCGCACGGATCGCGATCTCCGTCTTCCCGTATCCCACGTCCCCGCAGATCAGACGGTCCATAATCCTCGTGCTTTCCATATCCTTCTTTGTAGCCTCAATTGCCAGCTGCTGGTCTTCCGTCTCCTCAAATGGGAACATCTCCTCAAACTCTTTCTGCCAGACAGTATCAGGGCCATATTCAAATCCCTTCTGATCCTGCCGCACGGCATAAAGTTCCACGAGATCTTTGGCGATTTCTTTTACCGCTCCCCGGACTCTCGTCTTTGTCTTCGTCCATTCCTGAGTTCCGAGGCGGTTCAGTTTCGGCTTCTTCGCGTCCGAACTTGCATATTTCTGAATCAGATCCAGCTGCGTCGCCGGAATGTATAAGTTTCCTCCCGCCGCATATGCGATCTTCATATAGTCTTTCGACACACGGTCAATATCAACTTTCTCAATTCCCTGATAGATTCCAAGTCCGTGATTTTCATGGACAACATAATCTCCGACTTTCAATTCAGAAAAACTCTGAATCTTCTGGCCCTCGTAAACTTTTCTCTTTCTTTTCTTTTTCTTCTGCCCGAAAATATCTGTCTCTGAGATCACCATGAACTTCAGCATCGGATATTCATATCCTTCCGCCACATGTCCAAAGCTTACCATGATCTCTCCGGCCTGCACTTCTCTGTCCATATCTTCGCTGTAAAAACTGCTCAGGTCATAATCTCTTAAATCCTCAGCCAGACGCTTTGCCCTTGTCCTCGATCCGGACAGCAGAATGACCCGGTAGCCATTCCGTTTCAGTCGTTTCAAATCCCTTGTCAGCATCTCAAAACTGTTATTATATGGATTGACGGAAGCTGCTGACAAATGATAGGAATCTTTTACCTTATATTCCTTAAGCTTCATTTCCAGAGATGAAAAGCCAATGCTGTAATATTGATTCATCATATTGGCAACTTCTTCCGGTTTATAAAGCTTCATCTCTTCATCCGAGACTTCCATGCCGCATTCAAAACGGTTTGTCTGAGCCTGAACGAATTCTTCCTCGATGGACTTTCCTTTTTCCAGAAGTCTTGCAGGTTCATCAAGAAACAGAATCGTTTCTTCTTTAGGAAAATAATCAAGAAAAGATACTCTGTTCCCTGTTTCCTCCGGAAATTCTGTCGCCGGGTAAATCAGGATTTCTTCCAGATTCTCGATGGACCTCTGGCTTTCCACATCAAAGGTACGGATAGAGTCAATTTCATCCCCCCAGAATTCGATTCTGACCGGCACTTCTTCCGTCAGCGGATAGACATCAAGAATTCCCCCGCGCACCGCGAACTGCCCGGGTCCCTCAATCTGAATCTCCCTGTCATATCCATTGGCTGCCAGATCCTGTATCAGTTTCTCCAGATCCATCCCAGCACCGGACAAAACAGAGATCACTCTGCTCTTCATGACATCGACCGGAAGAAGAGAGTCCATAAACCCGTCAAATCCCGCAATAATTGTAATGTCCTTTTGTTCTGCCACCGCCTGAACGACTTCCATTCTCTCCCTGACCAGCTCTTTCCCCCGAAGATCTGCCTGATAAAACAGAAGATCTTTGGCCGGATACAGATAGACTGCGGGATCAAGAAAACGGTATTCTTCATAAATCTGCTTCGCTTTTGTTTCACTGGAAACAGCGATGACTCTGTAAGAAAAGCCATCGCCAAGCGCATACATTAAATGTGTCTTCTGGGAATTCACACATCCTGAGATCTGTATCATCCCACTCTTTTTATTCCGCTTCTTAACTATCTCATCAAATTCTGCCAGTTCCTGAAGCGGCCTGACAAAAGCCTGCATTTAATCCGACTCCTTTAATTTTACTTTACGGTTAAACCGGTTCATTGCGGCCTCGATCTCCCCGTTCACCATCATCTTCACTGCATCCGCAGCTTCCTGGAATCCCTCTTCCATCAGCACTCTTTCTTCCCTGGAAAAATGTCCAAGTACATAATCTGCAAGATCATATCTCGGCGGCTTCTCACCGACACCAACTTTGATCCTCGGGAACACCTCCGTTCCAAGATGGGCAATGATATTCTTAATCCCATTATGCCCCCCGGCACTTCCCTTTTTCCTGATCCTGAGCTGTCCCACCGCAAGACTGACATCATCATATATCACTATCAGTTCCGAAGCAGGATCTACTTTATAATAGTCTACAAGTCCCCGGATACTCTCACCGCTCAGATTCATAAACGTCTGCGGCTTCGCGAGAATTACCTTCTGCCCTTCTATCATTCCTTTTCCGCAGAATGCACGGTTTTTTCTCCCGTCCACAGATATATTATATTGATCGGCAATCGTATCTATGACATCAAATCCCACATTATGCCTTGTATGGTCATATTGTAATGTAGGATTTCCAAGTCCGGCTATAATAAACATTTTCTCTACCTCCTGGTACAGCATCTCATTAAATCAACAGTCTCACTGGCCTGATTTTTCGCTGTATTAGTTTATTCTACAAGATCAATTTATATTTGTCACGCAAAAGACATGAATAATTTCCCATCTTCCCACATACATTATTAAAAGTAAACAACTATCTTTAATGAAAATACAGGAGGCCGTTATGAGTTCCAAAACAAAAATCGTCGTTCTTCATATGAAGGAAATTATCTATACTGTACTATTTGTGGTGCTTGGGATCTTTCTGATCCTGCTCCTTGTGTTCATGTTCTCCGGCAAAGACAAGAAGACAACAGCCTCTAAACAGCAATACACTCCAGGTGTATATACTTCCACCGTCTCGCTGAATAATAACAATCTGGAGATTGAGGTTGCCGTAGACAGTTCACACATCAATTCCATCCGTTTTGTAAACCTGGATGAAACAGTCACTACGATGTATCCGCTGATTCAGCCGGCACTGGAAGATATCGCTGAACAGATTTATTCTTCCCAGTCTCTGAATGATATAAACTATCCCGAAGATAATCCTTATACTTCTCAGGTCATTGTAAACGCAATCAGTGAAGCACTCGATAAAGCTGCTCCTTCCAAAAATAAAGCTTCCTGATTTCAGTGTAAAATAACTGGCTGCCCCTCCGTTTCCGGTGAGGCAGCCTTTTTCAACGCTTAAATTGTGAACGTCTCCAGATCATCCGGCACATACAGATTCCCGCTGTAATATGCTTTTCCTTCTTCTGTGTAAAGTCGTTTCCTGTCTTTTAAGTTCTCTTCCTCTGTATGGTAGAGGATCAGGTTCGAAACTCCAAGCTTCTCTGCCAGCTCACAGGCTTCCTTTACCGTACTGTGATGCTTTTCATATGGTCTGAAATGTTCTGCCTCACTGTACATGCAGAAAGCTTCATGCATCAGCCAGTCACTGTCTTTTACATATTCATACTCACATGGATTATACGGTTCATCACCGCAGCAGGACAGTTTCACATTTCCCGGGAGCATTATTGTAAAACCGTATTGTTTTGCCTTCGTTGATCCAATATCAAAAAATGTAACCTCACACCCCAGAATCTCTTTTTTCTCCCCGTCAGACAATGGAATGAGCATAATTCTTTCACCGATATGTTTTGTTACTTTCGCCTGAATTGTAAGGTCTGCAATTGTTTTAATCACTTTCGTCAGGCCGCTGTGGCAGTAAATCCTAAGTTCACCGTCATACTTCCCCTGATTCATCTTCTGCCCGATCATGCGGATCAGCCATACCACACCAAGCAGGTGATCCACATGTTCATGTGTGATGAAGATGTCATGAATGTCCTGCATCCTGATTCCGGTATCTGCAAGCACCTTAAGTATCCGGTTCCCGCCCCCCGCATCCACAAGAAAATGTCCTTCTTCTCCGGATAAAGCGAAACACGTATTATAGCACTCCCTGACACTTGCATTTCCGGTTCCTAAAATTGTAAGTTTCATCCACTTAACCTTCTACTATTAAATACTGGCCGTTCGGAAGCGCGAACACTTCTGATGCCTCCTCAAGTTCATCAAGGCTCATCTGATCCACATCAGCACCGTTCTCTTCAAAGTACTCTCTCACTTCCTGGATAGAATCAACCACAACTGCCATACAGTCTTCCAGAAATGCCTCCGCTTCTTCCAGTGTCTCAGCCACCGGTTCATCAAATAACTGTCCCTGTTTCCTTAAAAATGTCTGTAAGCATTCATCATCAAATTCATTCATTTTTTTTCCTCCCTTTTCCTCTTTTTCTCATACTTCTTTTGTCCTATAAAAGCGAAAGCAGCTCTGACGGCTTCTCAATTGTCTGCGCCGCCCCTGCCCTTTTCAGGACTTCCTTCGATCGAAATCCCCATTCCACGCCGACCGTATCTACTCCTGCGGCACTGCCGGTTGCAATGTCAACTTCGGAGTCACCTATATACAGGCACTCGTCAGCATTTAAATGCATCTTATCCAGAACCACAAATACCCCCGACGGATCTGGTTTTCTTGGAATGTCGTCACATTGTCCCAGAACATACGTGAAAATTCCCTTACCAAAGATATTCTCTACGACATCCACTGCCTGCTGATGAGGTTTGTTCGACAGCACTGCAATTTTAATCCCTCTGCTTTTCAGCTCCCCAAGCATCGTGCGGATTCCATCATACGGTTCTACATGATATGTGCAGTTCTCGCCAAATATACGTCCATAGCGTTCCATTGCCTCATCAATACGGCTGTTGTTCCTATCCCCTGCCGCCTTAAGAGACTTTTCAAGCAAAACTCTTGCCCCGTTGCCTACAAACATGCGGCACTGTTCGTCCTCGATTGCCGGAAGCTTCATTTCCTTCAGTGTCTCATTCACTGAATAGGTCAATGATTCCAGCGTGTCTGTCAACGTTCCATCCAAATCAAATATACATCCTTTATACATCTTCCTGCTCCTTTATACCCCTATCATAGTATGAACGTTTTGAAATATCAAGAATAATTTCGAGTAACGGCTTCGGCTAAAATTGTATCAGAAAAACAGCCCGTTTAAAAGAGCTGTTTTGACTTTTTTTACATCTATTTTATTATTTATCCTGACAGGCTGCTGCCACCGGTCCTGACGGCACACTGCCGCTTGCCTTTACTGTGATACAGAACAGAATCAAAAGTATCAGAATCAGCCGCTTCACTACGTGCCAAATCCGATTCCCCCAAGTGTGCTTCTCCATACGAGCCCCCTTTTTTCGGTCATCTGGTGTAACCTCATGCCACTCTTTATATATATGCACTGCCTGTCCTTTTTATGACTGGAGATATTGCCGCATAACCTTAAGTGCGTTTTTCTCCAGTCTGCTCACCTGAGCCTGTGAAATCTTTATATCCTCCGCGACCTCCATCTGTGTTTTCCCCTCAAAAAACCTGAGATTGATAATGTATCTCTCTCTTTCATTCAGATGCTTCATGGCCGCCTCCAGTGACAGATCTTCAATCCAGTTCTCTTCTTTATTTTTCTTGTCACTGATCTGATCCATGACATAGATGGCATCTCCCCCATCATTATACACCGGTTCCTGCAGACTCATCGGTGCCTGTATCGCATCCAGCGCAAAGACAATATCTTCTTTTGAGATTCCGATCTCTTCCGCAATCTCCTGGATCGTAGGTTCTTTTAAGTTTCGTTTCACATAATTTTCTTTCGCATAGATCGCTTTATATGCAGTGTCTCTCAAAGACCTGCTGACACGGATCGAATTGTTATCCCTCATATACCTCCTGATTTCCCCGATAATCATTGGTACGGCATACGTTGAGAACTTGACATTCAGTTCTGTGTTAAAGTTGTTTATCGCCTTAATCAGGCCGATACACCCGATCTGAAATAAGTCATCCGGATTCTCATTACTGCTTGAAAATCTTTTGATCACACTCAGCACCAGACGCAGATTGCCTTTGATGTATTCTTCCTTCGCATCCTCATCCCCCTGCTTGATCCTCTCAAACAAAGCTTCCTTCTCTTCTTCTTTTAAGAGTGGAAGCTTTGCCGTATTCACGCCGCATATCTCTACTTTATTAAGTGCCATTTTAAGAATCCTCCTCACTAATCATCTATATCTTTTGATAGTAAGATTTTTCTCAATCTGGATTCTTAATATACGATTTCTTGGAAAATTAAAAAATTATTAGGGCTTGACATTGAAGCCCCCGGAAGAATCACTGTTTTTCTCTGCTGGTGTAATTGAAAAGCTGCCGCTCTATTACAGAAGCGGCAGCTTTTCCCTGCATATCTCTACTTGATTAACGATCCCACTTATCCGCAAGATTGCGGATCTGTGTCTCAAATTTTGCAAGATCTTTATTCGCAAGACCTTCATTTTTCATGATGACATTCATAAGTGCCCTGCCTGCATCAACAAGACGTGAAAATGCATTGGAAGCACGAAGTTTCGCCGGTTTCTCCCGTGCTTTCTTCGGCTCTCTGACACCTTCGCTTAAGATCTCTCCTGTTGCCAGATCCACACATCCTCCGGAATACGGAGCAAATGCCGGACATCCCAGATGATCTTCCACAAGTTCCGCGAAATGATCTGTGACTTCGTCTTCACCATGCACCACAAAAACATGTGAAAGTTCTGTCTGGAAACCATCCAGCCATTCCAGAAGCCCATCTCTGTCTGCATGACCGCTGATTCCCTTCATGCTCTCAATCCGTGCCTGCACTTCAATGCGTTCACCGAAGATTTTCACAGAAGAGGCCCCTTCCATCAATATACGTCCCAATGTCCCCACAGCCTGATAACCCACGAATAATATCGTACATTCTTTTCTCCAGAGATTATGTTTCAAATGATGGCGGATACGCCCTGCCTCACACATACCAGATGCAGAAATAATCACTTTCGGCCGGTCATTAAAGTTGATCATTTTGGATTCTTCACTTGTGATGGTCGTCTTCAGCCCCCGGAATACCAAAGGATTAATTCCTGCATTTACAAGAGCCATCGCCTCTTCATCGAAACATGAACTGATATTTTTGCCAAAGATATGTGTCGCCTCAATCGCAAGCGGGCTGTCTACATAAACTTCAAAATCCTGATACTCTTCCAAAAGTCTTTTTTCTTTTATTTCCCTGATAAAATAAAGAAGTTCCTGTGTTCGTCCGACCGCAAAAGACGGAATTACGACATTTCCTCCCTTCTCAAAAGTCTCTTTCAGTATTCTTGTAAACTCTCCGACATAATCCGGACGGTCCACCCCATGGACTCTGTCCCCATAAGTAGATTCAATCACAACATAGTCCGCTGAGCTCACAAAAGAAGGATCTTTGATAATAGGCTGGTTCTTATTGCCCACATCTCCGGAAAATACTATTTTTTTCGACACTCCGTCTTCGGTAAGCCATACTTCTATGCTCGCAGAACCGAGCAGATGGCCTACATCTGTATACCGGACTTCAATCCCTTTTGAGATCTGTATTCTTTCATTATAGTTTACAGGTACAAGCAGTTCAATTGCCGCATCCGCATCTGCCATTGTATATAAAGGCTCGTATGGTTCTGCCCCGGATCTCCTTGCCTTTCTGTTCCTCCAGTCTGCCTCAAATTCCTGGATATGCGCACTGTCACGTAGCATGATGTTGCATAAATCTGACGTAGCATATGTCGTAATTACCTGTCCCCGGAAGCCATTTCTGCACATCAACGGTATCAATCCCGAATGGTCAATATGTGCATGTGTCAGCAAAATAAAGTCGATATCCTCTGCTTCGACAGGAAGTTCCTGGTTCTCATAGAGATCCGCCCCCTGCTCCATACCACAGTCGATCAGAATATTCTTCCCGCATGCTTCCAGCAGATGGCAGCTTCCAGTCACTTCGTGGGCCGCTCCTATAAATGTTAATTTCATGTCCTCAACCCCTTTATGCGTTTCTTTTATTGTACCATCTTTGATCACTGTTAAGCCATACACAAATCATACAAAAAAGACTGCTGCAAGTCTATTTGCGGAAGACTATTTTGTATGCTTTGTACATGGTGTAAACCCTGAGCCGGGAAATAAGAACCATCTGTAAAATGATGGCTGATTCTTTATGATTTTACTCATATCTGACCATTTCATGTTTTAATCTCTGCATGATCTTTTTCTCAAGCCTCGAGATATAAGACTGTGAAATTCCAAGAAGATCTGCCACCTCTTTCTGCGTCTTTTCTTCTCCGTCCGGTGTGCCGATACCAAACCTCATCATGACAATGGTACGCTCTCTTTTGGATAATTTTCCGATTGCTTTCACAAGGATTTTACGCTCTGCCTCCGTCTCCAGATCTTTATAAATCGTATCTTCCTCTGTCCCCAGTATATCAGACAAAAGCAGCTCATTGCCATCCCAGTCTACATTCAGCGGTTCATCGATTGAGACTTCAAGTTTCGTCTTATTATTTCTGCGAAGATACATGAGAATCTCATTTTCAATACACCGGGATGCATAAGTTGCAAGTTTTATATTTTTATCTGGTTTAAAGGTATTGATTGCTTTGATCAGCCCTATCGTTCCGATGGAAATCAGATCCTCTACTCCCACTCCGGTATTGTCAAATTTTTTAGCGATATATACAACAAGCCGCAGATTATGTTCAATCAGAACTTTCTTGGCATCTTCATCATATTCTGATCCAAGGTCTCTGATGACTGCTGACTCCTCCTCCGACTCAAGAGGTGCCGGAAGAACTTCAGAACCACCTATGTAATGAATATCCTGCTGTTTCTCCGGGAATAAAAGTGTCCGGAAATTGGGTACGATTTTTAACTTAAACTGATTTGGCACAGCTACTTTTATAACCATTTTCTTTCCTCCTAAAATAGATCAGGGTTTAAAATCATCTGATAGCCTCCGCCTGCCGAGATATCCTCTTCGCATATCCCGATCACCGGACGTTCTATCCAATACTCTTTTTCTTTTTTTACGCACATTTTGTCGATTCGAAGCACCGGAAGAACCCCCGCTTTTTTTCCCACGGTATGATAGGGAATATAGTGAAGCTTCGCCTCCGGACCCGCCGCTCTTAAAAAACCCGCAGATTTCTTCTCCAGAACGCAGACGGGACATCCCGTAACCTCATCTCTCAGCGAGTTCCCTGTATCTATAAAAGCCTCCACTGTATTTTTGGTCTCTCCCAAATACAGATCTACTTTACAGTGATACTCTCCAAACCGCTGCATCCACGTCAAAACTTTCATGCTTCCTAATACAAGATAATAACTTGCGACCGCTACTGCAAAAAAAAGACTGACCGTCTTCACGTATTGATGCAGATATTCAAAAATTCCGCCCAGCAGAAATCCGCAGATATAAAGCATCACATACGCTTTTAAAAAGTCCCGGCCAAACCTGATCTTAAGCCCTGTCCTGATCATAATGACATTAATAACAAAGTGAAACAGAATGATCTTTATAAACGCCGGTAATTGAACAGCTACCGCAAGACATGTCAGCAAAGCTCCAAGACCTGCTCCAATGCAGATATTTCCGTGTCCCGCAGGACAGCGAAGCGCCTTGCGCTCTATGAGAAGCAGCAGGTAATCCATCATGAAATTTACCAAAAACAACACGTCTATATACACTTCATAGTACATGTTTCACCTTCTTCTTTCGATTTGTATAACCTTTGAAACTTTCCTGGTAACTCAAACCGATTTGGTACTTAAGACGGCCCCGGGCCTGCGAACCGCCAGCCGCCGCTGTCAAAAAGTCCTCCGCCCACAGCTCTTTAAAAAGCCACAGACAAAGGCTCATATTCCAATATGTATGACCGCCCTAAGCAAAACCTATTATAAAAGGATCCCTCTATAGAATTTGTCAAATAGTGGAAGGTGTGGGAGACTTTTTTTCGACAATACCGGCGGGGAGGGGGTGTGGGAGGGGCGTCATCGGGAGGGAGGGGATAGC
>URQQ01000010.1 GCA_900549995.1 uncultured Lachnospiraceae bacterium | reverse complement strand
ATGTCCTCATGCTCCAGTTCCTTGCCTACATAAAAGCTTCTGGAACACTGACCTGTATAGCGTTCTTTGTGAATATATTTACCATTGTCATCCTTCTCATCTTTTTTCTCAGTTCTGGATGCCTGAACTGTAAGATAACCATCTTTCAGCTGAATCTTGACATTCTCTTTCTGAAATCCCGGAAGCTCCATGCTCAACTCATAATTACCATCCACATCCCGGATATCAGTTTTCATCAGTTCTGTGGTTCCATAACCTTTTCCAGTCTCTCTTGCAGCCGGTAATCTCATCCAGTCGTCAAATAAATTCTCTCCAAAAATGCTAGGTATTAACATAACTCATTCCTCCTTATAGTGTACACATTTATGTGTTTTATAATCATTTTCAATGGAATTGGAAGATTTCTTTTTCCTCTTCCTTTGTTATGCATGTAATATAACACATATTGTTAGCACTGTCAATAGGTGAGTGCTAATTTATTTTATTAAAATTTGGTGAAGTCAGAAAAGCGTTTGTTTTACGCAGTTTCCAGAGCTTCACCTCCTATACCTGCTTCTTCGTTATTGTCACCTTTTTAAGAAAAATGCTTTTTCATCGATCGCCCGCATTGTTGCCAATATGCCATCCAGGTGGTCATATTCATGTTGAAGAAGTTCCGATAAATCATCTTCCAATGACATTTCACAATCATTCCAGTTTTCATCATAATATTTGATTGTACATCTCTTATGTCGTTGGACCTTTACATAAAGATTTGGAAACGACATACAATCGTCAAGGACTTCCATCATTTCCTCATCTGGAAATTCAAGAATCGGATTTATAAATATTGCCGGCTTATCAATATACATATAAAGTATTCTTTTTTTAACCCCTATCTGCGGTGCGGCTATAGCTCTGCCTGCATGATACGTGTTTCGGAAATCAATAAGAGTGTCATGTAAATCTCTTATGATATCGGATATATCCTCATCCCTTTCTACCGGAACACTTTTTTGGTACAATTCTTCATTTCCAAGTAACAGTATTTTTCTGACCATGATATACACCTCCTGAACTCCATTATACTCTTGAAATTATATTGCCACAATCATAATAGCATTGTTTCAAAATACTTGACATCTGACAAAACCAGTTGTAAAATGCGTTTAAACATATAAACCAATGAGTATGTATGGAGGAACCAAAATGAGTAAAGTTACAATGGAAATTCTAAAAGAGTGCGCCCCCGTATTTTCAATGCTTCAGGATGAACGTCGGCAGGAAATTTTAATGATGTTATTCGATCACGGTGAGATGGGTGTGACATCTATCACAGAACGCTCTGCAATTTCGAGACCTGCTGTTTCCCATCATTTAAAGCTTTTGTTAGATGCAGGATTAATCGATGTCCGCCAGGAAGGAAAAGAACGGATCTATAAAATTAACCTTCAAAACTCTTTGAAACTGTTAAAAAGTCTTGTCGCGTCCATCGAAAATGATTTAGCGAATCAGGAATGATACAAAACCTCATCCAGACGTCACGAAAGTGGCGTTTAAAATTCGCCATTATGTTTATATGTTTAAACTTATAACCAAAAGGAGAAGTATTATGCTATACGCAGAACAAAAGGAATGGAAAGAGATCGCATCCTATTTGCCGGAAGAATACCACTTTACAGAAGATTACCATCCAACAGAAGAATGGTGGAACTGGCAGGAAAACAGGATCCACCTGGACGTCTTCCGTAATCCGTCAGCAAAAGCGAAAATAATTTTATTGCACGGCGTTGGAACTAACGGGAGACAAATGTCAACAATTATCGGCGGACCGTTAGCCAAAGATGGTTTTGAAGTTATCGCAATTGATATGCCGCTCTATGGCATGTCTGTAATAACTCAGAAGAAACCCGTATCTTATGATGACTGGATCCAGCTTGGAAATGACTATGTGAATCATGAGCTGCACAAAGACTCCCGGCCAATTTTCTTATATGGCCTGTCAGCCGGAGGTATGGAAACATACCACATCGCCTGCAAAAACAAAAAAATAAAAGGAATCATCGGAATGACCTTTTTAGACCAAAGAGATCAGATAGTGCGAAATGAAACTACAAATAACGCATTTTGGGCACATCTTGGAACACCGCTTGCTTCTTTATCTGCAAAAACAGGGTTCGGCGGATTGAAAATGAAGATGTCGGTGTGTTCAAAAATGTCTGCTCTTTGCAATCATCCAGACTGTCTCTCAGCTTTGCTGAAAGATAAGACTTCCGCCGGAAACCGTGTACCGATGAAATTTATCTCTACTTACATGAATGCAGTGCCAGAAATTGAACCTGAAAATTTCGATATTTGTCCGATTCTTTTAACACAGCCGGAAAATGACAGATGGACACCGCTCCGCTTAAGCAGACCCTTTCTTTCGAAAATAAAAAAGGTACCTGTGAAAATTGTCCAATTGGAAAATGGCGGGCATTACCCGGTAGAACCTCTCGCGTTAGTTCAATTACACAACTATATTCTGGAATTCCTGAACAGTATCTGTAAAGAAATTGGTGACTGACAATCGCAAAAGGAGGGAACAGATTCCCTCCTTCGTCATTTCCTTTATTTTATTTCTGTATTTTTATACATATGATATAGAACCGGATATAAGATTACCGTAACTGCAGTATACAGTATAAGCAGAATTGGAACTGCTGTCACAAGCCGCCCTCCGACAGAGTATAAATTTACATAATGCAGAACCTCTCCCATCTGCAGCAATGCGTCTGGAAATATCCCCAGTATTTTACTGAATACACGAATCCCTCCGACAAATGACCGTGCAAAAATCAGAACAAACGGTACCATCACAGCCAGTATTGCAGATCTTGTTTTTGCTGAAATCACCATAGTCACAGTCAGCATAAAAAGGGTTCCAACATAGCCGGAAACTATAATCAGCAGATATTCCTGAAAATGTGTCATATTAAAAATGCTTTTAAAGCCGCCCAGCGTTGTCTGAATTGCAGTTCCTGCCCCATCAGTACCCAGGAATAAAAGTACAACCGCAGAGTACAGTAAGATCATCAGCCAGTATAATACTGTCACCAGAAGAAATCCTGCAGCCAGTTTGCTTCGCACCGCTTTTTTTCTCCCATGATAGGAGGAAAAGAAAATAGAATCCGCCTTCTGCTGAAATTCAAAAGAGAAGATACCGGAGGTCAAAAATCCTGCTGTCAGCACAAGCATCATGATGACCGTCGGTGCATATTTGAATAACTGTGTCCATCCATCAGCGTCATCATAAAAAAGCGGTGTATGCAATTTCTGATACTGCGCGATCAGGTATTGTTTTTCCTCTTCTGACATCTGATTCTGCTCATCATCCGCAAGCCAGTCTTCCAGATTCTGTAAACGCCGGCTGTAAAATTCGCCTGCCTGGTCCGGTGTCAGAGAATCTGCTTTATAATAATCATAATTTGTAAAGCCTCCGAATGCACTGTTTATAATATCACGTATATCTGAAATCCCCTGAATCTCGTGATATGCTTTATTATTCTCATCCGCATTTTGAGATTGATATTCCTCACTTCCTGCGATTCTCGCATTTTCTTCAAGTACCTTTGCCAGCTGCTCTGTGGTCAGTTCCCCCTTCCACTTTTTCTTCTCCGCCTTCAGTTTCTGTACTGCCGCATACCCATATTCCGTCTTTCCGCTCTCATTTACATAAGATACCTCATGGATTGCAAAAAAACCGGAAACTCCCACTGTCAGAAAAAGAATGAGTACTGCAATCTTACCGCCTGCCCTTGAAAAAATCTTCTTTATCTCATATTTCAGCATCTGATTCACCAGCTTTCTCACCAAAATAGTATAAAAATACGTCCTCTAATACAGCTTCTTCCTGAACTGCACCTGCATCCGGCCTTGTTCCCGACAAAATCCGAAGTTCTGCCCTGTTCTTTCCGGATTTCATATTCGATATTTTGTACTTTCTCATATAATCATTAACCTGTGAACTGTGGACTTCTATCTTCCATACCTTCTCGGGCATCGCTTCTATAATCTCCTCTGTTGTCCCGGAGTGTTGAATGATCCCATCTTTCATCAGTAAAATTTCATTTGCAACATACTCCACATCCGAGACAATGTGCGTTGATAAAAGAACAAGCCGGTCTTTCGAAAGTTCACTGATCAGGTTCCGGAAGCGTATCCTTTCATTTGGGTCAAGTCCTGCCGTAGGTTCATCCAGAATCAATATTTTTGGATCATTTAACATAGCCTGGGCGATCCCGGCCCGCCGTTTCATACCGCCGGATAATTTCTTCATCTTCTTATTCTCCACATTGGCAAGCCCTACTTTATGAAGAAGTTCTTTCACACGCTTTTTTGCAACCACGGGGCGTATCCCTTTGATGGATGCTATATACATCAGATAGTCACGCACCGTAAAGTCCGGGTAAAACCCAAATTCCTGCGGAAGGCACCCCAGGAGTTTCCTGTACTCTCCATCCATCTTAAAAATATCCTGCCCATTGCATGTAATACTTCCAGCTGTCGGCTTCAGCAAAGTACACAGCATTCTCATCAAAGTTGTCTTCCCTGCACCGTTTACCCCCAGAAGCCCGTATACTCCGTTGTGCATAGTATACGTCACATGGTTCACCGCCGTAATGTCCTGAAATTCTTTTGTCAAATCATTCATCTTTAATTCCATGATGTGCTCACCTCCCAATACGCTTTCCATCCATTTAGTACCTTGCAGACACTAAATCCAAAATAAACGACAGATAGGATCAGGCTGACGATCCAGACAGGTTCTGAGACTGCGTTAAAAATATTCTCATTACAGATGACAAAATACCACACCGCAGCCCATATGACTGAAAATCCCACTGCTGAAGTTTCCGAACATATCCTTTTTCCACACAGAATCCTGCAGCAGATGCAGCAGTTTACATTAAACGGCAGGAAAAACTGAATCAGCATTTCCATGATTGTCATCTGTGTCGTTGCCTGGACAGTGAAGCAAAACAGACTGAGCAGCAGGATGTCTGCCATCGCAAAGATTGTCATCCTTGCCGCATAGATCTGACGCAGGGAATAAAATGCTGCCCCCTCGATCTCCATCGCTCCATGATTTTTATTTTTCCAAAACTCAGGAATCATAATGATCACAAAAAGGGACGCAAACGTTCCCATATTTCTTTGTATCAGTGGATTCTGTCCCATTGAATATAATGCCGCCCACAACAGGGCAAGCACACAAAACTGCAAAAGCCACCAGTATTTTCGGATATAAGCAGCCTGCTCCCACAAAAATTCAAAATAGGAACTCGTTTTCTTCTCTTCCGCCTCATAAAATACTCTTTTGGACGCTCTAAGTGTCTGCAAAACCTTTTCTTCCCGCGCGGCAGCATTTTCCTGTCCCGCTCTATAATCATTTAATTGTTTCTCCAGATCTGTCACTTTGCTCCCTCCTTTCCAGCAATTGTTCCAGCTGCTCCTTCGCCTTCTTTATCCTGTATTTCACCAATGAGAGGCTAATCCCCTGAATCTGGGCAATCTCTTTTAATTTCAATTCCTGAAAATAAAACAGAATGACTGCCTCCCGTAATTCGTCTGGCAATTGATTCAATGCCTGTTCAATATCTATCCGTTCCTCGAGTATTGCCATCTGACCCTCCTCTGCCTGGATACTCTCCGTAAGCGGACCATTCATATCCTTCTTCTTTCTGTAAAAATCCCGGCATAAGTTTCCGGCAATTCTGTATAAGTAATTCAAAGTCTTGCCCCGATACTGATAATCAGGCAAAACTCTGAAAAAATGCAGAAACGTCTCCTGGACAATATCCTCGGCATCTTCCACGCCTGAGATATGATACGTGCAGTATTTTAAAATCACCGGATAATATTTATGAACAAAGAGGTCCATCGCCGCCTCATCTCCATTTTTCATTTTCCAGATCAGAAGAAAATCATTCTCCATATGGCACCTCCCCTCCCTTGATTTGAAAGTCCTTTCATTATGTATAACGTAACATCCACCCAAAAAGATAGTCAGAAAATCATTTTCTTATTTATAATGATAAAAAAGAACATCTTCTCTGTCTATCTGTGCCGTAAAACACAAGAAAGAATTAAGAAAATCATCCATGCATCCTAATATTTTCCTTCTATAATAAATCCAAATATAAAATTGCAGGGAGAGGTTCTTATGATGGGATATATCTTAAACGCACTGGAAAATTATGTCTTTGTATTTCCGCTTTATTTACTTCTGGAAATACTGATCTATTCATTTTACAGAAAAAAGATTCACATCCGGAAACTGCATCTGGCAGGTTTTCAGGCACTGGTATGTCTCATGATTGCAATGATGACAATCACTGGTTCTGCCGGTATCAGTGACATCGGTAATTATGGCGATAAAATTATCCGGACCGACGAAATCAACTTGATTCCATTTGTCAACTGGGGGATTCAAGACCTGTTTGGGCTGACTATGAATCTGTTCTTATTCGTACCATTGGGACTATTAATACCATTATTATGGAAAAAAGGGACTACATGTATCGGTACCGTAAAAGTTGGTTTCTGTCTTTCCCTTCTCATTGAGATAAGCCAGTTATTTAACCGAAGGGCCACGGATATTGATGACCTGATTATGAATACGCTTGGGACGGCACTCGGGTATCTTATCTACAGACTCTTCTTTCGCAGACTTAAAGTTTTCCAGCTGGAGAATGACGCCCCCGGCACACTCATCAAGAATGCCTCCCTTATCAGTGTGGTACTCATCTTCCTCTGTTACTTCTTCATTGGGGATTATGTAGTCCGCATGATCTGGTGGAAACTGGCCGGATATTAAAAGTCAAATCCCGTAAAAATAAACAGGACACACTGACGGTTTTCAGCCATCAGTGTGTCCGTATCGTATTTAAACTTTCTTTATTCCATATTCACAATATAACATTTCCCGAAACTCTTTATCTTTTGCTGCCTTAGCCAAATCATCTAAACGCGATTCGCTGATTAGTTTTTCTGTCAATGCAGCAAATAATTCTTCTCCCTTGGCTATTCCTTCCGTCTTTCCATCCTCATATCGCTCCTGTCCAATATCAGCCAATACCTTTTCTTCATCATATTCAGTTAGAAATGCATTCATAACTTCTGCCCTCCTTAATGCAAGGAACTCTGCTAATATCCCTTCCTCAATACACTCATCCACTGCCTTCTGTACCGCATTTTCAAAGCTCATCTCTTTCCGGTACGTCTTAACTTTGCTGATTAATATCGCATACTGACACAAAGTAGGACAACGCTCCATCAATTCAAGGTTATGTCCATAATTGATGTTAAGTACCTGCACTTGTAATTCCATTTTCGACTGCTCATTCCCACAAATAAATGCATCTGACAATTTAATCCATTTTTCATCTTCATCCATACAACATCTTCCAATGTTCTGACCTCCAAATCATCTATATCTGTATAATCCGATTTATTTAATGCATTATATAGCTCCAATGCATATTTTTTATCAGTAAACAGTATTCGAAAAAGCCTGTCCTTGAACTTCAGATTGGTTCCAATGTTATCAGTCGTGTTTTGCATAAATTTTCCTCCTTAAAATAAACGTATATATTTCAAGAAAGAATCTGTTCCCCGTGCCATCATTAATCTTGTACATTGATTTATGAGAATCCTATAAGAGTAGTATATGAGAAATAACCGAATACCGCAAGTAAAGATCCCGCGTTAAGATATGAATTAGAGAATTGTATCATTAGGAAGAGAATTCCTCCTTGAAATGTGTTTTTATAATTATGCCATGCAGGAAAGGGAAAGTCAAGAGATCACCTCCCCCTCTTTCTGCATGCATATCAAGTCAATTCAGCCATAATCAGCTTTTAACTGCATCCACCAGTTCTCTCATATTCAGAACCTTTTCCTGAATTCCCAGTTCTTTTGCCATCTGAGTACATAACGGCGGTTTTACATTTGCTTCTGAAAGTATCTCCGGGCGGTAGAAAATTTCTCTTCTTCCGCCATCTGCAATCACATTCTTATGTGCCATGACAATGACACGCTCAAAGTTTTCTGCCACATACTCCATATCATGTGAGATCGCAATTACTGCCTTCCCTTTACTCTGCAGGTAATCCATCACTTTTCCAAGCTGCGCACATCCCCACAGATCCTGTCCTGCCGTTGGTTCATCCAGAATAACATAGTCAGGGCTTACTGCTACAACCACCGCAATTGTAAGGAATTTTCTGATTGGCAGCGGAATATCAAAGGGATGTGTTTCAATATATGGACGGATTCCCGTTACATCGATTGCCTCCTCACACCGCTTTTTTATTTCGTCTTCCGATAGTTTCCAGTATCTGAGCACATATTCAATCTCTTTCACTACATTGTCATTGAATATCTGATCGTTTGGATTTTGGAATACATATCCCACATGCGGGGCAATCTGCGCTGTCGTCTTCTCTTTTGTATCGATTCCATCGACAAGAACCGAGCCTTTGGATGGCTTGTATATATTGTTCATAATCTTAACCGTAGTAGATTTCCCTGCACCGTTTCTTCCGATGATTGCGACCCGTTCACCCTTCTCGATCTTCATGGATACGTCTTCAACTGCTGTCACCGAACTTCCTGGATAAGAGAAACTGATATTTTTTACTTCAATTGCCATCTTCACATCTCCCTTCTTCCGTTTAGCTGATCTACCGCATCCTTCATAATAATCGGTATATTTTCCATAGGCATCCCTGCCTTCTCCATCTCAACCGCAAGGCTTACCACCTGCGGAATCCGCACATGACTGCTGCGCAGAACCGGAGACGCCAGTACCTCTTTCGCCGGCCCCTGCGCCAATATTCTTCCTTCTGACATGGCAATAATTTCATCACAGTATTCTGCCAGAAGATCAACTTTGTGTTCCGCTATAATGACGGTCTTTCCCTGATTTTTCAGCAGATTAATGATCTCAAACACGTCATTTGTAGCACCCGGATCCAACTGGCTGGTAGGCTCATCAATGACAATAATTTCTGAGTTTAATGCCAGCACAGAGGCAAATGCCACTCTCTGACATTGCCCTCCCGACAAAGCCAGGGGATTTTTCTGCAGCAGTGTTTCTACATTTACCATCTTTGCAATTTCTAAGATTCTTCTGATCATCTCTTCTGGCTCCACGCCAAGATTTTCAAGACCCATTCCAATCTCCTCAAAGACCGTCTCTTTAATCCCGCTGACTTGCGCAAACGGATCCTGGAATACATAACCGATCTGTACACTTAATTCTTCCTCATCCCAATCCTCAAGTCCTTTCCCATTTACTAAGACAGTTCCTTTTAATACTCCTCCGTAGAACTTAGGACACAGTCCACGCATCAGATTGCAGAATGTCGTTTTCCCCCCGGCATTCGGACCAATGATCCCATAACATTTTCCGGTCTCCAGTTTACAGTTCAGATGCCGTACTGCTGCCTTTTTTGTAAGCGGATATGCATACGAAACATCCTGAAATTCTATACATACACTCATATTTGCTTCCTCCTATAAAAACATCTTGCCAGCCACACATCCTGCAATACAAAAAATCAGTGCAAAAACTGCTGCTGCCTTCTCGACCGGTTTTGCCGGCGCAACCTTCCGAAGAGCCGTATGCTTTCCATTCGCCGCAAATGCCCGCGCGTCCATCGCCAGTGTTTTATCTTCCACTCCTGTCATAGAACTGATGATGACCGGGAACAGTACCGGAAGAATGGATTTCACCTTGACGATGATATTCCCTTCTGTCTCAATCCCTCTGGCTCTCTGACTTTCCCGTACAGTGGCAAGCTTTTCCTTGATTGATGCGATGCCGGAGAACGTAGATAGTACCATAAATGTCGCCGTCGGGGACATCCCGACACGTTCCAGTGAATAGCAAAGATCCCTCATCTCCGTCGTCATAAAAAATGTCAGGAAAATTCCCAGAAATCCCTCAATCATAAACACCAGATCCAGACAGCTGATAATCGCAGATACCGGAACTGCCCTGCCGAACAAATGAAATGCCGCAGGCCCCGGATCTCCCATATGTACATATAAACGGACAATGACTGTAAACAGGCATCCTACCACAAACATCACTCCGATGGTCACAAAATATTTCTTCCAGACAGGGGTCTGCATTGCAATCAGCCCAGCCAATATGAATACAGCCAGCCCGACCTGCCACTTAAACACAATCAATGACATAAATCCAAAGGAAAGGCAGAATATCATTTTCGCAATCGGATGGAAATCACACCACCAGTTGCCTTTCTTCTGATAATGACGGAAACTTTCAATAAATTCCTGGTCTGTCATAGCTATTTCCTCCTCACCTAAAATTCAATCTCACTCTCATCATACTGCCTGCTGGTTACATATTTACCATATGGAAGTTTTATCAGGAATCTGTCTGGAAGCGACCGGATAATCAGGAATACAAGCAAAAGACAGACAAATTTATCAATACAGTCAAATAACAGTTGTCCAACCGCCATCGCGAAATATTTTGGAACTCCTGCATTATAAAGTGGAATTCCTACGAACACACTGGCCATATTTCCCCAGAAATCTCCGCCCATCGCCAGAAAGATAATACTTCCGCTGAGCCATCCTCCGATGAATCCATAAATCGGTGTACACAAAAGTACTTTCCTCAGCGAAGTAAATATCTTCTTTCTTGCAAGATATCCGGAAACAATGCCGAATGCGACGTTCAGGGGAAGCATTACAATCATGACAGGATTCTTTATTACATTCACAAGATTGGAAAGAATTCCGACCATGGCTCCCGGGAACGGGCCGCAGATTGCACCAATCAGTATCGTTCCGATGGAATCTCCAAGAATCACCATCGTTGTGGAATAGAGCACCGTATATGCAAGCATGTTGATTGCCACCGCAAGCGGAATCAACAGTTTTGTCATATTGTCCATTTTCTTTCTTTTTTTCTTCATCTTTTGCCTCCCATCCTCCCTATTCGATTGTTTCGCAGGCTGCCAGTGTTTCCTTCAGAAGTTCAATATACGCTTTTTTATCGAGGTCCATGGCCACCTTCGTGTCCTTGTCATATCCAAGCGGCGTATACATCACAAGCGGAACTACCCTGCCTCTGCAGAGATCACTTCTTGTCTCAATAAAAATATTATATCTTTCAAAAGTAACTGTCTCCGGCATTGCAAGCCCCATCACCGCAAGTGCCGGCCCATAATAGATCGGTTCTCCCTGTCTGTGCGACATCCCGCTCATGGCAAATGCTGTCGTGTACGGTCCATTTGCACCATCTACGATACTTCCGATCTCGGCATTTGATAAGGCAGATTTCAGTTCTACATGATACCCGTACATTTCCATCCGGATCCCACTTTGGAATACCGCTCTTGCAGCTTCCGGGTCGGCTGCCATATTGGCTTCTACTGTAGCCTTCACATCCCCATAATCATAGCTGCCGCCTACAAATGCCACCTTTTTGATCCTGTGGCAGATTTCGGGATATTTGAAAATAGCAGCCGCAAGATTTGTCAATGGGCCAAAACAAAGTACTGTAAGTTCCCCTTCTGCCTTCTTTGCCTCTTCATAAATGCAGTCCCACGCTGCTCTCTTTTCGTAATTCCCTGAGTTCTCCGGAAGTTTAATCCCGCACTTCCCATCGGGAAGAAAACGATTCTTCACAGGCTCCGCTTTGTTGAGAACTGTGCGGCGGCTGCCTGCCGATATCGGACAGCAAAGTCCGGCCATCGCTGCAAAGCCTTTAACATTCTCAAATGCATGTTCCGGATCAACATTTTTCCCCGAACAGACCGTCACCGCCCTGACATCCAGCAATCGTCTGGCCAGAATCAATCCCCACAGACTATCCATCTGGCCATCGGTGTCAATTACAACTGGTATTTTATTCATCGCTGCTCTCCTTTCTCATAGCTGATACATGCATCCAATAACAATTGTACAAACCGCTCTCTGTCCGATGACATGCCCGCAAGTACATTAGGTTCCTTTCCTTCCACTCCATTGTAATCTCCGACGGTGCTTCCAAATGTATACTCCCCTGTCAGATCGATCTGTACATGCATCTCCTTCATCGTAAACAGCGAAGGATCTATCAGATACGCTATTGTACATGCATCGTGAACAGGTACTCCGCACCATCCAATCATCTCAAACCCACGTCCAAAAAAGTCCGCAAGGTCTGCAACGAGAGTTCCGACCCGTCCGGCTGCCCGGAATTTTTCCTTTTCGTCAAACCCAATGGTTGTATAATTCGTAACATCAAGTCCCATCATTACGATCGGTATCCCCGATGTGTATACAATATCTGCCGCATAGGGATCCACCATAATGTTAAATTCTGCTGCCCCCCGGCCGCTGCATCCGCTGACGATGGCGCCTCCCATGAGAACAATTTTATCAATCTTGGGAATCAGATGAGGATAGCATAAAATCAGTACCGCAATATTCGTAAGAGGGCCTGTGGGAACAAGGACGACCGGTTCCTCACTTTCTTCCAGCTTCTTCGCGATAAACTCTACCGCACTTTCTTTTGCAAGCGGCGCCACCGGCTCCGGCAGTTTAGGGCCGTCAAGCCCGCTCTCTCCATGGGCGATCCCGGCAGTATACACCGGCGTCAGAAGCGGTGCATTCCTGCCCTGTGCAATCAAAACATCTCTCCGGCCAAGAAATTCACAGATTCCCCTTGCGTTTTTTGTCGTTTTTTCAATCGTCTGGTTCCCACATGCTGTCGTAATCCCCAGTACATTCAGTTTCTCCGATGATAATGCCAGGATGATCGCGATCGCATCATCATGTCCTGGATCACAATCCATAAGTATTGGTATTCTGCTCATCTTTTTCTCCCTTTCTATCGATAGTTTTCCGGCGAAAATCCCTGAAAATGATACCTCCACCTGCCATTTGAATAAGGACCATAATCAATTGCCTCCACCGGGCAGTAATTCAGGCATGCCATGCACAGATAACAGTCCGCCTTTACCCATACCGGTTTCCCATCCTGCATGGCAATTGCATCCGCAGGACATTTTTGTTCGCACAGGCCGCATCCAATACAGGCATCCGTCACATGATAAGGCTCTGTCTTTCTCATTGTTTCATTGAAAATATGCGATTTCACGAACGTATTCTCTTTCGCGTCCTTTCCCATTTTCACATCAAAAATTTCTGCTTTATTTTGTATCTGATCAAGCACCCCCTGAAGTCTTCTTTGGGCTTCCCCCAATTTCTCCACGGCACTTTGAGGAGTTTCCAGGATGTGGTCGGTCACCGGATAATTGTCCGGCATGGTAATTCCAAACCCGCTTTTTAGCGGCAGAATCTCCGAGAACTGCTGAAGCGCCATACCAGCCACGTTGCTGAAAGTAGCAATCGCAAATGTATATGCGTCTCCCGGATGGATCCCTTTTGCAAATTCCAGCATCACTTCCGGTGCCGCCCAAGCATAAACCGGAAACACGAATCCAAGGTATTCTTCCTCTTCACATCTAAACTCTTTTGGATTCCTGCCCACAATGTCGACTGCCTGATCTTTGATTCTCTGCGCTGCCTCCTTTGCAATTCCTCTGGAGTTTCCAGTCCCTGAAAAATAAAAAATCATAGTTCCCTCTCCTTTCTCGCAATACTTTAGTATCTAAAGTATTTCTTAAAAATTATTGCATAAACCCATTTAATATACTAAAATGAAGTCAATGCAATTTGTCATATATTGCTTTAGTATCTAAAGTAATTATATCACTTTTACTATACTTGTCAATATTTTTATTCTGAAATTCGTTATTTTATACAAAGGAGTTTTCTATGAAAAATTTAGACCTTACAAAAGAACTGATTGTCGCAACACGAAACGCGACTCTGGACTACTATGATTATATGTACACAGACCATGATTCCTTCAATGGCCAAAAACTGTTTCTCCGCGAAATACACTTTCTGTCGTTTATCGGAGAAAGCGGGGAACTGACAATGAGTGAAGTGGCCGAAAAAATGAATATCACACAAGGAGCTGCCACACAGATTGCCACAAGGCTGATCAAAAAAAATCTGATCCGAAAGGAAAAACATCCCTCTGACAAAAGATTCTTCGTAATTTCCCTGACCACGGAAGGGGAACAGGCTTACAGCGAAATCCGGGAATATGATAAAAAACGGAATGAAGAACTGGCTGTATGCCTGGATAGCTATTTTACAGAAGAAGATATCAAACTGATTCTCAAATATGAAAACCTGATCCAGGATGTCTGCAGCGGCCGCGTCGCATGTTTTTCTGATCTATGACAAAGCCGTCTCATCCCTCTGCTCCATTTCTGGAAATGTGATGGAAATATTTAATCTTCCTTCGGTATAATTGGAAGTAATCATTCCGTTCATCTGCTCTGTCAGAGTCTTTGCAATTGACAGCCCTACACCCGTCGATTTCTCCGCAGATTCTACCGTGTAAAAACGCTCAAACAGCTTTCCGGCCTGAATCTCATCCAGCCGCAAAGCACTGTTTGAGAAAGTGATCTCCCCGGATTCTTCCAGGCAGATTGTGAGATCCCCATCGCCGTATTTGACTGCGTTACTGATGATATTTTCGAAAATACGCGCCAGGGCATTCGGATCAAGCCTTCTTCGTATTTTCTTTTCTGTCATCGTAATCTGCGGAGTGATAGATGCCTGCGTCAGAACTGCATAGTATGCAGAAATACTCTCTTCGAGGACACGGTTAAGCACGACTGTTTCAAACTCTTTTTTCTCCATTGCAGACGACGCGGCTGTATAGCGGAACAATTCATTGATCAGGCTTTTTAAAACTTCTGTGCGATTTCTGATTACTTCAAGATACCGTTGTGCTGCCTCTGATTTTTCCTCTCCCTCCAGCAGGTCCAGATAGCCGCAGACCGCTGTCAGAGGAGTACGCAAATCGTGAGAAATATTTGTGACGGCATCCTTGAGTTTCAAATCTCCCTGCTGATATCGCTGTCTTTCACTGCGCAGCTTTCGAAGCTGCACATTCAGACTCTCTGCCAATTCACACATGTATGGGTCACGGCAGGAGACATCAATCAGCACATTGGTATCCTGTGAAATCCGGTCTTCCAATGCTTCTTTCATTTCCCTTGCTGCTTTTCTCATCCAATACACTTTAACCAGCAAAATCCCTGCCATAACCAGCATGACTCCTGCCAAAACCCATGCAAATACTGCCATATTGTGCTCCTTTAATTGATATCTTTTCTTCTGAATATTCGAACCCCGGCTCCTGTCGAAACAATGGTAATAATCCCTGAATAAAGTATCATATACCACGGATGTGCAATTTCCCACTGTACATACTGAAGGCTCTGCCCCGTAGGAAGAAAATCCATAAGAAACTTATAAATTTCTCTCTGTGTTCCTTTTACATAATTCAGGTTTGGTTCGTCATCTACTGTTATAATGTCTCCCTTTTCATCTGCGTAGATATATCCTTCATATGTTTCTGGTTCATTAAGTCTTGCGTTGATAAATACAGATGCAAGAAACAACACTACAGTTCCAAGAATACAGATCACTGTGACAGCCGATTTACTCTGATTCAGCATACAGATAAATGTAAATATGGCACAAAATGTGATCACCATCATTGCGGTTCCAAACATCGTAAAAAGAACCTCTAAAGCATCTGTTTTTAAAAATCCTGTAAATATCATACCAGAAATACTGACTGCAATGATAAAACTCAGACACAAAAGCAGGCTGGATACAATATTGACCAACAGGTTTGAGAGATAGATCATTGTTCTCGTATGCCCCGCCGTTACTTTATTTCGTATCGTTCCATCATTGTATTCTGTCCCCACAAACAGACTGCAAAGTACTGCCGACAAAATCCCGATGACCGATGCATATATGAAAAACACACGATCCAGCGTACCCGTTTCTCCATATTTTACTGCAGTCATATGGTTAGAGACAGGAAGATAAATCCCAAGCACAAGCATAAATATCATTCCGCCCCAAAACACCTTATCTTTCCAGAGCCTGGAAAAATTAGCCGATAATAGTTTACGCATCCCTGCCACCTCCTACCAGATTGATATAATAACTCTCCAGACTCTCATCCCGTTCTGCCAGAGAGAGTACTTCGCAGTTTTCTTCGGCAAGTGACAGTACAAGCTGAGTCACATGAACCTTTGCAAAAATATCCGCCTGACGTTCAGATAAAATCTCATATTCCAGACCCATGCGTTCCAGCACACGCGTCAGCGCTTTGACATCGGAAACTTCAATTCTCACACATTGTCTGCAGGCATTCTCCAGTTCTCTGGCACTGACTTCCTTTACCATATGGCCCCCGTCAATAAAACCGTAGTGTGTCGCGAGACGTGAAAGCTCATCCAGAATATGGCTGGAAATCAGTACCGTAATCTGATACTCTCGGTTCAGTTTCAGGATCAGCTCCCTCATTTCTATAATTCCCTGAGGATCCAGGCCGTTGGCCGGCTCGTCCAGTACAAGGAAGTCCGGATAACCCGCCAGTGCAACCGCAATCCCCAGCCGCTGGCGCATCCCAAGGGAGAAATTTTTTGCTTTCTTTTTCCCTGTATTTTCAAGTCCCACAGATTTCAAAAGCTCTGGTATTCCCGTAAAAGACGGCAGTCCCAGAACACGGTACTGCTGTTTTAAATTCTCCTCTGCTGTCATATGAAGATAGATCGATGGTGTCTCCACAACAGCTCCCATCCTTCTTCTGACCTTTACAATTTCCTTTTCTGTGTCTTTTACACCATAAAGTGTATATCCGCCGGACGTAGATTTCTGTAGTCCGCAGATCAGCCGGATCAAAGTTGTTTTGCCAGCACCATTTTTACCTACGAAACCGTAGATCGCTCCTTTGGGAACATGCATGGTGAACTCATTCAATGCCTTAAAATGCCCATAACTTTTGCTCAGGGCATCCGTAGTTAAAACATACTCCATGAATTGCCTCCTTTATATTTGATACTGACATTCTATCGGACATTCGTTAAGACAGCGGTTAAGAGAACCGTTAAGAAACAGTAAAGTTTTCATCTTCTTTCATTTTAAAACCAATTCCCCAGACTGCTTCGATATAATCTTTTCCTGAGATATCCCTTAATTTCTTCCGGAGGTTACTGATATGTACTTTCAGTGAACTTTCCATACAATCCAGAGTATCTTCGCTGATCCGGTCAAGCATGACAGATTTCGTGATTACCTGCGTCGGATTCTGCATCAGCAGTTTCAAAATGGCATATTCTGTCCTGGTTAGTTTCACCGGCTGGGCGCAGACATTGACCGTGCGTGAAACAGTATCCATTTCTATCTCTTCAAATTCCAGATTCATCCCTCTGTCTGCCGCATTTATTTTCCGAAACTGCACCGCAATACGGGCAAGCAGTTCCTTCGTCTCAAAGGGTTTTGTAATATAGTCTGCCGCGCCGCCAAGCAGCAGGTTCACCTTATCGTCCACATCCACCTTTGCACTGACCACAATCACTGGTATCCCCTGAATCTTTGGAAGTACCTCTTCGCCATTTAACCCTGGCAGCATCAGATCAAGCAGCACAAGATCCGGTCTGCAGGAAGATAAAACAAGCAGCGCTTCTGTTCCTGAATAAGCCCGGGTCACCTGATACCCTTCCCGTCTAAGGACCTCTTCCAGCATATTTCCTATGCTGATATCATCATCAATCACCAATATATTTTTCACAGGATCCGCCTCCTCTTCCGTTTCGTATCCCCTATTCTAACATATCGATTCTGGTATAACAATCGGCTTCTTATTGCATACTGCTGATTTGCCGTGCTACAATGTCTGTAATAGAAAGGAGCTGCCATGTTTTACCAAATTATAAATAAAACAGCGATAGAAACTGACATAAATAACTGCGATACCAGCCTTCCAATCTTCGGATATCTGGATGAATGCGATTTCTTTACAAATGCCGGATCTCTGGGGTTTGAATCATCTGCCATGAATGACTATTCTGAAATCACCAGTCATTTCCATACCGGGATCACTGTATATGATGACTTCAGTCTTGTAACCATTTCCATCCGTTCCCTGGAACATAATGACGATGAGAATGACAAAATATGCCTGATCATCCGAAAGAATCTTTTTCTTGTAATCAATGTCCACGATCTTAATAAAAGTACAGTGAACGCACTGGAAAAAACAATGCACAGATTTGAGCATAATGCCACCATTGAGAAGATGATCTTCGGAACACTGGATGCACTTTTGTCCCAGGATAATATCTCACTGGAATCCTATGAAAAACAGATTATGGAAATGGAAGAAAAGATCACGGACAGCCAGATGAACGAAGAGCTGAACCATACGATTTACCGCATGCGCAACCGCCTCAGCTCCATGCACATCTACTATGAACAGCTTACAGACATTGCAGAAACACTGGAAGAAAATGAGAATGATGTCTTTGTTGAAACGGAACTTCGGTATTTGAAAATCTTTGAAAACAGGGCACAGAGACTGAGCAATTACAATCAGATATTAAGCGAGAATCTCATTCATCTGCGGGAAGCCCTCGATGCATCTTTAAACTACAGTATGAATAAAATCATGAAAGTACTGACCATTGTATCCGTTATTTTTCTCCCTCTTACATTGATCGTCGGATGGTATGGCATGAATTTCTACAACATGCCGGAACTTACATGGCGTTACGGATATGCCGGAATCATTCTTCTGTGTACTTTTGTTCTGATCGGCTGTCTTGCTTACTTTAAAAAGAAAAAATTATTATAAAACCGGGCAGGAAACTTATTCCTGTCCGGTCATGTCTGACTTTATTCCGCGCTGCTGTACATAAAAAAATCGATTCCAAAGCAAATCACTGCCAAAACAGCCACTGAGATTGTATTGATGAGATGATTCACCGGGGCCGCCGATGATTCACGGGTAAAAATTTCAATTACAGTATTAATGCCCCATGTGACAGGTACTGCAACCAGGAATGCGATCCCCGCCGCACGGAATTTTCTGTCCTTTATTTTCACAAAAACTGCGTACACACACCACAGGCCAATCAATGATACGATGGAAATACAGCTCCCCATTTTCCAGATATCCGGCATTTTTAAAAGCCAGCTCAAAACTACCAGAAACGGAATCACCTCAAGGCTCAGTACAATAAAAGTCTTTCGGATCACTTTTTCTTTCGCCCTGAAAAATGGAAACAGCAGAATCCAGCTGAAAGCCAACGATAAAATTACGACAAGCGACCAGGTCAGGCTTTTCGAAATACAGAGATCTGTGATCACACATGCAACAACAGCAATCATAAATGCAAGTGATAAAACCGCCAGTATATTCTTTTTTATTCTTCCTGTTTTCAGCACGGCGTTTCTCTTCGAATACAGGATCGCCTCTTCCACAATATCCTCCTTCATTTCTTCTGCAGATTCCCTGGTCTTTTCTCCATTCAGCAATTCACTTGCTGTCACTCCCAAAACTTTCGACAGCGGGATCAACAGTGAGACATCCGGGCAACTGATTCCCCGTTCCCATTTCGATACTGCCTTATCAGTTACCTCCAGCTTTTCTGCCAGACTTTTCTGTGTCATGTTTTGTGCCTTTCTCAGTTCGCTGATAAATCTGCCCATCTTTTCATTCTGTTCATTATCCATATCCCTGTCTGCCTCTTCCTTTCCGTGCTGCCATCCTGCACCTTTACGCTCATCATAGACCTGTTTCTTATCAGCAACAACCGATTGATAGTTGAATCACAAATTCTACCGCTGGTTTATCCCATTTTGACACAAAATAGTTTCTTTTTATACCCTCGCCACAAGTTTGATCCACTTATCCCCCTTCAGATGATACAGTGCCACAATCATCTTAAGCGGCGCCTCAAGCCTCAAAATCAAGAGAACCAGCGCCGGATTCAGATGGAATACAAAAGCCGCAATCAATCCGAACGGCACCAGCCCCCACAGAAATCCCATATCTACTTTTGCTGAGAATGCCGTATCCCCGCTGCCCCAGAAGATTCCGCAAAGTGTCGGCCCTGCAATGGAACGGAAGACGGTAATCACTGCATATACGAACATAAACTGTCTCGCAAGCGCAAGCGTATCTGCCTGCAATTCGTAGAAAGAGAAGAACGGACCGCTTACTAAAATCATCAGCCCTCCTGTGACAACACCGCATACCGTATAAATCCGCACAAGTGCCCAACCCGCTTTTTTGGCTTCTGTGCGCATTCCTCCACCGATGTATGCACCGATGACCACCGCTGAAGCACTTCCCATTCCCTGTACAAGTGACATCGCAAACTGATGCAGGACGTTACAGATGCTGTTTGCCGCCACCGCAGCTGCGCCCATATGCCCAAGAATCCCGCAGTGTACACTTGTCCCAAGCCCCCACAGGAATTCCCCTGCCATCACCGGAAGCCCATACCGCATCAGGTCACGGAACAGTCTCTTGTTGAACCATCCCACCATCTGTAACTTAAACTGAAGCACCTTTTCCTTCTTCTTCAGATAATACAGCACCATCAGCACCTCTGACGCACGCGCAATGACAGTTCCAAGCGCTGCGCCTGCAATGCCGAGTCTCGGCATTCCTGCTTTTCCGAAAATAAATACATAATTGCAGCCGACATTGATCAGCAATGATATGACATAGATATAAAGAGAAAGTTTTACATCCTGCACACTTCGAAGCGCGATCAGAAAAATCGTGGTAACTCCGTAAAACAGATAAGATGCCGCCGCTGCCCGGAAATACACTGCTCCAAGACGGATTACCTCTTTCTCCGGCGTGAACATTCTCATAAATAAACCCGGACACAATAAAAGAGATACTGCAAAAATCACACTGATGCCAAACGAAATCTTCAGCGCGATTGCCACTACCTCTCTTAGTTTTTTCATATCCTTTTTCCCATAATACTGACTGCAAAGCACCGAAGACCCGCTGGCAATTCCTCCAATTAAAAGTGAGAACATGAAGAATACCTGCCCCGTCAGGCTGACAGCAGAAAGTGTTGTCTCCCCAAAACTTCCAAGCATCAGTGTATCCATCATGTTCACACTGTAAGAAATCATATTCTGGAATGCAATCGGAAGTGCTATTCCAAGTAATTTCTTATAAAACGAACGATCCATTTCCTATTCCCCAATTCTCATCTTCTCCGGACGGTCCGCCAGTAAATCCCTGCGGCAGTCATCAGGACTGCCGCCACCCCCAGATAGATTTTTTCCGTATAACTACCTTTCATCATAGAGAATAAATAGAAATTTTTCAAGTATTTTTCGCCGGCTCCGTAGTTAATCAGGTAATAAATCAACGGCGCCATATAACCAATCACAGGATTATCACTGAGACCATACATCAGAATCCCAAGGCCTCCAAGCGCCGCTGCTCCTGCCAAAGTTCCCAGGAAATCTTTTCCCGCCGGGAAAACGGATCCTCCGCTTTTCATCATTCCGATGAAAAATAAAATAACCACCACAAGAACTGCCATTGCCTGTACAAGCCGGACGATACAGACAATCGCCTGACTTGTATATTTTGACATCACAAGTTCCCTTAAGTCCTGATTCTGTTCCGGCAGAAACAGCGGAGGAAACAAAATAATTCCTGCCAGAGCCGCATACATTTCCAAGACTTTTGCCGACTGCATTGCATCCAGGTTCTTCATTCCAAGAACGTGCGGTGAGACTAACATCATAACTGCCACTGCAATCAAGGTAAAACTCATGTTATGCCGCAGATTTTCTTTTCCTATTACCCAGTATTTTCTCACGGATCAAAAGCCTCCCTTTCCTTTTCTCACTATAAACCCATATGGTAAGAACAGCCAGAACCAAAGCTGCCGATACATATACTGCTCTGTTTAGTAAAAGCTGTCCGGCTGCGCTTTTATACCCGGCATAATTCATCTCTGTATTATGTCTCATCACAAGCCCCCATCCGTAATCTCCGCCGTCCATAGCCGAGACAGAGCCAAATACACTGACAAACCACCACACTGCCTGCACAAAGACAGCCGCTGCCGAATCTGTTAACTCTGTGAGGAAAATTCCAACCGCTGACACCGCCATGATCTCCGGCAACAGCCAGATAAAACTGTATCTGACAAATGCAAAATAGTCTACGTCAATTCCATTTCTGTTTCCATATGCAACACATTCTGCCAGCGGAAAACACGAAATCACCAGCACAACAGCCATCATCATAGTCACCATTGCCGCGTACCTGGAAAGGACAACCACTGCCGAAGATGCCTTTCTTGTGTAAATCAGTTCGCTCATCTGAGACCTTCTGTCCCTCACACCGCGTGTGACCGCGACAAATACCGGGATAAGACCAAGGACAATTCCCATGTAATCACAGAACAACCTTGCATACCCTCCAGTCAGACGGTCTTTCTGAATCAGGTTCTCATAACTTTTCTGCGCCGCCTTATAATCCATCGGAACATTGACACCTTTCTTCAATGATTTCATGCTGTACTCAGATCCCCCGCCAAGAAGCCTGTCAATCTGATCCATCTCTTTTAGAAATTCCTCATAATCTGTCCCTGCGGCCGGCTTTACTTCCATCGCCTGGGTGATCAATGACCTCTCACTGTAGTATTGTTCTGTTTTTTCTTTTAATTCTTCCACACTAAGTCCAGTCATTTTCTCAAGCACCGCTTCTACTTCTGCCATCTCCGTCTTATTTAATTTTACATTCTTTACAAATCCGACCGGATATGTTGAAAAACTGCCGGACACATACTCATTCGTAAGAGCACTCAGTGCGCTTGTCATAATATCTTCCGGTTCCGTACTCACTGCACTTCCATATGCTGCATAAGACTCTTCCCCTTCCGTGGGTTCTGGCAGATAATCCATCTGCCCCATCTGACTGAAAAAGAAGAGCAGCGCACAGGCGGCAAAGATCAGGAAAACTATACTTTTCCCAGTCTGTATACATTCTTTTTTCCATAACCTTAAGAACATATCTCTTCACCCCCGTTTCCCATCAGATACATATAGGCATCCTCCACCCCTGCCTCACAGGGAACTGCATTCTGAAACGGCCTGCCCTCTGCCAGAAAACGTACCTTCACGTTATTTCCCTGCGACGTCATGCTCGTCACCATGAACTGTTCCTTCAATATCGGCAGTTCTTTCCTGCTGATCACTGCCTGATACACTTTTCCCTCCGCTTTCAAAACCAGATCCGATACCGTCCCCCGATAGATCATTCTCCCGGACTCCATGACCGCAATCTCTTCACAGGTCGCCTCAATGTCTCCCACAATATGCGTTGACAAAATTACAATCCGTTCCTGGGCAATCTCACATAACAGATTGCGGAACCTGACACGTTCTTCCGGGTCAAGCCCTGCTGTCGGTTCATCCACAATCAATATTTCAGGATCGTGCAGAATTGCCTGGGCAATCCCAAGACGCCGTTTCATTCCTCCGGACATCTGTTTGACTTTTGTTCTGTGATGATCCTGAAGGTTTACCTGTGCAAGAATCGGTCCGATCTTTTCATTCAGCTGCTTTTTCCCAATTCCGGACAGCGTCCCAAGGTATTCCAGTGACTCTTTTGCTGTCATATTCGGATACATGGAAAATTCCTGCGGAAGATATCCTGTAATCTTTCTGATCCGGGCAGTATCTTCTACCGGAATGCCGCAGATATGAACCTCTCCTCCCTGTTTCTTAATCAATGTGGCAAGCACTTTCATCAGTGTCGTCTTACCCGCCCCATTTCTTCCGAGCAGTCCAAACATCCCGCTCGTGATTGTCAGATTCACATCCTTAAGTACCTGTTTCTTACCATAAAATTTATCCAGATGCTCAATTCTTATCTCTGCTGCCATAATATTTCATCCCTTTCTCTTCTTTCATCCTCCCGCAGATACACCTAAACTTTGTGTTCTCCTGGGATACCTAAAGAATAAAACATAAATCTCTAGTCTTTCCCTACATTTCCGAAAGAAAATCTTAATCATTTCCCCTGGCAGCATTGAAGGACGCCGACACATTCGCCCCTCCCATGATACTGTTGGACAGACTGATACATCCTCCGTGCTTCTGGCAGAGCAGATTGCAGATATGAAGCCCGATTCCGAAGTGATGTCCTTCATTCTCACCTTCTCTGTAATACGGTTTCAGCCCCTGTTCCAGCGCTTCGTCCGAGAATCCGCATCCGTCATCCGACACGTAGACATAGAGCATTCCCCCATGAAGCTCCATCACAATCTCCACCCTTTTCTCTGCATAGCGCACTGCGTTGGACAGGAGATTCTCTACCACTTCCAACACTATATTTTCATCCAGATACACTTTCTCAGGCTCTGTAATCTTGTGTGCGGCCGCTACTTCCAGCATCCCGTTCTGGCTCAGTGCCTCTGCCGCTTTTAACGCTTTCTTCTGTACCTTTAAAATATCCAGAGCCTCTTTGTTCACCGGCAGATCCTCCAGGCTGTGTATATTTTTCATTGTATTGCTGTAATTCTCAAGACGGTCGATCTGCTCCGACACTGTTTCCAGCGTATGAAGCAGTTTTTCCTGGCTGATCTTTCCCTCCGGAATAAACCGTGCCAGCACATCCACATATCCTTTCACGACGGTCAGCGGTGTCCTCAGATCATGGGCAAATGCCGCGTTGAGGCGCTGTTTATCATCCAGCATTTTCCACATTTTTTCTTCATTTCTGATCAGCTCTCGTCTCATAGTCTCAAATGACTGGCAGAGCTTTCCCATCTCATCTTCACTGTCATACTGTATCTGAAAATCCAGATTGTTCCTGCTGATCTCCCTCGTGCCCTGTTCCAATATCTGAAACGGCTTATGCAGCCTGTATTTATAAAAAAGCGCAGACATAAGAATCATGCTGGCCATCCCATACAAGAAGGGACACCACGTATAGATTCCCTGCAGAAGGAGCAGAAAAACTCTGTCTCCGTCACTTAAATCCTCAGAATCTACATTATATGTTACTGCCGGAAATTCCCTCTGCTCCCACCGGAACTCGGCGCTTTCGTACTTTCTCTGCACAATCCCGATCCACCTCTGGCACACACTCATCGTCACTGCCGAAAATATAAACGTAAAAACAATAAAAAAGAGCAGGTATGCCGCCATCGCTCTTTTTAATGACATATTTTTTATCTTTTCTTTCACTGCTATGATTTTTTCATCTATCCAATCCATTTATATCCCACTCCCCACACAGTCTCAATATATGTCCGTTCTGTATATGCCGCAATCTTCATCCGGATTCTTCTGATATGTTCCATCACGATATTGCTGTCCCCGCTGCCGTCAAATCCCCAGATACTTTCGTAGATCTGTTCCTTTCCAAATACCTGTCCCGGATGCATGGAAAGAAACTCCAAAATGTCAAACTCCGTCTTCGTAAAATTGATATTCTTCCCATTACAGAAGACACTTCTCTCACTGTAATGAATTGCAAGATCTCCGGTAACCCTCACAGTCCCGCTCTTTTGCTTTCTCTGCTCTCTTCTGAGGTGGGCCATCACTCTCGCCCCAAGCTCTTCTACACTGAACGGCTTCAATATATAATCATCGCCGCCAAGCACCAGACCATTGATCCTGTCCTGCTCCTCAATTTTTGCCGTCAAAAATAAAATCGGACATGAAACATGTTCACGAATCCGCCTGCACACTTCAAATCCGTCAATATCCGGCATATTGACATCCAGAAGAATAATATCCGGCTCTGTTCTTATTTTTTCAATCGCCTGCGTTCCATTTTCCGCAGTATATACAAGATAATCCTGCATTTCAAAATAATCCTTTAACAGTCCGCAGATTCCCGGCTCATCATCCACAATTAATATTTTCTGCTGCATTTGAATGCCCCCTGCTGTACATTTGTTATTTGAGAATCAGTATACCATATAATTCTCTATAAATTTCCTATCAAGGATTAAATTTACTTCCTATTCATGGAAAAACGGTGCGACATTATAAAATGTCACACCGTTTTCCTGTTCTGAAAATATTCTTTTGGATTTCTTTTATGGATTTCTTTTATGGATTTCTTTTATAAATTTTCTTTGATCAATGTACAGATATCATCTGCCATCATCTTTCGCTGCCCGTCCTCCGGCGCCAGAGCCATTATTGCATCTGTCAGTACCTTTTCCTGATACTCACACCCTTCCAGTGCCTTCGGAAGCGCCGCAACAAACTCCTGGTCCATCGCATCCGAAAATGCGTTCAGCTCTTTTATTTTTCCTGCATCAACTTCGATCTGGAGGTCGATATCTCCCCATGCAAATCTCTTTGACATTTCAAATTCAAACGGAATTTTCCTTCCGTACTTCCATTCCCATGATGAGAATACTTTTTCGTTTGCTTCAATCTCAGCTATATCAAGACGTTCTTTTGGAAGCGGCGACATTTTAGCTCCGTATACTTTGGAAAAAGCACGGATCAGCTCATCTTCCATTTTCGCAACTGTAATCCCCGGACAAAATTCCGAAAGATTCGCAACCCTCGACTTAACAGAATCTACACTTTTAGACGCCAGTTTTTCCTTCGATACATTCAGATATTTTGACATATTTGCCTTGTCTACATCCAGCAATATCGTCCCATGATGGTAACAGAAACCACTGGACTCATAAAATGCATTCCCGGAAAATTTCCTACCATCGATTGTGATATCATTTCTGCCACTCTTTTCAGCATGCAGCCCCAGATTTTCAACTGCCTGGCAGATAACATCCAGCTGACGGCTGACATCATAATCTTCTTTTCTGACACAAAACGTAAAATTCAGATTGCCCAGATCGTGAAATACTGCACCTCCGCCGGACATTCTGCGTACAAGATAACCTCCGTCTTCCTCCAGATAATTCACCTTACACTCTTTCCAGCAGTTCTGGTTTTTCCCGATGACTACTGTATGACGGTTCTGCCAGAGATACAATATACATTCTCCCTCTTCCACATGAAACGTCAGGTACTGCTCCAATGCCAGATTTTTATACGGCACCGTATTCTCTGTGATGATATAACTAAGTTTTGAAATCATTCTCCTGCCTCAACTTTCTCTTTGACTATTCTGATTTTACAAACTCGTCATACTCCCCGGCTGTTAAAAAGCTTTCTGTGTCTGTAATATTCTCTACTTTGACAAACCATGCCTCATATGGCTGCTCATTAATCAGCTCCGGGCTGTCCAGAAGATCTTCATTGACTTCCGCTACAACGCCTGTGACTGGTGAGTAAACATCAGATACTGCTTTCACAGACTCTACATCTGCGAAACTTTCTCCGGCTTCCATCTCATCTCCCACCTCTGGTAAATTCGCAAATACAAGATCACCTAATGCCTCCTGGGCATAATCTGTCAATCCGACCAGTGCTGTCGTATCGTCCAGATACTTCACCCATTCATGGGATTTTGTGTACTTTAATTCTTCTGGATAACTCATTATTTCCTCCTTTTCTACCGGTTCTGTCCTCTGCACTGAAACGTGTACACCTGAGATTATCTGGTACAGCGGACGACTGATCCAATGAAACCGTCAGGAAACGCTGTACCATAAAAAGACACATAAACAGCCTCTCTATGTGCTTTTATGTGTCTCTGTCTTCTTACCTGAAAGATTCTTCTCCTTATCGAAAGGCGAATTGCTTCGTGGGTGTGTTTTACACTTTCCAGAGTTTCGTCCGGATCCGGTCCTTTTGCCTGAGAGTTTACTACAACTTCACCTTCGGCGCTGCTTTACAGTCTCTCCCGAATCCATCAACCGATGCTGCATATTATTCATTGCTAGGCAAATTTTATCACGGCATATGGTAATAGTCAATAATTGTCATAGAATTAACACATATTTTTTATGCATTTTGACGGCATCTGTAATTTACTCCTTACCAGATTGTATTAAAACGAAGTCTGGTATATAATAATCTTAGATTTGAGCGTGTTTGAAAAAACCGTTTCCAAACAGACAGTATGAACGGAGGATAAAAGGCATGAATAATCCCAAAAGAACTGAAAGGCACTGGAACCACCGGCAGGCAAGCCGCTGGAACAAAACCCACCGGATGCGCATACAGCAGGCACCTTCTTTTTCGGTTCCTTCTTCCGGCACACTGATTACACCTGACGGTGCATCTGTATACTATGAAATGACAGGGAATGGCACCCCTCTTGTTCTTCTCCACGGGAACGGCCAGAAACATCAGGTGTTCTCACAGCAGGTAGAATACTTCAAAGACCACTGCTGCTGCATCCTGATTGACACAAGAGGACACGGTCCTTCTTCTCTCGGGCCATATGTACTGACTCCAGAGCTTCTTGCCCAGGATGCCCTGATGGTACTTGACTATTTGAAAATACCTAAAGCACTGTTCCTCGGTTTTGGTGACGGGGGCAATACTGTATTGGAACTGGCTCTTCACTTCCCGCAAAGGATACTGGGATTTATCGTTACCAGCCTGAATCTTCCCTCGGAGAATCTGAAGCCGCTGATCCGGACTCTGAATCAGGCGGAAGATAAAATCTACAGTCTCCTGGAGAAATTCCATCTTCCGGTGAAACGCAGGAAAACGTCCCAAGAAGCATCCGAACCTTCCTGGGAAATCCCTCCGGAAGAGTTAAAAACAATCCATGTCCCGGCGCTTGTAATTGCAGGTGACAGTGATCTCATGCGGAAGAAATATACCCAGTCGGTTGCAGACTCCATTCCGGATGCCCAGCTTACGGTTGTAAATCATGCAGGTCATCTTGGACTGTTTACCCATGCCGCCGAATATAACTTTATCATCGATCATTTCCTTACCAAACATCACTTTCAATAATAAGAGGCTGTCTTCGCAGGCAGCCTCTTATACTTATTGCATATTAAAAAATTTCCGTTCAAATTCCTCAGGCGGAACCGGTCTGCCAAATAAAAATCCCTGCATATAATCCAGATCAATCGTGTGCAGAGTCAGAAGTTCTTCCCTTTCTTCCACACCCTCAATACATACCCCGATACCATTGATGTGGCACAGTTCCACTACCAGCTTTATAAACGTATAGTCAAACTGGCTGTCTTTGATTCCTTTTACGAACGTTCTGTCAATTTTAACAATGTTAAACGGAGCCTGCTTCAGAATGCCAAGGGAGGAATATCCTGTCCCGAAATCATCCATAGACGTATAAATCCCCATCTCCTGTATCTGCCGGAGTGTCTCATAAAATTTACCTATATTTGCTGCCAGATGGCTCTCTGTAGCCTCTAAAACAAGATTCCCCGGATGAAGCCCCAGGTCGCTGACCACCTTTTTCATGTAAGAGGCCTGCGATTCATCTTCCAGCTGCAGGCAGGAAAGGTTAATTCCCATCTGAAAGTCCGGTTTCATGCGCAGCCACTTTTTACATCTCGAGGCGGCCTCTGCAAAAATCCATTTTCCGGCTTCCAGAATCAGACCACTGCTTTCAAGCAGGGGGATAAATTCTACCGGGGAAATCTCACCGTATTTATCGCATCTGAACCGTGCCAGCGCTTCTGCGCCTGCCAGATTCTGCTCTCTGTCCACAATCGGCTGGTAATACATCTGGAACCCCTCAAATCCATTCTCCATACTTTCGCGGAGAATTTCTGTCAGGTCAATGGAACGCTCACTATGGCTGATCAACTCGTCGGTAAAGAATTCCATTCTGTTTTTTCCACGCTTTTTCGCATACTCCACAGCACAATCCAGATATTTGCAAAGTTCCTCATAATTATCCGTATCTTTCGGAATCGCCACACAGCCACAGGATAATGTACAGTAGAACTTCTTATTATCAAAAACCTGCTGACGGCTGAAAGAACTTTTCAGCTTCTCATAAAGCGTACATGCATCCTGCGCTCCGCCGTCTTTTATCACAATTACAAATTCATCCCCGTCCAGACGGTAAAGCATTGTGTTCACCGGCAGAAGCGACTGGATCCGCTGGGCAATGATCCGGATCACTTCATCTCCAAACTGCAGATTATAAAGACGGTTGATTCTGTGAAAGTCATCAATATCTATCTTCATAAATATCGTTTCCCGGCTGCCCCATTTCTCCAGATTATCTGTACATTTCGCTTCAAAACCATATTTATTAAACAGCCCGGTCAGAGGATCCACCTTATTCTTCTTCCCAAGATTGGTAATAATTCCTGCAAAAACTTCCGGATTCCCCTCGCTGTCACGCTCCAGATTCCCGCGGCACCGAAGCCAGACCCACTCTCCATCCTTATTCATTGCCCTGTACTCTACAGAATGGCTTTCTGATTTCCCGCTGACAATTTCCATGTTTGCCTCAAGAAATGTATCCCAGTCATTTGGATGGATCTTTAGACGCCAGAAATCAAGCGCATCTGCCATCACTCTCCCCGGAAGTCCGAATTCTTCCACCATATTCGGCGGATAACAGAATACTCCCGTCTTCATGTTGCACACATAAATATAATCATCCGTACTCTTTATTAATGCCGGATAAAGCTTATCTTCACTATAAGTAAACCCTGCCGCTGTCTGATTTTCCATCCCAGATTCCTCCGCAAACCTGCTTACTGCTGCTCTCTGAACCGATACCCAACACCTACCTCTGTCAGGATAAATCTTGGATTTGCCGGCTCCTTTTCAATTTTTCTGCGCAATGTCGCCATAAAAACTCTGAGGTTCCCCGGTTCAACACCTTCCATGTGCCCCCAGATCTCATCAATAATATAATTATGTGTCAGAACTTTTCCTCTGTTCATAATCAAAAGGTTCAATATTTTAAATTCAATCGGTGTCAGATGAATCTCACATCCATCTACCAGTACCTGATGCTTCTCATTATCGACAACCAGATAATCACATTCAAATACATCCCCGGTAAATTCATTTTTTACTGCCGCTGATTTTCTGAAAGCCGCGCGGATTCTCGCCATCAGCTCTCCCATATAAAACGGCTTCGTAACATAGTCATCCGCCCCGAGATCAAGGGCTTTGATTTTCTCTTTCTCTTCCTGCCTTGCAGAGACAACGATGATCGGTACTGCGGATCTCTCCCGTATTGCCGCGATCACTTCCATCCCATCCCGGTCAGGGAGCCCAAGATCAAGTATGACAAGATCCGGCTGATTCGCATAAAAAAGGCTGGAAGCCTCTGCCGCTGACTTCGCCGTCACATACCCGTACCCCTCTTTTTTCAGAGTCATCGATATGAAATTCAGAATATATTTATCATCTTCAACGATCAGTATCTCTTTTTTATCTTCCATCCATTCCTACCTGTCTTGCGTTCAGCCAGAACATAAACCTGGCTCCGCCTTCTATCCTGTTCTCAGCCCATATGCGTCCCCCATGTGCATCCACTACTGCTTTACATATTGTCAGGCCAAGGCCGATTCCTCTTTTCTTATCAGAATGAGTCCCCGACAGTGATACGAACTCATCAAAGATCTTCTCTTCCATTCCCTCTTCAATGCCCTCACCGTCGTCCTCAACCTGAAAAAAGGCTTTCCCGCCCCGATAAGATACGCCTAATGAAATTCTTCCGTTCTCTTTCGTATGCTTTACTGCATTATCCAAAAGATTAATTACCACCTGAATCAACATCTTGCCGTCTGCATCCACAACGATAACATCGTCGGGAAGAGAGACAGAAAACCTGCGTTTATCCTTCAGTCCGATGACATGGGTTACAGCCTCATTAACTATATCATCTACCACTTCCGGCTGTTTGTCAACATAGAATTGCCCGCTTTCAATCTTCGTCATACTCAGGACATTCTCCATCATTTTCATCAGCCACAGCGACTGTTCACTGATATCCCCGGCCAGCTGCTTGACCGTCTCGGCCTCCAGTTCCTCTGCCTCAAGCAGATATCCGCAGTCTCCGATAATCCCGGTAAGTGGTGTCCTGAAGTCATGGGAAATACTCCGAAGCATACTGCTCTTCATATGCTCCTTCTCCATCTGAACCTTGGTCTCTTCCTGCTGGGCATAGATCATCTCCCTGTCAAGCGCGATACCGGTCTGGTTCGCAGCCGTCTTAATCAGCAGTTCTTCCTCTTTGGTCAAACCCTGATTGTGATTATATACTCTCAATATTCCAATCTGTTTCGTCAGTCCGATGATCGGAAACATCATATAGTCTTTCGATGTATACTCCCCTTTTGCCCCATCTACCACCGTCTCATCCAGAAGTTCCACGGCACTTTCATAATGTGTATGTTCATATATATATTGAATTCCAAGCTCCACAATATTTTCTTTGCCGGTCACATTAATGAAGCTCTCTGACATCTCATAGAGCAGATTGGCAATCTGTACATTCTGCTTGGATATCTTAAGCTGCTGCTGGAATCTCACGGTCAGGCTGGAAGAAATAAAGGATGCCAGTAAAAAAAACACAATCAGCACAATGTCATTGGAATTTGTAATCGCAAATGTATGGAGCGGCGCCGTAAAGAAATAATTAAATATCATGACACTTGAGATGGAGCCTACAATTCCATACTGATATCCTCCGGTGAAAGCTGTAATCAAAAGCACTCCCACCATAAAAACCATCAGTGTATTCTCTTTTCCGATCCCTGCCCTGCTCAGAAGTATGGAAAAGACAGTCGTACAGACCATAATTGCTATAAAGCGCAGTATATATTTCATTGTCTGTTTTGGTAATTTCAATCCTGCGATCTGCATATGTTTAACGTTCCTTCCAAAATGCCCAGAGCTGGCACATTGACAGTGCCAGCCCCAAATCCTTAAGTTTCTTTTATTCTATCATCATCAGCGCATATTTGACAAGATTTTATCAACATCCTGTTTCAGACCGATCAGCATCAGATGTTCTCCTCCATTCAGTACATAATCCGCATGCGGAAGAATCTGAAGCTTTCCTTCCTGCTTAACCCCAATGATACTTACATGGTATTTCGCCCGGATATCGACCTGGCGGATACTTTTTCCGATCCAGCTGTGCATCGGCGGAATCTCATAAATAGAATATCCTTCCGTCAGCTCGATATAGTCGAATACATGGTTCGCGCTATGTTTTACCGCAAGCCTCTCCGCAATGTCCCTGTCAGGATAAAACACTTCATCTGCACCATTTCTCAGAAGGAACTTTGCATGTATATCCCGGTTTGCCTTGCTGATTACATATCTGCCTCCCAGTTCTTTGACCAGGCTTGTAATCTCCAGACTGCTTTGAAAATTCGAGCCAATGCAGACAAAACAGAGATCAAAATTTCCCACCCCGAGACTTCTCAATACTTCTTCATTCGTGCAGTCGCCGACTTTCGCTGCCGTAGCGATATTCAGCAGATCCGCCATCGCATTCTCATCCCGGTCGATGATCATTACCTCGTTGCCAAGATTCATCATATTACTGCACAAATGATGTCCAAAACGTCCAAGTCCTATAATTAATATTGATTTCATATTCCTTTCCCTCTCTTCTACCCAATCGTAATCTTTTCCACCGGCTGTGTCACCGGTGCCTGCTGCTTATGTCCTCTGAATGAAAGTGCAAAAGTCAGACTTCCGATTCTGCCGCAGTACATAAGAAAAATCAGCACAATCTGCGATCCTGTTCCAAGACTTCTTGTAATCCCGGTTGACATGCCAACTGTCCCGATCGCCGATAATACTTCAAACAGTATATCCATAAGCCCCACCGTTTCCATCGATGAGATCATCAAAGTTGCCGCTACCGCCAGAAACAGATTCGTACAGAGCACCGTACTTGCTTTCCTGATCGCGCCGTCATCCAGCCGGCGGTTAAAAATGTTACAGTATTTCTCATTTTTCAGATTCGCCCTCACATAGACCATCAACACTACAAATGTCGTCGTCTTAATACCGCCCGCCGTAGAACCAGGACTTCCCCCGATAAACATCAGGATCATCGTCAGCATTTTACTGCTGTCACTAAGTGAGGCTGTATCCACGGTATTAAATCCCGCAGTTCTTGCGGTCACCGAACTGAACAGGGAACTCAGGACTTTGCCGCTTTCTGTCATCCCTGAAAATAATCTGGAATATTCAAACACATAAAACAGGACTGCCCCGCCAAACACGAGCGCGGCTGTTGTGATCAGCACAATCTTCGTATGGAGGCTGTAGTTCTTGATACTGCCCCTGTGGACGGAGATGTCACTCCATACAAAGAACCCAATTCCCCCGATGATAATCAGAGACATGATGGTAAGATTCACCACCCAGTCATCATAGTATCCTGTAAAGGAAGTGTATGCTGCCCCTGCCCCCATCAGGTCAAATCCCGCATTGCAGAACGCAGAAACGGAATGAAAAATCCCATAATAGAGCCCTTTCAAAAAGCCCATCTCCGGAATAAACCTTGTTGATAAAATGACCGCTCCGATTCCCTCGAAAAATATCGTTCCTTTCATAATCTTTTTGGCAAGACGGACAATCCCTCCAATCTGAAGTGAATTGACACTTTCCTGAAGTACTCCCCTTGTTTTTAGTCCGATTTTTCTCCGCAGCAATATGGCGAAAAATACTCCGATCGTCATAAAGCCCAGTCCGCCGATCTGGATCAGCCCCAGGATGACCCACTGGCCAAAGAGTGACCAGTGGCGGAAGGTATCTGCAATCACCAGTCCGGTGACACAGGATGCGGATGTGGCGGTGAAAAGTGAATCTGCAAATCCCGTCACCTCCCCGGATTTCGATGATACCGGAAGCATTAAAAGCAGTGTGCCTGTCAGTATCACAAGAACATATCCGATCGCTATCATCTGTGTCTGTGTCAGTCGTTTATATAATACGCTCATAACCCACCTGCTCCTTTTCTTCAGAAAACTCACAGATTTTCTGTATGATTTCTTCTCTGGTCAGTACATCCACTGCCGCTCTTTTATACATATGGCGGTTTTCCTCCTCATTGCATATGCTGTAACTGCCTCTCAGATCATAGAATTTTCCTGCCAGCCGGCACATGGTAAGATTATCAACATCGGATGCCGAGACGGTAATGATATAACGGATGTTTCCCTCTTCCCTTTTAAATCCCACTTCTTTCACACAGACCGGATGAACTTTATGTTCCCTGAGTATTTCGCAGATCTGTTTCACAGCCTTCCCGCTGCCAAATACAATCGCATTTTCCCTGCAAACCGGACAGTCAGGTTCCTGTCTGTGGTTCACTTCCAGAAACCGGTCAATTTTTTTCATCAGATACATCCCATATATATACAGCAAAACTGCACATGCGGTAACCGCAATTGCCTTGATCAACATATTCCTCACCCTCTTTTCCCACTGTTACAGTCTTCTCTTTTTATACGTTTATTGTAGACCGATCCATGTTAAGACCGTGCTAATATCACCGCGGGAACTGTTAAGATCCTGTTTAGATTCATTTCTGCACATTAAAAAAATATTAAGACCCCGGAAAGACGAATGACAGGACCTGCCCCAGGCCGCCTTCCCGGTACTGTGATTTTACACAAATTAAGCTTGTTATCTTCTGGTACATTGGCTATAATAGAGATAGTTTCAGCTCGATAAAATGAAAGGGGAATGATGAAAATGAGAGCTTATGAAAGATTACTGAACTACGTTGTAGTCCGCACGCCAAGTGATGAGAACAGTGAAACAGTTCCGTCATCCAAATGTCAGTTTGATCTGGCGAAAATACTTGTGGAGGAATTAAAAGAACTTGGGCTTTCCGACGCACATGACGACGGTAACTGCTACGTATACGCTTCTCTTCCTGCAACGCCGGGATATGAAGACAAAACAAAATTAGGATTTATTGCACATATGGATACGGTATCTGATTTCTGTGATCATGATATTGTACCTGTAATCACGGAAAACTATGACGGTGGAGACCTGTGTTTGGGGAACAGCGGCCGCACACTGACAGTAAAAGATTTTCCACATCTTCCAGGTTTAAAAGGACGTACTTTGATTACCTCTGACGGTACAACAGTACTTGGTGTTGATGACAAAGCCGGAATCGCAGAAATCATGACAATGCTGGAACGCGTCATCAATGAAAATATTCCTCATGGTAAGATCTGTGTAGCATTTACACCGGATGAGGAAATCGGAACAGGCGCTTCTCACTTTAATGTAGAAGAATTCGGCGCAGACTTCGGATACACTCTGGACGGAGACGGAGAAGGTGAAATCCAGTTCGAGAATTTCAATGCGTGCAAAGCAAACTTCGAAATCACAGGATTTAATGTACATCCTGGCTCCAGCAAAGATACAATGATCAACGCAAGCCTTGTAGCAATGGAGATCAACTCTATGCTTCCAGGATTCGAAACTCCAAGAGGAACCGAAGGATATGAAGGGTTCTATCACCTTATGAGCATGGACGGAGAGGTTGCCAGCGCTCACCTTCATTATATTGTCCGTGACCACAATGATGAATTCTTCGAAGCACGTAAAAATACACTCCGCCTGATTGAAAAAGATATGAATCAGAAATGGGGCGAAGGTACTGTAAAACTTACTTTCATCGAACAGTATAAAAATATGGCATGCATCATCAAAGACTGTATGCACCTGATCGACAACGCGAAACTTGCTTGCGAAGCTGCTGAAGTAGAGCCGAATGTAATTCCGATCCGCGGCGGCACAGACGGATGCCAGTTAAGTTTCAAAGGCCTTCCATGCCCGAACCTCGGAACCGGCGGACACGGATACCATGGACCTTATGAACATGCTACCGTAGAAGGTATGGACAAAGCTACAGACGTAATTGTAGAACTTGTAAAACTTTACGCAAAATAACAACAACGAAAAAGAGCGGTGCAGGAATAGAAATTACTCTATCTTACACCGCTCTTCTTATATATGCTATTTATCTTTAAACCCTTCTCCGACCACTTCATTTGACTCCATAATTACAGTAAATGCCTTCGGATCAAGTTCTTTTACTTTCTTTCTGATCGTGTACATCTGTTTATTATTGCATGCACACATCACGACCTGCTTCTCTTCCTTGGAATAACTTCCTTCCCCCTTCAGAATAGTAGAACCTCTTCCGGAATATTCATCAATCGCAGTGGCAATTTCGTCACCCCTCTTGGTGACAATCAATGTCATTTTACCAGAATCTATTCCATACATAACTTTATCTACAACCGCAGACAGAATAAAAGTAACAATCAGACCGTAGATAATTCCATCCACTTCCTTGTAGATAAATCCTCCTGCAATGATAATCAGAAAATCAATTCCAAATGCGATCTGTCCGATTGACATATGCGGCTTCAAAGCTTTCATCGCCATAATAATAAAATCAGCGCCTCCTGTAGAAGAACCTCTCATATAGATCATGGCATATCCAAGTCCTGACAACACACCGGTACATATCGCAGCAAGCATCCGGTCTCCGGTATATACCGGCAGCATCGGCGCCACAACGTCCATCAGAACAGAAGATATAATCATCGTCTTCAGTGACACAAGAAAGAACTGCCTTCCAAGCAGTTTGTAGCACAACAGTACAACCGGGATATTCAGAAGCATTGTCATTGTACCGATCGGCAGACCAAACACGTGATAAAATATCAACGCAATTCCTGAAAATCCAGTCATCGGAAATCCTGCTTTCACTGCAAAATTATAGATCCCCACTGCAATGAGCATTCCACCGACAAAATCAACTAAAATGTCAACCCCAATTTCTTTATAATTTCTCTTCATTTATAAACCTTCCTTTCCTTTTTTATTCCCCAAAGTTACCGTTTCTATGTAAAATGCATCGCTAACCCGTGCAGGCACGAAGCCATTCGGCTCATTGTCAGGGATCGAGTAAACTCGATCCCTGCTGACACCATCACTTCACAGCATAGCTGTTCAGTGATGGACATTCGTCGAATAGATTTTCGTGCAAGCACGAATCTATTCGACTCATTGTCAGCACAAAAAAAGCACCTGCAAATTATATGTAGATATAATCGCAAATGCTCTTCTGTTAATCAGTATAGCCGTGAAAACTGGAAATGTCAACACCCTGCGTATTCTTTTTCTGTTACACTTCGCCATTTTTGAATTTTATAATCATTTCATTCGTCAAGCTGATATTTTTCTCCGTCACCGGAATATCTTCCCTTTCAAACCACTCTGCCATCGCCAGTTCTTCTCTGTCCAGAGTAATCTCCTCTTCTCCGTCCAGATCGCAGAAAAAGCCCATCAACAGTGTATCTGTAAATGACCATGGCTGGCTCTTATAATAACGGATATTTTTCACCTTCAGTCCGACTTCTTCCATCACTTCTCTTCTGACAGTATCTTCAATACTTTCTCCTATCTCGTTAAATCCGGCTATCAGAGCATATTTTTTATACTCTCTCCCGGCATATTTTGACATCAGCAGACGGTTCCCGTGGGTAATGCCAACAATCACTGCCGGACAAATTTTCGGGTATTCCATCTGTCCGCATTTGGGGCATTTCACCATCCGTTCTTTGTCATCAGACACCATCCGTTTGCCGCAGCCTCCGCAGTATCTTCTGGAACGGTACCAATTATAGAGCTGGAACCCTGTAATTCCCGCAAATGCCATGTGAAGAGGCTTCATCGTCCGAAACTCCTGTGTATTCACCATCTCAAACTGTGCAAGCGGAGGATAGCTGATATCATCTGCCAGATAAAATCTGTCTTCATCAATGGAAAACAGATAAATGCTGTCCTCGTACAATCCATCATTTAGTTCTTCCAATTCCTGTAACCTCGGAAATCCAGTCTCTCCATCTTTCTGCTTCACTGTCAGAATCTTGTGATCCTGAAAAAACAATATATAACTATCCTTTTGAGGCGGTATATTCTTAAACTCATTCGAATAAATATGCGGTGCAATATCCTGTATCATTCCTTATCTCCTTATCCGGTATTTCCTCCAACAGAGGACTTTTCATATGATTTCTATTATAGAACCCACATGGGCTGTTTGTCAAACATGCAACCCTTTCTTGACAATCATAGTCATGTCCGCAATAATGGTCTTAATACATATCAAGGAGGCCATAAAAAATGAAACTTGTATTTTTAGATGCCAAATCCATCGGCGAAGATATTGATTTATCAGGTTTTGACAGACTTGGTGAAGTTACCCGCTATGATTTCACCACTTCCGCTGAGATACCAGAACGTGTAAAAGACGCAGATGTCATTATCCTCAATAAAGCAGAAATCAACGAATCTACCATCGGAACAGCCAGCCATCTGAAGCTGGTGTGCGTCACAGCCACCGGAACGAATAATCTCGACAAAGATTATCTCGAAAGCCATAATATCGCCTGGCGGAATGTCGCCGGTTACTCTACTGAAAGTGTGGCACAGCATACCTTTGCCATGCTGTTCTATCTGATGGAGCATTTGAGTTATTATGACAATTATGTCAAGAGCGGCCGTTATATCAACGACACGATCTTTACCCATTTCAGCGAAAGATTTCATCAGCTTCAGGGGCAGACCTGGGGAATCATAGGGCTTGGCAATATCGGCAGACGTGTGGCGGATATCGCCGGGATGTTTGGAGCCAACGTGATCTATTATTCCGCTTCCGGGCGCAGCCCCCAGGAGGGCTACCAGCAGGTTACTTTTGATGAACTTCTTTCCTCCTCAGACATTATCTCCGTACACGCACCACTGAATCAGGATACCGAAAACCTGATCGATGCGGATGCATTTGCAAAAATGAAAAAACACTGTATCTTCCTGAATCTTGGCCGCGGCCCCATTGTCTGCGAATCTGCTCTCTGCGATGCCCTGAACAGCGGTATCATAGGTGCAGCCGGACTTGATGTACTGCGCAAAGAACCTATGGCTTCTGACTGTCCTCTGCTTTCAGTGAAGGATAAAAGCAAGCTCCTGATCACCCCACATATCGGCTGGGCAAGTGTGGAATCCAGAACGAAGCTGATGAATATTATCCAGGGACAGATCGAAGAATTTTTCAAAGAAAATCATTCATAATTGGCCAAAATACAGCAGGTACGCTGGGGTGTACCTGCTGTATTTTAACGCTATCTGCTTTTTCTAGCTGTCCTTCGGCAGTTCAATTTCTGAAAGTTCTTCATTTACATTCCGTATATAAACAGCGGTCCATTCTGCCGGCTGCCTATCTTCTTCCCCGCCAGACTGCAGAGACTCATTGATATAATAGTCAATGACCGCAAGAGGCGTGTTTACAATCTCCTGTTTTATCAGTTTATGGTTTTTCTTTGAAAACCAATAATACTCTTCAACCCCCTTTTCAATCTTATCGAATGCCTCTTTTAAATTTTTTTCTGATTCGATCTGCGTTTCCGTAAAAATTCCATCCTCAATCATCGTTTTCGCTGTATAGGGCACCTCTTTTTTTAACCGCTTCACAACAATAGCTTCTTCCCCTTTTACTGCCTCTTCTTTTACATAGGAAAATTCCTCTGATTCTCCGGAAATTGTCTCCAAATTCTGAATACTGCTGATCTGTGTCTGACTAATTGGAACATCTTCACTTTTCTGGTATTTTCCGTCTTCCACAAGCAGATACATGTCTGCCTTCTCATCGTCTTTCAGCTGATAGTATATTTCTAATTCACCAGTGTCACCATCACTCTTCATATGAATTCGATTATTTTTGTGATCGATCTCATATTTCATGATACCTTTTTCTTGTGTTCCATCCTCGTATACCTTTAAGGAAGTTACTTCAATCTCATTATATTTTATCTCATCTTCCGATTGAAGAACTCCATCAAGCCATGACAGATCCTCATTCTTGTCATCGTTCCTTTTTTCTGTGCTGCATCCGGCTAATACCAGCATCATTACCATTAATTCTAATAAAAAAATTTTCTTCATACCCCCCTGCACCTCCGATCATCACTTTTTCTTATCTCTATAATAACATTGATAATCAATACAAATCAATGAATTAAAGTTCAATCATCCACAAAAAAGCCGCGCAGATCAAATTATTTTTTACCGCTGATCTTGACTTTTTACGCTTTCCATGCTAGTATTTATTTGTATTTTAAATGTTGTATTGGATTCACATATTTTTGTAAGCAATTAAGACGTTTAATTTCTTACAAAAATATGTGATTTTTTATTTTCAACGTTTCAAAGATACAAGTATTTTAAAGGGAGGTACCTATCATGAATAACGGTACAGTTAAATGGTTTAACGCACAGAAAGGTTTCGGATTTATCACAAATGACGCTACAGGAGAAGACGTATTCGTACATTTCTCAGGAATCGCATCTGAAGGATTCAAAACTTTAGACGAAGGTCAGGCTGTAACTTATGAAGTTCAGGAAGGCAACAGAGGACTTCAGGCTGTTAATGTAATGCCGGCATAATTGAAACTTGATCTGAAAGTCCCACTCTCTGCACTTAAGGTGCATATAGAGTGGGACTTTTTTATTTGTATTTCTTTAAAATTCTTTCGATATCTCCCGGTTTTACAAATGTATATAAATCATCATCCACCATCAGATTCGGTGCAGTCCGGCAATGCTTCAGGCAGCTTCTCTGGGTCAGTGAAAACCGCCCGTCCTTCGATGTCTCTCCCTTGCCGGCTCCTGACACCTTCTCTGCCGCTGCCATAATCTCCGCGCTCCCTTTCATCTGACACTGCCTTCCCATACACACCGTGATTGTATGACGTGATTCGGATGCCTTCAGACTTGGATACAGCCGGATCAGATTCTCAATCATAGATAGATTTATGTTCAGATACCTGGCTGCCTGTTCCTGGATATCCTTGCTGATACACCCAAAAACTTCCTGAATTTCCCGCAGCATCTCAACCAGTTCCTCCTGATTCAGTTCCTTTTCCCTGGTACTGTAATATGACAGAATCTCTTCCAGTATTTCTTCCTTCTGCATTGTATTCCTCCTTTCCCCCTATACCTATATCTATATCATACCCCGTTTTCCGCGTTATACTACAAAATACCGCAGCAGGATTTCTCCATGCTGCGGCACTAGCCGGGCTTATTTTTTCTTTGTAAATACGGACGTCAATATAATGATAATTCCGCCGGCAAATATAAAAATATCAGCGAGATTAAATGTAACATCCGTCACTTTCTTCCATTTCGTTTTGAATCCGAAATAGTCAACGACATATCCTCTAACCATATGGTCATAAAGATTACTGAAAGCGCCTCCCGTCATAAGTGCGGCTCCCGCCTTCTTTACGAAATGTCCTTTTCTCATGAGCAGCCATATGTAATACAGAAGAAGTATCACTCCCGCTGTCCCATTCAGCAGTTTCACTGCTTTCGGGTGCTGATCCAATGCGTTCAGCATCAGACCTTCATTATGTACCTTGCGAAGCAGAACCTTTCCGTTTAGAATTTCCCGCTCCTCTCTGTCACCCATATGATTTTCAATATGCTGTTTTACAGTCAGATCGAGCACAAGAAGCAGACAGGCTGCAGCTACACAGATTATTGCTGCCATCTACTCACCGCTTTCACATTCCTTTTTTTCGCAGGTTTCTTCCGCTTCTTCTGGTTTACAGCTTTCCTGAGCCTCTTCTTTATCACATCCACATCCGCAGTCACAGCTGTTTTCCCCGTCCTTGCTGCACGTACAGTTCTCATCTGCTTCTTTGCCTGCCTCATCAGCGGTCTCTTCGGCAGCTGTTTCCGAAACAACACTTTCATCTTCGAAAATATCGTCTTCCGGTGTCTCCTTCACAAGCTTTGCACCACACTGTGGGCAAAATGCCATATCATCCTGGACTGTGGCATTACATTCCGGGCATTTGCCGCTTCCGCGCAGCTCTTCCAGCTGATTTTTAAGATCTTCTATCATTTCTTCTCTCTGTTTCAGATTCTCACATAATTCATGATATGGTTCTTTGACATCCCCATCGGTCTTATATGCCACAAATACCATTCTTCCAAGGTCTCTCAGATCTCTTTCATTCGCTCTCTCAAGGTTCCTGATCTGGTTCTGCAGTTTCTGAATCTCCATGACCCTTTCTGTCTTTTTCGTGATCATATCGGCTGTTTCCGTGATCTTCTTCCCTAAATCTTCAAAAAAATCTCCCATTGTAATTTCTCCTTTCATCTCCTTATCAATACCGCCTCACCTCATCAAAAGTACGGTATAGATTCATTCTTCCATATCCCCATTCCCGGTTCGGGTAAGTATTGAGAGGGTCTCTGACTGTGCCAAGGATCAACAGACTTTTGATCTGAATCGTATCAATTCCTTCGCCGCCTAACTGGTAGACAATCCATTCCAGCAAGAGAGCTGCCGCTCCTGCCGTCACCCCCACCGCAATACTGGAACCGGTCCGCCTCACGAACTGTCCCCTGAGCGCTGCGCCTAAAACATCTACTCCAGGTGCCGCAAAATCCGGTTTTATTCTCTCATTTCTAGTATATCCTCTTCCGGAATTAATATCAATACTATTATCCGCTCCATTGTAATAAGCAACGGTAATCGGCGCAATCGCATTTCCGGGGCTTGTAATTGTATAGTTCGGATTTGACTGCAGAAAATACACTTCTCCCGTCAAAAACTCACGGACAGGAAGCCACATATGAAAAATTCCATCCGCAATCTGGACAGGTTCCACCACAATTTTCCAGATCCCGTTGGCCGGTCTTGCGAAACGAAACATCACAAGTTCAGAATTTGTCCGCTCAACAAGAAGCCTGTAATCAATCTGGACTTCCGTTCGTTCGAATACAAACTGATACAGTTCACTGCTCTTCTGGCGGATCGGGATTCTTGGAATCTGTTCCCCCGACGGCGAAATGAGGGAAACACTGATAATATTGGGAGTTTCCGTCCAAAGTTCCAGTACAAACCCAAGAGGTTCGTTATTCACCTGAATCTCCACTTCCCTGCGGTCAGACATATCTGTCAATGTTCCCATATAATGATGCCGCTGGTTTGCCTCATTGCCCACACCGACAACGACTGCTCTTTTCACCATGTTAGAATACATTTCCAGTATACTCGCCAACGGCGTTGTCGAATTGTGTCCCCCCATGTTCGTCCCAAGTGCTATACACAGCACAAGCGGCATATTCCGTGATTTTGCCAGTCGGTCAAGATACCGTACTGCCAGCATGATATCTGTCTCCTGATAACACTGGGCGTCTCTGGCTATAAAATAATAATCTTTCAGATACTGCTTGGCTTCTTTTAACTTTACCACTGCTATCGTAGATTCCGGCGCCGCTCCAAGAAACTGGTTCTCTACGTTGGCTCCTCCTGCCGCAATACTGGCCAGAAACGTCCCATGTCCGCTCGTATCCTGTGAAGGTACAATCTCCAGGGGATTCTCTGACCTCAGCGCCTCATCAATCCGCTCCCGGCCGTATACACTTCCATATAGAAAATCTTCCGGTGTTTCTCCCGTCTGAATGCTCTGATCCCAGATTTCTTCAATCCTCGTACTGCCATCCAGATTCCGGAAGACCGGATTCTCATAGTCAATTCCTGTGTCCACAAATCCTATCATGATCCCTTCTCCCTTTAACTGGAGCGTCGGATAATTTTGAATCTGGGAAATACCTGCCTGATTCAGCATCTCCATATCCAGAAGCGTATAACAGTTCGGAATAGCGTTATACGAATATCTTTCCAGATTAATTGGATCTGCTGTCGATCTCTCAACATAAATACATTCATAACCAAAGCCTGCGCCCTGAGTGCACTGCTGGTCAGGTGCAATGTTATCAAAGACAGGATCCCGCCCTTTTCCCACAATAAAATCCCTGTATTCTTCTGAAACAATTCTCATTCTGCACAAATCGCCATTTGCCATAATTCCCTCCATATCTAAGCCAGATATCTACTATTATTTCTGCCGCAATCTACAGCACTGCTTCTATATATTTATAGTGACTGTCCTTTAAATATGATATAAGTGTCGATTCATCTTTGACTTCCCTGGTAAAAAGTAATATACTATTATCCAATGAGGTGCCGGATGACCCATTTAAGTTCAATACTTAAATGCACCTACTACATAGATATAAGAGAAGGAGAGAGCAACGTGAACAGAAGACTTGACAAAAAGAAACAACAGAAAAAAGCAGAATCAGCAAACACTCCTGTAAAAGCAGAAACACCCGCAGTCCAGACAGAAGTGAACTTTTATATTCAGTATCAGGATCAGGAATATCTTGAGGAAGAAATCATCGCCAAAGTAAAAGAAAAATGCAAGGCAGACGGAGTTTCTTCTGAAGAATTAAAAACACTTTCCATCTATCTGAAACCAGAAGATCAGAAAGTATATTACACAACAGATACCCAGATCAGCGGAGCCGTTGACCTGTAAGAATTTTACAGCATAAAAAATCGAGTAGAAATCTACCCGATTTTTTTATGCTTCTTTTTCTATTCTCTTTTCCTGCCGCCTGCCCCAGTATTTCTGAACTCCTTCATAGACCAGTCTGACTGCAAGATTGATAAAGAGAAGCAACATACACATCGCCGCCGCAGGTGCAATCTCTCCCGCACCTTCCATATTCACAATGGCCACCGCCGCAATCGGAACTGTTGGGGAATACAAGAATACGACCGCAGAAACCGTCACAAGAGCATTGACAAAAAAATATACCGCCATCTCACAGATCGCCGGAAAGCAAAGCGGTATGGTAACTCTTCCCACCATCTTATAAAAGGGAACCCCCATAGACTCTGATGCAGTCTCAAATTCCTTATCCAGCCGCTTCAATGCAGTTGTGGCAGTTGTAAACGGTACCGAATAAAAGTGAACCATATTTGCAATGATAATAATCCACATCGTCCCATAGATTCCATGGAATGGGTTCACAATCGCATATTCGGTAAATGGAATCTGAAACTGGCTGGCATTAAAAAACATGATAAAACTCAATCCAACAACCGTTCCCGGAATTGCAAGCGGCGTAATGGACAGGAAATATGCCACTTTACGAATTCCCGGGAATTTCCTGTTCTTTTCGATCATATACGCTCCAATAAAAGTAACAATTGTTCCAAATACTGCCGTAACTGCCGCGATTTTAACAGAATTCCCAAACGCTGTTCCTCCAAGGCCGGACGCCACATTTGTCAAATCATAATTTTTCAGTGTAAACGTCAGATTATAGGGCCACAGCGTGATTACAGATGCAAAAAGTGCCACCGCAAAGAATAAAATCATCGCCGCTGTAAGAACGACACAGAAGGCAGTTGCCGCCAGATCTGAGGGGAGATGCTTCTTAATCTGGTAGGGAACTGCTTTCGAGCTGATCGCAGAACTCTGCTTTTTACTTGTGACACGGTCTACCACGAATGAAAGAACCGCCGGAAATAAAAGGATAATACCGACCACTGCTCCCATGTTAAAATTCTGTTGTCCCACAACCTGCTTATAGACATCCGTTGCCAGCACATTATAGTTGCCTCCGACAACAGACGGCGCTCCAAAATCCGTAAAACTATATGTAAACGCGACAAACAATGCGCTGATCAGGCCGTACTTCACATTCGGTATCGTAATGGTAAACATCTTCCGAACGGCGGAAGTCCCCATCGTCTCTGCTGCCTCATACAGCCGGTTGTCTGCCGCGGAAAATGCAACCATCAGAATGGTAGTTGCAATGGGAAAACAGTAAATGCTCTCCGCAATAATAATCCCAACTTTCCCGTACAAAGGAATCACAAGGCCAAGCCCCGTCAATACCCCTTTATTGCCGAACAGGTAGATCAGTGCAATTCCGAGAAGCATCGTTGGTGCAAAAATCGGGATCATACAGACATATCGGAAAAAACCTTTAAACGGTACACTTTTTCTTGTCAGCGCATAGGAAAAGAAAAATGCTGTGCCTACGGAGATTACCGTCGAGACAATCGCAATAAAAAATGTATTGCTGATGGAATAAATCAATGTCTTGCTTTCAAAATACCGTACAAACTGGGACAATCCGCAGAATGCCCCATTTTTATCCTGAAAAGCTTTTATAAAAAGTGTGCCAAGCGGAAATACCAGAAACAGAAGCAGAAATACAGCCACTGCATAAATTGCAATCCCCTTCATGAAGTCTTCGGCTGTCATTCCTGACAGCCGGTCTTTGATTCTTGTCATAACCTTTCCTCTTTCCATAGTTCTTACGCCGTCTGAAATTCCAGAATTTCCTCCTCCGGAAGTTTCAGGTAGACTCTTTCACCTTTCCTGAGATTCATCATTTTCGCTGCTGTGAACGGAACATCTACGCTGAGCATCAGCTGATCATCATTGACATGTTCTGTCTTCACGTTGATCCTGTAAAATGAGCCTCTGAATTCAATCTCCGTGATTGTCCCATGGATACGGTTTTCTGCATACTCTCTTGTAAGTTCGATTTTCTCCGGACGGATTGCCAGGAGATCATTTCCGTCTGTACTGACAATGTCATTCCCTGCTCTGCCCACGAAATTGATCGTACCGATGAAATCCGCTACAAACGGTGTCTTAGGAGTCTGGTAAATCTCTTCCGGCGTCCCTTCCTGCATGACAACCGCTTTATTCATAACGATGATACGATCCGCCATTGTAAGTGCCTCATCCTGATCGTGAGTCACCATGATTGTCGTAAGCCCCATCTCCTTCTGGATCGCGCAGATCTGCCTGCGAAGGTCAATCCTTACCTTGGCATCCAGCGCGGATAACGGTTCATCCAGCAAGAGGAAGTCCGGATCTGTGGCAAGTGCCCGGGCAAGGGCAACTCTCTGCTGTTCTCCCCCTGACATCTGTGCCGGCAGTCTGTTCTTCGCATTGGTAAGTTTTATCATCTCAAACAACCGGTCCACTCTCTGATTCAGATCCTGGCTTTTCATTTTCTTATTTCTGAGCCCATAAGCTACATTTTCAAACGCAGTCAGGTTCGGAAACAACGCATAAGACTGGAACATGATCCCAAAGTTTCTTCTGGAAGGTGAGAGATTCGTCACTCTTCTCCCATTAATATACACATCACCCTTATTCGGTTTATCAAGCCCTGCAATGATCCGAAGAAGTGTAGATTTCCCGCACCCGGATGGACCGAGAAGACATACAAATTCACCTTTTTTAATCTCCAGATTGATATTATTAAGAGCAACATTTTTATCATAAACTTTTGATACATTGCTGATCTTCAAACTTACACTCATACTTCCTGCTCCTATTCTGTCTTTGCTTCACTCTTACCATCGTAGCGGTCTGTCCACTCCTGTAAGATCGATTCTCTGTTCTGTGCTGCTTTGTCAAAATCAATGTCCGGAATCAGCTGATCCAGCGGATTGCTTGCATATCCTTCCGGAATTTCATCCCCGGTTCCTGTTGCTACAATCGGATAGTTCTCCGCGTATTTTGTCATGATGTTCTCTGAAATTGCCCAGTCCAGAAATTTTCTGGAAATCTCTTTCTCTCCATCCTTTTTCACAAGTGCATTTGCTTCCATATCCCAGCCGGAACCTTCTGATGGGAATACAGCCTCACAGATCTCACTTCCCACTTCGTCTGCTGATTTTATACAGCGGTATCCAAAGGAAACACCGATTCCGTATTCACCTGCCGCGGTCGATTTTGCCGGCTGTGAACCCGAATGCATATATACAGCGACATTGTCATTTAACTTGTCCAGATAATCCCATCCTTCCGTCTCTCCATAGAGACTTAAGACACCATTGACTGTCAGAAGCCCTGTTCCGGAGGACGCCGGATTGGACATTGCAATCAATCCCTTATATTTCGGATCAAGCAGATCCTGATAAGACTTTGGCACTGTATCAATTCCTTTGGATTTGAGCACTTCTTTATTCACAATAAATGCGGTTTCCCATGCGTCAATTCCAACCCATCTCGGAACTTCTTCTGTGTCTTTAAACTGAGGAAGAATCTTGTCTACACCTTCCGGCGCATACGCATCAAGCATATCATTCTGCGCAAGTACAAGAAGGCTTGTGGCAGAGAGCCCCCATATAACATCCGCTGTCGGGTTGTCTTTTTCTGCCAGAAGTTTTGACGTGATAATTCCTGTGGAATCTCTTGTGACATTGATTTTTACATCCGGGTTCTGCTCTTTAAACTCTTCGAGATAATCTGTTACCTGCTCATCTTCTAACGCGGTATAAATATTTAATTCATTTTCATCTGCACTGCTTTCGCCTGTTTTACTGTCAGCCTTCGCATCTGCCTTTTTCACACATCCGGTCAGGGTACTTACAACAAGCATGGCTGCCATTGCCATAACGATAACTTTCTTCATTCTTCTTTCCTCCTGGAATATCTTTCTTTTTTACACGCGGCATGATGTACTTAAATGATACCTTTTCTCCTGCCTGCAAGATAACTATAACCGACTTATATTTGATCCAGTTTTTCATCAGGTTAATTCTTTGTAAAAAATAAAAAGCATGTCTGAAAATTGATCGACTCAATTTTCAAACACGCTCCATGCCTCCCGCGGCGACAGATAAGTTCCCAGACCTGCCCCATTGTTCTCAAATATGCCATGGTAATCACTTCCGCCGGTTGCAATCAGTCCATAGTTCTCTGCCATGTGAAATGCCTGGCGTTTCTCCCGCTCTCCATGGGACGGATGTATACATTCAATTCCATCAAGCCCGGCGTTTATAAGTTCCTCCACAAGATCAAAATTCCCCTGCTGCCCGGGGTGTGCAAGCACTGCATACCCTCCGTCAGCTTTCACTGCCTGTACCGCTTCCGAAGCCTCAGGGTATTCAATATCGAAATCACAGGGTCCCCCGTTCTTAAAGATTTCCCTGTACACCTTCCCAAAGATCTCCGGCTGCTGTCTGGAGAGATAGAGCCAATAAAGGATATGCTGTTTATAAATACACCTTCCGCCTGAAATTTTCCGGATCTGCGTAAGCGGTACATCATATCCGAGTCCCTCCAGAATCCGCATCTGCTTTTTGCAGTTTTCATCTCTCTTTTTCAGCGTCCTGCCTCCAATTGCTTCTATATGTTCTGCCGTTTTATAATGATAGCCAAGAATGTGAACTTTTCGTCCGGTTGATCTGTCATACGCAGAGAGCTCCACGGCGGGCACCGCCCTGATCCCATACTTCCTGGCAAGTTCTGTATGCTCCCTGGATTTTAAGGTTGTATCATGATCTGTAAACGCGATATGGGTGAGCCCTTTCTTCCCCGCCTCCTTTAGAATTTGTTCTGCGGTCCGGCTCCCGTCTGAAATATCCGTATGTACGTGCAGTTCTGCCCTGAACATCATTTTCCCCCGCCTTCCGTCTGAAAACTTCCCTGCATGATATTGTATACATGATCACACAGCCCCTCCATAAATTCCAAATCATGAAAAATCCCAATCATAGAGGTACCTTCACTCTTAAGCTTTGCCAGAAGTTCTTTGACAAGTTGTTTCGTCTCCGGATCCAGAGATGCGGTAGGCTCATCCAGAAGAAGCAGCCTTGGCGCCTTTACCATCGCATGTGCCAGATTCAGCCGGAGTTTTTCCCCGCCCGAAAATGTATTCGGATAAATATCCCACAGCGTCTCACTCAATTTAAAATACCGCAGCATTTCCTCTGCCCTTACAACTGCCTCCTCTTCTGAAAATCCTGCATCTATTGCACCGTTAATTACATGTTGTTTTGCGGTTGTACGAGGCAGAATTGTAAGAAACTGGGAGACATATCCCATCTCGGCCTTCCTGAGATGAAGGATCTCGCGCTCTTTTGCTGTCACAAGATCAATTTTCCCATAGGCCAGCGAATCATAAATGACAGCTCCCTGGGTTGCAAGATACGTGCGGTAAATGCACCTGAGCACGGTAGATTTCCCAGCCCCGCTGGTTCCCACGATTCCGATGAATCCTCCCTTATCTAAAGTAAATGATATCTGATTACAGCTCTTGATTTCTCTCCCCTGCTCATGAAGAAAAAACTGTTTTGACAACTCTCTGATTTCTAATATTGCATCCATTTTTCGTCTCCTTTTCTCAGTTTCCCGGACGGTAATGACAGTCTATAATCTTTTTCCCCTCCGCAAATACAGCTCTTAATTCCGGCACCTTCTCTTCTTCCGATATAATCAACAGATCTGCCAGCTTTCCTTCTGCAATAGAACCGGTGATATGGTCGATCCCGGCAGCCTTCGCAGGATTCAGTGATACCAGACGTACTGCATCCACAAGTGTAGTTTCAGAAGTTCCATAAAGATAAAAGACTGCCTGCAGCAAAGACTGCGGATAATAATCGGACACAAGAACACTGGCTGCCCCGGCCCGGATTGCATCAAGAGCGGAAAGGTTTCCTGAATGGGAACCTCCAAGCAGAATATTGGGAGCACCTAAAACGGTCAGGAGTCCTCTATCTGCGGCTTCTCTGGCTACGTCAAGTGTAATCGGGAATTCGCTGATTTTTACCCCCAGCTTCTGGTTCAGCGAAAGTTTGGACAGGGAGTCATCATCATGGCTCGCCACGGAAATTTTGTATTCCCCGGCAAGATCAGAAAGCTCTTTCAGACGTTGGAAGGACACTGTCTTTTTCTCTGACTCCTGTTTCACAAGTGCCGCAAATTCTTCCTCTGTCAGATTGTCCCCCTCCCCCGGCAGATGACGCCTGTATATATCCAGATCCTGATACTGTCCCTGCCCCGGTGAATGGTCCATAAATGACAGAAGATCCACATCGCCTTCTTCGATCATCTCTTTTACCTCATCATAGCAGGACAGATTGTCTATCTCATAGCGCAGATGATATCTGTTATGGATCAGATGGCGTTTCTTTTCATGATCTTTAATCAGTTTCGCAAGTCTTCTTACCTTAGGCGCTTTCCTGATCTCCTTCACATCCCATGTCCCATCACGAAACATAGAGATTGAATGAAAAATTGTGGTGATTCCGCACATGGCCAGTGTTTTCTCTGCCTCTCTCAGACCAAACTCAAAATCCATCACTGCCGTGCTTCTTGGCTGAATATAATTTTCAATCATATCTGAATGGATATCTATAATTCCAGGCATGACAAAACTGCCCTGCACATCAATTATTTCCCCCGGATTCCCGGTAATTTCTCCGTTTACTGCAATCTTTTTGATTCTCCCATCTTCAATCAGCAGATCGTATCCTGTCAGAACCTCTTGTTCCGTCACGATTCTGCCTCCCGTAATGACTGTCTTCATTGTCTCCTCCATCTTGATTTTATTTACAGCAGAGAATGTACCAGCTGCTGGGTATACGGCATCTGCGGATCATCCAGTATCTGATCCGTAAGTCCCTGTTCAATAATTTTTCCATCCAGCATCACAATCGTGCGGTCTGCGAGCATTCTTATGACTGCCAGGTCATGGGATACAAGCATCATAGATACATGAAACTCCTGCCGGATTCTCCGGATCAGTTCCAGCACCTTAGCCTGTACTGAAAGATCAAGCCCCGTAGTCACTTCATCCAGAAGAAGAATCGCAGGATGATTCGCCAGTGCTTTCGAGATCTGCACTCTCTGCTGCATTCCTCCGCTGAAATTTTTCGGCGGCTCTTTTTTCCTCGACTGCAGTATCTCCACTGCATCGATCAATTCTGCCACCCGTTCATTCATCGCTCCATAATTTCTCCGCCCCGCCGCAATCAGTTTCTCCGCGATGTTCCCGGCGCTGGAATAATCCATGCGAAGCCCCAGCATCGGGTTTTGATAAACCATCCCCATAATGTGGTTCCTGATATATTTTTTCTGCTGAAGGCTCTGTGAGAAGATATCTTCCTGTCCATCTTTATAATCTCTGAGATATCCTGATCCTTCCGTGATATCAAAATCAAAGTACATGCTCTTCATCAGAGTAGATTTCCCGGAACCAGACTCTCCTACAATTCCAAGGATCTCCCCCTCGAACAGGGATACGTTGACATCATTGCAGGCCCACACGGTCTTGCAGCGGGGGCATGTATTTTTCACCAGCTCCCCTCCATTTCTGCAGTAATCGCATGTTTTCCCATACCGCACGGTCAGATTTTTGATCTCCATCACTGGTTTTTCCATTGTTTTACAGCCCCCTTCTCTTCTTACAGAATCCGGTGTCATTGCATTCATATACTTTTTCCCCTGTCTTTGAATCTATCATCTCATCCAGATATACATGTTCTGCCCCGCAGAGTCTGCAGTGCCTGCCCGCAAAATCTTCTTCCTTAAGGGGTACGTCGTCAAAGCACATCGAAACCACCTCTGTATGCGGCGGTACTGCATAGATCTTTTTCTCACGCCCTGCCCCAAAAAGATACAAGGTATCACTGTCATTTAACTTTCCATTATCAAATCTGGGAATCGGGCTTGGATTCATCACATAACGTTTCTCCACCATCACAGGATACTCCGAACTGATACTGACTTCTCCATACTGCGTCAGATCCTCGAACAGGGACAGCCACATCGGACTGTATTCCATCTCAGCGTGCATCTGTTTTGTCACAGACTCCCGCGGTTCCACATTCCGAAGCGGCTCCGGTGTCGGCACCTGAAGTACAAGAATCTGGTCATTTCTCATAGGCGTCTCCGGAATCCGGTGCCTGCTCTGAATAATGGATGCTTCTTCCGAATCTGTTGTGATCTCCACGTCCGTACATTCTTTCACCAGCTTTTTGATATTGACTGCATTGACGCTGTCATCACTGCCCTGATCTATGACTTTCAGCACATCTTCTTTCCCAATGATCGAAAGGGTGATCTGTATTCCTCCCGTTCCCCAGCCCCTTCCGATCGGAAGCTCTCTTGATCCGAACGGCACCTGGTATCCGGGGACCGCCACCGCTTTTAAGATACTTCTGCGTATCTCTCTTTTGGAACCCTCATCCAGAAATCCAAAGTTATAATGTCTGTTATCAATCATCTTTCTTTCCCTTCTCCCTGACCTGGTCTAATTTTGACTGGAATGTAACATAGTGCGGAAGTTTCAGATGTGAGATGAACCCGCTCATTTCCAGACAGTCTCCATGCGTCAGGACAAATTCCTCATCCTGCGAAGGTGTGTCTCCTTCCGTCTCAAGGCTGGCATCTGCGATCGACATGGCGATTGCCTTATTCTCGTTTCTTCCAAAAACAAGTCCGTATCCGCCTGCCAGCGTCATCTTATCAAATTCTTCCTTCGTCTCCGTATGGGAAGGAACCAGCGCCTCAACCTCTGTCAGGAGAATCTCACCGATACAGATTTCCTGGGATTCCTCCAGCACATACGGAACACATACGTCTACATAACCGCTTCGAAGTTCAGATACTGTCGGATGCACCGCACCGTACCCGCGCATGGAACTGTATGCAATTCCCCCCAGAAATCCGGCATCACTTCTTGCAAATGTCTGAAGCCTTGCACTTCTTGGTGCCGGAAATGTGAGAATCTGTGATGTCACGTCAAAGGGTTCTTCGTCATTTTCTTCAGATACCTCCAGGAGATTTTCCTCCCTCAGCAGATCTGAAACTCTGCCGCACCTGAGATCGGAAGAATCCCCCTCCTCTGTAATATCTTCCGTTTCTTCCTCTTTTTCTTCCAGAAGAGAGAAATCCAGAAGCCGGTGGGAATAATCATAGTCAGGCCCAAGAATCTGTCCGCCGGGAATATCTTTAAATGCAGCAGAAATCCGCCGGATCAGCCTCATATCTTTCGTATCCACAGAATTCGAATAATAATTCCTCGGGAGTGTAGAACGATACGCCCGCAGAAGAAATACTGCCTCCTCCACACTTCCCTCACTTTGTTTCAGGGCAAGAGCCGCATAATCTTCCGAGTAAAATCCGGCCTCGCTCATAATTTTATCGATCAGAAGGGACATATTGTCCCGGATCGCTGACACCGCAATGTCTGTTTTTGTTCCCCGGAATATTTTTAACAGCTTTAACGACTGCTCAATGGCCTCTTTGCCTCCCGATACCGCTACGTATGCCATATCTTCACCCTCCTTATTCTTCGATCTTCACAAGTCTTGGGATTCCCAGAAGCTCTCCGTATGGATCTGCAAATACAAGATCTGTTCCAAGCGGATATTCTGTCTCCATCTCCTGTCTCAGCCTGATGATTGTCTTAACATACTGATTCACCATCATTGTCTTTGTCTTATCTACTCCCGGACCGCTGATTGTCATTTTTGACTTTCCTTCGATTTCCTGGCACAGTACGAATACAGTTGCAGAATCCTGAGGGTCTGTATAACTCCCTTTTTCACATTTTTTAATATCTCCGTCATCGAACCATAGTTCATTTCAGAAGATAAAAACACATAATCCGCTTCTTTAAGATCACTTTCCTGACAGAGTGTCAGATGGTGTAATTTTGATGCCAGTACCGGATTTTTTTCCACATACATCTTCTGTTCGTTGTCAAGCAGCGTGCATCCGACTGCTGTGAGCGGCGCATAAACTTCATCAAATTTTGAAGCCTGTTCCCGGATACTTTTTTTCATTCCGGGATTTGCCACCGCGTCTAAAAGTTCCCGGAACACCTTCTGTGCATCATGTACGAAATCAAATTCATATGCCTGTTTTATATTGTTATCCATTCTCTATTCTCCCATCACCTGAAAGTTAACTTTCGACTTTCTAATCTCCCGGTTCAGACTGGCACGTTCCATTTCCTGTTCACTTTTCAGTTTCAAAAGCATGTTTTCCAATACCTCGTTATCCGTATTTTTGTTCATACATCCGTCAATCACAGCACATTCATATACCTTGTCAAAATCATCTCCTGCAATCACACTGACGCCCCTGACACCATCCACCATCACCATACATTCCGATGCCAGCACCTCCCCAAGATAAAACAGGGATTGTTTTACCGGCTCACGCACTTTTACCATTACGAGCGTTTTTTGAGGCTGTTTTACAATCTGGATTTCAGAATTTCCTTTCACTGCCCTGGCAATCTCCCTGACATCAGTAAGAGATGCCTTGGAAAGGATCTGAGTCGCTTCCTTCTTTGTCATGGTTTTTCTCCTGTTCTTTTTATGAATTTCACCCTGGATCACTCTCAGACATCTCTGCCCTGCCAGGACATTGCACATCGTAATCTTTTTATGTAAAGTTGCCAACTTCATCAGGTAAAATCTTTGTTAATACTTTTCCTTCATCTTGCAGGAACCAAACACCGCTGATATACTCCTGATAGAATGACTGTTGAAAGGAGACAAATAAATGGCTGATAAACTGACCTGGGAGAATATTGTAGATATTTTAATTCAGGAATTTACGGAAAATGAATATAGAAATGATGAAAAAATGCCGAGTGAAAATAAACTGGCCGTCCGCTTTGGCGTGACAAGAGTGGAGATACGCAAAGCATATGAACGGCTCAAAGAAATGGGGTATATTTATTCCATGCAGGGATACGGGAGTTTCTTTTCCGGGAAAAAAGAACAGATCAGGATTGCCATGAACGGATCTGTGAGTTTTACAGAGAAAATGAACCAGCAAAGCCTCCCCCATGAGACGAAAAATGTCAGTTTCCATCAGATCAGGGAAAATCCGCTGATTTATGAGATGCTGAAAATTAACTATGATATCCCGGTGTATAAGCTGACCAGACTTCGAATGATTTCCCAGGAACCTGCTGCCATCCACACCAGCTATCTGCGGGGAGATCTGTTTCCGGATCTTTTAGAAGACGGGAAGCAGATTACCTCTCTCTATGATTATATGCGTACCCATGGCTTCCCCGCTCCTGCCAGTGAGAATATTGAACTTTCTGTAAGTACGCCCACAAAAAAAGAGCGTACCCTTCTGAATCTTCAAGGATACGCTTCCTGTTTTGTCATTACTTCCAGAAGTACAGATACGGACACGGGAGTCATTCTGGAAATTGCCAGAACCGTCTACCGCAGTGACCGCTTTATCTTCCGGGTTATCTGATATACTTCTTATACTCGTCGACGATATTGCCGCTCTCTCTTCTTTTTCTGATCTCCTCTGCAAGCATATCTGCATCTGATTTTTTCAGACCTTCCCGGATATTCTGTGCATGATCATAATATGTACTGATTTCCTCGCCCTCTCTTAGCTGTTCATCCGGCAGACAGTCTTTTGGATCTGTCGGCAGAACTGCGTTGGCCGGAACTTTCTTAAATACTGGTTTTAACATAATCGGAGTGATAATCGTCGTCACAATAACGGTAATGATCACAGGCCCTAAAAAGTTGGCACCGAGAAGACCAAGCTGTGTTCCCTTACTTGCCACAATCAGGGCAACCTCACCACGGGAAATCATCCCGACTCCGATACGTTTACACTGATAATTCTGATAGCCGCACACTTTAGCACCGACACCACAGCCTAATACTTTGGTGAGAATCGCAACCACAACAAGGATCAGGGAAAATCCAACAATCGCTCCTGTCATTTTGGGGAGCACAACTTTCAGCCCGATACTTGCAAAAAATACCGGTGAAAGCAGCATATAAGACAGTGTATCGAACTTCGACTGCAGGAATACCGACCGCTCCGTATTGGAAATCACAAGTCCTGCGATAAACGCTCCTGTAATATCTGCGACTCCGAAAAATCTTTCCGCCACATAGGACATGACCAGACAGAATACAAATGCAATGATCACATGTCTGTGAAGCCCTTTCGATGCTGATTCTGCCCACTTCTTATACCCTTTGTAAAACACAACGCCGACTACAGCTGCAAAAACAAAATATCCTGCAATCTTTAAAAGCACACTGACAATATTAACGGATTCATCCGCCATACTAGTAATAATTGTCAATGCGACGATACCAAGGATATCATCAATGATGGCTGCTCCAAGAATCGCATTTCCCGACCTTGTTTTCAGCTTTCCGATTTCTTTTAATGTCTCAACCGTAATACTTACAGACGTAGCTGTGAGTATGACTCCGATGAATACGTTCTGCAGAAAAATACTGCATCCCGCATCTGATTCAATGATTCCCGGTTTATTGAAAAACCATGCTGCCGCAAATCCTCCCACCAGCGGGACAATGACGCCAAAAAGCGCAATTACGAAAGATGCCTTTCCGCTGGCCTTTAATTCTTTGATATCTGTCTCCAGACCTGCTGAAAACATCAGCACAATTACACCAATTTCTGCAACTTCATGGATAAAGTTTGTTTCCTTCAGTATTCCAAGACAGGCTGGTCCCAATAGAAGTCCTGCCAGAAGCGCGCCCACAACCTGAGGCATTTGTACCTTCCTTGTCAGCAGACCCAGTGCCTTAGTAAACAACAGAATAATCGCTAAATCCATCAGATAACTATAACTTGTCATTTCCAGTGCCCTCTCTTTTCCTCTTTTATGTCCTTATACACTTTACACCTCGTCCACAAATAATGCAATACCTATTTAGGCAGAAATGCACAAAAACCCTGTCTGATTTGTTTCCAAATTAGACAGGGTTTAAAACACTTTGCACATTTTTCAGGTTTCATATGATAACTTTACTTATTGAAGCCTTGCGACTTCCTGCCCTCTCAGCGTAATCACGGGGCCCCCGGTTCCTTCAATATACTCACGGGTAATTGTAACTTCTCCAATACTTTCATCCTTCGGAATCTCATACATAATATCCAGCATAAATTCCTCAATGATGGCACGCAGCGCTCTCGCGCCGGTATCCTTTGCAACCGCCCTCTCCGCGATTGCATCAAGAGCTCCCTCATCAAAATCAAGCTTCACTTCATCCAGTGCCAGAAGTTTCTGGTACTGTTTCAAGATTGCATTCTTCGGCTCTCTTAAAATTTTCACCATCATTTCTTTATCCAGTCCTGCCAGTGTGAACACAATCGGAAGACGTCCCAGAAACTCCGGTATCATACCAAAACTGCGGAGGTCTTCTGTGGTTACCTTCTCCAGAATATGTTCGTCATGGTCGTATTTATCTTTCAAATCCGCAATAAATCCCATCGAAGCCTGCTTGTTAAGCCGCTCTTTGATGATTCCTTCCAGATCAGGGAACGCACCGCCGCAGATAAACAGAATATTCTTCGTATTTACAGTCGTAAGCGGTACCATGGCATTCTTGCTGTTGGCTCCTACCGGCACCTCAACTTCGCTGCCTTCCAGAAGTTTCAGCATTCCCTGCTGCACGGATTCTCCGCTGACATCCCGCTGGCTTGTATTCTTCTTCTTGGCAATCTTATCAATCTCATCGATGAAAATGATTCCTTTTTCCGCCTTCTCCACGTCATTGTCTGCCGCGGCCAGAAGCTTGGATACAACACTTTCAATGTCATCGCCTATGTACCCTGCTTCCGTCAAAGATGTGGCATCCGTGATCGCAAGCGGCACATCCAGAAGTTTGGCCAGCGTCTTGACAAGATACGTCTTACCGCTTCCGGTCGGCCCGATCATAAGCATGTTGGATTTTTCTATCTCTATATCATCCATCGTATCTGTCGCAACACGTTTATAGTGATTATAAACTGCAACTGACATCGCCTTTTCGCATACTCCTGTACTACGACATAGTCATCCAGTTTGGCCTTGATTTTATGAGGCGACGGAATATCCTTTATATTAAAAGCAGGCGCCTTTACATTCTCTTCTTTTTTCTTTTTTACCCTCTGCTTCTTCGGAACTGTGTTCTCAAGATCTGCCATATTGAATACCTGTATTCCGGGCATATTCATGAGCTGGCTGTAATCAAACTGTCCGTTGCTGGTCATATTGTTCATCGTGTCAAAGCTCTTCTGCATACAGTCTGAACACACGCTGATGTGGTTCGGAAGTTCGATCATCTTTCCGGCAACACTCTCCGGGCGGTGGCACAGAAAACATACCTTCTCGTACTGATCCTCATCATTATCTTTTCCCGGTTTTGTGTCTTCCACCTCACCGGAAGCTGTCTCAAGCACATCTGTCTCTTCTATATCTTTATCATTTGTATTCATATTATCCTGTTCTGACATTCTTATCCCTTCTTTCCAGGACAGTCCCGCCTTTTCATTCATTCCGCCGGATGTCCATTCTCTGCGTATGGCAATATTATATCCCAGATGTGTCACTGAAACAAGTGAACTTTCTATAAAATATCAGCCCCATCAGGTTGTTTCGTCCTGATGGGGCTGATATTTACTTTCATTTTATTTCAATGTCAGATATTCTTCTGCGTATTTCGATGCCACTGCACCGTCAGAAACAGCAGTCACGATCTGTCTCAGCGGTTTTTTCCGCATATCACCTACAGCATAAACACCTGGAATGTTGGTCTGTGTCGTCTCATCCGCAAGAACATATCCTGCCTCATCCAGATCAATCTGTCCCTGGAACAATCCGGTATTCGGAAGATTTCCAACTGCGACAAATACTCCGTCACATGCGATTTCACGCTCTTCCTCCGTTTTTTTATTCTTCACCTTCACTCCGGCAACACTTCCATTTTGCAGGATTTCTGTCACAATCGAATCCCAGACAAATTCAATATTATCCGTCTCTTTCAGTGAATTCATATATGTTTTTGAAGCTCTCAGCTCATCACGCCTGTGTACGAGATATACTTTCGTGCAGATTTTTGCAAGAAATAATGCATCTGCCACTGCCGTATTACCTCCTCCGACGATCACAACCGTTTTATTTTTATAGAACATTCCATCACAGGTTGCACAATAAGATACGCCGCGGCCGCGAAGTTCCATCTCATTTGGAAGCCCCAGTTCTCTCGGCGATGCTCCTGTGGCAAGAATGACCGTACGCCCGAGAAATGTACCGTCGGTTGTCTCAATAACCTTCGGTTCTGCTTTCAGATCCACACTTGTCACTTCTGTAAGTTCTGTGACAACGCCAAATCGCTCTGCCCCCTGCTGCATCTGCATTCCAAGTTCAAATCCATTAATTCCCTCCGCAAACCCAGGATAGTTTTCAACCATATCGGTCGTTCCCATCTGGCCTCCGGGTGAAAGTTTTTCCAGTACTGCAACTGACAGGTCAGCCCTTGCGCAGTACAGTGCGGCGGAGTACCCTCCCGGGCCCCCTCCGACAATGATTACATCATATATTTTCTCTGACATCTCATATGCCTCCTATTTGCTGACGAATTCTTTCAGCTGCGGCTGGGACATTAATCCTACATTGACAGCTGCGGCTTCTCCATTTTTAAATAAAACTGCCGTCGGTATACTCATTACATTATATCTCTGCGCAAGATCCGGCTGTTCGTCTACATTGATTTTACCAAATTTTACTTTACCTTCCATCTCTTCTGCTGTCTTATCCACGATAGGTGAAAACATTTTACAAGGTCCGCACCATGTTGCCCAGAAATCCACGAGCACCGGCTCACTCGCATTTAATACTTCCTCTTCAAAATTTTCCTTTGTTATTGTTAATACTGACATTTCTATTCCTCCTGTTTATATTGTTATTTTTTATTTCTGAATTAATATGTTACCAGTATAGCTGCAAACTGATTTTGTATCTGTGACAATATCACATTATAACCCCTACCGGATACTGTCTCCTGCTGTTTCCCTTAATTTCTCTTCATTTATGATGGTCACTTTTCCTCTTCCGAGTTCTACAAAGCCTTCGTGCTGGAAATACTTCATCATCCTTGTCACAACTTCCCTTGCAGTCCCAAGATGCCTTGCGGCCTCCTCATGTGTAATATTGAGTGTCTTCTCATTAGTAATGCCCATTTCTTCTATTAAAAATGCGGCCAGCCTTGCATCAAAGCTTTTATTCATCACCTGATCCATCACCCACATAACATCTGAGAATCTTGATCCCATCAGATCATTCGTAAAATTAGACACCGGAAGAGATGTCTTCATCAGTTCCTGGTAAACAGGTGCCGGAATGACCAGATACTCTGTCTCCTCCATCGCCTCAATAATAATGTCAAAATCAATGCTGTTCATAATGCATGATGCCGCGAACAGACACATATCTAATTCAAACATCCGGTACAGTGTGATCTCTTTCCCTTCCTCCGAAATCGTGTACCCTCTCAGCTGGCCTTTCACTACAATCAGAAAACCAAGACAGTCTTCAGACCCGTTATGTACAATCGTGCCCTTCCAGGCACGCTGAAGCAATGTTTTCCGCTCAAGCAGTTCCTTTTGTTCCCGCGTAAGCTTTCCCCAGAAGGGAATATAATCCTTCAGATTCATTTTCTCATCTCCTTTCCTCATCCTCACTCATTTTTACGGGCATACTTCCCTACTGCCCCGTCAGTTCCAGAAATTGTTCTTCTGAGATAATCGGTATTCCCAGATCTCTTGCCTTTTTATTTTTAGAAGATGCTGAATTCACATCATTGTTGATCAGATAATTTGTCTTCGACGTAACAGACCCCGTTACTTTTCCGCCTTTACTTTCAATCAGTTCCTTTACCTCATTACGGTTTGCAAAGTGTTCTACAGATCCCGTAATCACAAAATTAATCCCTGCAAATATCTGCTCACCTTCTTCTATCTTTTCCTCTGGAATATTCAGCTCAATAAGCAGCCGTTTAAACTCCTTTACATGCTCTTCTTTGCTGAAATAATCTACAAATGCCTGGGCGATAACGCCCCCGATTCCCTGCACTCCACTCAGTTCCTCCACCGTTGCACTCAAAAGTTTCGAGACATCGTACCCAAAGGAACGGCAGATAACTTTTGCATTGGCGAGGCCGATATTGGCAATTCCCAGTCCATAAATAACTTTTGAAAGAGTTGTATTTCTTGCTTTTTCAACACTTTCAATGAGATTATCATAAGATTTTTTACCAAATCCCTCCATCTCCTGTATTTCCTCTTTATACCTTTCCAGATGGAATATATCTGCATAATCCCGTATAAATCCTTTCGCGATAAATTTCTCTAAAGTAGCCTCTGACAAACCATCAATATTAAGTGCATCTCTGCTCACAAAAAGTGCAAATGATTTGATTTGTTTCGCCTGACATTCTGGATTCACGCAGTAAAGTGTTCTGGCATTTCCATCCTGGCGGATTTCTGTCTTCCCGCCACAGACCGGACATTCTTTCGGAATATCTTTCACTCCGCTTCTTGTCAGGTTCTCCGCGATCTGCGGGATAATCATGTTGGCTTTATAAACTTCTATTTTATCGCCGACAGCAAGTTCCAGCTCTTCCATAATACTGATATTGTGTACACTTGCCCTGCTCACGGTTGTCCCCTCAAGTTCCACCGGTTCAAAGATTGCCACCGGATTAATCAGACCGGTTCTGGATGGACTCCACTCGATTTCGGTAAGTGTCGTCTCTTTGACTTCATCGGCCCATTTAAAGGCAAAGGAATCTCTCGGGAATTTGGATGTGCTTCCCAGTGACTGTCCATACGCAATATCATCGTAAACCAGAACGAGTCCATCTGAAGGAAAATCGTTATCTGTAATCTTATCCGCAAAATACTGCACTTCCTGATCCAGCGTCTGGCGGGTGACCTCATGGTTCTCTACAACTTCAAACCCCTGTTTTGCCAGCCATTCCAGCTGCTCTTTTCTGGAATTGTGAAACTCAACCCCATCCGCTTTTACAAGTGTGAAAGCAAAGAAACGGACATTCCTTTTTGCAGTCACTTCGTTATTCAGCTGTCTGACAGAACCACTGCACAGATTCCTTGGATTCTTGTACCTGGCATCTGCATCCTCTATCTCTGCATTGATTTTTTCAAAGTCACTGTACCCAATCACCGCCTCTCCTCTCAGAATGAGTTCATCCTGATACTGAATATGAAGCGGCAGGTTCTTAAACGTCTTCGCATTATTGGTAATTACTTCCCCAACTTCCCCGTTGCCCCGGGTGACGGCTTTAAAAAGCGTCCCCTCACGGTAAGTCAGGACAATCGTAAGTCCATCCAGTTTCCACGAGATCACTGCTTTTTGATCCCCCAGGAACTCTTTCAGGCTTTCCGTATCTTTTGTCTTATCCAGAGACAGCATCGGCTTCTCGTGGCGTTCTTTTGGAAGCTCACTGACCACCTCATATCCGACATTGACGGTCGGACTGTCTGCCATTGTAATTCCAAGTTCCTTTTCAAGAGCTGTCAGTTCGTCATAAAGTCTGTCATACTCATAGTTGCTCATAATCTCGGATGCTTCCTGATAATATGCTCTCCCTGCTGCATTTAACAGTTCTACCAGTTCTTTCATCCGTGCTTTTTTCTGCTCATTCATTCCTTCTATACTCCTGTTTTCGTCATTTCTTTATTTCCTGCCATCCCACACAGGTTCATTCGATGAATTTCTGATTCTGCGGTATAACTCTTCGATTTCCTCCTCAGACAGATAACGGTAAGCACCCGTCTTCAGTTTCCCAAGTTCAATGTTCATAATCCTTGTTCTTTTCAGTGTGATGACTTTATAATCAAAATATTCACACATTCTCCTGATCTGCCGGTTCAGCCCCTGGGTTAAAATGATACGGAAACCACATTTCCCCATCTTAGTGACTTTACACGGCCTCGTTACGGTGTCAAGAATCGGTACCCCAGATGCCATTCCCTGAAGGAACTTCTCTGTCACCGGACGGTCCGTCACAACTTCATATTCTTTCTCATGCAGATTACCTGCCCGCATCATCTTATTGATGATATCTCCATTATTTGTCATCAGCAGAAGTCCCTCGGAATCCTTATCAAGACGCCCTATATAAGTAATTCTCTCTGGAAAATTCAGAAAACGTATGATATTATTTTTCTCCTTTTTCTCCTCTGTACATACAATGCCTCTTGGTTTATTTACCGCAAGGATGATCGTTTTCCCCTTCGGCCCCACTGCTTTTCCTTTTACTTTGACAAGCTGTCCCTCCTGAATCTGCATACCGACCCCGGCAGTTTTCCCATCCACCGTAACAAGGGATGCTTCAATGAGCCGGTCAGCCTCTCTTCTGGAGCAGACTCCTGCCTCGCTTAAATATTTATTCAGTCTTATCACTCTCAAGTACCCCGCTTATATTATTGTCTTTGAAAAAATTATTTGCATTATATAAAAACAAAACCTGCGTAATCTCATTTTCTTTCATCAAAGTTTCAAGATTTCCATAGTAATATCTCGGATCCACCACAACGATGTCCCTGTAATAAAATGTCAGAAAAGGAAGAAAACAGTTGGCATAAGAATCCTTTACTACAAGCAGGCGGTCCTGGCTCCCCGACATTGTCCTGATCTTAATCAGCGGATGGTTGCCGCCGAAAAATACTGCATACTTATCTTTTCCGTCTAATTTTGAAGAATCGTACATGGATACCGTTTTCCTCTGCTCCTCTGTATAATTCACAACTACTTTTGCTGTATCCTCTTCGGGCAGATAGATATAAATCGGTTCTTTGCGTGACCTTTCATATCCACTCCTGGAAGACAATGTTCCATTAAAAGAATCCGTCACTGCATACGGTTCCATCTTCACCATCCGGTTTTTCTCGATTCCAAGCACAGAAGCCGTGCTCTTAAACACATAATAGGCCCCTTTCGTTGTCCAGTGATGGTCTGTCTTATAGTATATCTCATCATCCTTATGCTGATGCAGAGGTGTAAAAGCATCCATCCAGATAAAAGAATCAGAAATGGACTTCCGAACCTCTTCCAGCAGTTCTCTCTGGCTGGCTGTACTGGCAAAAGGCGGAAGCTTCTCCTTTAGAACTGACACCGCATCTGGTACAATCAAAACATTCATTTGTATATTTTCATGATTCTTTTGAAACTTTTTCATTGCCTGTATATTTTCCTGCAAGGCTTCTGCATCCGGCAATCCGGCCTCTTCCATCAGATATCCATCGGAACATTTAAACACTCCGTTTTCCTCTCTGTTTCCCGCAAGCCAGTCAATCCCTGTTTTCATTCCAACCCAGAAATCCCTGCCTGGGAACTGATCTGACTTATAGCTTTCAAACTGCCTCATATAACTGCCGTCAGCAACTCTCTGCAGTGTCATCTCCGGTTTTCCTGACAGCATCCTGTTCTCATTCTCCGAAAACGTCTGCTCTTTCGCAAACAGGTCAGAGATTACAAAGATCAGCAAAGCAAAAAGAAACATCATTCCAGTCATTCTCAGGCGGGCAGTCCTTCTGCCGGTACCTGTCTGTCTCTCCCGTTGCCCCGGCACCTTCTTCTGTCCCATAACATTCCTCCCATCAGAATCTGAAATACAAAAACGGCTGATATGTTTCTGTCACCACACTGGCTGTACATACGAGAAATAACATCAGGTAGCAGACACTGTTCACAATACTCCCGGCCTCTTTCAGGCGGCCGATGATTCTATGATAAATCTTGAATAATACTGGTGTGGACGCCACAGATGCCAGCAGCCACAAAAACCAGTTCGTAGAGATAAGATACAGCGTACTACTGTTTCCAAAGGAAAGGTGCCCTGCACCAAACATCATACCCAGATACTCCGCCGCCGAATCAATGCCCGGGCTGAAGAAAAATACCCAGCCGGCCATCACAAGTACAAGACAGTACATATGTCTGAATACTCCCGGAAGTTTCCGGAGAACTTTTGAAAATACATACTTCTCCATAAACAGAAGCACACCGTAATACAGTCCCCACAGAATGAAATTCCAGCTTGCCCCATGCCACAGACCAGTGAGAAACCAGACAACAAAAATATTTCTTATATGCTTCCAGACACTTACCCGGTTCCCTCCCAGCGGGATATACACATACTCCCGAAACCATGTTCCAAGAGAGATGTGCCACCTTCTCCAAAACTCTGTAATGCTCTTTGAAATGTATGGATAAGCAAAGTTCTTCTCAAGCTCAAAGCCAAACATTTTGGCAAGCCCCACTGCCATATCCGAATATCCGCTAAAGTCAAAATAAATCTGAAATGTATATGCCGCACATCCAATCCACGCGGTCATTACCGACATATCACCAGACTGTATTCCCATGATGTCTGTAAAAACCGCTCCTGCAGTGTTCGCAATCAAGACCTTCTTCGCCAGCCCTCTGATAAAAATCTGAGCGCCTCCCCCGAACTTTTCAAGAGAATGTTTCCTTCCCTCCAGCTGATTTTCAATCTCTGCATACCTCACAATCGGGCCTGCAATCAGCTGCGGAAACATGGATACATACAATCCGAAGGAAATGAGATTCTTCTGTACGCTGACTTTCCCTCTGTATACATCCACAATATAGGAAAGTGTCTGAAACGTATAAAAGGAAATGCCAACCGGCAGCGCGAGCTTTCTATATGGAATGTGAAACGGAAGGATCAGATTCAGATTTTCAATCAGAAAACCATAATACTTGAAAAATCCAAGAATTGCAAGGTTTACGGCAACTGCGAAAACAAGACTCATCTTCGCTTTCCGATACTCTCCCAGATTCCGTGCAATATCAAGGCCACAGACATAATTAAAAAGAACTGACAATATCATGAGAACGATATATACCGGCTCTCCCCATGCATAAAATACAAGACTGCTCAAAAGAAGCAATATATTTTTCATCTTTGCCGGCACAAGATAGTATAACAAAAGAGTAACCGGCAGAAAAGTAAACAAAAAAGTAACACTGCTAAATACCATAGTTTCTGTCTCCGCTCCTTTTATAGACTGCCTGTAAATGCTTTCTGAAACTTTTGGGCATCTGATGAAACTGCAAGAAATATATAATTTCCTCTTGTCATATAAACCGCATTCTGCAGCAGCTTCGTCTGGTTTACTCCATACCCTTCAAAAACCTTTTTTCTGTCCTCCAGGCGTTTCTCTACCGCTTTCTCTGTCACTTCTGTCTGAGACGCATCTTTCAGCCTGAGCACAAGCAGCTCCTCCGCCCCCATTGCTGACTTCGCAGAGTACAGCATAATCCCGTCATAATCTTTTGCGTTCAGCCCATAAAGTTTTTTGAATGTCTGCGAATTTCCTTTTTTCATCAATGACGTATCCGCCGCTTTTTCCACATTTGCTGCCACCTTTTCAAAAGGGACTTTACTCTCCCCTTTATAAGCCAGAATTACCGCAATATAAATGACAATTGCAGCAGTTACTACATACTTAATAATATTCAAACGGTTAATTTTTAAGTTTCCAACATTACTTTTATCTTTCATCATAGCCCCGCCACCTCTGCCATATGAGCTGTCCACAGCGGATAATATTCCATCCCCATATGTACTCCGTCCGGTTCATAAAACTCCTCTTTCACAAGGCTTGTATTATCAATAAACGGAAGATTTTCTTCTTCACAGATTGCCTTCAGCTCCTCATTGTAGGACGGAAGTTCTGCGTAAAAAGGCTGTCTGTCAATTTCTTTCTGCTTTACAGGCAAAATTCCGTTCACATAGATTTTTGCCTCCGGCATCGCTGTTTTGACTTTATCAAGCAGTTCCCTGTACTGTCTTCCAAAAATCTCTGCATTTCCTCCGGTTGCCTCAACATCATTTTCACCATATGCCAGAAAGACATACTTCGGATTCAATCCTGCCGCCCTGCTGACAGCATCATCTGCCGCATCGATTGAAATTCCAATATCTGCAACAACATTTTCCTCATTCAACACTTCATATACAGAGAGACCGGAGGCAATGGAATCTCCCATCACAACCGCATCCCTGAATTTTACAGTCACCGGGACTTCTGAATCATCAGTTCTGTGCTGTTTCGATGCTTTTTGCAGATCATCAATCTTTTTTTCCACGGTGGCTACATCTGCATTTTCAAGTTCATGGATTGCCTTTAACCCTTCTTCTGTATCAGGAGCCTTGGTGGTAAACTTTGTAATTCCCATATATAGTACTAGGATTCCTGCGGCCAGAAAAAGAACAAAGCCCAATACAGCCTTTTTTCGCTTTCCACTTCTTCTATGTTCTGTTTGTTCACAGTCTCTTCTCATCTTCCCCCGCCGTTTTATAAAAATATACAGTCTTCTTTCAAAACTTTCCCTGTCGTTTCCATAGATCATCCCTTTTGCCAAGCATATATTTATCATACTTGTTCCAATTCCAAAAGTCAATCCGCCCCTTCTGATGAACCGGCCGGCTGTTGGTTTTATCCATTGAGTTTCCTCATGCTTTCTGTTATAATTCTCTCATTGACCAATGCACAACGGGGGAAAACTTATGAAAACATCTGACCTTACAACCAAACCTGTCTCCGGACTTTTTTTTCAATATCTGATACCGTCGATCTGCGGCACAATGGTCACTTCTATCTATGTACTCGCAGATACTATCATTATCGGCAAAGGAATCGGAATTGATGCTATGGCAGGTTTAAATATTATTCTGCCGACATTTAACCTTTTCTTCGGTACCGGGCTGTTATGCGGCGTCGGAGGCTCTGTCCTGATGTCGGTTGCCAGAGGCAGGGGGAACACGAATCTTGGAGAACATTATTTTACCGCTGCCTTGCTCTGGAATCTGATTCTGTCACTTCTTTATATGGCACTCTTTGCATGGAAAATGCCGGAGATTTCCAGACTGCTCGGCGGAACAGATGTGACAATGCCTTATATTATGAATTATATTCCCTATATTACAATAGGCATTCCGGCATTCTCCTTCTCAACGTTTCTGCAGACTTTTGTCAGGAATGACGGAGCTCCAAAACTTTCTATGGCAGCAGTCGTTTCCGGAGGAATCTTAAATGTAATACTCGACATCGTATTTGTCTACCCTCTAAAGATGGGAATGGCAGGCGCTGCCATCGCAAGTGTCCTTGGCTCGCTTCTCACAGACTGCATACTGATCACACACTTCTTTTCCAGGAAGAACGGTCTGCATTTTCGTTTCCGCGGTTTATATCCCGCTATTTTTAAACGGATTCTTGCCAACGGCTTTACAAGTTTCCTGATCGAGATGTCCTCCGGCATTGTGATCTTTGTCTTTAACCTGCAGATTCTGCGCTACATCGGCGATATCGGTGTCAGCCTGTATGGCGTCATCACAAACAGCGCCATCGTTGTCACCTGCCTCTGCAACGGGATCAGCCAGGCCGCACAGCCAATTTTCTCTACCAATTACGGTGCCGGACTGCATGACCGTATCCGGAGTTTGCGAAAACTTGGCATATGCACCGCCTTTATTATCTGCTCCGTGCCGGCCCTCCTTGGGTTGATTGTCCCGAACCTGTTTACCTATATTTTCCTGAATCCGACCAAGGAAATTCTCGCTCTTTCCGCACCGGCTATCCGGACCTATTTCATCGGATTCTTCGTCACAGGAATCAATATGTTTACAATTAATTATTTCCAGGCAACAGTACAGGCTGTAAGATCTTTGACACTCTGCCTGCTGAGGGGATGCCTTCTGAACATTTTATTTGTTTACCTTCTCCCTCTTCTCTTCGGTATTAACGGAATATGGGCCAGTGTTCCACTGTGTGAATTTCTTTCACTGCTGCTCGGAATGTTCCTGTTGAAAACTTCCATGCGTCCTAAAAAGGAGGAACTGCCATGCTGATTATGTCTCTGGAAACAAAAAAATGTATGAATAAGCTGCTGCTATCAGATACTTTTGACCATTACCAGTTTATCGAAGGTGAAATCACAACCTTTAACAAGTTTCATATTGATGGATATCTGAAAAAAGACTTTTATGACTCAGACACTGTGGAAATTCCGGCAAACCAGCACTACTCTTTCTGGAAGGATATTCGGGATTTCTGTTTTACCATCATCAAAGGAAAGCGCACACCGCTTGATTTCCGCTTTGTTCTCGCCTTATCACAGGAGAACACGGAAAAGTTTCTCGCCGCTGAATCCCTTTCCTTTACACCGCTTGATGTACAGGGACTCTATCTGAACTTCAAATACGACGGAACCCATCTTACCTGTACGACAGGCACTTCCATGAATCTGTTTACACTGGATAAATCTCTGGATCACGCGTGGGATAAAATGGTACAGAAAATTTTCTTAAAATACGAAATCAATTATGAGCTCTCCGAATAAAAAGATACCCTTCCGCTGTCTGGAAGGGTATCTTTTTCATTTCTATTTTGCAAGCATCAGCAGAATCTGATTGCTTCTCTCTACGAATTTCGTCATCTGTTCAGGTGAAAGCGGCTGATTTGCAAGCATTGCAAGGTCATACAGCTGTTCACAGATCATGGTTACGTTCTCTCCGTCTTTATTCTCCACAACATATTTTACAAGCGGATGATTTGCATTCAGCGTCAGCGTCGCATCATTACCTGCACCGTACATTCCGCTGTCCATTCCGTACATTTTCATCATTTCCTGCATACGGCGTGTCTGTTCAGACAATGTAATGACAGATGCAACATTGTCATTTTTCAGTTTCTCCACTTTTACATCCAGCTGCTCATTATTTAAAGCTTTGCGGAATACTTCTGTCACATCATCTGCCAGTTTCTTTGCTTCTTCTTTCTCTTCCTCAGCCACTTCCTCTTTGAAATGCTCTGTCACCTCTGCATCAATTCTCTGGAACCGCACTGTAGGATTTCTCTGCTCAAGCTGTGTAATAAATGCAGAATCAATATTGTGGGTAAGCCATACTGCATCCAGTCCCTCCTCTTTGAACATCTTGATATACTGGCTCTGCTGCTGTTCGTTCGTCACGTAATAGATCGTTGTTTTTATTTCCTCAACGTCATTTCCGTCTTCCTTATCTTTCGCATCTTCCTCCTTCGGAGTCACAACGGTTCCGCCGTTCTTTTCGATGCATTCTTTCAGTGTCAGATATTTGTCTTCGATGTTCTTGAAAAGAATATAGTCACTCATCTTATCACAGAACTTTGTATCTTTCAGACAGCCGAACTTGATGAATGGACTGATGGAATCCCAGTATTTCTCATAAGATTCTTTCTCCGTCTTGCACATGCCGCTCAGTTTATCCGCAACTTTCTTCGAGATATAATCTGAGATCTTCTTGACAAATCCATCGTTCTGCAATGCACTTCTGGATACATTCAGAGGCAGATCAGGACAGTCGATCACTCCTTTTAATATCATAAGGAATTCCGGAATTACTTCTTTGATATTGTCTGCGATGAATACCTGGTTGTTATACAGCTTGATTGTTCCTTCAATTGAATCATACTCTGTATTAATCTTCGGGAAATAAAGTATCCCTTTCATATTGAATGGATAATCCATATTCAAATGAATCCAAAACAGCGGCTCTTTATAATCGTTAAATACTTTTCTGTAAAACGCAATGTACTCATCATCCGTACATTCACTTGGATTCTTCGCCCAGAGCGGATGTATATCATTGACCGGAACAGGACGTTTATTGATCTTTACCTTATCGCAGGCTGGAGAAATCTCTACTGTCTCTTTCTCTCCATCCTCATTCTCACGTTCTTCTGTCTTTGCTTCCTCATGGATATGCTCAACAACTACATCTTCTTCCCGGAGATCTTCTTCCGGGATTGTCTCATATTCCTGCTCTGCATTTGGATTAGACACATAAATCTCAACCGGCATAAAAGAACAGTATTTGCCAAGCACCTCACGTACTCTGTATTCATTGGCAAATTCCAGACAGTCCTCGTTCAGGAATAATGTGATCTCTGTACCTACGGTATCTTTGACTCCTTCTTCCATATCATATTCTGTGCCGCCGTCACATGACCAGTGAACCGGTGACGCCCCTTCACGATAGGAAAGTGTATCAATCTGTACTTCGTCCGCTACCATGAACGCAGAATAGAATCCCAGTCCGAAATGACCAATCATCTCATCATCTGTTGTCTTATCTTTATACTTATTCAGGAATTCTGTCGCCCCTGAAAATGCGATCTGCGTAATATATTCCTCTACCTCATCCGCAGTCATACCTATACCATTATCGATAAACTTTAATGTCTTTTCCTCTGGATTTACAATCACCTGGATATTGGCCTTATAATCATCCGGTACTGAATATTCTCCCATCATGTCCAGTTTTTTTAATTTTGTAATTGCATCACAGCCATTGGAAATTAATTCTCTTACAAAAATATCATGGTCAGAATACATCCATTTCTTAATAATCGGAAAAATATTCTCACTGTTAATTGAAAGACTACCGTGTTTTGCTCCCATCTTTAACAACTCCTTCTATGCGTAATATGATCACTTTACAGTGTTACTGTCAGGCTGTCTTTCCTGACTGCTAATACATATATTAGTACCTGCAAATTTAATTGTCAATAGAAAATTAGCACTCTTTTGATAAGAGTGCTAATAATTTAATAAATTTTATACTTTGTTTAGATTTGCCGGCTATTCTACACTCTTCAGTGATTCTACCATATCAATCTTCTTAAGCTTAAAGTACATTACCCAGTTTACAAATGCCGAAAATACAATGGTCAGAAGAGAACTGTAAATGAAACTGATAAAATTGATATTTCGTCCAAACATTACCTCTTCTATCTCGACCGTCACAATCACAAACCGGTGCAGAATAATTCCCAGCACAATCCCGGCGAGCGCTCCGATGATTGTGAGCAGAATATTCTCACGGTATACATATTCCGCCACCTCCATGTCATAAAATCCAAGTACCTTGATCGTGGCAAGCTCACGCTTTCGCTCTGTAATATTGATGTTGTTCAGATTATAGAGAACTACAAAAGCCAGCATACCGGCAGACGCAATCAACACTATAATGACAAGATTCAGAGCCTTCAGCATCTCGTTCAGACGGTCTTCCATCGTATTCGTATATGATACATTCAGAACCCCGGACTGCGACAGCATCCCCTCTCCTGCTTTCAGGAGCCTCTTATCAGTATAATTATGTATTTTAAACAATACACTGTTATATTCCGGCTGCTTTTCATAAACTTCCTCATAAAGTGCCGGAGTCATATAGAGATAGTGCCCCATATAATTCTCGGTGATATCAGCGATCCTCACCTTTTTATTCTCTCCATGCACCCGTATTGACAGTTCATCCCCGCGTTTTACGTCCAGAGATTTTGCTATCTTCTCGGTGAGTATCACGCCTTTGTCTGTCAGCTTCTGCCCCTTTTGCGTGATCCGGTCTCTAAATGAAATATAGCTTTCGATTTCTTTACGGTCTTTCGGGACAAACAGATATAATTCTTCGGTATTTTTTCCATGGCTGACATCAATTTTCTTCGTCAGACTTTCTGTGTAGCTCTCAATTTTAGAGTCCGAATCAAGGTATTTCTCAATCTCCTCATAATCTTTGTCCGTCAAATCTTCCTTCAGGTATGCTGTCCCGTCATTTTTCTGAATATCACCATACTGAAGCCCTGCAATTTCAAAGATGGAATCTTTCAGGCCGAATCCGACAATCATCAGTGCCATACAGCCGCCGATTCCAAATACAGTCATAAAGAAACGTTTTTTATAACGTACCAGATTGCGGATTGTAGACTTCCATATGAAACTTAAATGTTTCCATATAAAAGTTATTCTTTCCATCAGCACCCTTTTCCCCTGTTTCGGTGCCGGCGGTCTCATCAGCTCCGCCGGAACAGCAGAGAGTTCTTTGTAGCACGAGAACACCGTGGCAGCAAGTGTACATGCAACCGCCGCAGCTGTTGCCATCACCGCATACTGTATGTTATAAGGAATCACAATTTCCGGCATATTCATATACATGATTTTATAGGAATACACAATGATGTATGGCAGAATTTTCTCCCCGATTAAAATCCCGACAATACTTCCGCCCACACTGGCCGTCAGGGCATAGTTGATATATTTTGATGCAATGGATAATTTGGAATATCCAAGCGCCTTCAGCGTCCCAATCTGGGTTCTCTGTTCTTCCACCATCCGGGTCATAGAAGTCAGGCTTATAAGTGCCGCCACCAGGAAAAACAATACCGGGAATACTTTTCCGATGGCCCGCATACGGTCTGAATTATCTCCGTACCCGCTGTACTCCGGAAGTGCACTCCGATCCTGCACATACCATTTCGGATTCTTAATATCTTTGATCTCTTCCTCGGCATCCGCAATCTTTTTCTCATTCTTCGCGATTTCCTCGTCAGCCTCAGCCTTTTTAGATTCATATTCCGCACGGCCGTCAGCCAACTCCTGTTCACTTTCCGCTATCTGCTTTTGGGCGTCGGAAAGTTTGGCCTCATTGGCGCTGATTTCATTCTTAGCCTCCTGTAACTGGTTCTGTCCATCACTGATCTGGTTCCAGGCATCTGCAAGCTGTGCCTCACTGGCATCCAGCTGGTCAGACGCTGCATAGAGCTGTGTTCTCGCTTCATCCAATGCAGCGTACACCGCATCATACTGGGCGTTATACTCTTGAACGCCAGCTTCATACTGGGCTTCGGCTGCGTCAAGCTGCTCACGGCCGGATTCCGCCTGTGGGAGCTGTGCTTCCAGTCCGGCTTTCTGCTGCTGAAGGTCTGTCATCTGTTTGTTTAATTCTTCCAAAGCCTGCACAAGACCCTGCTTCTGAGCCTCTGCCTCGCCTTTGGCCTCCTCCGGCAGTCCCGGAGTTTGAAGCATCTCATCAATCTGGGCAATTCCGTTTTCTATCTCAGTAATCTTAGGCTGTACCTGGTCAATACCATTCTGATACAGTTGTATCCCTGATTGAATCAGATCCACTCCAGACTGATATTTTCCCCATTGCTCATCCAGCGCTGCTCTCGACTTCTGAATATCTTCGTTCGCCTTCTCCAGCTGGTCGACTGCCTCTGCCTGGTTCGCATTGTATGCCGCAAGCCCTGCATTATACTCATCTTTTCCCTGATTCAGCTGTGCCACTCCATCTTCATATTGTGCCACCGCATCGTTTAATTCCTGTTCTTTCTCGGCAATCTGATTTTTACCGTCTGTAAGCTGTGCTAATCCGTCAGCCACTTCCGCTTTTGCATCTGCAAGTTTCCGTTCCCCATCCTCAATCTCGGTTCTTGCCTCCGAAAGTTTGCTCTCAGCTTCTTCTTTCGCATCTGCAAGTTCTTTTTTGGCATCCTCTAATTTCTCTGTTGCGTCATCTACAAGCCCCTGTCTGCGTGCTTTGCATCTGCCATCCGCAATATCTTCCACCCGTGTCTGTACTTTCTCTATCAGTTTATCATAAGAAGGAGTAAATGCTGTCTCTGCCATTGCGCCATCCACAAGAATATTCGCCTCTGTAAATACATCCAGGGAAAAAGTCTCCGGCACAGTCACGAGAAATCCGCTGACATCACCTGTCCCGATCGTACTGCTGCCCCTGCCAAACGCGATATAACACGGACTGGATCCGGCGCCTACAATGGTAAGCGTATCCCCGGTAAGTGTATCTCTGATGTCATGATCTCCATCTGCCGTCACCTGAATCTTATCCCCGATTTTATAACCGGAAGATTCCAGAAAATCCTTGTCCACCAGACATTCTCCGGCTTTCTCAGGCATCCTTCCGTCACTGACTTCCGTTTCATTCATCGTGGGCAGCGCAGACATCAGATGAAGAACTTTCTGATTGTCATTGATCTTGCACAGCACATCGGTGCTGTATCCCCCTTCGACTTTCTTTACTCCGTCGACCTTTGCGATCTCATCCAGATCTTCTTCGGTAAGTCCCATCGTGCTTACCACCGTAAGATCTGCAAGTTTCAATCTGTCAAAATACGCGTCAGCCGAATATCTCATATCAGGTTCCGCCGCACGGATCCCGGAAAAAAACGCAACTCCCAGCGCCACAATAAAGAATATAGAAAGAAAACGCCCAAGACTCTTAATGATTTCCATATAAAAATCTTTTCTAATAGCTCTCTTTTTCATACAATCGCCTACCATTCAATTGTTTCTACCGAAACCGGATTTTGATTCTCTATAATCTTAGACACCTTTCCATTCTTGATCTTTATCACACGGTCTGCCATCGGTGCAATTGCCAGGTTATGAGTAATCAGAACAACGGTCATTCCCCTTTTCCTGCATGTGTCCTGAAGAAGCTTAAGTATAGATTTACCTGTATTATAATCCAGTGCCCCCGTCGGTTCGTCACACAATAGAAGTTTCGGATTCTTGGCAAGCGCTCTTGCAATTGATACCCTCTGCTGTTCGCCTCCCGACAGCTGCGCCGGGAAATTATCAAGCCGGTTTTCAAGCCCGACATCATTTAATACAGTGGCTGCGTCCAGAGGATCTTTACAGATCTGAAGTGCAAGCTCTACATTCTCCAGCGCTGTCAGATTCGGTATCAGGTTATAAAACTGAAATACAAATCCGATATCATCTCTTCTGTATGCAGTAAGCTGTTTACTGCTGTACTTCCCAATATCCCTGCCATCCACAGTGACTGTACCGCTCGTCAGTGTATCCATTCCCCCCAGGATATTGAGAACTGTAGTTTTTCCGGCTCCGCTTGGCCCCACGACCACCGCGAATTCCCCTTTATGTATCTGAAAACTGATTCCATCTGCGGCCGCAATCTCGACCTCTCCCATGTGATATACTTTGCGCACATCGCCCAATTCAATAAACGCACCCATGAAAAACCTCCGCATTCTTCTACCATAGTTGCTGCTTCATCTTCTGCTTTCTATAATCATAGCATTGATCCTTTCTTTTCAAAAGAGTAAATAATATAAAAATTCTATTATCATGCTTGACATTCTTTTTCAATGTGATATATTTGTCTTATAAAGTGATAAATATATCACACATCAGGAGGATACAATAATAATGAAAAAAACGAAAAAGCGCGTTATCATCGGTCTTGGATTTTTCTGTCTGCTGTTGAACGTCATCTCTTCATGGTATTCAATAACATTCAACAGCTCAAGACTGGTCGCCCCTATGGATTATTCTGTTTATGTCTTTCACCCCAGAGATCTGCCAATGATTCTCTCACTCTTCCTCACCTTTTTATATGTATTCTGTCTCCTGATTATATTTATAAAGACTCTCATAAAAAACGGAGGATCAAAAACACAGTCAAAAGTGACCCGGAAACTCAATCCAAAACTGGGCTGCTTAGGTTTCATGGGTTTTCTTGGATTTTCCGGATTCTGGACCTATCATTTTAATAAAATAGTTTCACCCTTTGTTTTTTTCTTATTTTTTGGCTTTTTTGGCTTCTTTTATGAAGGCAAGATGTCGAATACATTTATGGATGAACGTTTTAAAGAAAATGCAATGAAAGCTCAGCTTACTTCCTATAAAATCGGCCTGTCTGTCATATTCCTGTTAATCATTGTCCTTGGGCAGGGTGCTTTCATGGGGAATCTTGAGTATACACTGATTTTTCTTATGATAGGAGTTTCTCTGACATTGGCTCTTGTTCTGTTTCTCACCGAGTACCTTCTATATCGTTACGATCACAATGATCAATTAGATAACGAGGTGTAATCTGATGGATAAATTTGAATGCAGACTGAAAAATTACCGCCTGATGAAAGGACTGACCCAGGAGCAGCTGGCGAACGAGGTTGGCGTCCGCCGGGAAACAATCATGCGTCTTGAAAAGGCTCAGTATAACCCCTCCCTGAAACTGGCAATCGATATCTCCCGTGCAGTAGATGCAAAAATTGAAGACATTTTTATATTCGACTGAAAAATAAAACCCATCTCACCTGTCATTCAGACAGGGCAGACGGGTTTCATTTTTTTGTTTCTTCTATTTCATTGCTTCCATCAACAGGCGGTTCACCGCGCCCGGATCAGCCTTCCCCTTCATTTCCTTCATCACCTGGCCTACAAGGAAACTGATTGCTTTCTTTTTCCCTCCCTTATAGTCTGCAACGGACTGGGGGTTTTCCGCCACTATCCGTCCAACGATCTTTGCAAGCGCTTTGGTATCCGTGACGGTTTTTAATCCTTTTTCTTCTACGTACACTTTCGGGTCAACATTCTTTTCAAAAATCTGCTCAAATACTTCCTTGGCAACCGAACTGTTGATACTTCCCTCTTCTGTAAGTTCCACAAGTTTTGCCAGATTCTCCGGTGAGAAAGATAACTCCTCCGCTTCCATATTATGCTCTTTCAGAAGCCTCATTGTCTCAACCATCAGCCAGTTGGAGACTTTCTTCGGCTTTTTGCAGACAGCTGTGGCCTCTTCAAATATTTCTGCCATCTTACGCGATTCTGTCAAAATGAGTGCATCATACTCCGGAATATCATATTCTTCCCGATACCGCTGAAGTTTTTCCGTACGAAGTTCCGGCTGTCTGGATTTGATTTTCTCAATCCACTCATCACTGAGAACTACAGGCACCAGATCCGGATCCGGAAAATACCTGTAATCCTGCGCATCTTCCTTCGATCTCATGGAGTAGGACTGCTCCTTATTGTCATCCCACCTTCTCGTCTCCTGAATCACCGGCTTCCCTTCGGTAAGCAGTTCTATCTGACGCTGCCTTTCCCCCTCGATCGCCCGGGTGATTGCCTTAAAAGAGTTCAGGTTCTTCATCTCCGTCCGTATTCCCAACTCCTTACTCCCAGCCTCTCTCACCGAAAGGTTGACATCCGCTCTCATAGATCCTTCCTGCAGCTTACAATCAGATGCACCAAGATACTGAATCATAATCCGAAGCTTCTCCAGGTAAGCAATCACCTCTTCTGCCGAACGCATATCCGGCTCCGATACAATTTCAATCAACGGAACCCCGCTACGGTTATAATCCACAAGTGAACTGTCATCCCATTCATCGTGAATCAGCTTTCCTGCATCCTCTTCCATATGCATCTCATGGATTCCGATCTTTTTCTTCGTTCCGCCTGTCTCTATTTCAATAAATCCATCCCTTGCGACCGGCAGATACAGCTGGGAAATCTGATAGTTCTGCGGATTATCAGGATAAAAATAATTTTTACGGTCAAACTTGCAGACTCTCGAAATTTCACAGTTCATGGCAAGCCCGACTGCCACCGCGTATTCCACCACTTGTTTGTTCAGTACCGGCAGCGCTCCCGGCATCCCCGTACAGACCGGACAGGTATGCGTGTTGGGCGCCCCGCCGAACATCGTGCTGCAGGCACAGAATATCTTCGTCTGCGTGGCAAGTTCTACATGGACTTCCAGCCCGATTACAGTCTCATATTGTTTCGCCATTACGCTTCCCCTCCTTTCGCAATCTCTGGACGCTCATACTTTCTGCTCTGTTCCAATGCGTATGCGGCCCGCAGAATATTCTTCTCTTTAAAGCAATCCCCAATCATCTGTACTCCGATGGGCAGCTCCCTGGAATTTTTACCCGCTGGTACCGAGATTGCCGGAAGCCCTGCAAGGTTCACGGCGACAGTATAGACATCTCCCAGATACATTTTCATCGGGTCACTGAGACTCTCACCAAGCTCAGGTGCCACAGAAGGCGCTACAGGCCCAAGTATCACATCGTACGTTTCAAATGCCCGGTCAAATGCCTGTTTGATGAATGCTTTTGTTTTCAATGCCTTCATATAATATGCGTCATAATAACCGGAACTTAATACAAAGGAGCCAAGCATGATTCTTCTTTTTACTTCTTCTCCAAATCCTTCCGATCTCGTTTTTTTATACATTTCATGGAGCCCTTCGAACTCTTTCGCACGGTACCCATACTTTACTCCGTCAAATCTCGAGAGATTGGAGCTTGCCTCTGCCGATGCAATAATGTAGTATGCCGGGACTGCATATTTCACAAGACTCAGATTGAATTCTTCTACCTCTGCTCCCATTCCTTTCAACACTTCCGCTGCTTTACGGACCGTCTTTTCTACCTCAGGATCCAGTCCTTCCCCGAGATAATCTTTTGGTATCCCGATTCTCATCCCCCTGACATCTTCTGAAAGAGCATCCATAAATCCATACTCTCTTTTGACCGAAGTACTGTCTTTCTCATCATACGAAGAAACTGTCTCAAGAATCGCCGCACAGTCAGTGACATCCTTTGCCACAGGCCCGATCTGGTCAAGCGAGGAACCATAGGCAATCAATCCATATCTGGAGACGGTTCCGTACGTCGGTTTCAGCCCGGTCACCCCGCAGAATGAACTTGGCTGCCTGATGGAACCTCCTGTATCTGAACCAAGTGCGAAGAAACATTCTTCTGCCGCTACAGCCGCACAGGACCCGCCGGAAGATCCTCCCGGTGCATACGCAAGGTTCCATGGGTTTCTCGTCACGCCATAATATGACGTCTCCGTTGTACTGCCCATCGCAAATTCATCCATATTCGTCTTGCCGATCACTACCGCCCCTGCATCGGTGAGATTTTTCACAGCCTGCGCAGTATATGGCGGAACGAAATTCTCAAGAATCCTGGAACTGCATGTCGTAAGCATCCCTTTCGTGCATATATTATCCTTCACCGCCACAGGTACCCCTGCAAGAGGCCCTGTAAGGTCACCTGCATCAATCATTTTCTGTACTTTTTCCGCCTGAAGGTATGCACCTTCCAGATCAACGGTGACATAACTGTGGATACTGTCCTCCACTTTTTCTATCTGGGAAGCCACCGCTTTTACCGCTTCTTTCGCACTGATCTCTCCTGATTTAATTTTTCTGCCGATCCCGGCAGCCGTCATACTTCTAAGCTCCATATTCCTCCACTGCCTTTCTATATCACTGTCTTCGGTACTTCAAAACTTCCATCTTTTTTCTGAGGCGCATTAGATAAAACCGCCTCCCTGTCATCTCCATTTGTTACGATATCTTCCCGAAAAACATTCGTTACCGGAAATACATGTGACATAGGTTCGATCCCCTGCGTATCCAGTTCATTCAATATCTCTATATACTCAAGCATCTTTCCCATCTCTTCTTTTGCCTTTTCTTTCTCCTCGTCTGAAAGTTCCAGTTTCGCAAGAATTCCTACATATTCGATCGTCTCATCTGATATTTTATCTGCCATTTTCTTCTCTCCTTTTCAGTGTATATTTTCAAACACACTCTATGGCTCAAGCCGTCCCATATCTCTTGGAAACAATGTTGTCTCTCTGACGTTTTCTTCCCCGCAGAGTTTCATCGTAAGGCGTTCCAGCCCAATTCCAAGACCTCCATGCGGAGGCATTCCGTGTTTAAATGCATCCAGATACGCATCCATCCCCTCTTCTGTCATCCCCCGGGCTTTTATTTTCTCCGTGAGCATCTGATAATCATGGATCCTCTGCCCTCCTGTGGTAATCTCCATTCCCTTGAACAGAAGGTCAAAACTCAATGTAAACTTATGGTCTTTCGGATCATCCATCGCGTAAAACGGACGTTTTTTCGACGGATAGTGGGTGACAAATATAAAATCTGACCCATATTCCTCTTTCACATATTGACCAATCAATTCCTCTTCTTCCGGTTCAAGATCGTATGGTGTCTTACTTCTTCTGTCATACTTCAGCGAAACTTTCTCCTTTAATTCATCAAACCGCATCGCAGGTATCCCCTTGATCTCTGGAAGCGCTATCTCAAGAATCTGCAGTTCTTTTGCATAATCCCGTGCCAGAAGTTCCATCGTATACGTGAGAAATCCGGTCTCCATAGCCATGATATCCTCATAGCCATCGATATACCCCATCTCAAAATCAAGACTCGTATACTCATTCAGATGCCGTTTCGTATTATGCTTCTCTGCCCGGAATACCGGCGCCGTCTCAAACACTCTGTCAAATACACCAACCATCATCTGCTTGTAAAACTGAGGGCTCTGCTCCAACACTGCCGGCCTGTGGAAATAGTCCAGCCTGAAAAGGTTCGAACCGCCTTCTGCACCTTTCGCCCCGATTTTCGGTGTATGAATTTCCGTAAATCCCTGGCTGTATAAGAATTCCCGGAATCCGCGCACGATTCCTTCCTGCAATTTAAATTTCGCCCGTTCTCTCACATTACGAAGAGAAACAGACCGGTAGTTCAGCTTTGCTTCCAGAGAAGTGTTCAGTTTCCATTTGGAAATCTGAAGTGGCATAGGTTCTGTTGGCCTGCTCAAAATCTTCATTTCCTCCATCCGTATTTCAATACCGTTTGGCGCCTTCGATGCTTTTGTCAATCTTCCTGTCACTTCTGCCGTGCACCCTTCCCGGATATCAGAAAGTTCAACATTGGAATTTTCTTTTTCATACACACACTGGACAAGTCCTTCCCTTTTTCTCAGGATAATAAAAGCGACATTTCCCATATCCCGGACTGCATGCACAGCTCCGTTGGTCACAATCTTCTGTCCTTCCATCTCCGCTTTCAATAATTCACTCAGCTCCAATGTTTCTTTTTGCCTTACTCCTGTAATTAATTCCATGATTTTCCCTCCATATGCTTTCATTGGCTTCATGTATTCCGGATAATCAGGCTCATTTTGAACAAAAAAAGTCCCGGAATACAATGTATTCCGGGACGGATTATTCTTTCTGATAAAATCCGCGGTACCACCCGCATTGAACCAGATACAAAAAATAAATGATCTGATCCCTCTCTTAAGCGTAACGTGCTTTTTACGTACCATCCTACTTAGGTTCAAATGGTCTGCTCCAGAGTGTTCCCTTACATCCTATTCCTCAAGTGACGCTCTCAGTCGGTGACGTCTCATTCCTGTCGAGTTCCAAAGATCAGAGTCTCTTTCATCGCTTTTCTTATAAATTGGTTCTTATGTTAGCACAGGCATTTCTGTTATGCAAGCACTTTTTCTCTTTTTGTCGTATTATACAATTATTTTATCTCAATTTTCAAATTTTGATACTATATTTACTGTATTTTCTTATTCATCCTTCATTTCTCCCATGGATTCTCACATTGAAACAAGGCTGTTTTTATGCTAAAGTAAACATAAATCATACAGTTTTAACAACTGTGCAAAGGAGGAATTTTATGAAATTTACACTTTATGGCATGATGATCTGTCCCGACTGTGAGGAAGCAGTTCAGATACTGAATGAAAAACAAATCCCATATACTTTCGCGGATTTCACAGAAGAAACAACGAATCTGAAAGAATTTCTGAAAATCAGGGATGGCAATCCCCTGTTTGATGACGTGCGCAGAGAAGGCAATATCGGTATCCCATGCTTTGCTTTTGAGAACGGTACCGTACTTCTCAGTCTGGAAGATGCCCTGGAATATATCGCATCCGATGGGGAAGATATCTGATAACTATTTTATGTCGCAGGAAACTTATTCGTGACTTCCTGCGGCATATAATACTGTATCAATGATTCCAGAAACTACACAAGTTTTCCGCTCCACTCTTTTATGTAATCCAAAAACTTAAGCACGGCCAACGTCGGCGGCGTTTCTTTCGAGTAAGCGACCCCCAGCACTCTGGAGTAGTTCTCTGTAAAAGATCTGATGCAGATATCAAACGGTGCATGATACAAAAGCAGTTTGGGGAGAATGGTAATTCCAAATCCCTTTTCCACCATCTTCAGAGTCGCGAAATCTTCATTCAGCTGGTATTTGATTTTTAATTTTACATTCTGCAGCGAAAGCACATGACCGGTTTCATAGTCAAGTCCATCGGAAGAAAGGATAAAATTCTGATCATTGATATCAGACAGAGACACTGCCATTTTCTCCGCAAGCGGATGATCCTTGGGAGTCACCAGCATCAGCTCATCTTTTCCCATCGATATAAATGGCATGTCCGGAACAGAATACTGTGATACAAAAATGCAGTCCAGCTTCCCGGCTTCCAGTTCCTCTTTCAGAGAACTGAACCCATTGACCGTCAGCTCAAAACGTATATTCGGATAGATTTCCGAAAACTGTTTCAGTATATCCGGCAGCCAGTGATAGGAAATGCTCTGTATCGTCCCAATCCGTATATGACCACTTTCCAGACTGGTCAGATTGGAGGCAATCTGATGGATATGTTCCTGCTCCCGCTTGATAATCCTGAGTGATTCCATAATTTCCTCCGTATTTGGCATCGGCTTCATGCCTGATTTGGAACGCCTGAACAGAGGGAAACCCAGTTCATTTTCATAATTCTTGATGGCCTGGCTGATTGCAGACTGTGTATAGTTTAACTGCGCAGCTGTTTTCGATATACTGTGTGTCTCATAGACACTTAGGATAATTTCATATTTGTTCATGGCAGCTCCTTCCATTAGAAAAATTAATGCCGTATTTCAATTTTACTGAATAATGAAACATCTCCCATACATTTTTGCCCCGTTCCATACATATATAAGTAAAATTAAAGGATGACTTAAATAAGCCCGGCTTTTAGAAATGTCTCCGATTCTTTATTATAAACATATATGATAATTTTTTGTCAAGGTATACGAAACAAAACTAACATCAATATTCTAGGAGGAGATCATTATGGGAACTGAATACTGGAACGGAGCCGAAGCTGCTCACAGAAGAGTTATGATGAAAGCTGCCGGATATTCGGACAAGGATATTCGGCATAAACCACACATCGGAGTGCCGAATTCTTATATGCAGGGTTCCCCTGGTTCCGCACATCTGCGCCAGATCGCTGAGGCAGTAAAAGAGGGAATCTGGGCTGCCGGAGGGATACCTGTGGAATTTGGAATTCCTGCAACCTGCGGCAACATTGCAAACGGTGCCGAAGAGCTGAAATATGAACAGGTAGGCCGAGATATCGTTACTATGAGTGTAGAGTTTGTCACAAGAGTACATAATTTCGACGGACTTGCAATGATTGCTTCCTGTGACAACATTATCGCAGGCTGTTACATGGCAGCCATGCGACTTGACATTCCGTCCATGATTGTAACCGGAGGATCTATGCAGCCAGGACAGTACTGCGGAAAAACTGTGGTAGAAGCTGATCTGGACGCGGCACGTTTCTCTGGCACCGATGAAGATTCACTGATGGATATGGAAGACAATGTATGTCCTTCTTTCGGCGCATGCCCGTCCATGGGAACTGCCAACACGATGCAGATGCTCGGTGAAGTTCTGAACCTTGTACTTCCGGGAACCTCAACAATTCCTGCATCAGACAACAATAAACTCCGAAAAGCCAGAGAAGCCGGAAAATACATTGTAGAGATGACCAAAGCAGGAAGAAAACCCTCGGATCTGATTACAAAAGAAGTGCTGATGAATTCCATCATGTTTGATATGGCTGTGGCAGGTTCCACCAACGCAGTGCTCCACATCCTTTCCTACGCTTACGAACTGGGAATCAGGCTGACACTGGAAGATTTCGAAAAATACGCGAAAGAAATCCCCTGTATCAACGCAGTTGTGCCAAGCGGCCCATATACAGTCGTTGATTTCCACTATGCCGGCGGCGTTATGAATGTCATGAAAATGCTGGAGAGCAAACTTTTTACAGAAGTTCCAAGTATGTACGGATGCCCGTGGTCAGAACTATTGTCCAAAGTAAAACCAGATGAAAACAAAGTAATCCATTCTCTGGAACGCCCTCTGTTCCACGAACCTGGGCTCAAAATATTAAGAGGAAACTTATCCCCGAACGGCGCCATCGTCAGACCGACTGCCGTCTATGAAGAAATCAAATACATGAAGGGGAAGGCAAAAGTCTTCGAAGGAGACCGTGCCGCCTTTGAAGCAATTCAGGCAGGAAAAATCGTTCCCGGAGATATCATTGTCATCCGCTACGAAGGGTGCAAAGGTGCACCCGGCATGAAAGAGCTGATGCTCAGCATTGACGCTTTAATAGGATTAGGACTCCACAAAAGCGTAGGATTGATTTCAGATGCCAGATTCTCAGGTTTTAACTTCGGAGCTATCATCGGCCATGTGTCTCCGGAGGCATATGACGGTGGTAATATCGCCCTCGTTGAAGACGGGGATGAGATTGTCATTGACATTCCAAACGGAGAAGTCTCGATGCTTGTCTCTGAGGAAGAACTTTCAAGAAGAAGGGAACTCTGGGTATGCCCTCCTCTGAAAGAAGAGAAAGGCTGTCTGAACATCTTTGCCAAAATGTGCCGTCCTGCAGAAGAAGGCGGAGCAATGCAGCCATGGCCGCTTGATGCAAAATTTAACTAACCCTGGATGAAATCCAGTCAATTATAAGGAGGATAAAAAAATGCTGTTATTGTCAAGAGAGGATATTAAGAAAGTATTTACAATCAAAGATGCCATTGAGGCAGATAAAAAAGCGTTTCAGCTTGTAGTCGAGGGAAAATGTGACGCACCGCTTCGTACAAACATCCAGGCGCCAAAACATGAAGGATGTTTCCTGTTCATGCCTGCTTACGTCGAAGAAATGGATACTGCTTCCCTAAAAATCATCAATATTTTCCCACATAATATTGACAACGGAATCCCATCATCTCCTGCACAGGTTCTGTTAATCGATGGAAAAACAGGTGTTGTGACCGCCGTTTTAGACGGTACGTATGTCACTCAGCTGCGTACAGGAGCCGCTTCAGGAGCTGCTTTTGACGTCCTTGCCAAAAAAGACTGCCGCATCGGTGCATTAATCGGAACCGGCGGTCAGGCTGCAACACAACTGGAAGCAATGATCGCTGCAAGAAAACTCGAAGAAGTCAGAGTATATGACATGAATCTTGAAAGAACAAAAGAATTTGCAGCCCGTATGCAGGAAGAATTAAAAGATTATGGAACAAGAATTGTAGCTTCTGAAACTTCCGATGCCGCGATTGATGATGCAGATCTTCTGATCACTGTTACACCATCTTCCAAACCTGTATTTGACGGAACCAAAATCAAAAAAGGCGCAACAATCAGCTGTGTCGGAGCGTACCAGCACCATATGCAGGAAATGGATCCTGCAATTCTCCCTCGTGCATCTAAAATATATTTTGATTCCGAGGACGCCGTATTATCAGAATCCGGGGATATCCTCATTCCGTTAGAAGAAGGAATTATCACAAAAGATGATTTCACAGGTGATCTTGGCAGCGTACTCAAAGGTGAATTAGTGGGCCGTGAGAACGATGAAGAAATCATTGTATTTGAAACTGTTGGAGTTGCAACCCAAGATCTTGTTGCAGCAAAATCAATCTATGAAAAAGCTGTTGCCGCAGGTGTCGGAACAGAATGGAACTAAAATAAGCTGAGTCAATTTGTTAAGGCCGCCCTAAAGGAGGAATTGTTATGCCACATATCGCAATTAAAATGTATCCTGGAAGATCAGAAGAAGTGAAAAAAGAACTTGCTGAAAAAACGCGGGATTTCCTGATGAATGAAATGAATATGGAAGCAAAGTATTTTTCTGTCTCTGTTGAAGATATTGAAAAGGATAAATGGCAGGAAGAAGTTGTCGACAAGATTTCGCCGGATGACTTGTATGTAGAAGCAGATTTCTAGCAGTTGATTCAATGCCTGCCAGGATTTCCCGAGACTATAAAAAAGCAGCCTTCTCATCATTGGGAGGGCTGCTTTTTTCTTCACTGTACTGAAACTGTATTTCATCCTGGCTGTTTAAAACAGAATTTCTTTTATGAACGAATAATAATGGAGTCAAAAAATTGTTCCTGAAATTTTGTCAATTCTCTTATCTCTTCATCACTGTATAGGTGCGCTTCATCCGCCGCCGTTACGATCAGCTTATCGTCATCATCGTTCAATCGGTGTATGACCGCAATCACTCTTCCTGTAAATGTTTTCAGCGGATGATGGACGCCTAAAATGTAAGCATCCAATTCTTCATTATCACCAGAAACTGTACCCGGAATATACCCATAATTCAACGGATACATAAAGCCATGATCCGGATGTCTGTTGCCCAATGGTCTGTCCACCACAACGGTCACATCCCGGCCGATCCATTCTTCCCACATATAAACCTCCTCTCTCCCTTCCTGAGGCATACGAATGCCACACAGTCCGCCAGCCAAGCGTTAGAACAGGTGTTAGAATCCCCTCAAAAAGAGTGTGCTCCACCAGATAAAGGTGCGGTATAATCCCAAAAACAAAAAATACCCCAAAGCCTGTAACTACAAACTTTGAAGTATTCTCTCTCAAAATCGGAGTGACGTGATTCGAACACGCGACCTCTACGTCCCGAACGTAGCGCT